>CAVROP010000043.1:0-130671 GCA_963722675.1 uncultured Acidobacteriota bacterium
TCATGTCCCACACTTTTTGCTGGACACGGGGGTCCTCATGCTTAAGCTGCCCGCATGAAGGTTTGCGGGCAAGAATTCGGTCCGCAGCTTGTGCAGCGCATTCAGCAGACCGTTGACGACGAACCTGGCATCTCGCGTCGGACCCTGTCGCGGCGGGTTTGCGAATGGTTGAACTGGCGCACTGCCTCGGGTGAACTCAAGCAGGTCAGTTGCCGCGTGGCGCTGGGGAAGCTGCAGCGTCGTGGGGCCCTTGATCTGCCCGCGGTTGCCCCGGCCGTGGTTTCTCCACCCCGGCGAGTTGCGGCCCAGCCCGCGCCGCAGCAGGTCTTGCCCACCGAAGCCTCGCTCCAGGCCTTGCAGCCGGTGCGCTTGCTGCGCATTGAGCAGGCGGATTGTTCGGCCTCGCGGCTCTGGAACCAGATGATGGAGCGCTATCATTACTTGGGAGCCGGACCTCTCTGTGGGGCGCAGATGCGCTATGGCGTGCGCAGCGGCCAGGGCGATTGGTTGGGTGGGCTGGCCTTCAGTGCCGCAGCCTGGCAACTGGCGGCGCGGGATGAGTGGATCGGCTGGAGTGACCCAGTGCGCCGTGAACATCTGCAGGAGGTGATTGCCAACAGCCGTTTTCTGATTCTGCCCCACTGGCGCGTGCCCAACTTGGCTTCGCAGGTGCTCGGCTTGGCACTGCAGCAAGTCGCCAAGGACTGGCAAGAGCGCTACGGCTATAGGCCTCTGCTGGTGGAAACCTTTGTGGACGCGGAGCGTTTTAGGGGCACCTGCTATCGGGCGGCCAACTGGCTGGAGGTGGGCCAGACGACGGGGCGAGGGCGTCAGGACCGCGAGCACACCGGCGGCCGAGCGGTGAAGCGGATTTTCCTGTATGCTTTGCACTCGCAGGCCCGCCAGCGCTTGGGCGGACACCCACCCGCTCCGCCCCCTCCTCCGGCCGACTGGGCGGAGGAAGAGTTCGGCGGAGCGCGATTGGGAGATGAGCGGCGGCGCGAACGGTTGTTGGTCCTGGCGCGCGATTTTTACGCGCGGCCTCAGGCCAACCTGCCGCAGGCCTGTCAGACTCGCGCCCGAACCAAAGCCGCCTATCGTTTCTTTGAGCATCCGGACACCGGCATGGACGCTTTGTTGCAACCCCATTATGAAGCGACCCGGCAGCGCGTGGCGGCTGAGCGGTTGGTGTTTGCCGTGCAGGACACGACGTTCCTGAACTACAGCGCCCATCCGGCGACCGACGACCTGGGCCCCATTGGCTCGAATAAGGAAGGTACGGTGGGATTGGTGCTGCACTCGACGCTGGCTTTCAATGCGGCGGGCACACCCTTGGGGTTGCTGGATGTGCAGTGCTGGGCGCGGGACCGGGCGCAGTTTGGCAAACGGTCTCGACGCAAGACTCTGCCGATTGAAGAGAAAGAAAGCAATAAATGGCTGAAGAGTCTGCGGCAGGTGGCGGAGGTGCAGCGGCGCACGCGCTGCACGCGGCTGGTCAGTGTGGGGGATCGGGAAGCCGATATTTACGAACTGTTCCATGGGGCTCTCGCAGAGGAGAACGGTCCCTGGCTGTTGGTGCGAGCCGAACGCGACCGGCTGGGCGAGGACGGCCAAGAACATTTGTGGCCGGGGATGGCGCAGCACGCGCTGGCGGGCATTCAGGAAGTCCGGATACCGCGGCGGGGTGCCCAAGCGGCACGGGTGGCGCGGCTCGAAGTGCGCTTTGCGCAGGTTACCTTGCGACCGCCCCATGGCAAAGAAAAGCTGGGCGAGCTGACGCTTTGGGCGGTGCTGGCAGAGGAAGTGGAAGCGCCCCGGGGAATCAAAGAACCGTTGCTCTGGATGCTGCTGACCACCTGCCCGGTGGACAGTTTTGCAGCCGCTTGCGAAAAGCTGCGTTGGTACACCTTGCGCTGGGGGATTGAAGTTTATCATCGCACGCTGAAAAGTGGCTGCCGCATCGAGCAGCGGCAACTCGGCACGGCCGAGCGCATTGAAGCCTGCTTGGCAATTGATCTGGTGGTGGCGTGGCGCATTTTTCATCTGACCAAGCTGGGCCGGGAAGTCCCTGATGTTCCTTGCTCCGCCTACTTCGAGGAAGCCGAATGGAAAGCGCTGGCCGCCTACATCAACCAGGATCCGAGGCCACCCGAGCAACCTCCAAACTTGCGGGAAGCGATGCGCATGGTGGCGACGCTGGGCGGCTTCCTGGGACGCAAGAGCGACGGCGAACCCGGCACCCAAACGCTCTGGCTCGGATTGCAATATCTCGAGCCACTCACCGCAATGTGGAAACTCCTCGCTCATACTGCGCACTCACCCCCGGTGTCCAGCCGAAGATATGGGTAATGATCAGCCCCTAGGGAGAGGGCTCCGATCAGAATTCTATCGTCATTCACCCAGAGGGAGAAGTTGTCCCTTCTCGAGGTGACGCGTCACGGTGGCGTGGCGCGCGGCGCGCGGATCGTGCGTCACCATGACGATGGTTTTGGAAAAATCCCGATTCAATCGCGAGAGGATATCGAGAATCTCCTCGGCGGAGTGAGCGTCCAGGTCGCCCGTGGGCTCATCGGCCATGAGCAGAGTGGGATCGGTAACAATGGCGCGCGCGATAGCCACGCGCTGTTCCTGGCCGCCGGAGAGTTGTCGCGGGAAGTGCTGGATGCGCTCCTCCAATCCGACGAGCTTCAACGCCGCGATCACATGTTCCCTTCGTGCTTGCGAAGACAGCTTGGTGAGCAGAAGGGGCAACTCGACATTTTCGAAGGCGGTGAGGACCGGGATCAAGTTAAAAGTCTGGAACACAAAGCCCACGTGCACGTTTCGCCATGCGGCCAGGCGGTCCTCGCTCATGCTGGCCACGTCTTCGCCCAGAACGCGCAACTGCCCCTGAGTGGGGCGATCGATTCCGGCGATAATATTCAGGAGGGTAGTCTTTCCGGAACCGGAAGGGCCCATGAGGCAGAGAAACTCGCCCTGCGAGACGGTCAAGTTCACATCCTCGAGCGCCGTGACCTGGAAAGAGTCGCGCCGGAAGATCTTGGAGAGGCCTGTAGTTTCAATTACGGTATTATCCATTGAGGGTACCTTTAAGTTATCAGTAATCAGTCATCAGTAATCAGTCCTGTAAACGTGTGAACCGGTCTCAACCCCCTCACCCCAAGGGGCAGAGGGATTCGCGCCATCGTGCCTCGTACCCACTCCCAACCCCGATGCCACCCGCCTACTGCCTACTGCCTACTGCCTACTGCCTACTGCCTACTGCCTACTGCCTACTGCCTACTGCCTTCTCCCTCAGGCGCTGGCCTGGAGTCAAAGTATCGACTCCCCGCACGACGATGCGGTCGTTGGGTGAAAGGCCATCGACAATCTCGATGCGGTCGCCGAGGTCCCGTCCCACCCGGACCTCGCGGAGCCGGGCGTGCGAACCCTCGACGACGAACACAACCGTCTTGCCGTCTCTTTGGGCCGTGGCGGCGCGGGGGATGGTGATGATCTCGCGCGGGGATTGCTTCTGGTTTTCCTCCGGCGCCAGGAACGATACGTGAGCGTTCATTTCGGGGCGCAAGTAAGCGTCCGGGTGCAGGATTTTCACCCGCACTTCGATGGTGGCTTTCTGCCGGTTGGCCTCGGGCGCAATTTCCGCCACCACGCCCTGGTAAACGCGGTCGGGATAAGCGTCCGCCGTGACGCTGCATTGCTGCGCCGCTGAGATCCGGGAGAAGTCGTTCTGATTGATGTCGAGTTGGGCCTGGAGGTCGTTCAGGTCGGCAATGGAGGCGACGGAGGCCTTGACGCCGCCGGTGCCGCCAAAGTTCATGGTGGAAACCATTTCGCCCTTTTCAACCAGCCGCTCGAGCACCGTTCCGGTGACGGGAGCGCGGATCAGAGTCGAGTCGAGCATGGTTTGGGAGTACTTGACGGCGGCCTCAGCCTGTGCAACCTGGGCCCGAGCGTATTCGATTTCTTCGATGCGAGGCCCGATCTTCACCAGTTCGTAGTTCTTGCGGGCGCTTTCGAGTTGGTTGCGGGTCACATCGTATTGCATTTGCGCGGCATCGAGCTGAGACTGCGAGGCGATCTCCTGCCGGACCATCTCTTTGTTTCGCTCGAGGGTGATGTCGGCGTTCTGGAAGTTGGCCTGGGCCTGGTCCATCGCGGCCTTGGCGGCGTCGATCTCCTGCGGGCGCGAGCCGGTTTCGAGTTCGCGCAGGCGGGCTTTCAAGACCGCCACGTTGGCCTTGGACTGATCGAGTTGAGCGGCGAACTCCGTGTCTTCGAGGCGGACGATCACCTGGTCCTCGTGAACCCGGTCGCCCTTCTCGACGCCCACCCAGGCTACTTTTCCCACCACCTTCGAGCTGACGTCGATAGGATGATGGGCCACAATATATCCCCCGGCGGTTAAAACCACACTGCCCGTCTGGCCGCCCGGTTCGAGCGCCGGCCGCCCCACCTCAACCTCGGCCGCGTTGCCCAGCAAGTGCGCGAGCCGCCAGGAGAGCGCCCGCCAGCAACACCACCCCCAGCACGATGTACAGGAACGGACCGCGGCCTCCTTTGTCTTTCTGGTCCAGCGCGTCCTTCTGCGACCGGTCGATTTGCAGGACGCGCAAGTCCTTCGATCCTGGGTCAACAGGAGACATGGTTTTCTCTTGCTCCTATCTTGGGTCACTGCCTACTGCCTACTGCCTTCTTTTTCCCGAGCCCCTAGTCCCCATCTCTACACAGACCGCAAGGCGGTCACAATGTTTTCGTGCGCGGCCCGCCAGGCGGGGAATAGGCCGCCCAGGAATCCCATAAAGGCCGCGAAAATCATACCGCTCAGCAGCAAACCCGGGGTGACGCGGAAATTGAACGCCACTTCGCTGAAGGTAGCAAAGTTGGTGGTTCCCGTAGTCAAGCCGTTGACCGGCAGCGCCAGCAGGCAGCCCAAAGCGCCGCCGAGCACCGCGATGAGAATCGACTCGAAGACGAACGAGAGGAGAATGCTCCCCCGCGAGTACCCCAGCACGCGCAGCGTCCCGATTTCTTTCGTGCGGCGGGCCACGGCCGCGTACATGGTGTTCATGGCGGCGAAGGACGCGCCCACGGCCATCAAAACTGCAATGAACATCCCGAGGGCTTTGATGGGAGCTGCAAAACGGGTCTGGCTTTCGTAGTACTCGCGCTCGGTCTGAGGCTTCAAGTGCAGCCGGCGGTCGTTCGAGATCTGGTCGCGCAACCCGGTGATGCTGCCCGCGTCGGGGGCGCGCACCATCACGCTGGAATACGCCTCACGGTCGAAGTCCGTGGCCAGGTCGTTCACATCCGCCCAGATTTCCGAGTCGTAAGCGGTGTCGCCCGCCTCGAAGATGCCGACCACGGTCCAATAGCCCTTGGCGAATTTCACTTTGTCACCTAAGCCGCAGTTCTGAAACCGGCCGGCGATTTTCCGGCTCGCGATGACTTCCCTGAGGCCGGACTTGAAGAAGCGGCCCTCGACGATCTTGAACTCCGGGCGAAGCACGGGGCCGTCCGGACCCAAGCCGCGAATCGTCACGTTGGAGCCCTGCGTTTCGCCGCGGCGTGGGAGGTTGATGAGGACAATGAGTTCCGGGGAAACCCAGGGCTCGCCCTTCTCCGTTTTGGCGATCCCATGAAGGTACTTGATCACCTGGAGCGAGTCGCGAGTGACGGAACTGGTGGCTTCGGATTGCGCGCCCTCACGCATGATGAGCACATTCAAGGGCTGCCCGGTGGCGGCCAGGGATATTTGAAGCCCTTGGGCGAGCGCCATGAGCACGACAAACACCGCGACCGTGAGCGTGATGCTGAAAGCCGTCATGAGCGTGGTGGTCCGCCGAACCAGAAGATTGCGGAAGTTGTACTTCAAAGGTATGGCCATGGATTACTGTTCCTTCATAGTGGCGCCAAATTGATTCCCCTCCTTGCTAAGGAGGGGCCAGGGGTGGTCGTCGCGCATCCAGCCACCACCCCCTACCCCCTCCTCCTTCGAAGGAGGGGAGCCACGCCTTCATCGCCACCCGCGAATCAGGACTCCTCTCTCATCCAGTGGCGCGAAGCGCCTCGGCGATCGAGAGGCGCGAGGCTCGCAGCGCGGGAATGGCCGCGCTGAGCACGCCGACGCCTGCCGCAATGACCAGGCAGGCGGCGACGGTTTCAAACGGCACGCCAAAATCGGCCAGCAACCCGCCGGAGTTGTCGGCCATCATTCCCACCGCGTTGTAAAAAATCAAGACGATTCCGCAACCCGCCAGACCACTCAGCAAGGACGCGGCGTAGCGCGTGACCCTGAGGATCGTGCGCGCGGCGGTTCCGGCAAATAGAGACCACACGGCAAATCCTGATATCAGCCCGCCGACGGCCCCAAGCCCCAGGCCGAACGCGCGGGCCCGGTCAAATGTGGCCAGGATGAACGCGTAGGTCAGTTTGGCGCCCAGCACTCCCACCAGCCCGCCCAGCAGGGCAATCATCACAGCCTCGCCGGCGATGAGCTTTAGAATGGCACTGCGGCCGAAACCGAGTGTTTTCATTACCGCCACCTCGGCGGTGCGTTCGCGCACGGACATAGCCGTGGCGTTTCCCACCATGAAGAGGAGGGCGAAGATCACGGCAGCGGAAATCGCGGCGAACAACAGGTTGATGTTGCCCAGCATGGAGACGAAACCCAGCGCGTAGGCCTGCTCCGTGTCTGTCTTGGTCTCGAAGGCCGAGTTGCGGAACATCTCATCAATCGCGTCCTGGACGCGCTGCGCGTTTGCCCGGTTATCCACCTTCACCACATAATTGCCGATTTGATTCAGCCCCCCCATCGCTTCGTCCAGGTAGTCGTAGTTGAAGTAGAGCGCCTGCTCGTACGACGGGTCTTTCACGTCGGTATAGACAGCGCGGATGACGAAGTCCAGGTTGATCCCGAAAACGCTGTTGAGAAGCGTGACGCGGTCGCCCAGCTTCCAGTGGTAGGTTGCCATCAGTTTTTGACCGACGAGGGCCGCGGTTCGCTCGCGCTTCCAGTCCTCGAGTTGAGCGGCAGGAACCTGGTAGTCGTCGTACACCTTCTCGAATTGGTCAGTATTCACCGCGAAATTGGCGAAGAAATTGCGCGCATCGATGTATTGCCCGCCGAACCACTGAGTGCCCACTACGGCTGTGACGCCGGGCAGAGAGGCAATCTTGGCGCGATAAGAGATGGGCAGAGGCTGCGTAATTCCGGTAGCGCGATGCACGACGAGGCGCAAGTGAGAACCTCCGCTCTGGGCGCCCGCGCGGTGCAGGCTTGCCAATACCGCCTGGAGCGTCGCGACAAGAAAAATCGAGACCGCAAGGCTCGAAATCGTCAGCAGCGTGCGGCGAGTATTGCGTCGTGCATTCTTCCAGATTAAAGGAAGCAACTTCATGACGACTCCACTCGTGAAGTGCCGAGAAGCAACGATTTATGTGGGCAACCCGCGCTAGATTCCCGCTCCTGACTCATTGCTTCACCTCGCTCTTCTGTGGCGCGAGGGCGTGAATGCCGGCCAGCGAGAACTCGGCGATTTGCCGGGCAATCTCGTCGACATACTCCGCAGTGATTTCCAGTTTTGGGTCCATGTATTTCAGTACGGGCTTTGCGCCGCTGAAGAAAAAGCATTGGGCGTGTACCATCCCCGCGCAGAATTGCGTGCGAGGGTCGTCGGCCGGCAGGCCGGAGACCTCGCTGACCAGTTGTGCCAAGCGCCGGCCACTAGGAAGAATCCCCTTTTCGACAATTAGTCCGAATGCCGGACTGGGCTGCGCCATCTCGCGGCCGATCAAGTCCACGAGCCAGTTCTTTTCCTCGCCCATGACGCGCCTAACCATATGGCGGATGTAGTCGCGCAGGCGCTTCTCCGGAGTCCCGCCTGCGGCGGCGTCCAAAGCTTCCTGTTTGCTGCGGTCCATGGCGTCTGCGACCATGGCAATGACTTGTTCGTAGAGGCCCAATTTGTCGCGGAAGTGGTAGTTGATGGACGACACATTTGCACCTGCCAGTTCGCAGATGTCGCGCACGCTGGTGTTTTTGAAGCCGCGATCGGCGAACAGCATGATCGCGGCCTGGAGCAGGCGCTGGCGAGTTTCGCGATCGGTGTTCTTGGGGCTCATGGGATTCAAACGTTCGTTCCAAACATATGTATAAAACGAGTGTTTTAATTTGTCAAGGAATTTCTTCTAGCCCCTCCAGGCGGCCCGCACGGCCTCGTAAAGTTCGGTTCGTTTCGGTAATATATGCGTTCTTGTGCCCCTTTTGGGGTCAAATTCGTGCTTGTTTGTGCTCAAAAACCAGTTCGTTTTGCACATGTTAAAAAGTCATCTCTTTTGTTTTCAATGCCTTATTGAGTTCGTTCCCACGATTTTTAACATCTCTTTCTGACGGGCGATTCCCGCCCCGGCCCTCGAGGGGACTTTCGTCGGTTTTCTTCTTCCTTTCCGGTCCGGCCACCTTCGCGAACCTCCTTCAGACAAACATAATAGGCTACCAAAGATCGGTGGGAGTGTCAAGTGAAAAATGGGTTGACAAAATGCCCGCGGCCTCGGAGGCTTGGGCAAAAGCTTTTCACCACAGAGGGACTGAGGCACGGAGAACTGATCAGAACAGGTCTTTCTCTGTGCCTCAGTGCTTGGTCCACGGCTATCACCCCACTGACCGTAGGGCTTCAGAGATATTGCCTTTCGCCGCGCGGTAGGCCGGCCAGCCAGCGGACAAAATGGCCAGGGCGACGGACAGGGCCATGCACAGGAGAATAGTCTCCGGCCGCATGCGCATGTCCGCAAAGACCATGGAGCCGACCTGCCGCAGGGCCATGGCGTCGTAGAGCAGTGTGGCTCCACCCACGCCCAGCGCCGCGCCGCCCACGGTCACAGCCAACGACTCGCCTACGAAAAGAGCCAGCACATGGCGCGAGGTGAATCCCAGGCTGCGCATCAAGGCCGCTTCGGTCACCCGTTCACGAATGGACATGGCCACGGAGTTGGCCACAATGAGCAGCACAGCAAAGGTTACCGCCACGCCGACCATGAGGATGATGCCGCGAACATTGCCCAGCATCGAGATGAAAGAGAGAAGGAAGGTGCCTTCCGCCTCGGTCTTGGTTTCAGAATCGGTATCCCGAAAGGTCTGGTCAATGGCCTGGCCGACGCGCGCAGCGATTTCGGGGCGTTCGACGCGAATCCAGTAAAGATTCACCTGGTTGAATTCGTGCATGGCCTCGTTCAGGTAGTCATAATGAAAATAGAACTGATCGTCGGGGCCACCCGAGAAGGTTCCGCGCAAGACAAGTTCAGGGGAGATTCCGTACATGCTTCCCATCAAAGTGATTCGGTCGCCGATCTTCCAGTGGAACTTCTCGATCAACTGGCGGCCGGCCACGGCAGCCACACGCTCGCTTTTGAAGGCCTCGAGTTGGTCCGGAGCGATGCGGGACATGTCGAGGACGTCGAACACCGTGTCCGCATCGACGGCGAAATTGCTGAACGAGTTGACGGGGTCCTTCCAGTAAGCCCCAAACCAGTTCATCGGGGTAACGGCTACCACGCCCGGCACAGCTCGGATTCTCTGCCGGAAACTGGCCGGCATCATGAAAGTCAGGCCGGTCAAGCGGCGCACCATCATGCGCGGGCTTCTTTCCTCGCCCTCGAAGGGCTTGCCCAGCGCGGTGTAGACCATGGCCAGAGAGGAGAGGAGGAAAAGCGAAATGGCCACACTGGAGGCGGTGAGTATGGTCCGACGCTTGTTGCGCAGCAAGTTTCTAAGTCCGAGTCGTAACACAGGTTGACAGTTCAGAGTCGGCAGTTAACAGTCAAAAATCGAGAGTCAAAAGTCGAAAGTCGAAAGATTAAAGTCTAAAGGCTAATGTCTAATGTCCAAAGTCCAACTGATGTCGTAGTACCTCGCACCTTTTTACTCTCCAGCTTGTCACACCTTGTTCGGTCAACTTCTAACCTTTACTCTTTATCGTTCACCCTTTTCCCTTTCTCAGCCCACGTACCGCAGCGCCTCCGCGATGCTCATTCTCGAGGCGCGCAGCGAGGGGAGCAAGGCGCTGACCAGGCCGACGGCGGCTGAGATTCCCAGACCCAGGGCCACGGTTGCGTAGTTTACGCCGAAATCCGCAAGGAAGCCGCTTTGATTCATGACGTATCCCGTGGCCATGTAAAACCCAAAGCCGGCGGCCAATCCTGCGAGGCCTCCCACAACGGTTACCGCAATGCGCGTCGCCTTCATCCAGGCGCGCGAAGTAGGAGCGCCCGCGAAGAGCATCCAGGTTCCGTAAGCCGCGAGCAGCGCGACGCCCAGCGCATAGAGTATGCCGAAGGTTACTCCTTTGGTGGAGGTGATGTGGATGAATCCGTATGTGGTCTTGGCGCCGAGTGCGCCGAGCAAGCCGCCCAGCAGGGCGATGGCCGCTGACTCACCCACCATCAGGTAAAGAATCGAGTTTTGGCGGAAACCCAGGGTTTTCAGCACCGCCACCTCACCGGTGCGCTCCCGGATCGACATCGCCATCGTGTTGCCCGCTACCAGCAGGATGGTAAAGACCACCGCCAGGCAGATGACGTTCAGCAACAGTTTAATATTCCCGAGCATGGAAACGAAGCCGAGGTTGAAGGCCTTCTCCGTTTCGGTCTTGGTCTCAGCACCCGTGTTCCTGAACAGACCGTCAATTTTCTCCGCCAGTCGAGGAACGTCCTCGGGCGTGGCGGCCTTCACATAGAACGATCCGGTGCGCCCGGGCCGGCCCAGGGATTCGTCGAAGTAATCCCAATGAAAATACATGGAGCGTTCGAGGGCTACATCTTCGGGGTCGGTATAGACGGCGCGAATGATGAACTCCAAATCCACGGGGTAAATCGTTCCCTTCAAGGTTACCCGGTCGCCGAGTTTCCAATGGTAGGTTTCCATCAGCTTGTTCCCCACCAAGGCGGCCATGCGCTCGCGTTTCCAGGCTGCGAGCTGGTCGGGAGGGATCGTGAGCTCATCGGCGATCTTTTCAAAGTCGTCAACTTCGGTGGCGAAGTTAGCGAAGAAGTTGCTCGGGTCGGCGTAGTATCCGCCGAACCAATCCATGCACTCGACGTATTTCACCCCAGGCAGCGCCGCAATGCGCTGTTTGTAGGCGATGGGCATCGTCTCCGTCATGCTCGTGGCGCGGTGCACCACCACCCGCAGGTTTGAGCTGTTAGACATGCCCAGGTTATCGAGGCTGCGGAGAACCGCCTGGAGCGTGCTGACCAGAAAGATGGAAACACCGATGCTCAGGACAGTGAGCACCGTGCGGCGCGGGTTGCGCGCGGTGTTCTTCAGGATGAGCCGAATGATCTTCATCGCGATTCTCGCGCCAGGCAAACTACCTCAAAGCCTCAGAACCTCGGACAGGCCCTTGCGCGCACAGCACTTATGCAAAAGGACATTTAAGTGAATCAAGCCTTGCGAAAACAATATTGTAGCATGGGAATTCGCTTGCCGTGGCGCGGGCGTCCCGCCCGCTGTCGCGGGAGCGTCTCGCTCCCGCGTTGTGTAGCGTCGAGCGAAGCCCGGACCAGAGCACGTAGGCGCGGGCAGAGCCTGTCCTGGGCACAGCGAAGGAATGCCCGCGCGACAGCAGGCGAGACGCCTGCGCTTCATCATAAAGCGGGTGTGAGATAATCTGAAGCGAAGGGGGAACTAACCATGTCAGTCGAGATGAAGAGGGCCTACGAGGCGCCCACCGCCAAGGACGGGCACCGCGTTCTTGTGGATGGGCTATGGCCCAGGGGTGTAACCAAGGCGGAATTGAAGCTCGACGCTTGGATGAAGGAAATCGCGCCTTCGGCCGCGCTGCGGAAATCCTACTGTCACATTCCGGAGAAGTGGGAGGACTTCAGGAAGAAGTACCGCCAGGAGCTTTTAAAAGCTCCGCGCAAAGCCCTGCTCGAGGAGTTGGTGGAGCAAGCCCGCCAGGGCCAGCTCACATTGGTCTTTGGTTCCCGCGACGCGGAGCGCTCCAACGCCGCTGTCCTGGTCGAGGCGATTCGGGGGGAATTGAGTCATTGATTCACTGAGCCATTGAGTCATTAGCCTGCAATCGAGGCTGCGAACGCCGGAATGACTGGCGTCTACGTAGTGACGCACTTTGATGTGGCACAGGCACGTTGGCCGTGACCGCGCACGGGCAGGATGCCCGTGCCACCGGAAGCTGAGGGGGCACAGTAGATGAGATACAACGTGATCGTCGCAATTATGCTTGGTGTGCAAGCAGTAGGCCTGCTTCAGGGTGCGCAAGTTCAACAGAAAGAAATATTAGGCCGCTATTTCGCCAAGAAGGCGTATACGCCGGCGCCGCTGCCCAACTATGCGGAAGTGAAGGGCGAACTGCCGTCGCCGATCTACGATGATGACCCTCTCTGGGTAAAGACCTACTGGAAGGCCTGGGAGTTAGGTTTCCGTCATTTTCATGAGCCGGCTCGGCAGAGCGGTTTTGTTTCTCAATTCATCGACGCGGCTTTCAACCAGAACATTTTCCTCTGGGACAGTTGCTTCATGACCATGTTTTGCAACTATGCCTATCCCCTCGTGCCGGGAATTTCGACTCTGGATAATTTCTATGCGAAGCAGCATGAGGACGGCGAGATCAGCCGGGAAATCGTCAGGGCCACGGGCGTTGATTTCGACGCGTGGATAAACCACGAGAACGCGCCGCTCTTCAGCCGCTGGGGATGGCCCGGGCTCCACGACGGCTTGGTTTCGAATCGCCGGACGGCGGTAACTTACGAAGGCAGGACCCCGCCCTCGGTGAACCCGAAACTGACTCTGGACGCGCTGGACCACCCGATCCTGGCGTGGGCCGAACTGGAGCATTATCGGCTTACCGGCGACAGCAGCCGGTTGCCGGAAGTGTGGGAGCCGCTGACCCACTACTATGGGTCCCTCCAAACATACCTTAAACAAGGAAACGGACTCTACGTTACGGACTGGGCAAGCATGGATAATTCCCCACGTAACGCCTACCTGAACGGCGGGGGAACGGGAATTGATATTTCCGCCGAGATGGCGCTCTTTGCACGGCAGCTTGCCGACATCGCGCAAATTCTCGGCAAGAGCGACGAAGCCCGGCAGTACTCGGCGCAAGCGGACGAGCTTGCAAAGCTCGTCAACGATCGAATGTGGGACGAGCAGCGAAAGTTCTATTTCGACCTCACGCTGGATGGCAAACTTGCTCCCGTCATGACGATTGCGGCTTACTGGACTTTGCTGGCGAATGTCGCTTCACCCGCGCAAGCGGCCGCCTTGGTTGCGGAACTGAAGAACCCGAATACTTTCGGGCGGACCAACCCTGTGCCGACGCTGGCCGCCAACCAGGAGGGATACGAGCCGGGCGGGGGATATTGGCGCGGTTCGGTCTGGGCACCCACGGAAACCATGGTAATTCGAGGCTTGGAGAATTACGCCTATGACGATCTGGCGCGGGAGATCGCCCTGGAGCATTTGGACCTGGTGGCGAGGGTTTATGAGAAGACAGGAACGATCTGGGAAAACTATGCACCCGATGCCGTTCAGCCAGGCAAGCCGGCAAGGGGGGACTTCGTGGGTTGGAGCGGCATCGCACCCATCATGTACCTGCTCGAGTACGCCATCGGGCTTAAAGCCGATTCTCTTCACAACCGATTGGATTGGCAGTTGCAGCCAGGCGGCCGCCGCGGCTGTGAGCGTTTTCGCTTCAATGGACATGTCGTGTCGCTCGTCGCCGAGCCTCAACCCGGCGCGGTGAAGAAAGAAAAAATCAGCGTTCAATCCGACGGGCCGTTTGAACTACGCGTTCGATTCGCGGGAGTCGAGAAGCAATTCTCCGTTGCAAACGGTAAGCAGGAGTTTGAAGTCGGCTCAGAGCAACGGATCCTGCCACATTGACCAAACTCCTTGATCGCTGTTACACTCATGCACATAGGCATAAGCATTTAGGAGTGAGATATGGCGGCAACTCGGCGCACCCAGCTTTTGATGGACCCGGGAGAATTTAGAAAACTCCGCGCTCTGGCGCGGCGAAAGAAGACGTCCGTCGCCGAGTTGATTCGCTGCGCAGTGCGAGCGACCTATCTAAAGGCGCCAGAGGACCGAAAACTCCTTGTCGACTCCATCCTCGCACTCAAGTTGCCGAATATCGATTGGAGGAAAGCGAAGAAAGAGATAGAGGCAGCCCATGCAGGTCTTTCTTGATACAAATGTCTTTCTGTACGCGCTGGGGGCCGCTCATCCTTTGCGCGAGGCCTGCGCCAAAGTGCTAGGTCGCGTCGCGGAAGGAAGTCTGGATGCCACGATTAATTCGGAAGTGATTCAGGAAATTCTCTACGTGCTTATTCGGCGTGGGCGACGGGCTGAGGCTCTGAAGCTGGCGAATGATTTGACTTCGCTTTTCCCCGACCTCCTGGCAGTGACCCGCAATGATATGCTGAGCGCATGCGGGCTTGTCCAACGGTACCCGCGTCTGTCCGTGCGAGATGCCGTCCACGTCGGCACGATGTTAAACAACGGGCTGCGCACTGCGGTCAGCGTGGATTCCGATTTCGACCAGGTTTCCGAAATCCGGCGTGTCGAGCCTGCGGAGATCTGAGGGGACATTGCGATGGGTGCGCGAAGACATTGTTTGACGCCGTCTTTGGTTGCGCTCGCGTGGTTGAGCCTAATTCCTACTGGACTGGAGGCGGACGAACGACCATCTGCGTTGTTCGAAAGGGCGGCCGATCTCTCCGACATCTATTCCATCAGTACGCCCTTTCGTCTACACGCAGGAGTGGATATAACCGACGCGAAGGGCAGGCGAGTCAGCGGCAGCTACCTTCTCGTGTGGGTATCCGAAGCTCGCTGGCGGGAGGAGATCACGTTTCCGGGCTATGCGCGTCTACGGATAGGAGATGCTGGGAAGTATTGGCAGACCCGGACCACAAGTGTCGAGATGGATCGAGTCTTCCAATTGAGCCAAGCTCTCGACTTTGTTTTTCGGATGAGGGAGGAGGCCCAAAATGGAAGCGGGAAGGTTAAGGGACGGAAACGAAACGGAGAGCGCGTAAACTGCGTTGCAGTGCGCCCGGCGGGTTACGCTGAGCAAGAAGTATGCTTTTCTGCGGAGAACGGCGCTTTATTTCGAGAGGACCTACCTCGAGGTGAGGCCGACGGGCAGAGCGAGATTTCTGCTCGTGAATATTCCGACTTCGTAAACTTCGAAGGCAAGATGTTCCCTCACAGTGTCCGAGTCCTTGAGGGTACCAACCCCGTGATAACCGTCTCCATTGACGGGCTGGCTAAGCAGACCGGGTTAGACCCCAACTTGTTCAAAGTAGCAAGTGGTGACGAAGGTTGGCAGTCCTGTTTCGGCGCAAAAGCCCCTGTGTACAAGAGCCGGGTACCGCCGCACTACCCTGAGCATGCCAAAGCTCGCCGCATCACCGGGCTAGTCCGGATGTACGCGGTGGTTGGGGCCGGTGGGCAAGTTGATCGGTTGAGTTTACTCCATTCGCCTGACGCCGAATTGAGTACGGCTGCGATGGATGCTGTCCGGCATTGGGTTTATGATCCTGCCACGTGCGGAGGAACCCCTGTCCCGAGCGAAACCTTGATCGATGTTACATTTCTTGTGCGCGAATAAGCAGCAGGAGCGATCGAGGGAGGCGCCAAGAAACGCCCCCCCTCACCCGTCCGGCGACGGCTGATGAAAACGCCGTCGTCGGACACCCTCTCCCCAAGGGAGAGGGCAGTCTTTTTTGAGGCGGATTCTACTGCCTACTGCTTACTGCCTACTGCCTACCTGCCCATCTGCCCACTGCCTCAGTGCACCGGGGCGGTGGGTGCGGCGCGGAGCTGAATTTTCTTCATGAGAAACATAAACGGGATCATGGCGAGGAAGGTAAGGCCGAGCAGCCAGAACGTGTCGGTATAAGCGAGCATGGTGGCTTGGCGGACCAGGTTGCCGTAAATCAAGCCATGGGCCTGGTTGAGCGCCTGCACGGGATTTGACCCCTGCGACATCAGGAAATGGCTGGCGCCCGAAAGAGAGGCCGAGTAAGCGGGGTCGAGGGGAGTCAGGTGGCTGACCAAAACGGACTGGTGCACCTGCGCCCGGCGGGCAAGGAGGGTGGCGACGTTGGCAATCCCCACACTGCCGCCGATATTCCGCGCCAGATTGATGAGGCCCGTGGCGTTGTTCATCTTTTCTTTAGGAATGAAGTAAAACGCCATGACGTTGATGGGTGTAAACAGAAACGCCATGCCCAGCCGGGAGTAGGCCCAGGCGCTGACCGCGGTGGTGAAACTGATCTGGAGGTTGAAGTGGGCCATGTGGAGGAGCGAGAAACCGGTGATCGCCAGCCCGATGGCCACCAGCCATCGAGCCTCCACCACCTGGGTCAGGCGGCCCACGATGGGAAGCGCGATGAGGACCAGCAAGCTGCCGGGAGAAAGCACCAGCCCGCTCAGCAAAGCGGTGTAGCCTAGTAAGGTTTGCAAGAGCAGCGGGAGCAGCACGGTGCTTCCGTAGAGCACGAACCCCAGCATGAACATGGTGAAGGTGGCGACGGCGAAGTTACGGTCTTTGAGCATGCGCAAATCCACGATGGGATCGTCGCTGTATAACTCCCACAAGACCGCACCCACCAGGCCGACCAGCGCTACCGCCGAGCATGCGATGATGAGATTCGAGCCGAACCAGTCTTCCCGCTCGCCTTTGTCCAAAACCACCTGCAAGAAACCCAGACCCACGCCGAGCAGACCCAGCCCGATGTAATCAATCTTGGCTTCGCGCCAGTTCTTCCTGACCAGATAGGGAGGATCGAAGATCAACAGATAGGTGAAAATCAGGGAGAGCACGCCGACCGGGATGTTGATGAAGAAGATCCAGCGCCAACTGTAATCGTCGGTGATCCAGCCACCCAGCGTGGGGCCAAGGATGGGCGCCACGACCACGCCCATGCCGTAGATGGACATCGCCATTCCTTGCTTGTGCTTGGGAAAACTCTCCACCAGGATGGCTTGTGAGATGGGTTGAAGAGCTCCTCCGCCGGCGCCTTGCAGGATGCGGAAGAAGACCAGAAGCGGCAGCGTGGGGGCCAGCCCGCACAGGAACGAGCTGACGGTGAACACGGCCACGCAGGTCATGTAAAAGCGCTTGCGCCCGAACAGGGAGGAGAGCCAGCCGGTCAGCGGCAGAACGATGGCGTTCGAGACCAGGTAGGAGGTCAGGACCCAAGTGCTTTCGTCGACGCCCGCCGAGAGGTTGCCGGCGATGTGCGGCAAGGCCACGTTGGCGACACTGGTGTCCAGCACCTCCATGAAGGTGGCCAGCATCACCGTCAGGGCAATCACCCACGGATTTGTCTCTCCGTTCTGGCGAGCGCGAGCGAATAAACTTCTCATGCCTTCAAGTGGTTCTTCCTCTTTCTGTCATTCTGAATGCCCGTGCCCGGGGCCGGAGAATCACTGTAGTTTCTTTGGATGATCCGGCGGCGGGAACGGATCGCAAATTCAGCAGCGCGGACCCGGCCTAAAGGTCGGCGCTGCGTGTCAACGCATTTTGCGAAACCAAGACTCGTGGCGGTGGCCACTTGCAGTTTCTATACTCAGTGCCCAAGCCCCATGGCACATAGGACAGTGGCCAGCACGTTTTCATCCCCCAGTTTGGAGGAGATCATCAGGTCGTACAGGTGACGGTTGGCCCAGTCCTGGTTATAGAACCGTCGGATGAGCGCCGCGCGCTCCTGGTCGCGCGCCTCCAAAGCAAGTTCAGCTTCCGCCCGGCTGGCGTGACGGCTTCGAATCCGGCGCAGGCGCTCGGCGCGGGGCGCGTAAATGAACACATGAAATGCGTCACTTCGCGGCTGGAGGATGCATTGGCTGGCGCGCCCGACGATGACGCAATGTCCGATGGCCGCCGCTTCCTCGATCACTTGCCGGGAGAGCGAAGCCATCGTATCGGCATCGAACAGTTCGGGCATCGGACCGGCCATGGTGCCGCGTATGAGTCCACCTTGCCAAAGCGCCCGGACGATGCGGTTCATCCAGGGATCGGGGCGTTCATCGTATTGTTCAGCCAGCTTGGGATCGACGCGCGCGAGCTGCGCGATCTTCTCCACCAGGCACCGGTCCAACAGCTTCCAATCCAGGTGGTCCGCGAGGAGTTGGGCGATCCCGGCGCCCCCGCTTCCGTATTCTCTTGCCACTGTGACTATGCGGAACATGGCTCACCTCTTACGTCAGTCGACAGTCAACACTCAACAGCCGACAGTACCCCGCTGCATCGATCGACTGTCGGCAGTCAACAGTCCGACGGCACCGTGCTCTTTGGGTTTTGACTGTCAACTGTTGACTGTTGACTGTCGACTCACTTCGTCATGATCGTCGCGTCCACATTCATGCCGGGGCGCAGGATGGCTTTATCCGGCGGAATGGGGTCGACGAGTATCTTCACTGGAATTCTTTCCACGACTTTGACGAAATTGCCCGTGGCGTTTTCCGGGGGCAAGAGGCTGAGCCGGGCGCCCGTGGCTCCTGCAATCGAATCGACGTGCCCGAGGAAAGTCTCCCCGTACATATCCACGTGAATCTCGGCCTTCTGCCCGGGACGGACATTGGCCAACTGAGTCTCTTTGAAGTTGGCCGTCACCCAGATATCGTGAAGAGGAATCAACACCAGGAGGCTTTGTCCGGGCTGAACGATCTGTCCGACCTCCACCGACTTCTTGGTCACGACGCTATCCACGGGGGCCGCCACCGTGGTGTAGCTCAATTGCAGTTCGGCAGCTTCGAGGTTGGCTTTGGCCTGCGCCACGGCGGCGACCGCGGCTGCCGCATCAGCCTGCCTAATGGGAACCTGTTTGTGGTTAGCTTTAGCCTGCTCTACACCGGCGCGTGCCATATCCACTTTGGCCTTGGCCGCCAGCATGGCGTTCTTGGAGATTTCGGCCCCTTGTTCTGCGGACGTTAGTTGGTCCTTGGCCGCCGCCAGAGTGCTTTCCGCCACGCGCGCGCCCGCCCGGTAAGCATCGAACTGCTGTTGCGAAATCTCCGCCTTTTCCACGAGCGGCTTCATGCGCGCCAGGTCCGCCTGGGCACGGTCGTTATCGGCCTGCCGCGCGTCCACGTTAGCGCGGGCGAAGGCAAGTTCCGCGGTGGAGTCTTTTTCGTAGGTTGACTTGGATCGATCATATTCCGCCTGCGAGTTGGCGAGCTGCGCGTCGGCGGAAGAGGTGTAGCTTTGAGTGGTTTCCTGAGTCATCGGTACTCCCACCTGGGCTGCTTGCGCTTGGCTCTCGGCGAGCGCCAGGGCCGCCTTGGCCTGATCCACCTTAGCCTGGGAATCGCGAGGATCGATGCGCACCAGAACTTGCCCCGACTTGACCGTTTGGTTGTCAAGCACCGCCACCTCGGAAACGTCACCGTAAATCTTGGCAGCGATGGGAATAATGTGACCGTCCACCTGGGCATCGTCGGTGCTTATCCGGTTGTGGTAGTAGAGGATCAGGGTGACGGTTACGACGGCCAGAACTACGATGGCTCCCAGAAAGAGCCGGCGAAACTTTGGATCGGCCCAGCGGCTGGTTGTGCCCTGGCGCTCCGGCTCCCGCTGCGGTGAGGCAGACGGCTCCTGGTTCACAGCTTTTTCCAGTTCTGCGACGTTCGAATCCATGATACTTCCACCTCACTTTGCGTAAAGGCCTTCGGTTTGGCCGATGGCATGTGCCAAGTCGGCGCGCGATTGATTGTAACCGTACAGGGCCACAATTTGATTATCGTTGGCGCGCGCCAAGGCGTCCTGCGCGGTAATCACTTCAATGTTGTTGGCCACTCCCGCCTGGAAACGGTCACGCGCTTGAGTCACTTCTTCCTGGGCCAGTTGGACTCCCAGATTGGCAACCTCGACTTCGTGCCGCGCGGACTCGAGCTGTGCGACGCCGGTCTTCACTTCCAGGGCGATCTGGTCGCGAAGATCCGATCTTTCCTGCACAACCTTCTTCAGTTCCAGGTTAGACCGCGCAATCTGGGCGTGGATCCTGCCGCTGGTGATGATCGGCACGTCAAAAGAGATCTGGAACGTATAAGAAGGAATTGAGCTCGCCAAGGAGAGACCCTGGTAGGCCCAGTCTCCCCCGAAGTTGATACTTGGGAGGCGTGACTCGCTGGCGGCCCTTATGGCAAGCCTCGACACCCTCTCTCTCGCCTCGAGCGTTTTCATCTCCGGGCGAGTCGCGAGGGCCTGTTGGATGCTCTCGCTCGCCACAAACTCCGGAGTCTGGAAGAACCTGGGTTGATCCGCCAACTCCACTTTCTGGTGCGGGTCAAGATTGAGAAGCCGGACGAGCCCATAGAGTGCGATCTCTTCCTGCGTTTGCGCTTCGATGAGGCGCTGTTTTTCGTTCTGTAGCTCGACGTTGGCGCGCAAGGTGTCCAGGCCGGTGCCCACCCCGTTCTTCTGCAAGTCGAAAGCTTGATCGTAAAGGGCCTGAGCTAAATCGACGCGTGATTTCGCCGCCACCACCGCTGCACCTGCCCGCATGCCCCCCAAATACTGCGACACCACCAATAGCGCCATCTGCTCTCGAACAGTTGTTTCCTGGGCCGCACTTGCCCGGATGCCTTGGCGAGCAGACTGCAATCGGCGCCACAGGGTCAGATCGAATATCGGCATCCCAAAGTTCGGACCCGCCTGAAAAAACTGAAACGGCCCGCCGTGCTGGGAGACGCCGGGGAACTTGCTGCCAAACAGAGCATAGATGTTATAACGCATGGCTCTGTCCACCGTCTGAAAATCCGCCTGCGGCAACAGTCCGGCGCGCGCCATGTTCTGATCCTGCACGCTCTGAGCCAGACTCAGGTTGGCGATCAGGACCTGCGGGTTCTGCTTCAAGGCAAGCTGCACTGCCTCCTGGAGCGTCAGTTTCAGCGCCTTGGCGTCTTGCGCTCGCGCGCGCCCCAGGGGAATGAACATGGGAACGAACAACACGATGAGCACCTTGACCAGGTTTTGTTTGGCCCCCTGCGCTCCTTCCGTGGTCCGCTTATGCTCCTCGTCGCAGTTTGAGATTTCTTCGATGATGGACTTGGTCATAAGGCCAGTTCCGACCAGCTTTCCCCCTTGGCCATGGATCTTGGCTAAAAGACATTTTCCTTTAGAATCAATGAACGTCACGCCGGCAAGCTCCACGACAACCTGCTTCCACTTCTCGAAAGTCGAGCTCCAGCAACGCTCGAACTCCTCGACCCAGGGGCCCGCGAGCTTGCCTTCGAGCTTTAACGTAACCTTGCCTTGTCCTTCTTCGGCGTTAGTTGTCACTCGGAGCATGATTTACGATTCACCTCGCTCCAAATGCACAGGGCAGTCCAGGGGCCAAACCACAGGCCGGCTTGGCAATGGTTAACTGCTTATAATCTGGAGACTTACTGAAGCTCCAAGGTATTCTTAGCCGGTATGACGAGGCGACTTCAGCCGAAATATCGGCTCGTGCCGATATTTCGGCAGGCTTTGGACGGCGGTGATCGCTGACCCTGGGGATTTGAGCGGGTCAGGAAATCAGCCAGTTCGGTGGCGTGCCAGGATACGATGCGCTTCAGCGCCCTGGCCGCGGTACGGTCCATGAACGAAGCGTTCCCTTTGGAACGCGTGGACGCGGCCTACGACCGCAGGATGAGCGGGCGAGCGGTGTTCCGGGCGGTCGTCACAACTTAGCCGCGCACAGAAATACTGCTCGAGCCCGTCGGGCTTAAATTCTGCCCATCGTTCGATTGGATATTCGCCTGAAGCCGCTGCATCTCCTGCTGGATGAGGGTGTATGTCTGCTGAGGAGTGAGGTTGCCGATCCCGGTGCTTCCGGGAGGAGTCGAATGGAGCTGCTGCCACTCCTGCTGGATGACACCGATTGTCTGTTGGGGGGTGAGGTAGCCGATACGCGTGGTTTGCGGTGTTTGGCTCGCAAACGCGGCACGACGACCCTGGCCTAGAGATTGCACTGCCGGATTCTGGAGGTTGACCTGAAGCGCCGCGTAGTCCTTCTGAGCGGCCGAAAGGTTTCCAGCCTGGAGATCTTGCGAAAGCTGGTTGAAAGCATTGGCAATGGTGCTGTTGGTTTGCGCCAAGGCAGGTGAGCCAGACTGCGGCACAAGTTGCTCCAAGGTGGCAAGGTCTGATTGTGCGGCAGACAAATCGCCCGATTGGAGATCTTGCCCGAGTTGCTGGAATTCCTGCTGAGCCTGCTTGCCGCCGCTCTGGAGGCTCTGGCTGGCGTGATTGAACACGTAATTGCTGGCTATACCGAAAACTGACATGGTTAGCTCCTCCCGGAACTGCCGACTAGTAAAGAATGGAGCAGGAGCCTGGCACCTTCAGGATGCTCCCGCTGGGTGGCTCCTCTCGGCCTCAGTCCCGTGGCTCAACCCTGAGTAGGGCATGTGTTGTGCCAATCGGCGCCAGGCTCTGCGTTTGCTAAACACCATCATTTGACGAGGGTTAGCTCGCCGGCATCGGGCTGTGCCGCGCTGACACGGGAGGACGCTGCAAAGCCTTCCGCCTTGGACCGGGCATTGTTTGCCTAGTTGCCTGGGAGCTATGAGGAAATCGAAATCTCACCGGAGCGCCGCTGAGACACAGCGCGGCAAAGCCGCAACCAAATGCAGATTCTTCGCTTAGTAATGACGTGCCATCCTGAGAGAAGCGAAGGATCTGCTTTTCCTCGCGCGCGGCGAAGAAACTCACCCTTAGTACAGAGAAACGGCTGCCGTCTTCATGCCGGCCAGACGAAAACCTGGCCATAGTTTGAAGGGACGGTGATGGTCTGGTTTGCGCCATCGGCGGCGACCGAGATCGTCAGCAAGCGCAGGTCGGCATCAATCATCTCTTGCCACGTGCCGGCCTTTGGAAAAGGAACGTTAATTGTTCCCGCCGTATCGGAGAAGTTCAGCAGCGTCATTACGTACTGTTCAGGCTGAGCCGTGGTGGCTGCGGCGTGGCGATGGTAGGCAATGATCTGATTACCCTGTAGGGATTGCAGGTAATAGTAGTAGGAATCGCGGCCTCGCAAAGCGGGGTAGTTTCGGCGGAGAAATCCCAGCCTGCGGTAGAGGCGAATGAGGGGAGCGCCGTATTCGTCATAAAAGTCTTCCCAATGTGTGTCCCTGCGCAATCCGATGCGCGCCGACCCGCTGCTCGGAAGGTTGTAGTTATCCGCAAACTCCTGTCCCTGCCAAAGCATCGGAATGCCTTGAAGCGTGTAGAGGGCGATGGCAAAGGGCTGCAGCTTATAGAAGTGACTGCGGTCGCCGGGAGGGAAATCGCCGTCGGACTGGGTGCCGCCAAACACGATCAACTGGCTGTGATCGTGTGTTTCGAGATACTGGAAAGGCGCCACGGGCATATCTACCGGGTTTCCCGCAAAGTTATCTACGGTCTTGGTGCTTGGATAGCCGCTGAAGGTCGGGTCGAGCAGGTGGGCAAAGTTGGCGTCCACATACTTCCCCGTCATCATGTCCTCGGCTTTATTGAGCAAGTCGTCTTGCCAGGCGCAGCTCGTGTAAGTATTTTGAAGCACGGTGCGGGCTATCCCTAGCGCTTCCGCGCATTGAATAATCCGGCTGTAGCTGGCTGCGCCTTGCTGGAAGCGGCTAATGCCCAGCGAGTATTGGTAAGTGTCGTACGCTAACTTGGCATATGCGTCGCCCGTGGGGCCGTTGTATAGATCCGTGACCTCGTCGTAGCGAAAGCCGTCGACGTGATAATCGTCCAGCCACATCTGGTTGGAGATTTGAAAATAGTCCTGGGTGAAGGGCTGGGAGAAATCTGCCTGGGGACCGAACGGCCCGTCGGCTCCAATCATCGGATTTGCGACCTTGGGCGCTCCGGGGGTGTTGTTCACGTCGATGTAAACCTGCTTATAGGCGAAGGCCGGATCGACGTGCTGGTAGACGACATCCAGAATGACGGCCATGTTTGACGCATGGCAGGCATCCACGAGCCGCATCAAACCAGCCGGGCCTCCGAAGCGTGCGTTGGGCGCAAAGTAATGGAGAGGGCCGTATCCCCAGTCGAAATCCAGCTTGACGCTCGTTACCGGCATCAGTTCGAGGCAGTTCACGCCCAAGCCCTGGAAATAATCCAGCCGGTCAATTACCCCATCGAAGGTGTCGTTAAACTCCTCCACCTGGAGTTCGTAGACCACCAGGTCATCCAGTTCCGGAGTCTTGTAAGACGCGTCAGTCCAGTTGAAAGGCGCGGCGGAAGTGCTTAGCGTAACAGCCGAGAGTTCGCCCACATCAGTCGAGCGAGCAAACGGATCGACAAACCAGAGCGTGACGAGTTGGCGGTTTCCACCGGAGGACGTCCACCAAAGCTGATAACGGTAGAGGTAAGTGCCTTGTTGGCCGAAATGAGTGTTGGCGACAGGATGGAACGGCACCGTGGCGGACCACAAATCCAAGGGGCCGCTTGCCCAGGTCAGTGGAAAATTCTGCGTGGGGATCGCGGGATCGAAACGGTCGTCCCGGTGGATGACTCGCACCACTAATTCAAATCCATCCGTGGCGCGAATGCCGGGTAGATAGACACCGAAACGCACGCTGAGATTCCCGGAAGCATCGACAGACCCGAAGGCCCCAACTTCGTTAAGATTTATCATGTGAACACCCCACCCTTTACCAAAAGGGTACCATATTCAGGAGTACCTTAGGTGGACGATTTGTCGTCGCGGGATTTGCCGCGTTATCCATGGACGAGAGAGCGGTGAGCCTTACTCAACCTAGCCTCTCGCGGTTGATCGCTTAGCGTAAATGTGGGATTATCAGCCCATGAAACAGAATGAATTAGCAACAGGGGACCAGCTTTAGCTGGGTGGTTTCGTGAGCTATCTTGAGGAGGCCATACAACCCATGGCGGCCGTTGTTTCTCTGGGCGAAGTCATCGATGCCATCGAATCTGCGACCGATGAGGCCGACTCCTACCTCGATCCGGATTCAGGCGAGATCGTCCATGTGACCGATGAGATGCGGGACTTGGCTGAGGAGGGAGAGGACGAACACATACCGGAGTGGATGCGCGAGGACCCTCCAAAAGTCCGCGAAGCGCTCGAATCCGGCCGTTTCCTATCCCTGCCGACCAAGTTTGATGTGCATGAGTGGGCCATCATGGAAGAGTTCTCTCAGGAGCCGGAAAATGACTGCGTGCGCGGGGCGCTATTGGACGCGATCCATGGGTCAGGTGCGTTTCGCATGTTCAAGAGCACCATTCGACGCCTCGGAGTCGAAAAGGATTGGTACAAGTTTCGCGACGAGGCCATCAAGCAAATCGCCGTCGAGTGGTTGGAGGAGCATCATTTGCAGTATAAGTGACCGTGGGCGCTAAGCGGGGTACCACTGCCTACTGCCTACCTACTGGCTACTGCCCACTGCCTACTGCCCACTGCCTACTGCCTACTGCCCAGTACCGTCTTCGCGCGGGGCGAAATAGCCGCGGCGGGCATAGACGGTGTACTTTTGGTCATTCGAGGCGTCCTTGATGTGAATCTCGATTTCACGGAAGGCGCCATCGTGACGCCGGTTGGTGCTGTAGTAGCCCAGGCTATAGCGCAGTTTCAAGCGGGCGATTGCGGTGTCCACGGCGGAGCGGATGGAGTTGAGGTTTCTGGCGTCGATGACTTCACCTCCGGTCTCGTGGGTCATCTTGGGGACGGAAACATCCCGAAAGGAAACATCCTCCAAGATGGGAGGAATCACATACATCGAGTGGGGGTGAGAGCCTTCCTCAACCCGAATACTGTAAATGACCGCCTCGGATTCGAGCGCTTGGTGAATGACCCGCTTTTCGTCGCAGTAACCCTTCTCCGTGTTTTCATTGTCGGAGACCAGGATGATGGCGTGACGACGGCCCGAAGCGGCGCGGGCGAGATAAAGCGCCGCTTCGTAAAGGGCGTCTGGGATCACCGTACCGCCGCCGGGGCGAATGGTGGCAATGGCGTCGGCGATGCGTTGGCGATTCTTCGTCAGACCAACTAGCATTTCCGCGCGTGCGGCGAAGTCGAACAGGGCCACCTGATCGTCGGGCTTGAGGGCCGAGAGCGTGTCGAAGGCGACATGATGCAGTTGCCTTAGAACCGGCCCCATGCTCCCGCTGCAATCCAGGACGAGGGCAACGGCCAAGGGGAGTTGGTCGCGCGAAAAATACGCAACTTGCTGCTCGACGCCGTTTTCGAGGACACCGAAACTCTCGCGCGTCAGATCGTTCACGATGCCGCCGTTCCGGTCGCGCACCGTCGCTTCCACCAGGACCAGATTCACGTCCGCCTTGAGCCTGTAATTGTCCCCTGTAGCTGCGGGGGCGAACTTCTCGACAGGCGGAGTGCCTGCCGCAGGAGGGAGTTGGCTCGGGGCGGGCCGAGTCCCGGCAAGCGCTAGAACCGAAATAGCGACAACTCCACGTGCGACCGCGTTTCTCATCAGTGTCCTACGGCTTTTCCGATGCGCGAGATAAGGCATACGTTGCCAGCCTAACCCCCCCGGCACTCGGGCTTGCGTCACTATGGTATCATCCGGCACCTAAAACTTGACGCGTGACGCCTCCTCTCGCCTTCTCGACTGTTTAGGCATTGCCATCTATAATCGCCGATGGACCTTCCCGGGGGGGTGTTATGCGCAAGCGGTTCGGCTCAAGTCGATCAGGGGTGGGCACGATTGCGGCGAAGTCGGCATTCCAGGCGTTCGTCCTGGTGATGGGATGGGCGCTTGCGGCTACGGACGCCCGGGCACAGGCGACCTTCTTCAGACCGGTCACCGATAATGTGAGCTACAATGTGGGCTCGCAAGTCCGTGTTAAGGTGGTTCTCCCTCCTGCGGACAGTTTTGGTTCGGCTCCTATAGATATTTCCGCCAACCTCCGCTACGCAGGCGAACAGAAGTACTTGCAACCCAAGAACGTACAGATCGCCCGAGGTATAACGCTCGGCGCCAAGGAATCGGCGACAGAGTATTACCCCCTGTGGAAGATTCCCGAGGATGCCAGAACCGGGCGCTACGAGGTAGTCCTTGCGTTAAGCGGGTCTCCGTCGGTTGTGAATGCGCAAGCAGTTCCCGTCGCCTCTTTTTGCGTTTATCGGAAGCTAGTGAAAATCGAGAGAATCCGGCTTGGCAAAGCTTTTTACACACCGGGGGACGCCGTTTCCTGCGCGGTTGATCTCAAGAACCTTTCGGGACATGCGATAGGCGATCTGCGGGTCGAGTTCTCCGACCGGTACTGGCCCTGGACCGCGCAAACCTCGGAACGCGCGGGGGTGGATGTCGAAACGATTGTGGAGGGTCTATCGTTGCCTGCGGGCGGAGAGCAACATCTCGAGTCCGCTCAAGCCGCGGTTGCCAAGCAGCCCCAACCGCCGCCGCAGGCGCAGCAGACTCCGGAGGCCAAGGCAGCGGCTGCTAAGCGGGCGAAGGAGCCATCGGTCAAGCAGTATGCGGTAGTGGTGTGGGATGGGGCGCGCCGGAACATCTACGACATCGCGTTTAGTTCCGAGGTGTTCATTCAACCCGCCGGAATCGCCGAGCCGAAGCCGTATCCCCTGCAATACGTCTTTCCGTCTCTGGACGCCGTGAACGATACGAGCTACCGGCACTTCTATCCTTCCGGCCTGGATACAGGGGCCATTCAAATCGACCACGAGCACACGATGTACCCATTAGGCAGCCAGGCGACAGTGCGGTTTTCTCTGCGCAACCCTACGAGCCAGCCCTGGCGTGGGTTGAGTGTTCGGGCTCGCTTGCTCGATTCCAAAGGGAAAGAGCTTGCCACCAGGCAAGTTGCCACAGGGGTCAGCCTCGACCCAACCAGCGCGGCGCTTCCTGAGGAGACCTCATTCACACTCCCGGCGGGTCAAAGCGGAATTTTCAGGGCCCAGGTGGAAGTGAAGGACACATCCGGCGACACGCTGGCAACGAACGTACTCGAGCTGGCCGCCAACCCTTTGCCGCATTCCATTCTGATCTTTTGCGCGCATCAGGACGATGAGGGGGCGCACGCGGGGATGATTCGTGCTGCGGTTGAGAATCACATCCCGATTCACATCGTCTATTTCACCAGCGGCGATGCGGGTGCGTGCGACCGGTACTACGAGCATTCCTGCGCGCCGGATGAGGCCATGAATTTCGGCGCGCTGCGCATGGACGAGGCGCGCCGGTCCGTGGGTCACTTGGGAGTGCCCCGTGAGAGCATCTTCTTTCTGGGATTGCCTGATGGCGGTTCCGGTCAGATCTGGTATGACCACGTGGAGGTCTCGAATCCCTACCTTTCGGTGCTGCTGGCCAGCGAACATGCGCCTTACCAGGGCGTCGCCGAACCCAATTTGCCCTACACGCGCCAGGCGGTGGTTGAGGCGGCCAAGCGATTCATCCGTGAATTCCATCCTGAGGTCATTTATACGGGACATCCTGACGAGCGCCACGTGGACCACCGCACCAACAATTGGTTTGTAGTGAAGGCGCTACAGGAATTGCTCCGGGAAGGTGTGGTGCGGCCTGACCTTACATTGCTGACCGACCAGGTGTACGGCCCGGGGCCGCAGGCCCACGCTCCTTACCGGTACCAGAAACACGTCCTGAGCGTTTCCGGCGAAGCGATGGCTCTTGCCCAGGAAGCTCAGTGGTTTTACCAATCGCAGGGCGGCGACCGC
Organism: uncultured Acidobacteriota bacterium; assembly: GCA_963722675.1. GTDB lineage: Bacteria > Acidobacteriota > Terriglobia > UBA7540 > UBA7540 > CAVROP01. The sequence goes on from CAVROP010000043.1 coordinate 28,678, forward strand.
GCGCTAGGGCAGCTTCGCACCTTCGACAAGTTGCGGCGCGAGGAAGTCCACTGGCAGATTCTGGATTGGAAAGACCATGAAGGGTGGAATGAGAAGCAGTGAAAGTCGTCAGTAGTCAGTTGTCAGTGGTCCGTTGTCAGTTGCAGTACGAGATCGGACTTCTAACCAGAACAATTGACGACGGACAACGGACAACTGACGACTGGCAATTCTTGTGAACTTGGATGACTGAAAACGACGGGTCCGATAAACTAGAGAGCGTGGCCGCTGAAAAACCAGGCCCGGAAGAATACTTTCCCAGCGAGCCATTTCCTTGTCCGGCCTGCGGGCAGTTGTTGGCCCCCTCTTGCCGAGTCTGCGTTGCGTGCCATCACGCGATCGACCCCGCCGAGATCGGGAAAGAAATGCCTGCCACGGTCGTTGCGGTCGTGCCGCCGCGAACCCAGGCGCCGGTCCGGTTCCCTTGGCCGCTGTTCCTATCGTTTCTCTTGGCCGTGATGGCCGGGGGAATCCTTTCGGAGTCCTTCATAGGTCCCGCGAAGACACAGATCTTGGTGGGGACCCTTCAGCTTATTTTGGCTATCTGGGTTTCATTCGACGCCTACACAAAACGAGTACCCCATCCCCTGAGATGGGGGCTGGGTACGATGTTACCAACTTGGTTGATCATTTTCCCCTGGTACCTGGTTCGCAGGCGTCGGCCCGAGGCGCCGTGCCCATTCGTCGAGGCGCGAGTCAAACCCACAACCTTGGCAGCACTTTTTATCCTGCTGGCCGTCCTGATCTACGTGATGCTCAAATATGCCCCGCCGGTGTGAAGGATTTCGTCCTTTGGATCCTGGATAAAACAACCTTAGGAATTCCAGGAGAGCCCGGCGGTCTCCAGATTTTCACTCAGTGAGGTTTGCCCCCGTCGATGACGGTTAGGTCAAGACCGTCTTCCCACGGAGCGTCCGGGTCGAATGCACGGCGAATCATTGCGGACACTTCCCGCATGCGATTTCTCGTCAGCGCGCGGCCGCACTTTTGTTTGAGCCGCACCTTCTTGAGAGTGGTGATGAAGTGACCCTTTAAGAACGAGGTCGAGGGCAGTCCCGTCTCCCCGGGCTCGAGTTTGAGGACAGTTGGCCCCTCGATGCCCCAGCTCCCGAACGGCACTACCAGGACTGAATCCACTCGGTCACTGATGTTCCGCGCATCGAGGGAGACAACGAGCACCCAGTGCGTTTGAGCCGAGTCGCCAAGGTTGGCCGTCCAGATTTCCCCTCGGCGGGGCGGTGAGTCATCCACGGTCAACGTCACTTTCGCCGGCGCATTCGTCCAGCGCTGTCGCCAGGCTTGATTCCTCGCGGGCGGCTTTGGCCGGCAAGCTTTCAAAATACGCAGTGGTCGCTTGCTCGAGTCGGGCGCGACGTTCAGCCCGGCGTAGCTGGGCAAGAGCTAAGTCCAGCGCCTCTGCCAAGTTTCTGGCTTTGCCAGTCGCAATTAGACTCTGTAGATAGGCATAGCTGCCCGACGCGATGGTGGTCGAAATCTTTTGTCGATGAGGCATGGTATCCTTCATCCTCTCTTGCATCGGATATATTAGCACCTTTTATATCCCCCAGCCAAGGGGATAGATGAGGATGCACTTTCCCCACCAGGCGTCAGGCGAACAATTCGGGGAAAGCTCTTTTGTAAATAGCCATGCCGAGTGCGGCGTTCATGCCGATCTCTTCCAAGGCTTTGATTTCTTCGTCCGTGGTGATGCCGCCGGCGGCGGTGACGGGCAACTGAGTAACACCGCGCAAGTTTCTAAACCACGCTAGATTGGTTCCCTGAAGTTTGCCCTCGGCATCAATGTAAGTGCAGAGGAATTCTGAGCAGTAGGGCTCGAGTTGCACCAACGCTTGAACGGAACTGAGCGGCAGCGTTTCCCGCCAGCCGCGTATTGCAACGCGATCGCCGAGGCAATCCACCGCAATCATCAACTTCTCGCGAGGCACGGCGGCAAGAAGATTTTCAAGGAATGTGGAGTTGATCCCGTCGGGGGTAAACGCGCTGCTTCCGACAATAACCTTGAGCGCGCCACCCGCGACCACTTGCACGGCCTTTTCCACCGTGCGGATTCCTCCCCCCACACGGCAGGGCTTTCGCCGGCAGAGTTCGCGGATAATCTCGCTGTGGTCTCCTCGACCGAGCGCTCCATCAAGGTCGATGACCTGGATTTGAGGATAGTCGGCGAACTTGGCGAGCACCGCCAGCGCGTCGGGCAGCTCCAGGAACTTCTCCCGCCCCTGGATGAGTTGGACGACCTTTCCGCCCATCAAGTCGATGCAGGGGATAATCATTGGGTGAACCAGTCGAAAGTCGAGAGTCGAAAGTCTAAAGGTTAAAGGATAAAGTCTAACAAGGACTCTCGTTAGGGGCCTTTAGCCTTTACCCTTTTACCTTTCCTTTGCCCTTCTATTCTACAGGCGGACGGGTACTCCCTGCGACTGCAGGTACACCTTAAGGCTGCGCAGCGTGTGTGTCTCGAAGTGGAAAATCGAGGCGGCCAAGGCAGCGTCCGCATGGCCTTGCAAGAAAACCTCCGCAAAATGTTCGAGGCCGCCCGCGCCGCCGGAAGCGATCACGGGAATATGGAGCGCTTCGGCAATGATCTTCGTTAACTCGCAGTCAAAGCCTGCCTGCGTGCCATCCGCGTCCATCGAAGTCAAGAGGATTTCGCCCGCCCCGCGCGCTTCGACCTCGCGAGCCCAGGCTACCGCATCCAGGTCGATTTGTTTGGTTCCACCGTAGGTTGAGACCGTCCAGCGAGGTTGCGTAGGGGCGCCCCTTGTGGGTGCCCCTACGGCTCTCCGCCGCGCATCGATCGCAACCACAAGCGCCTGTCGTCCAAAGTGCTCGGCAATCTGGTTCACAATTTCCGGAGATTCCACCGCAGCGGTGTTCACAGCCACCTTATCGGCTCCGGCGGAGAGCAGGCGCTGCGCATCTTCCAGAGCCCGCACACCGCCACCCACCGTCAACGGGATGAAGAGGCGTCGAGCCACCCGGTGCACCGTCTCCATCAGCGTGGCACGGCCTTCGCGAGAAGCCGAGATATCCAGCAACACCAGTTCATCCGCGCCCTCGCGGTTATAAGCCTCGGCCAGGTCGCCCGGGTCTCCGGCATCCCGCAGGTTCAAAAACTGGATGCCTTTGACTACCCGGCCGTTCTTGCAATCGAGGCAGGGAATTATGCGTTTTGCGAACATGAGAACCTGTCAGTTGTCCGTCGTCCGTAGGCCGTCGTTATTCGCAACGGACAACTGACCACGGACAACGGACAGCCCCTTCACAAACTCAGGAAATTCTCCAGAACCTTCAGTCCCACGTCGCCCGACTTTTCGGGGTGAAACTGCACGGCCCAGATATTGCGCATCTCGAGTCCCGCGGCGAAAGTCTGGCCGTATTGAGTTACCGCGGAACTCTCTTGTGTCGCCGGACCGTAATACGAGTGGCAGAAATACACGAAACAGCCGTCCGCAATTCCTCGAAAGAGTCCGCCTTGGCTGCGAATCTCCAATTGGCTCCAGCCCACGTGCGGAACTTTGAAGACGCCTTGGAATCGAGTCACTCGGCCAGGGAGCAAGGCCAATCCGGAAACCTCCGGGGCCTCCTCACTGGCTTCGTAGAGCGCCTGGAGACCCAGACAGATGCCCAGGAAGGGTGTGCCGGCGGCCAGCGCTTCGCGCAAGGGTGCCAGAAGGCGGCGTTCCTCGAGGGCGCGCATCGTGGTCCCGAAGTGGCCTTGGCCCGGAAATATGATTTTCTCGGCGGCGCGCAAGGATTCAGGCTTGTCCACCACCTCGGCGGAATGTCCCAGGTGGTCGATGGCTTTGAGCACGGAGCCCACATTGCCGGCGCTATAGTCGAGTAGAGCGATCACAGCAACCCCTTGGTGCTGGGAAGTTGGGCCTTCAGTCGCGCATCGCGCGCACACGCATAGCGCAAGGCGCGCGCCCAGGCTTTGAACAGAGCCTCGACGCCATGATGGCTGGAGCGCCCGTAGGCGAGCTTCAGGTGCACGTTGGCGCCCGCGCTGGTGGCAAATCCGTGGAAGAAGTCTTCCAGCAGTTCCGTTTGCAGGTCGCCGACATACTTTGCCTTGATCGGCGCATTCAGCACCAGATAAGGCCGACCGCTCAAGTCGATGGCGGCGATGGCCAGGGTTTCATCCATCGGCATCAAAAAGTAGCCGGCGCGGTTGATGCCTTTCTTGGCCCCCAACGCCTCGCGCAGTACCTGCCCCAACACAATGCCAATATCCTCGACGGTGTGGTGCTGGTCAACGTCCAGATCGCCGCTCGCCACAACCTCGAGATCGAATCCACCATGCCGGGCGAACAGCTCCAGCATGTGGTCGAGGAAGCGGATGCCGGTGGAAACTTTGTATCGCCCGCGCCCGTCCAGGTTCAGCCGGACGCGGATGTCGGTTTCTGCGGTCTTGCGGCGAATGCTCGCTTGGCGCGCTCTCATGCGAACCATCCTGTCTGGGAATCGGTAATAGACTTCCGCCAGGCTTTTTCCCCTTTCCGGGTCTCGATCAATTCCTCATGCCTTTCCAATCCTTCGAGCAAGCGGCGCGTCTGGACACCGGAGCCGATGGTGAAGCGCAAGTAACCCTGGAGATTCGGGTCGTAGCTCCAGTCGCGCACGAGAATCCCCTCCGCGCGCAGACGCTGGGCGATCTCCGGCGCCCGCTCTCCCACACGGGTCAGAATGAAATTTGCAGAACTGGGTACGTAAGGAATCCCCCGCGATTCGAGCCACCGATAGACGCGCGCGCGGTTGAGGTGAACTTGTGCCACGTATTTCTTTACATGTTCTTCGTGGTGGATAGCAACGGAGGCGGCGGCGAGCGCGAGCGAATTCACCTGGAAAGGATTCTGAGCCCGATGCAGGAGTTCCACAAGCTCCGGGTTGCCGAAGATAAAGCCCATACGCAACGCCGCCAATCCAAACGCTTTCGAAAACGTCCTGGATACTAGTAGATTCTCATACTTTCTAATCCAGGGCAGAACCGTGTGGCCGGAATAGTCGAAATACGCCTCGTCGACTAAGACCAGTACGTCCGGCGCGGATTTCAGGAGAGTCCGTAGTTCAGGCTTGGAAATCTCAGTCCCGGTGGGATTATTCGGGCTGCCGAGAGCGATCCACCGTGTCTTCCTGTTGATGGCTGCCACGACGGTACCCACGGGCAGGTGGAACCGTTCATCGTAGCGAACGCGCTCGACGGCGCCGCCCGCCACCTTGTGAAAGAATTCGTAAACCGGAAAAGTCGGAGCGGGCACAAGAAGTACATCTCCGGGGTCGACAAAGGCGTCGCAGATCGCCTTGATGGCGTCATCGGTGCCGTTGGTGAGCAGCATCTCCTCCGGCTTGAAGCCGAAATAATCGGCCAAGGTCTGCCGACTCTCTCCGTACTCCGGATAGCGCGTGAGCATTTCCGGCGTCAACGCGCGCCGCAGGGCACGAACGACTTCCGGGGCGCATCCCACCGTGTTCTCGTTGAAGTCCAGGCGCAGTTTCCCCGCCCGCCCTTCCATAGGGGGACGATACTTCTTCAATTGCTCGACTGCTTTGCGAGGTCGGATCATGACTTCTGGAACCTCGTTTGGACTGACTCTGCGTGCGCCATCAGACCTTCCGCGCCCGCCAGCGTCACAATGGACGGGCGAAGGCGCGACAGGCCCTTACGCGTAATCTTCTGGACCGAAATACATTTGAGAAAGTCTGCCGCGCTCAAGCCGCCCCGCAGGTGCGCCGCCCCGGCCGTGGGCAGAATGTGATTGGTGCCGGAAGCATAATCTCCCGCGGCTACAGGGCTATAGCTGCCCAGGAAGATCGAACCGGCAGACTGGATCTGGTCCAGCAAATCCTCAGCATCCCCGAGCAGAGTAAGATGTTCCGGGGCCAAACGGTTGACGAACTCGGCAGCCTCAGCCAGACTCCGGGTGAGGACGATGCAGCCATGATTAACCAGCGATTTCCGTGCGACCGGCAGGCAAAGCTGGGCAACGAATTGGGCCGCGCAGGTTTGTACGCGCCGAGCCAATCTCAGCGAAGGGGTAATGAGCATCGCCACCGCGTCCGGGTCGTGCTCTGCCTGAGCCACGAGATCGGCTGCGATCCATCGGGGTTCACCCTCAGCGCCCACGATCACCAGTTCGGATGGGCCGGCGACGAAGTCAATTCCGCATTCGCCCGCCACCAGCTTCTTGGCGGCGGCGACGTATCGGTTCCCAGGGCCGACGATCTTCTCAACACGTGGAACGCTCTCGGTCCCGTAAGCGAAAGCCGCGACCGCCTGGGCTCCCCCCAGCCTGTAGATTCCGGTCACCCCCAAGCATTGAGGCGGCCACCAGCACCGCAGGGGCGGGCTTGGGCGAAGTGATCAGGATCTCCCGCACGCCCGCGACCTGGGCGGGGATGACGCTCATCAGGACGGTCGAGGGTAGCGGGAAGCGCCCCCCGGCACATAGCATGCTACGCGTTCGAGAGGGCGAAGCACCTGGCGGACGTGAACGCCTCGCACGGGTTGAACCTGCCAGGAGCGCGGAAGTTGGCGGCGCGCTACAGCGCGAATGTTCTTCGCTGCCGCCGATAAGGCCTCGGCCAGGGTCGGCGGGATGTCCCTGGAGACACGATCCAACTCATCCCGCCTCACCGTCATACCGGTCTTTCTCAGGTCGACGCCATCAAAGCGGCGTGAATAGCGAATCAGGGCCTTGTCGCCATGGCGGCGAACATCGTCAAGAATACGCCGTGCCACCCTCTCGGCGTCGCTCAGGTTTGCGGTGCGCGCGCGGAACAGGCGGCTGACGGCTTGTTTATCGTCGCTGCGAATGAAGTCGAGCATAGTGAAGTGCCGATTGGTGATTGTCGATTGACGATTAAAGATGCGTCGCCACGAATTGTCCCGCCATCAATCGGCAATCGACAATCCTTAATCCGCAAGCTACAGCACGATCTTATTCAACGGATATTCTACAATGCCCTGCGCCCGAGCGGCTTTGAGACGGGGAATAATCTCACGCACCGTCTTTTCCTCGATAATGGTATTTACCGCGACCCACTCCGGATCGCTGAGTTGTGAAATCGTCGGCCGTTTCAGAGCCGGGAGGACCGACAGCACTTTCTCCAGATCCTGCCGCAGGACGTTCAGCATCAAGCCCACTTTGCCCGCCGCCTCAATCGCTCCTTTCAGCAGCATAACCAGCATTTCAATTTTGGCTCGCTTCCAGGGTTCATCCCAAGCAGTGTGATTGGCGATGAACTTGGTATTCGATTCCAACACTGTCTCCAGAATGCGAAGGCCGTTGGCGCGCAGGGAGGAGCCCGTCTCCGTAACCTCCACGATGGCGTCCGCCAGGACCGGGGGCTTGACCTCCGTGGCCCCCCAGGAGAATTCCACTTTGGCCTTCACTCCCTTTTCCTCGAGGTATCGCCTGGTCACTCCGACCAGTTCCGTGGCAACGACTTTCCCTTCCAGGTCCTTGACACATTGGAAGGGCGATTTCTCCGGCGCCGCCAGCACCCAGCGAACCTTCCCAAAGGTCTGCTTGGCGTAGATCAGGTCCGCGACTTCCACCACCCTGGCCTGGTTTTCGAGAATCCAATCTTTGCCGGTGAGCCCGGCGTCGAGAACTCCGTCTTCCACGTAGCGCGCCATTTCCTGAGCGCGGATCAACATGCACTCGATCTCGTCGTCGTCGATGGCGGGAAAATAGGAGCGTGGATTAATCGTGATTTCGTAGCCCGCACGGCGAAAGAGTTGGAGCGAGGCTTCCTGGAGGCTTCCCTTGGGCAGGCCCAGCTTGAGGCGATTCATGTTTGACTCTCCTGATTTCCGTCACCGTACACTTTGGCCGGGTCAAATTCCCGTTCCAGAAAGATTTCCTCTCCGGAAGCGCTAAGTTTGCGGAAGAAGCAGGACCGATAGCCCATGTGGCAACAGCCGGGACCTGTCAGGTCCGCCTGGATCAGCAAGGCATCGTGGTCGCAGTCCACGCGGATTTCACGTACGTGCAGGTAGTGGCCGGAGACCTCACCCTTCGTCCAGAGTTTCTTCCGGCTGCGGCTGAAGAAAGTCACATAGCCGGACTCCAGCGTCTTCTGCAGCGCTTCGTCATTCATGTAACCTAACATCAGCACTTTTCCGCTGTGTCTATCCTGGACAATGGTGGGAATTAAGCCATCTTGATATTTCAGGTCCATCTATCGGCGCTCCTCTTCCTCAAAAAATAAAAGGCCCGCTGAGCTTACCGGCCAGCGGGCCATTTTTCTTACCAATGCATCGGAAACTAGTGATTCGCCCACTGACACGCTAGCCTTTGGGACAAATGGTGATGGAAATGTAGCAGCGGGCCTATGATCAGACGACAGCTTACATCCCGGCAGGGAAATCTGTCAATGCGAATTCAGAGCGTCGCCTGCGCGGGATGGCCGCCTGAGCGCGGCCATCAGGTCCCTCCTGCATCCCAACTATGCGGCGCACTTCACGGCCGCGCGGCCCAGGAATTCAGCAGCCTCGCCCAATTCTTCCTCGATCCGCAGCAACTGGTTGTATTTGGCAATGCGGTCGCTGCGGCTGGCCGAACCGGTCTTAATCTGGCCGGTGCCCAGGCCCACCACGAAATCAGCGATGAAAGCGTCCTCGGTTTCACCCGAGCGGTGCGAAACGACTGAAGTGAAGCCGTGGCGGCGTGCCAACTCGATGCAGCGGATGGTCTCGGTCACGGTGCCGATCTGGTTGAGCTTAATCAGGATGGAATTGGCCGTGCCTTCCTCGATGCCGCGCTGCAAGCGTTCGGTATTGGTGACAAAAACGTCGTCGCCGACGATTTGGATCTTGTCACCGAGTGCCTCGGTCATCGCCTTCCAGCCTTCCCAGTCGTCTTGGGCCAAGCCATCTTCGATGCTAATGATCGGGTACTGGCGCACCCAGTCCGCGTATATCTTGATCATGTCGTCGGAAGACTTTTGCGATTTGTCCGACTTGAAGAAGACATACTCGCCGTCCTGGTACATCTCGCTGGCGGCGGGATCGAGCGCCAGGCAGATGTCGTGACCGGCGGAATAACCCGCTGCTTCAATGGCCTGTAGCAGGACTTCCACGGCTTCGACGTTGGACTTCAGGCTGGGCGCAAATCCGCCCTCATCGCCCACGGAAGTGTTGTAACCGCGCTCCTTAAGGACTTTCTTCAACGTGTGGAAAGTCTCAGCGCCCATGCGCAGCGCTTGAGCAAAGTTCTCGGCGCCCACCGGCATGATCATGAATTCCTGGAAATCCACGGTATTATCCGCGTGCACACCGCCGTTGAGCACATTCATCATGGGGACGGGAAGTATGCGGGCCTGAAGTCCGCCCAAATAACGATAGAGCGGCATGCGCGCTGATTGGGCTGCGGCACGGCACACCGCCATGGAGACTGCAAGTATGGCATTCGCGCCCAACCCACCCTTATTCGGTGTTCCGTCCAGGCGGATCATGTGGTCATCAATCCCCGCCTGGTCGTTTGCTTCCTGCCCCCCGAGTTCGCGCGCCAGCACGGTATTGACATTCTCGACAGCTTGCAAAACGCCTTTGCCTAGGTAGCGCTTCTTATCTCCATCGCGTAGTTCCACGGCTTCGTGCTCGCCGGTGGAGGCCCCTGAAGGCACTGCCGCTCGCCCGAAGGAACCATCACGAAGGAAGACTTCCGCCTCGACCGTGGGATTCCCTCGCGAGTCGAGTATTTCTCTTGCCTGGATTAAATCGATATGGGCCATTAATTTGATCCTTTAAGTGAATTTCGAAACTTGCGATTCTAACACAGGACGCGGTTCGAGGAAATCGGCTAAAGGCGCTTGGGCAAATAGGCAATTGGAAAGACAGGCCGACGGGTAGAAAAGGACCTGGAAATGGGTGGTGGTGGATGCCAGGAGCGCAGTTGGCGCCGGGAAGAAAGGATCGCGTGCGCGCTGGATGCCGAACTGAAGAAGGAGAAGCTTGTCGGGCCCTCCTGAGACCTAGCTCCGGCTGTTTACAGGCTGTTGCCCAGCGCCTTCTGCCCCTGGTCCACTTGCCTCCGTACCTTCCGGCCCACCGCCCACTTCCTCTGCCCGCCTGCGATCTTCAAACATGCTTTGTTCTGGAACGACGACGACAATTCCGCCTTCGGTGACGTGATATTTCTTTCGGTCTGCCTCGAGGTCATATCCAATTTCAGTGCGTTCCGGGATGCGCACGGCCCGGTCGATGATAGCGCGACGGATGCGCGAGTATCGGCCGACATTGACGTGAGAAAAAACGATAGAGTGCTCAACTTCGCTGTAGCTATTGATACGGACGTCGTGGGAAAGAACCGAGTTCGTGACTCGCCCGCCTGAGACGATGCAACCCATCGAGACCATCGAGTCCAGAGCGATCCCCATGCGACGCCCCTCCTGCGCGAAGACGAACTTGGCCGGCGGGTACTGTTGCTGGTAAGTGCGGATCGGCCAGTCCGAGTCATACAGGTTGAAGACCGGGGTGACGGAGACCAGGTCCATGTTGGCCTCGTAATAGGCCTCGATGGTTCCGATATCCCGCCAGTACTTGGCCTCCTTCTTGTTTTCGTCCCGGAAGTCGTAAGAGTAAACCTGTTTTGACTCGATAAGCCTCGGAATCACATTCTTCCCGAAGTCGTGGCTCGAGTTGGGATCGGCGGCGTCAGACACCAGCGCCTCAATCAGAAGGTCACGGTTAAAGCAGTAAACACCCATGGAGACGTTCGACTTATCAGGATTGTGAACAGACGGCTTGGGGTTGGCGGGTTTCTCCTCCCAGCCGATGATGCGGTTTTTCTTGTCCACTTCCACAATCCCGAACTGAGAGGCCACAGCGCGGTCGAACTCGATTGTGCCGATTGTTACGTCAGCTCCGGATTGGATGTGCTGCTCGAGCATCAACTGGTAATTCATCTTGTAAACATGGTCGCCGGAGAGGATCAAAATATACTTGCACGGTTCGCTCCCGAGTGAGTAGAGGTTCTGGTAAGCGGCGTCGGCGGTGCCTTGATACCAGTGTTCTCCCACACGCCTCATGGGCGGCAGCACCTGTAGGAACTCGCCCAGTTCATCGGAGAAAATACTCCAAGCCTCGCGCAGGTGGCGATTCAGGGAAAGTGCCTTGTATTGGGTAACCACGAAAATCCGCCGCAGGCCGGAATTGATGCAGTTCGACAGGGTAATGTCCACAATCCGGTACATCCCGCCGAAGGGCACGGCGGGCTTGGCACGATCCCGCGTCAGTGGATAAAGGCGCTCGCCTTGTCCGCCCGCCAGAAGGCACACCACCGTGTCGCGATCCATGAGTTGCTACCCCTCCCCGGGAGTGTCGCCGATTGCAAATGCCGAGGCATTGGTCGACCGGGCCCCGCTGAATTAACCTAAGAAATAATATTATATCAAATAGTCTGATCCTAAAGAGACGGGAACTTTCAGCCGGTGCGATGCGTAAATTCGAGTCAGTTCAACGACCACAGATTCGAGGAGGAAACATGCCGAAAAGGATCGCGGGAAGTTTGGCTTTGTGCTTGGCTTTATTCTCCCTTCCCGTCCGGGCCGAAGAATGGTCCAAAACTTTCGAGTTGAACGGCCGCGCGGACTTGCGGGTTGAGACGAACGACGCCCGCGTGCAAGTGGAGGCGTGGGAGCGGAAAGAAATCGAGGCACACGTCATTTCGGAGGGCGTGCGGATAGGCGTATGGGGCGGCTCAGACGATCGCCGGGTGCGGGTGCGCGATTCCCAGTCTGGAAATCGCGTCGAGTTGGAGGTCCGCATCCCCAACACGAACTGGATCATCGGCGCCAATACCCGGTCCGTAAGAATCGAGTTGAAAGTTCCGCGCGAAGCAAGCCTGGATGTTCATTCCGGCGATGGTGATTTAACGGTCCGCGGCCTCAAAGGTGAGATTAATCTCTCGACTCAAGACGGCAGGATCGAGGCGGAATCCCTCGACGGTATGTTGCACGCCAGCAGCGGCGACGGCAACATGCATGTGCAAGGGCGATTCGATTCTCTGAGCCTGAAGACGGGCGACGGCAGGATTTACGTGAAGATCAACGAAGGCTCACAGATGCTCTCCGGCTGGAGCGTGCGGAGCGGCGATGGTGACGTTGAACTGAGCCTCCCCGAGGGCTTCTCGGCGGACCTCGATGTCCACACCGGCGATGGCCGGATCACCTCCGAACTACCCATCACGGACTCGGTTCGAAGGACGAGTCTTCGTTGCGCGGCAAGTTGAATGGGGGCGGCCCCATTCTCAGCGTCCACACCGGCGACGGGTCAATCCGTTTGAAGCGTCCTTAGCTGCTACGGCCTCGCGCAGGGCCGGCGTGTCGGACCGATCTAGCCCTGGCCGCTGTTGCCGACCCCAGAGGTTGATCTAACATAGACTCGCCATTAAGTTTCAGCATCGCCTTCCTGGGTGACGATGTGGAGATCCACGGCCGGGGAGCGGCGCAGGAAGCGGTTGAGCGCCGAAAGGTAGAGATACCTGCGCAAGCCCCTCGTGGCGGAATGTCCAAAGACCACTTGGGTGATTCGTCTTTCCTTTACAAACTCTGCGACTGCATCACTGACGCGATCGCCGCGCAAGTGCTCTACCTTGGCTTCCAGTTCTTCCGCAAAACGAATGTTGGCCGCCAAGCCATGCTGTTTTTCATCGCTGGTGTCCGTGGAGGTCTCGACGTAGACCACGTAAAGTTCGCCGCCTACCGCGCGGGCTATACGTGCTCCGCGGGCGATGAGGTACTGTGAGTTGGGATGCGGACTAATGGAGACCGCGATGCGCTCCCGCACTCCCCAGTTTCGACTGACTTGCTTGGTGGTGAGGTAGGAGCCAAGCTCGCGGTCGACCTCCTCCGCGACTTGACGAAGCGCCAGTTCGCGCAGGGCGATCAAGTTGCCGGGCCTGAAAAAGTTTCCCAGAGCCCTCTCAATGGTTTCGAGCGGGTAGATGTCTCCCCGGCGCATCCGGTTTTGCAGCGCCTCGGGAGTCAGGTCGACCATAACCACTTCGCCAGCGCGCTTCAGCACCCAGTCCGGAACAGTTTCCCGAACCGGAATTCCGGTAATGGACTGGACCAGCGGGGCGAGGCTTTCCATGTGCTGAATGTTCATGGTGGAGAGCACATCGATCTTCGCGGCCAGGAGTTCCATAACGTCTTCGTAACGCTTCCGGTGCTTGCTTCCCTCAATGTTGGTGTGGGCCAACTCGTCGACCAGGGCGACTCCCGGACGCCGGGCCAGAATCGCGTCCACGTCCATCTCTTCGAACGTCACGCCTTTGTAGTCGAGTTGGCGCCGAGGAATCTGTTCGAGAAGAGCCGCCAGCTCTTCGATGGGCTTTCGTCCGTGTGTTTCCACAAATCCGATAACCACATCCTGCCCCCGACGGCGGCGCCTGCCGGCCTCACTCAGCATCGTGTAGGTCTTACCTACTCCCGGAGCGTAGCCAAGAAACACTTTCAACATGCCTTCCTTCTTTTGGGGAGGCGCGGTCTTCTCAAGCCATTGGTCGGGACTCTTACTCATTCAATCATCCGTGCGTGCCGGCTTTGCTTGGACACTGGAAGCCTGACTAAATTACAGGCGATATCCGCTATAATACCATCAGTGTTGAATCTTTCCCGATGGCAAATCCCGCGTTACGCGGCCGCCGCCGGTATGGTAGTGGCCATAGTTCTCGTCTTCCGCCGCGTGCCGCCGGTCAACACCACGAGCGTGGCTCTCATCTTCTTGTTGGCGATACTTTATGTATCTGCGTTCTGGGGACTTAGGGTTTCAGTTTTCATGTCCCTGCTGGCTACTCTCTCTTTCAATCAATACTTCCTGCCGGCTTTGGGCACTTTAACCATCGGCAACCCTCAGAACTGGGTTGCACTCTGTGCTTTCTTGGTCACCGCAATCACCGCCAGCCGCCTCTCAGAGCAAGCGCGGCGTCGAGCCCGCGACGCTAACCGGCGCCGCCGGGAACTTGAGCGCCTCTACGCTTTCACGCAACAAATGCTAGTGGCAGGCAGCGTGGTCGAGTTGCTGAACGTTATTCCCCGCCACATCGTGGAGTCGTTTGAAGTCCAGGATGCAGCTCTGTACCTCGCCAACCGGGACGCTGTCTACCGTTCGGGAAGCGGTTTTCGCGAGTTGGACGCGGATCAGCTTAAGGCCATCATGGCGCGGGGAGAACCCGTCGTGGACATGGAGCGGCGAGTTTGCTATGTGCCGGTTCGAATGGGAGTGCGCTCGGTGGGGAGTCTGGGCCTTTCCGGCGTGGTTTTGGGGCGCGAGACGTTGGAAGCTCTCGGGACAGTCATCGCCATCGCGGTCGAGCGGGTCAGCGCCATCGAAGCTTTGGGCAAAGCCGAAGCGGCGCGGCAAGAGGAGCGTCTGCGATCGGCCCTTCTGGACTCCGTTACCCACGAGCTTCGAACCCCCCTCACAGCGATCAAGGCTTCGGTGACCAGTCTTCTGACTCAGTCCGAGCTGAGTGAGGAGCAGCGGCAGGAGCTTTTCTCCATAATCAACGAAGAGAGCGACCACTTGAATCACCTGATCGAGGAAGCCATTGAGATGGCCCGCCTGGATGCCGGCGAGATCGAGCTCGAGATCGAACCTCACCCAATTCGCGAGGTGGTGGAGGCGGCCATCGAGGATTCGAAAAACGATCTCGCAAGTCATAGCGTCGAAGTCCGCTTGCCGGAAGACCTGCCCCTGGTGCCGATAGATCCCGTGCGCATCCGGGAGGTTCTTACACAACTTCTCGACAACGCGGTGAAGTATTCTCCCGCGGGAAGCCCGATCGTCATCAGCAGCGAAGTTTCCGGCCGGTTTCTCGTCACCAGCGTGGCGGATCGTGGAGCGGGAATTGACGGCTTCGAGCAGGCCCTTATTTTCGACAAATTCTATCGTGGCAGGGAACACCGTTACCGAGTTCAGGGCACCGGAATGGGGCTCGCCATCTGCAAGGCGATTGTGGAGGCCCACGGCGGGAGCATGGGGGTCATCAGTCAGATGGGAAGCGGCTCGGTGTTCCATTTCAACTTGCCGCTGTCTCCGGAAAGGGCGAGGGGGCTATGAGTGCGGGCAGGGTTTTAGTCCTCGATGACGAGGCGCAGATTCGCCGCGCGCTGCGGACCAGTCTGGTGGCAAGCGGCTTCGTGGTGCGTGAAGCCCGCCGAGGCGAAGAGGCGCTCGAGATGATCAGGGAAGAAAAGCCGGACCTGCTGATTATTGACATTAACCTGCCGGGCATGAGTGGTTTCGAAGTCTGCCACGAACTACGGGAGTTTTGCGACGCCCCCATCATCATGCTCTCCGTGCGCAACAATGAACGCGACAAGGTGAGGGCGCTCGATTCCGGTGCTGACGATTATGTGGTCAAACCCTTTGGCATCCAGGAGCTCCTGGCGCGTATTCGCGCCAATTTGCGCCGCCACGCACCCGGTGACGAGGATCTGCCGGCGACCTTCGAGACCCGGGATCTCACCATCGACTTTGCGAAGCGAAGAGTGATCGCACGTGGCCATCAGGCGCGACTGACGCCCAAGGAATTCGAGCTCCTCCATTACCTCGTGAGCCATTCCAACAAGGCGCTTCCGCACCGCGAACTGCTGCAAGCTGTCTGGGGGCCCGACTACGGAGATCAGGTGGAATACCTGCGCGTCTTTATCAACCAATTACGCAAGAAGATCGAGCCTCAACCTTCCAAGCCCCGCTACCTGTTGACCGAACCCTGGGTGGGCTACCGCTTTGCAACGCCGGAAGAGACGTCGTAGAGAGTCATCTATGCGCCGCCAAGGAAACAACCACCTGGCCGCTTACGCCATGCGAGTTGAAGAATCGCAGGGCCGCCGCTATTCCGAGCCTTCCCATCCCTTCCGCAATGATTATGAGCGGGACCGCGACCGCATCCTTCACTCGCGCGCCTTCCGCCGGCTTGAAAATAAAACCCAGGTTTTCACCCGGCGCTACTCCGACCATTTTCGTACGCGACTGACCCACACTCTGGAAGTGGCGCAGATCAGCCGAACGGCAGCGAAGGCGCTGCGGCTGAACACCGATTTGGTAGAGGCCCTGGCGCTGGCGCACGATGTGGGCCATCCGCCCTTCGGCCACGCCGGGGAAGCCGAACTTAACCGCCTGATGGGGGGTTACCACGAAAGTTTTGACCATAACCTGCACGCGCTGCGCATTGTCGAGCATTTTGAGCAGAAATACGTGAGGTTCCCCGGCTTGAATCTCACTTTCGAGGTGCGCGAAGGAATCATCAAGCACTCAAGGGATTACGATCCCGCGCATTACCCAGAACTCGCAGCCTACGCCCTGAGCGCCCGGCCCCCGCTGGAAGCCCAATTGATCGACCCCGCTGATGAGATTGCTTACAACTGCGCTGACCTTGACGACGGGTACGAGGCGAAGCTCCTCACGCTTCCGCTCATCCGCCGGCACGTGCGTCTGTTTGATTCGCTCTATCGGGCTGTCGACCGGAAGTACCCTTCAGCGCGCGAGAAATTGAAGTTCAACGAGGCCTTGAAGGGTGTGTTGAATGTTCTCGTAACCGACCTCATCGACTCGACGCGCTCGCGCCTTACGAGGGCAGGCATAAGATCGGTGGCGCAGGTGCGAGCGCATCCCAAGCGGCTGGTAGGATTCGGCCCCCGGCGAGCCCGCGACGACAGGGAACTGAAAGAATTCCTAAACGCCTATCTTTACTCCCATCGTCGAGTCGGGTCGGAGCGGCAGGTCATCGTGCGCTGCGTGCGGCGCCTTTTTGGTTACTACCTCGAGCACCCTCGCCGTCTTCCGCCCTTCTACGTCGCGCAAAGCCGGCAGGAACCGTTGCATCGCGTCGTTTGCGACTACATTGCCGGGATGACCGACAATTACCTCCTGCTGCAATACCAAAAACACCTTGGGGCCAGGGGCTAGGGACTGGGGGCTAGGACCACAGCGGACATCTGTCATTCTGAGCGAAGCGAAGAATCTCGCTCTGAATGTTTTCAAGGCAGTGCGAGATTCCTCGTCGCCTGCGGCTCCTCGGAATGACAAGGTATTTGTGTTACATGACACTGGATCGATGTCCCTATTCCCCGGCTTCGACCTGAACAAAATGTTTCAGCCGTGGCAGCAGGTGGCGGTGCATGGCGTCGGGTCCATAAAAAAGGGCGTGGATGTAAGCCAACAGCGCGGGTTGGGAAAATCGTTGTGGTGGTTTACGGTAATTGAAATAGCACAGCCGCCCCGCCACGATTTTGTTGGGGTCCTGATACGAACCTAGCGGCCATATCGTCTGGAAAAAGCGGAAACCTGCTTTGGCCAGGACTTTCGGCCACCAGCCACCTGAAGAGGCAGTGACTTCGGCGTAAAATCTCCAATTCCAGCCATGCGGCCCTTTCCTTTCCAGGCGGAGCACCTTACGAAGAATCCGCAGGCCCAGCCCCCGCCGTCGGAGCGCGGGATCCACGAAGATGTAGCTCCCGAACACGACCTGAAACATGGGGAGGACCAGCGTGCAGGCGCCGCCCACCAGTCGCTTGTCCAAGTAAGCGGCAAACAGGTGCACGGGATTAACCCTGGCCGGCGAGGGCTGCATGACCCAGCGTAAAATCTGCGTGCTCACCCTTTCATCGGGATTAAAGCTGCGGCTGTAAAGGCGCAAGTAACGGTCGAGTTCGGCTCGATGCGTGTGCTTCAATAACTTGACTTTCAAATTCTGCATGGGAATCTCCCCGCGTTGTAGGTTGCGCGATGAAGTGAACGCCCGTCATCCGGCTGCGCAAGATCGCAACGCAAACATTTTACTTCCACATCGGGAGTGTGCAGTGGCTTTCCTTTCCTGCCTGACTGAGTTATCTTGTGGTGCCGCGCGGCGCACGGACGGTGGCGAACGCCGCGCCGGAATACATCCTATGATTTGGAGGCGTCACGCCGTGTTTTCAATTCCTGGCTCTTCAGACCGATTAGAACGGAGCAGCCTGCCCGTGCTCCCAATCCTACTCCTTCTTGGAACGCTGTTCTTGAATCCCCTTCCACTCCGAGCAATCGACTGGTCTACGCTCTTCACTGCCCAGGATGTGCGTGACCACCTGTCCACAAATAAGGGGCGAGCGGATGCCCTCGAGTTCTGCCGTAAGCTGGGAATCACCAAGGTTTATATTGAAGCGTTTCGCGACGGGTACCAACCCGATGCGGAGACGCTCAAAACCGCGCGGGACTTTTTCCGGCAAGCCGGGCTGCGGGTTTCGGGGTGTGTTACCACCACAGGGATTGGCAAGCCCTCCAACGGTTGGGATGTGGCGGTGTGCTATACGAACCGCAAGAATCAGGAGAAGCTGGCCTCCATCTTCCGGTTTGCCGCCGGGATTTTCGATGAGATTATCATCGATGATTTCTTTTTCACGGATTGCCAGTGTTCCGAGTGCGCGGCCGCGAAAGGCTCCCTGAGCTGGCCGCAATATCGCGAGAAGCTGATGCTGGAGATGGCAAGGGATCGTGTGCTCGGCCCTGCGCGGCAGGTCAATCCCAAGGTGAAGGTCATTCTGAAATACCCGCAGTGGTACGACAACTTTCAGGATCGCGGTTACATTGTCGACAAAGAAACGGAACTCTTCGATCGCATCTGGGTAGGCACCGAGTTGCGCGATCCCAGTTCCGACGAGTGGGGTCATAAGCAGCAATACACGGGATATTTCATCTACCGTTGGTTCCGCGATATCGGCGGAGAAAAAACCGGCGGCGGCTGGTTCGATCCTTTCGGGACGAATGCGGTGACTTACCTGGACCAGGCGCTTATTACGGTCCTTGCCGGCGCTCCGGAGGCGTTCCTTTTCCACTACGGCTCTTTGGCTTCTTCTCAATACAAAGAGCAGGTGGAAGCTCTGGGCGCCCATCGCACGGAATACGAAGCGTTGAGTAAGCTGGCCGCAAACTGGACGGGGATTCCAGCCTACAAGCCTGCCTCCAGCGAGCCTGGCGACGAACCGTATCTATTCGATCAGATTGGGATGCTGGCGATCCCCTTTGCTCCCACGATGCACTTCCCTGAAAAGGCCCGCGTCGCGCTCTTCACTGTTCATTCGCTCAAAGATGTCGACTTCGTTCCGCGGCTGACAAGTTTCTTGAAATCCGGCGGGACTGCACTGGTCAGTGAGGGCTTGGCGCATGCTCTGAACGGTGACCCTCGCTTACCCTCGAACGCTCCGACCAACCTTCCCAAGAACCAATACTTGCTCAAAGTCCAGGAAGGGAACGGCAGCCTGGTGATTTTCTCGGATTCGCTGCCCCGGCTCACTTATGTGGATTCAAATAATCGGGTCGCTCAAATGTCGGAGGCGCAGCGGGAAGCGCTGGGGGAGTTGCGTAAGGTCGTGGAAGAATTCACGGTGACCTCGCCGGATGCGCCCCCGCGCGTGGCCGTCTTCCCGTTGGGAGCGCGCGCCGCTGTGGCGAATTTCACGGAGCTTCCAGTAGCTTGCAGGATCGTTGGTTTGGGTGGAATGGTCAGCAGGCTCCGCAAGGTCTACGCGATAGGTGGAGCGTCTCTAGCGTCTGACGCAAATACGCTGCGCCTCCCGCCTCACGCCGCGATCGTGGTAGAACAGTAGGCAAGTGGGCAGATCGGCAGGTGGGCAGATAGGCAGATCGGCAGGTGGGCAGATAGGCAGATCGGGAGATGGGCAGGTAGACGGGCCCGCGGGTGGTCGAAGCTGGAGTTCAACCGTGCGTGGTCACTTGCCTGCGAATAATGGTCATCTCCAGCACTTTCGGCGGACACGGGAGATCCCGGCCAGAAGATCGAGCTTTATCTCGTCGCCAAAGCGCTAGTACTCAGTTGCGTAAGTCAGCGTACCTATGTTTAAGTCGGCCTGGTTGCACGAAGCGCTTGGTCCATTCAAATGGTGCGGCGGTCTGATTGTAGTTGACCACAAACCGATCTATCGCCTGGCGGAGTTGGACGACGGAGGTGAAACTCGCTCCCCGCAGGGCTTGGCGGCTCAAGATGCTGAACCAGCATTCGACTTGGTTGAGCCAGGAGGCATGGGTCGGCGTATAGTGAAAATGGGCATTCGGATGGCGGGCTTGCCAACGGTCGTGCTTCGGTTTGTGGGTACTCAAATTGTTGACAATGACGTGCAACTCGCGGCCGGGATAAGCGGTGACGATCTGATTCATGAAGTCCAGAAATTCGCGCCGTTGACGCCGCGGGTAGTGGGCCGTGGTCACGGTACCCGTGAAGACCTCCAGGGCCGCAAACAACGTGGTCGTTCCATGTCGCTTGTACTCGTGGTTAAAACCCTGCAGGGAGCGGCCGTTGGGCAGGCGCAACCAGCCTTGCGCGCGTTCCAGGGCTTGGATGGCGGGCTTCTCATCCACACTCAGCACCGCAGCCCCAGCCGGCGGGTCCAGATAAAGCCCGACGACGTCAGCGGCCTTGCGTGCAAATTCCGGATCGGTCGAAACGCACCAACTATGCCGCCTCTCCAACTCAATGCCGTGTTGGCGCAGCACCGCCCAGACCCGGTAAGGGCTGACGTCTCCCAAGGCTTGAGCCAACAGGCGGCCATTCCAGTGTGCCCGTCCGGCGGGCGGAGACTGGTCCAGTTGCGCCAGAATCCGCTGTTCCGTCTCCGCCGTATAGCGGCGGGGTGGTCCCGAGCGAGGCGCATCGCGAAGTCCCTCCAGGCGCCGCTGGCCAAAGCGTCGCCTCCACTTCAAAACCGTGGGGCGACGCAACCCGAGTCGGGAAGCGATCTGCCGGGAACTGAGACCCTGGGCGGCCAGTTCGACGACTTGAATCCGGAGCAACATGCGACTCTCGGTCTTTCCGGCCCGTCGCCAACGATCCAACTCTTGGCGTTCGGTCTCGGACAAATCAACTTTCAAGGCATGCCGTGGCATGCCTCAGACTATAGCATAGGTACGCTAACTAACGCAACTAAGTACTAGTACGGGTCTTGCAGTTAGTCCATCCATCTGCCCACCTGCCTATCTGCCCACCTGCCCACCTGCCTAACTGCCTTCCTTCCTCCCCCGCCGCAGCGCCTTCTGTTTCTGTCTCTGCTCCGGCGTCAGGATATGGTCGATCTGCTTCCGGGCGGACTTTCGGATCTCAGCCGCTTTTGCCCGCGCTTCCCCTTGGGACAGCGAATTATTCGCTCGCAAGTCTTTAAGCTGTTGATTCCGCGTCTCAAGGATTGGCCTGATCTTGGCCACTTGATCATCGGTAACGTTCAGAGTCTCCCTCATCCGTTGCAGTTGGTGCTCCACCCGGCCATGGGGCATGCGGGTCTGTTGTTCGGTTGGAGGGGTTGCCGGGGGTTCTTGCCCAGCGAGAGAATGTTGGCCAAACGCCAGCAGGACAGAGATGGCGATGATTCGGACCAATAGGTTTCGCATTCCTTGGCTGCCTTTGAATGAGGATTCGTTGAGTTCGTCGCCGTCGGCGTGTTGCCTACTGCCTACCGCCTACTGTTGATTATCTCGCCTCCAGCCTTGCCGGAATTGTCCCGTCATAATACGGGTGGCCAGAAACTGTCCTTGGTTCTCAGTTCCCATGGCGACAATGCGGTCGCCGACTTTGAGATCCTTGAGGGCGATGGGTTGGCCGTCTTTGATGAACTGAGTTTGGTCGTTGACTGTGATGGTTCTCTCTCCCTGGCGGGGATTGTTGACCTTGATTTGATTCTTGTCGACGGAGACGATAGCGCCGAAAACTCGTTGTCCAGCGTTTTGAAAGCGTTGCATCTCCTCCGCGGTGATGCGCCGGACGTTTTCAGCCACAAACTCCTTGTTCGCGTTAGTCTGTCCTCGCACAAAAACCTGGTCCCCAGGCTTTAGATCTTCAAGTTGGACGTCCCTTTGCCCCTCGCGGTAGTGGGTGTGGTCGTCCACCATGACGGTTTGGCTGGAGCCATCCGGCTTCTTAATCTCGAAGTGGTCTACGCCTACGGAAGTGATTGTTCCTGAAACCGGTCGTCCGGCGAATTGGCGCGGCGAGTTCTGCGGCGGCGTCTTCGCTTCATCCTGCTGTTGTGGAAACGCAACACTTGTGATAGCAAAAAGGATAAGCCCAAGGGCCAAAGCGAACCGTTTGCGCATAAACCCCTCCTTATCTTTTTGACGTGTGGAACTTCTGTGCGGTTACTGCGCAATCATAAGAGGCGGGGGACGGATTTCGAGACTTCTGGCGCCGAGGCTATGTAACCGTGCCCGCCGCAAACACGTAATGATTGTGAGAGGGGCGGCGCGGGCACGACTTCACGCTATAAACTGCGGGCGAGCAGGTCCCTACACGAGAGAAGAAGGTCAAGGCCGGTTATGGATTTCTCGAGAATAGGAAGCCTCCTCATGGAGCGAGGGCGGAAGAGTCTCTCCTTGGCGACGCTCCTGGTGCTGTTTGTCGGACTCTCCCCTATGAAACTGGGCGCCCAAACCAGCAACGCCGGGGCCCTCACGGGGCACGTTCACGGGCCCGCAGGAGTTTCCGTCCCCGGCGCCACCGTGGTCCTGACCAATCCCCAGACAGGCGAAAGAAAGGAAACTTGGACGGACGACGCCGGGAATTACGCGTTCAACGGACTCCCGCCGGGCAATTACAAGTTGGAAGTCTCGCTGGTCGGATTCCACAACGATGTGCGGGAGCCGATTCCTATAAGCGAAGGTAAGTCGCTTAAGGTTAACGTTGCCTTGACAATAAATACGCCGGTCTTGGCGAACGCTTCCGGCAGTCACCCTTCGAGCCAACGGTTGCCGTCGAATCTCCCGAACTTGCCTGGACAAATCCAGGGTGACTTGGGAGCGCAAGGGATGGAGCAGTCCCTTCTGGCAGGAATGAACGGCAATGGAGGCGGAGTACGATTCTCCGGGGAGCAAGCAGCGGGGAGCGGCGGGCAATCCGAGGCTCCCGCAGAAACCGAGACCTCGGCAAGCGCTTCGGAGTCGGTGTTGTTGACAGGCGGCGAGGGCATTTCTGCTTCCGCGCCGGGAGGTGGCCAGAGCCGTGGACAACGGTTCGAGCAAATGCGCGAGCTCTTCATGATGCAAGGGCAGGGCGCTCCGGGCTTCGGTGGTGGCGGACCGGGAGGCGGTGGACCAGGTGGTGGCGGGCCGGGCGGAGGTGGTTTCGGCGGCGGCGGCGGTTTCGGTGGCTTCGGCGGGGGTGGCTTCGGCGGCGGAGGATTTGGAGGCGGGGGAGGAAATTGGGCAAGAGGCCGGGCCCGCGTGAATCGCCTGCGCGGTAACATCATGGAGAGCTACACCAACTCGGTCTTTGATGCTCACCCCTACCCGTTGAACGTGGCAGAATCCCCCCAGATCCCTTCATACTCCGAGCAGTTCGTTGGGTCCATCGGCGGTCCCCTGGTCATTCCGAAGATCTACAATGGCGGGAACAAAACGAGTTTCTTTGTGAACTACAACCTGACGCGGGGCAAGAGTCCGTTCGACAGCTTTGCCACCGTGCGCACACTTCTTGAGCAAACCGGCGATTTCTCGCAGACCGTGATCCCCACGGGATCTGCGGCGGGAACTGTCCCAATCATTTACAATTCCTTGTCCTCGTGCCACCA
Organism: uncultured Acidobacteriota bacterium; assembly: GCA_963722675.1. Classification (GTDB taxonomy): domain Bacteria; phylum Acidobacteriota; class Terriglobia; order UBA7540; family UBA7540; genus CAVROP01. Next base: position 52,297 of record CAVROP010000043.1, read on the forward strand.
GGTGGCGCCCGGCGCCCCGTTCCCAAATTACTCGATTCCAACGGCCTGTCTGGACCAAGCCGCATTGGGTTTGTTGAGTTACATTCCTTTGCCAAACGTCCCGGGCGCCACCATTCAGAACTTCCACCTTCAGGAATCTCTGCCTACGGCCAACGACCGGGTGATGGCCCGCATCGGAGAGCAGCTTTCCGCCAAAGACAGCCTCAACCTCATGTACTTCTTCAACTCCGCGCGGAGCAACTCGGTCACCAACTTCCCCGACTTGACCTCCCACACCTCTGTGCGCAGCCAGAACCTGAACTTGAGCGAGATCCACACCCTTGGCTCCCGCACGCTTAACATCCTGACCGCGAATTTCAACCGGCAACGAACTTCCACGCTTAACAAGTATGCGTATCAGGACGACATCGCCGGGGACCTTGGCATTCAAGGAATTTCGACCAGTCCGATCAACTGGGGCCTGCCCATGACGCAGTTCACGAACTTCACGGGCTTGAATGATATCATCCCCTCCCTTACGCGCAATCAGACCTTGCGGGCTGTGGACGTTTTTCTCCGCAACGTCGGAAAACACAACATCCGACTAGGCGGCGAGGTCCGCCGGGTCCAACAGAACCTCTTGACAGACCCCAACGCGCGCGGCACGTTCGCATTCAGCGGTTATACCACCAGCGAGTTCGGTGCGAACGGTCTTCCGGTTGCCAATACGGGATTCGACTTCGCGGATTTTTTGCTGGGGCTCCCGCAGACCACTTCAATCCGCACCGCAGCCAAGTTGGGAAACGACAGCAATTACTTCCGGTCCTGGGTCTTTAATGGCTTCCTTCAGGACGATTGGAGGGTTACTGCCCACCTTACAATCCTCTATGGACTTCGCTATGAATTCTTCCGGCCGTTCACCGAGAGGTACGACCGCCTCTCAGACTTGACGTTCGGCCCAGGTTTCACTTCGCCTGGGGTGGTAACCGGTCGAAGCCCGGGGGATTTGCCGAGCTCATTGCTGCGTAGTGACGACCATAACTTTGCCCCTCGCATCGGTCTGGCCTACCGTCCCTGGTCGAAGCACTCCCTGGTGCTGCGCAGCGGCTACGGGATTTTTTACGATGGCAGCATCTATTCCAGGATTTACACGAACATGGCCAGCCAGCCGCCTTTTGCCACCGCTTCCACCTTGGTCACGACTCCGAAGCAAGTGCTGACTCTGGACAATGGGTTTCCAGCTTTGGGGTCGAATATTCTGACCAATACCTTCGCCCTGGATCCCAACTTCCGCACCCCTTATGCCCAAACCTGGAACTTCTCACTCGAAGATGAGATCGTGCGCAACGTCATTCTTTCAGTCGGGTATATAGGCACCAAGGGGTCCAAGCTGCAACTGCTCCTCGCCCCGGACGAGTTACCTCCCGGATCGCCCATCACCAGCGGTTCCCAAACCGCGCTCGAGAATGCTTTGGCATTCACCTATGAGACCGACGGTGCAGACTCCATTTATAACGGACTGCAAGTGGGGCTGCGGCGCCAGTTCCACGGCGGCTTCTCCATGAGCGGCAACTATGTTTTTTCGAAGTCGATCGACGACGCGGCAAGCGTGGGCGGCTCGGGAAACACCGTTGCCCAGAACTACCTCGATCTGAAGGCGGAGCGCGGTCTTTCCAGTTTCGACGTGCGAAATACGTTGCGCATCAACCACATCTACCAGCTTCCCTTTGGAGAGCAGCGCCGCTGGCTCAATAAGGCCGGGACGGCGCGCCGAGTCTTAGGCGACTGGCAGTTGAGCGGCGTGACCACAATTCAATCCGGAACTCCGTTCACCGCCCAGATCCTGGGCAACCTGAGCAACCGCGCGGGCACGGCAGCGATTTCCAACCTGCGCGCGGATGCCACGAGCCTACCCGTCGCACTCCCGCGCGCGGAGCGGACCACGCTCGACTTCTTCAATACCGCCGCCTTCTCGCTCCCGGCCCCCGGGGACTTTGGCGATGCAGGGCGCGACACGATTCCCGGCCCGGGCTTCGTGAATTTCAATATGTCGCTGGACAAGCAGGTCGTGTTCTCCCGCGAGCACGGCATTCAAGGCGACTTCCGCATTGCGGCGGACAACATCTTTAATACGCCGAAGTTCAGCGGTCTCGCCACAACAGTCAACGGTCAGGGTTTCGGGCGCGTGACCAGCGTGGGGGCAATGCGCAGCCTGATCTTATCGCTGCGGCTGAGGTTCTGAGGGCAGTTGACAGTCGAAAGTCGAGAGTCGGGAGTCGAGAGTCGAAAGTCGAAAGTACGGAAGATCTGACTCCATTTAGGAAGCGGGGTCTTGAAGATAGAGGCCGAATGCAAGATCGCAGTTCGTCCTCTTGACTTTCGACTCTCGACTTTCGACTGAAAGGCACAACGATGCATCGAAGGCTACAACATGTGGCAGGCCGGCTTGCCCTCACAGGTTTGGTGTTCGGGTTGTCCGTGGCTCCTTTGGCTCTCGAAGGGCAGAGTACAGACGCCACCGCGCAACAGGCCGGTCCGCCTCGCCAGGGCTTTGTTTTGAAGAGCCAAACCAATGTGGTGCTGGTCGACGTGCGGGTAACCGCTAAAGGGAAACCCGTGAGCGATCTGACGGCGAAAGACTTCCGGGTGTTTGAGGACGGTGCGCCGCAGACCATCACCTCCTTCAGCCTCGAAAACATCGAAAAGCTGGCGCAGGCGAGCACGGCCAACGGCCCGCCGCCAACCATCAATCTCGACAAACTTCCACCTCAAGTTTCCCCGGCGCAGGTGTTACAGGACCACCGGCTCAACCTGCTGTTCTTCGACGTGTCCTCGATGCAGCCGGACGACCTCATGCGTGCCTTGAAGGCAGCTACCGCCTTTGTCAAGGAACGGCTAACGCCGGCAGACTTGGTGGCGGTCGTCACCTACACCTCGAGCCTGCGGGTGGTCCAGAACTTCACCAACGACCGGGATGCGCTGACCAAGTCACTGAACGGCATTTTGGTGGGAGAGGAATCGTCCAACCTGGCCTCCAACGGAAGCGTGGGCGCGGCGGGCTCGACCGACGCATCAGGCCAGGAGGTGGTGGCGCAGGATACTTCCGACGCCTTCACGCCTGACGAGACGGAGTTCAATATCTTCAACACCGACGAAAAGCTTGCCGCCATCGAATCCCTGGCGGACATGCTGCGCGCGGTTCCGGGGCGGAAGTTGGTCATTCACTTTTCCAGCGGCATCACGGGAACCGGAACTGAAAACCAGGCGCAGTTGATGGCCACAGTCGCGGCCGCCAACCAGTCGAATGTCTCGCTCTACACCATGGACACGCGCGGCTTGATGGCCTTGCCGCCCGGCGGCGATGCAACGGCTGCCAGTCCTTCCAGTTCCGCAATCTATCGAGACGCGGCGGTCTCTTCCCAGCTCTCCTCCATGCATAGCAGCAGGGAGACGCTGGCCTCACTGGCGCAGGATACCGGCGGCAGGACCTTCTACGACACGAACGACTTTGGTGAGGCTTTCCAGGAGATCCAGTCTGAGAATTCCAGTTACTATCTGCTGGGCTATACTCCCTCTAACACTCGCTCCGACGGGCGCTTCCGGAAAATTCGCGTCGAAGTGACCCGTCCCGGCATGAAAGTCGAAGCCCGGCCCGGGTATTATGCTCCCAAGAACTTCCGCCAATTCACACGTGAAGATAAAGAAGCGCAGCTTCAGCAAGCGATCAATCTCGACGAACCCTTTCTTGATTTGCCGTTCGTGGTGGATGCCTCGTACTTCCTTCGCCCCGACAACACTTATTATGTTGTTCTGGCAGCCAAGATTTCCGGCTCCGCCGTGCAATTGCTGAAGAAATCGAACAGTCACGAAACGGAATTCGATTTCATTTGGCGCGCCACTGACCCATCCGGAAAGCCGGTTGGAGTGCTGCGAGATACGTTGCCGGTGAAGGTGAGCGGGGAATCCTACGACATCCTGCTGGCCGGAAATTTCCTCTACGAAGGAAGTATGACCCTGCCGCCCGGCAAGTATCAATTGAAGGCCCTAGTCAGGGAAAACCAGAGCGGCAAGATGGGGACTTTTGAGGAGCCGCTCGACTTGCCGCCTGTCTCCAAGGGCGGCCTGACCCTCAGTTCAGTGGTGCTCTCGAACGAAGTGAAAGGCAATGAGGCGAACAAAGGCAAGTCCAGAGGCGCGAGCGACGACCCGCTGAAGCTGGAGGATAAAACCGTGCTGCCCAGTGTGACCAACGTTTTCCGAACCAATCAGCATCTCTTCGTGCTTCTTCAGTCCTATTCTGGAAAATCAAGCTTGAAAGCAAACGCAGCGCAAGGCGCAAGTCCCGCGGCAGTTCCGCCTTCCGTGGCGCTGGCGTTTTTCCGCAAAGGAGCGAAGGTGGCGGATGCCGGTCCCTTTGCCGGTACAGTGGGGAAGTCACCCGACGGCAAAGCCAGCTATCTTGTGCAAATTCCACTCGAGAAGTTCCATCCGGGCCGCTACACCCTGCAGGTCAACGTGCTCGATCCGGCCCACGACTGCGTGGCATTTGCGAGAGTGCCCATGGCAGTTGTTCCGCCACCGCCACGCCCTGCTGCCGGCGGAACCGGCCGGTAACACGTCACCGGTGAACGAACCGCCCTCTTGTTACAGGCGAGACCACTGCACTACGAAAGTCTCTGCCGCCAGCCCAGCTCAATCATGACAATTTAGTGTGATTTTCTCTTGACACGCTCCCTGCCTTTCCCGTAGGATGCTTAAGACAATTGAATATTTGATTCAGTAACCCTGAATCTCATCTAGAGTGGCCGAGGGACGGGCCCGATGACGCCACGACAACCGCTCCGATACTTGATCGGGGGACAGGTGCCAACTCCCGCCCGGATATGGGGAAGATGAGAGGGGCCGACAGATTTTCGATGAGCCTCTTCCCAGCCGGAAGGGGCTTTTGATTTTTTAGCCTCTTCGACAACCTCCGGTTATTTCCCCAGCCAAAATCGGGCAACTCAGGTGAGCAGGTAAGCAAAGGCGGTGGATTCCCGCTTGCGCGGGAATGACCGGCGCTCGAGCGATTCTCAAGGGCCAGTCATTTTCGCCACGGTGGGATCCACCAGTAGAGGTCATTCCCGCGAAAGCGGGAATCCATTGGAGGAGTCGTGAGTTACGCTATTCATCTCAAATGCCGGGAATGTTCCCGGACTTACCCTTTAGAACCGCTAGCCGCTTGCGAGGAGTGTTGGGCGCCCTTGGAGGTCGTTTACGATTACGGGAAGCTCTGGGCGGACCTGAGGCGCGAAGACATCCGCGAGCGTCCGGCAAACATGTGGCGGTATCGCGAGTTGCTGCCACTCGATGGCGAGCCTTGGGTGGGCCAACAGACGGGCTTCACTCCGCTCGTCGCTGCCTCGCGCCTGGCGCGCGCCCTGGGAGTGCGCGAGCTTTACATCAAGAACGACGCGGTCAACCACCCTACGCTCTCTTTCAAGGATCGCGTCGTGGCGGTAGCGCTCAGCAAAGCGCGCGAGTTCGGGTTTGACACGGTGGGCTGCTCCTCGACGGGCAATCTCGCCAATGCCGTGGCGGCGCAGTCCGCCGCCGCCGGATTCAAAACCTTCATCTTCGTTCCCGCCGACCTCGAACCCGAGAAGGTCGTCGCCACTCGTATTTACGGGGCCAACCTGGTTAAGGTGCAGGGCAACTACGACCAGGTGAACCGCCTTTGTTCGGAAGTCGCGCAGAAGTACTCGTGGGGAATCGTCAATGTGAACTTGCGGTCTTACTACGCCGAAGGGTCGAAGACGGTGGGATTCGAAATTGCGGAGCAGCTCGGCTGGCGACTGCCGCAGAACATCGTTGTGCCCATGGCCGGCGGCGCGCTCATCACCAAGATCTATAAGGCGTTTGATGAGTTGAAAGAGTTGGGCTGGGTGGAGCCGGCGGGCACGAAGTTCTTCGGAGCGCAAGCGACGGGCTGCTCGCCGATCACTACGGCTTCAAAGCGCGGCACGCCCGAAATCGAACCGCAGAAGCCGCACACCATCGCGAAGTCTCTCGCCATCGGCAATCCTGCGGATGGTTATCTGGCGGTGAAGCGAATCCTCGAGTCAGGCGGCGCGGGCGAGGATGTTGACGATACGGAAATCGTCGAGGGCATTCGCTTGCTGGCCGAAACAGAAGGCATCTTCACCGAAACGGCGGGCGGCGTCACGGTCGCGGTGACTCGCAAGCTGCTCTCCCAAGGACGACTCAATCCGGACGAGTCCATCGTGATCACCATCACCGGCAACGGCCTGAAGACGATTGGCGCGGTGAACGGTTGGCAAGAAGAGGAGGAAGCCATTCGGCCCAAGTTGGCCGAGTTTGAAGATCGATACCTGAGCACGGCAGAGGCGGTTGCGGTTTAACACTCGACCCCGACAGCGCCGTCTGTAGGCCCGCTGTCATTCCGAACGCTCAGGATGACATCGAACGGGTTCGGAGTAACATACACTACTTCACGAGGGAGGATCTTTTGGAAAGAAAACCTGGTTTCGACACGATCGCACTTCACGGAGGACAACATCCCGATCCAACAACCGGGGCGCGCGCGGTCCCCATCTACCAGACCACTTCGTTTGTGTTCAAGGACACAACCCATGCCGCGAATCTCTTCGCGCTAAAGGAATTCGGCAACATCTACACGCGGATCATGAATCCCACCTGGGGGGTTCTCGAGGAAAGAGTGGCGGCGCTGGAAGGCGGAGTGGCGGCGCTGGCGACGGCGTCCGGCCAAGCCGCTGAAACCCTCGCCATCCTGAACATCGCGCAGGCCGGGGACCAGATCGTTTCGTCCAACAGTCTCTATGGTGGCACCTACAACCTGTTCCACCACACGCTTCCCAAGCTGGGCATCGAAGCCGCCTTCGCCGACCCTTCAAACCCGGAGAATTTCCGCCGGTGCATAACCCCAAAGACCAAACTCATCTTCGCGGAAACGTTGGGCAATCCCAAGAACGATATGCTGGATATCGAGGCGGTGGCGAAGATCGCTCATGAGGCGGGAATCCCGCTCATGATCGACAACACGGTGGCCACGCCTTACCTTTGCCGACCGTTCGAATGGGGCGCAGACATCATCGTCCACTCGCTGACCAAGTTCCTGGGCGGCCATGGGAATTCGATCGGAGGGATCATCGTCGATTCAGGAAAGTTCGATTGGACGCAGGGCAGATTCCCGTCGCTGGTCGAGCCGGATCCCAGCTATCACAATCTGAAGTTTGTGGAGACCTTCGGGAATCTTGCCTATATCATTAAGGTGAGGGTCCAACTGCTGCGCGACATTGGACCTGCCTTAAGTCCGTTCAACGCTTTCCTCGTCTTGCAAGGCGTCGAGACTCTGTCGTTGCGAGTGCAGCGCCACAGCGATAATGCCCTCAAGGTGGCGCAATTCCTCGAGAAGCATCCCGCCGTGACGTGGGTGAATTATCCGGGCCTGCCCAGCCACCCCACGCATGCGTTGGCGCAAGAAGTACCTCCAGCACGGTTTCGGAGCTATTCTGGGCTTTGGCATCAAGGGAGGCTTGCAGGCCGGAATCAAGTTCATCAATGCCGTGAAACTTCTCTCCCACCTGGCCAACCTGGGAGATGCCAAGTCGCTGGTCATTCATCCCGCCAGCACCACGCATCAGCAACTGTCGCCGGCCGAGCAGCTCGAAACCGGAGTGACCGAGGAGTACGTGCGGCTCTCGGTGGGCATCGAGGATGTCGACGACATCATCGCGGATATTGACCAGGCACTTCGCGCCGCAAGCAAGTAGGCAAGAACGCGGGAGCAAGGGTTAGGGTTAGCCAGTCATTCCGAGCGAAGCGAAGAATCTGGCTCTGAGCCGCTCGTTGACGAACCAGGGCGAGATTCCTCGCTTCGCTCGGAATGACAGGGTGTACGGGAGGATGAGGGGAAAATGCCGGAAGAAGGCTCAGTCGGGATCGTCGAAACCAAGCACCTCACGTTTGCCGAGCCTCCCCACGAGATGACGCTCGAAGTGCGGGCGCACCCTCGGACCCATCACGCTTGCTTACGAAACCTATGGCGAGCTGAACGAGGCCCGTGACAACGCCATTCTTGTGGTCCACGCGCTTTCCGGCGACGCGCATGCCGCCGGATACCATCATGCCCGCGACAAGCAACCCGGCTGGTGGGACATCATGATCGGCCCGGGAAAGGGATTCGACACCCGGAAGTACTTTCTAATTTGTGCCAACATCATCGGAGGGTGCAAGGGCTCGACCGGCCCAGGTTCCATCGACCCCTGTCACGGGTCGGCCTTACGGGCTCTCCTTTCCCATGGTCACAGTTCGCGACTGGGTTGACACCCAGAAGGTGCTGATCGACCACCTGGGGATCAAGCGCTTGCTGGGCGTGGTGGGCGGATCAACGGGAGGAATGCAAGTCCTGCAGTGGGTGGTCAGCTACCCTGACATGGTGCGCCTTGCCATCCCCATCGCCACCACCAGCAAGCTCTCCGCGCAGGCCATTGCCTTCAACGAGGTTGGGCGGCAAGCCATTCAGTTCGATCCGAACTGGCGGGAAGGCGACTACTACGGAAAAGCTGTCCCCCGCCGCGGCCTATCCATTGCCCGCATGATCGGCCACATCACCTACCTGTCCGAACGCTCGATGCACCAGAAGTTCGGCCGCAGGCTACAGGATAAGTCGGAGTACGGTTACGATTTCCGCGCCGATTTCCAGGTGGAGAGCTATCTGCGGTACAAGGGAGACCATTTCGTTAACCGCTTTGACGCCAATTCATATCTGTATATCACTAAGGCGATGGACTACTTCGACCTGACCCAGCCCTACGGGAGCGCTCGAGCAGGCCTTTGCCGGGGTCAAGAGCCGGTTCCTCGTCATCTCCTTTTCCTCCGACTGGCTGTTCCCGTCCTACCAGTCGAAAGAAATTGTCAGCGCGCTAAGGAAGGTCCATGCCGAGGCGATATTTACCGGAGATTCAGACCGACTACGGGCATGATGCCTTTTTGCTGGAGTCGCAGCAACTGAGTTCGCTGATCACCAACTTTCTCGGACACGGGTGGCTGCAGAAGTCGTAGTACCCGGTCCGTCATTGTTCGCGCTCTGGGCGCGACCCGCGGCCGCCCGCGGGCAACCACGAGGGATGCCAAAATCCATGGGTGCCCGTAAGGGAAGAAATTCGTTTGCCGGAAGCCGGGAGCGTCGTCCGCCTCACTCCTGAGCACAAGGTGATTCTCACCCTCGTTGAACAGGGCTCCCGGGTCCTGGACCTGGGGTGCGGGGAGGGCGATCTTCTCCTGGCGCTCCAGGCGCTGAACGGAGTCCGGGCGGAGGGCATCGAACTGTCGGAGGCTTGCATCCAGGCCTGCGTGGCTCGCGGTTTGTTCAGTGTTCAGCATGGGGATCTCGATGAGGGATTGGCCAACTACCCGGACAAGTCGGTGGACTACGTGATCTCGACCAACACCATCCAGGTACTTCATAAGCCGATGGTATTGATCCGGGAGATGGCCAGGGTAGGCAAGCGCTGTATCGTCAGCTTCCCCAATTTCGCGCACTGGCGGGCGCGTCTGCAACTTGGCCTCAACGGGCCGCATGCCCAAAACTCTCAAGCTGCCTTATGAGTGGTACGAGACGCTCAACATTCATCTCACAACCGTCCACGACTTCCGGGAATTCTGCGGGAGAGCCGGACTAAAGGTCCTCCGCCAAATCCCGCTCCGAACCTCCGCCGGCGCCAAGTACACCGAGGTGAACTTCCTCCCCAACCTGCGAGCCGACGCCGCCGTTTTCGTTCTCGAAGCCACGTAGGGGCAGTTCGCGAACCGCCGTTACATACATTCCGGGAGGAGTTTCCAGGCGCCGGTCCTTTGTTTTCATAGACATTCTCGCTTTGTTCCGTCGAATTCAAGTCGAGAAGTCGAGAGTCGAGGGTTAAGAAGTGACAAACCGTCGGCATCCGACGTGACCTCTCGAATTGGCCTCGCAACTCCTCGACTCCTCAACTCCTTGACTGTTTGTTTTCATAGACATTCTCGCTTTGTTCCGTCGAATTCAAGTCGAGAAGTCGAGAGTCGAGGGTTAAGAAGTGACAAACCGTCGGCATCCGACGTGACCTCTCGAATTGGCCTCGCAACTCCTCGACTCCTCAACTCCTTGACTGTTTGTTTTCATAGACATTCTCGCTTTGTTCCCCGGATTTGTGTAGTCTGTCGCCCCACGGAAGAACCGCAGACCCCAAAACCGGGAGTCTGCGCTAATTCACTCCACCGCGTTGCTGTTCCCGCGCCCCACGTTGATGGATAACTTGCGGCGCTACAGATCGTGGTGCTGCAGGTTAGAGACCTGCACCGCCAGTTCCGAGCGGTCCAGCCGCGCCGTCTTGCAAAGCAGCAGAGCGATGCCTTCCACCAGGGCCGTCTCGAGGGCGCCCACGGGCCGACGCGCCTCAACGAGACCCTTCAGCAGGCGCTGGAACTGCCGCGGGTCGTCGCCCAGTTCCAGGGCAGCGCCCTGCAAGAACCGCTCGTCCGTGTAGAGGCCGTGCTGGCGGGCGTTCTGGCAGGAGCGCCGCTTGCCCTCTGCTGTGCGCGGGCCGGAGCAATGCCTGGCGGTTGGCGATTGGCAATTAGTGATGGGCGATGGGCTTATCGCCTGGTTAGCATTTGAATCTTCCATGTCTCGTTTCCTTTCCAATCGAGCTGGCAGGGCCACGCCGTCGCGTGCCCACACGGTCTCGTAGCGGCGGCTTTTTGCCGCCATTTTCGCGGTGGCGGGATAAACCCGCCGCTACATCCGCGACCGAGACTGAGGCGCTACGCCGACAATCCCCCATCTTCCAGGCTATCAGAACAAAATGAGAGAGTGGGAAAAGCTGAGAATAATGCGAAAATGAATTTTTATTGCAATGGAATCAGAGACTTGAAATGGGTATTGAAGTAGTAAATCAGGCCCAAACTGTAGCATTTTGACACATATATGCAAGTACGTGCATATTTAGGCCAAAGGCCAGTAGCGCCACCCACGCTATTTCCAGTTATAGCTCGTTAACAAATCCCCCTTATCGCTGACCAGCAACAACGCTGCGCGGCCGGGCTCGAGTTTGCCGGCGAAGGCTTTCCCGCTCCGGCTATCGCGGAAGGATATTTCGGGCGATGTGGATTCCGAGGTCAGCACATAGAGCGTGGCGTGTTCGAACTGGGTGGGGCAGATGAGCATGCCGGGATCGCTGGTCCGGGTGGAATAAGCCTCTGCCACGTGGGCGCATTGCAAAGCGTAGCGGTAGACGTCGCCGACGACCTTGAGATTGTCGTTCAGTTCGAGTGGCAGGGTCACAACCAGAACTCGGCCCTTGCCCAGCGCCTTCTCGAGAAAAGTCCGATCGTGCGGGAGGATAGCCTGTTCCAGGAATGTCGTCTTCTCACCTGAATAACTCAATAAACCTTGCCCACCCGGCCAGGAGATGGGATTCTCGCGCCGCGTAAGGAAGGCGAAACCGAGGTCGAGCCCCAACTCTTTGGCGCGGGCCGTGGCGTGGAAATGCTCATCATTGTCAAAACTGCCCGTGACCAGCAGCGTGGCGCCGTCGCGGACTTTTGCCAGGATCGCCTGCCAAGTTGACTCGCTGAGGGTCCACGGAGAAGGAAGCAAAATGAGCTTGGGGTTGCCCAGCGACTGAATCTGATACTCGCCCACAGCATAGGCCGAAGAGCGCGCGTATTGGTAGAGCGCCCGAACGCAGTTTTGCTGGGCTTCCAGAGCGGTCGAGTTGAACACCGAAAGTTGCAGGGACTGCGGCAGCACCAAGGCAACTTCCGGCAGTTTCAGCCCGGTGGCATGTGGCGCAGCCTCAGCGGCGAACTTGCCCATGTCGCGCATCACGTCTTCCCAGAGCTTGTCTGAACCATCACTGCGCTTCATGCCGAAGTCGGCGCCCAATCCCCACTCCCATTGTAGCGAGCCGCTGCTCGCGGCGGCAAAGCCCAGCGCCCACTTGCGCTCGACGAGGCCCAGGGCCGTCAACTCGTCGTAGCGCTGCCCCCCATCCGGCCGCCAGACTGGCTGGTAGCCCGTCTCGCCGACGAAGTTCGGAACGCCCACGCGCTTGGCGGCCACCGAATCCCAGAGCAAAGCGTCATCCCGCCAGTAGGTGTGGTTGACCGTGAAGTCGACGCCGGCGTCGGCGTAGAACTGGTTGAGCACGCGATCGGAGACTCCGCCCTCGTCCTGGCCCACGTCCACGAGTTGACGGCTGCCCGTGGAGCGGATTGCCGCCACCATCTTGCCTACCCAGCGGCGAAACATCTCCTGCGCGAACAGGTTGTAATCGACGGCCCGGACCAGTCGAGGATTGCCATAGCGCTCGGGCGCGAGGTCCGCCTGCGCCGGCAGAGGAATGGCCTGGAAGCTGCCCAACTCCTCGGGCGTCACGTTCCAGGCGCGTGCCAGCGCATCAAGATGCCCGTATTTCTCTTTCAGCCAGACGCGCCACGCGGCAAGCTCGGTCGGATCGTTGTTGGGGGTGTTGCCCCGCCACAACCGCTTCGGGTTCGAAAAACTCGGTTCATTGATCAGGTCCCAACTCAGGTGCGGCACGTCCTTGAAGCGGCGGACGATGGAGAGCATGTAATTCTGCTGAGCGCGCAGGGCTGTGGGATCCGTATAAGGATTGGAGCCCGGACCGGTCAGGAGCGATTCCTCGCCGGGATGGCGCATGACGGTCTGCGGGTCGAAGGCGCAGAAAGTGAAATTGACATGAATGCGGTGCCGTGCCGCAGAAAGTAGAAAGGCCTCCAGGTTGCGCAGAAAGCGCTCTTTCACCTGACCGGTCGTGCCGTCGAAGATCTCCAAATGGTCCAGCCATACGCCGGTGCGAATGAAGCTGACGCCGTGCCGTTCCATGTCGGCAAAGTCGCGCTCCCACACCCAGGCGTTGCCGGCGCCATGAAACCCCCAGCCGTAATGTTCAGTGGTGAAATAGTTGGTGCCGAAGGGGAAAAAGGGCGCGCCGTCTCGAGTCAAGAAATCACCCTTCACGCCGTAGTGGGGCGCGGAGTGCAAGAGCGCGTCGTCCCTGACCCAGAAGCCGGTTCGATAGAACTCGCGAGGCCTACCGCCGTCCTCATAGGTGGCATGGACTTCGTAAAGTCCCGGGGGCAGCGCCTTCTGATCTTCAAATGCGACCAACGAGGCCACGGTTTCGCCCCCGAAGTCCACCTGTCGTGTGGCCAGAACCTGGCCATCGCGGGTCAACTCGATGGCCACTCTTCCCGATTGCATCTCGCCCAATCGTTGCTTGCGAAGATTCGTCAGCCGGACCACAAGCTGCGGGATCTCCCCGGCCAGCAGCGTAGCGTTTTGCATTTCGACGCGAAAGGCCGTGGCGCCCTGGCGGGCGTACTCAGCGGCTTCCCGCAGCACCGTAACAGCTTCCGGCGAGGTCCAGTAGCCCGGCTCAGGTTCGAAGTCAAGCATCACGATGCGGGAGCCCAAGTTTGCCCCCGATTCTCCCTCAAGGCTAGCGAAGTCGGTCGCCACGACCGGCGCCGCCAGACGCTCGCCGGCGGAGTCCTGGAGGTATCCCAGCCCGCGGCTGACCCCCTCGATCACAAAGACCCGCTTTGCCCGAACCTCGCCGCCGGAAAGAGTGGCGTCTTTCCACCCGAATTCGAGGCCGGCCTCGAGCGGCGCCTCGTAGGTGTGCTCGATGCCGATCTCGCGAGAATACGCGGTTTCAGGCGGCCCCGCGATGAACCGGTCCCCCTCGCTCCACACAGGGAGCGTAAGAGGCCGGCCTCCCAGCACCAGCAGATTCCCGCCGTTTTCGAGGTAGTTGTGGATTGCCGCCCAAGCGTCTGCCGGAACGGCCGAGCCATACGGCAGCACCAGAAGCTCCGCATCGTGCAGGGTGGCCGGCTGGCTCAACTCATGGAGATTCGCGAACGCCGGGTCGAGCCCATTAAGAGCTTTCCGCAGGGTCTCCTCGGGAACCGGCTGGCTTTCAAGCGTGGGAAATCCCGTTTGCCAGAACACCACAACCTTGCCGTACGTGGAACTCATTGAGATGCATAATGCCAAAATAAGCTTTACTTAGTATGTCGCATAGTTCGATTTCCTCGTCGTTCTCGAGGCGCGCGGCGCGGATACCCACGCCAGTCAGCGCGGTGTCGAGCCCTCGAAGATACGCCTTTCCGCGCGCGCTGCCAAGGGATAGCGCATTGAGGCGATTGGCGGGTGCAGAGGCTGCCCTGGTGGCCGGCCTCGGGCAACCGTCCTGCCGTGGCGCGATCCCTACAGGCTTAAAGCGGAGCGCGTTGCCGGGCCCACGATGCCGTCAACGGTCAGGCCTTTCTGCTGCTGGAATTGTCTGACTGCCGCGTCCGTGCTTGTCCCGAAGCTCCCGTCGACGGTGACTGGGAATCCGGCGTTCACCAGAGCTTGCTGAAGGGCTGTCACGTCATCACCTTGCATCGGCGGCGTCTCGAGCTGGAGCGTTCCTTCAGTCGCGGCGTGAGCCGAGGGGCGCAGTGCCACACTGCCTGACAAGACATCTTCTGTGATCGAGATGCCTCTAACGGTGAGAGGCAGAGGCAAGTCCCAGGTTCCGTTGTTGATGAGTTGTAGAAAAGCATCCATCCTGTACACCGTCGGGTGCAAGGCCGGGTTGGGATGGTTTGCCAGCCAGTTCCTTCGTTCGCTGACGTAGGCGCTGATCCAAGCCTGCTCGCCAATTTGGGTCGCGGAACCATGATGGGTGTTGGTGATGTTTCGGATGATCGCCCACGCACCCTGAATATGGCTATCGTAAACGACGCTGGTTCCAAGCGCGGAACGTCACTGCGACATTGGTCGCATCCTGCACGCTGGGGTTCCAGTAAACCCGGTCGAAGAACTGGTCTTGAACGGCACACATGACAGGGTCGTCGCCTGCCGCATGCAATAAGCCTCGGAAGGCCATGTCCGTGTCCAGAGAAGTGTCGCGGGCTGCAAGCCGAGAAAGATCGGGATTGAGCGCTGTGGCGAATTGCGCACCGGGCGCCGCGCAGTAGGCTTTGATCAGGAGGTACAAATTCCCGCTGGCCAGCGTGGTTTGGGAGCGACCATAAGTCAGGTGGCCCGTGTCACCGGGAATTAGGGTGACACTGCCATAAAGTCCTTGAGGAGTCCCGGTCTCGAAGATGTTCACCACCGCCTCTGCAGTCCGCTTTTGCAAGTCAGTAAGCATTTCGGGCCTCCAACTTCATTTATAGCCTAGCAGGTGGAGATGAGAACATGGGAAATGGTGAGAAAGATGAGAATATTTTTCTTATCTGCCTGAAATCAAGGGAGAAACAGTTACAAGAGGCTTTCACATTGTGAAAAAACTGCTCCCAAGTGGCGCATTTTGCCACATACATGCAGAAACTTACATATTTGCGGGGGGCAATGCGGCCGGCCGGGCAGAGGGGTCGTCCGCCTGCCAGGCCCGAGGGAACGCCCCCGCCGCTATTTCAGGTCCTCGGGCTTATCGGCGAGGCGGCCCAGCATATCGTAAACCCGGATTAGGGCCTGGTCGAGCATGCGCTCGCCTGCCCCGACGGCAATGTAGGTGTCGGAATCAGCGCCGCCGTAGCCACCTTCCGCGGCGGCTCGAAGGGTGGGGAAATAGTCCAGGTAGCCGTTCGCGTACCCTACGAAGAACGCGTCGCGGACCGGGCAGTGGCCGCGCCAATTGATTTGGAAATCGACAAAAGGTTCGCCTGGCAAGCCCACCAAGGCTATCGTCCGGTTGATCAGGACCGTGGTCACCGGCACGGACAGTTCGCGGCGCGGGTTGTCGTTGTCGAGAAGGTCGGCGTGGTCCTCGTAAACCCTTTGTCCGTAGGTTGCCAGCATCCCTTGGCGGAATTTCTGCGCATCCCAGCGGACGGAGAAAGTCATAACGTCCTCGGTAAACTGCAAGCCGGGCTGGGTGGCGGAGACCGTGTTGATCGTCGTCGCCACGCGCGCCGCTTCCGCGCCCAGTTGCTCGCCGGTCCAATCCCGCTTCTTGACCGCGCCGTCGGCGAGAGGGGTCGTGGCGTAATAGGGGTTGATGTCGCCGTCCCCGCCTTGCAGGAAGAGGCACAGGGGAGAGCCGCCGGTTGCGCCGCCCACTGCTTCCTCGACGGTCCGTGCCATCACGCCCACGTAATCGGCGGAATACTGGAGATTGTCCGGGCCGAAGACGACCGGGTGGCAGGCGTAATTCACCAGCACCGCGAGCGGCTTGCCCGCTGCCGTATCGATGCGCAGCACCGAGACCGTGGGATCGACCGGGGAAGTCGGGATCTTGTCGGGATTCGTCCAGAACATGCTCACCGTGCCGTCGGGAAACACGCGGCGGCGATTATAGCCGATGTAGGCGCGCCCGTATCCCGTTCCTAACCGCGCTTCCGTGAGGTGTGCGCAGGCCTCGGCAACAGCCCCGGCGATCTTGTCGAAGTCGGCGGCCTCCCAGGATGGCGGGCGGTGGGAGGGATATTCGTCCAGGATGTTGGGCCCCGAGTGGGTGTGCGAAGCGGTGATAAGCAGTAACGAAATCCCGCTGGTTTTGGCCAGACGCTCCCGCAGACTGGCGAGAGAGGCGGGCCCGAAAACGCGCCCGAGGTCGAGAGTAACCAGCGCCAATCGTTTCCCCTCCGCCTCCAGCACCACGACCCGCGCATAAAGAGGGTCTAACGTCCCCGTGGCAGGCTGCGTGCGATCAAAGTAACCATACATGGGCAGGCCCGGCGGAGGTGTGATATCGACCTTAGCAACGCCGGCTTTGAAGTCCACGCCGCAAGCAGCGCAGGTCGCCAATAACATCAACAAGAATGCGTTCCGTGCAGACATCAAGAATCGGGCCATAACCGCTCCTGTTTTAGAAATGAGTCGGGCACAAATCCCTCCTAGCATACGCCGACACCAAACCGGGCGGAAAGAAATTGGTTTGAGGCAAGAGGTTTCGAGGTTAGAATCCGAGCAGGGGGCTCCCCTCCTCGGCGGAGGAGGGGGTAGGGGGTGGGGGACGCAGATCAAGCGCATCGCCCCACTGGAGTGAGAATCCTGGACTTACGTGAACGACAATGTAATCCGCCAGCCGTGGGGCTAAAATGAGATAGCCTTGTCGTGGGGGTTCTCACAGGAGGTCGTTTGATGAAGCTGACGGCAATTATCGAAGCTGAAGGCGATGGCTATGTGTCGCTGTGTCCGGAGTTGGATATTGCCAGTCAAGGGGACAGTATTGAACAGGCGCGGGACAATCTTCGGGAGGCGCTGGAGTTGTTTTTCGAATGCGCATCGGCTGAAGAGGTGAGACAGCGCCTCCATGGCGACGTATATGTCACGCAGGTGGAGGTTGCCACTGGGTAAGTACGTTTTGCGCCGAAAAGCCCACGGACAGAACGGCACTGTCCGTCGCTACCTGCTGAGCAAAACCGCGAGGCTCGGCACGAAAATTCCACCACATCGGGCGCCAGGACTTCTTGATGAGTGAGATCTTTCAGCGCATTCTCGGCTTGGTAGCCCGTCAAGAGGTACTCATCTCGGATCACGGGTATGATGAGCTCGCGGCAGATGGTCTTCTTGTGAAGGATATCCTTGAAGGTGCCAGAGAGGGTACCGTGGTCGAAGAGTATCCGGCCTATCACAAGGGGCCTTGCGTCCTTGTCCTGCAAAAGGACCACGAGGGCAAGCCCATCCACGTGGTCTGGGGTATCCCCAGCCAAGCGGATTCTCCAGCCGTGGTTGTCACGGCGTATCGGCCTGACCCAAGCCGATGGGAAGACGATTTTGTCAGGAGAAGGTCATGACCCAAAGGCATTACACAAAGTTCATCCATGAGGGACAATACGCTGCTGCGGTCGAGATTGAGTGGATTGAGTCCGACACGGGGTGGTCACCCTACTTGTCTGTGAAAGACGCAAAAAAGGTGGACGAGGTGCGCGAGGCGTTAAGGGCAGGTGATCTAAAGAAGGCCGGTCACCTTGCCGCGTGTCTATCAGCTCACGCCCCTGGCCGTGTGAATCCGCTAGCGGTAGCCAGCGTCACCTCAAGCGCATTGCCCCACCGGAGTGAGGATTATGGACTATCACATTGTCGAGGCGCGTTATGTGGCCGGCCACGTCGTGTGGCTGCGCTTTCGCGACGGGACGAGCGGCGAGATCGATCTGCCGGGCGTTCCACCCATAGGTTAGCCAGACCGTCAGGCGGACAGGGTTCTCCATCATGGATGCCTCGAAGGAACACATGGATGCGTTCATTTCGGAACTCGATAGCGAGATCCGGTGGGAGTGGCATTGGGAAAAGCGGCACAGACGATGGACCTGGGGGGTCAACTGGGCAACGTGGGCTGCGCGAGTTCTCCTGCTAGCGCTCAGCGCATATCAGCTCAGCAGCTACGGAAAGGTACCCATTCAGCCGTGGGTCTTGTTTTCTATTGCTGTGCTGTCCGTGATGAATGTGGGTCTGCCGCTTTTGGCCGTGACCTTTCGGTTTCAGCAGCGGCAAGAGGTCCACGACCGAAACGCACGAGCGTACTCGGTTATACGTGTTGAACTGCTATCCGGCAGGGTGTCTTTAGATGAGGCTGTTCGCAGATTCAAGGGGGTACGCGAGCAGCCTACGGAAGCGGTCATCCGGCGCACTGCGTAGGCGCGGCCTAACGAGGCGTTCCAGGCAGCGACCGAAAAGGGGGCCGCGCTCGGGCTCCGGAACCATTATCCGCGCGTGGGGCCGACATCCTGCCTTGCGGGACCGTTAGGAAGCCGGTGGAGGACTTGGGTGGGACGCGGTGGCAGATATGTTGCGTGCTCTTGGGGCGCAAGCGTACATGATAATAAATGGGCCACCCCCGAATAAGATCGCTGATTGGAACCCTCCGGCATACCTGCAGGATTGCGCAGGTATTCAGGAAGGCCTGCACGTCGGGGTGTTGACTTAATTCGATACTCCTAGTACGGTATGCGCTGTGGCGGCAATCTCATCGGCCAAACTCGAGTTTCCGCCCCTTCTGCCTGCAGGTCTACACCCGAAGTCACTGGCGGAAGTGCGCGGCTTGTGCGTCGACGCCTTTCCCCTGTCCACAACCCGCGCTGCGATTATGGCAGATTTGGAGAAAGCTGTTCAGCGCCTCGTGGCCGTTCGGATCAGGGCAGATGTGTGGGTAGACGGTAGCTTCTTAACTGAGAAGATAAACGCGGACGATGTGGACATAGTCGTTTGCGCGCAGGGCGCGGTTTATGATGGAGGTTCGGCGGAACAGCGGGAAGCGCTAGACTGGGTGAAGAGCAATTTGAAGTACTCCCAAGGGATGCTGTGCGACAGCTATGTGTTCTACACGTATCCGGAATCAGATTCTCTTTACTGGGTCGGAGAAATGATGCGCGCCTATTGGATGAAACAATACGGTTTTAATCGGACCGAGGACTACTTTAAGGGAATCGCTGTTGTGGTACTCGCCGGGGGTGCGCCATGAATAAGCTGCTAGAGATTCAAGCGCAGCTACAGGACACCAACGCTACGCTCGCTCGCCTTGAGCCTGCAATCGCCGAGCATCCGGAGGTGCTTTCGCTTCACGCAACCGTGGAATCCCTCCGAAGTAAACAGGCCTCCTTGGAAAGGGCCTTTCTCAACGCTGCGTCTGAACTCGGCCAAGATGTCTGCAGCTATCGACTGATTACCGATGGGTCCCGCCCCACGCTGGCTGCACTTTCGACCGCACTGAAGGACTTCCAGAATCTGTTCTCGATCGTCTATGAGGCCATCAAAAATGGGCCAAAACAGCGCGCTACTTTCGGAGAGCACACGGCTGAGGTAACTTCCCTGTGCTTTGCATATACGTTCCCGGGCTCCCTCGGTGTGGCATTGACCATTCCAAACGAGCGAATGCGGTCTTCAGATAAGACCGACCTTGATAGAACCGTTGAGGTAATTTTCCAGATTGCGAAGGCCGAAGAACCACGCGCGATCGCCGCCCTTGCCAAGGAGCTAGGGAAACCTCCAATTTTCGCCACGTATCACTGGGCTAAGGACCACGCAACGTTCGGCTTAGGCGTCGATATCGAGTGGCGCCGAGAGAAGGATGTAAGAGATCACCTGCAGGTCCAACAGCCGGAACTCCAAAGGTTGCACGAGATAATAGCATTATCGAGTGAGGAGAAGGTCGAAATAATGACGACGCGAGGCCAGCTAGAAATGGCCGATATTCGTCGCCACACGTTTCGAATCTCGACCGAAGATGGGGAAAGCATTCGAGGTAGGTTCGATGATGCAATTAGTCAAGCACACACCGTTATTCTCCCGAGGAAGTATGTCGCCCGGCTCAGAAAGACCAGCAAGGTGGTGTACTCCACCGAAGAAGAGGAGGTCTCCTACTTCTTGGAGAAGCTTGATAATGTTCTCCTGTGAGAACGAGCCTGCGTCGCCTGGACCTACCCGCGGACTGGTGGGCGCAGACCTTTCCAGAGGTCCGCGCGCCCGAGGCGCTGGATTCGAGTCCTAACAATTCTGCTCTAGACAAAGCGATGGCGGCAGCACGCCTACTGCCTGAAGCTTACTGCCTACTGGTTTCTGCGCACTGCTTCGCGCGTCCTGTTCATTAGGTCCGGCGGATTGTGGGCGGGAGCTTGTTCCAGGTTTCAAGGTGGGGCATCAGTCGCCAAAAACCATGCGGCCCAGATCATCGCCGAGGCGAGCAACGTCTTTAGGGTCGGTTGCCGTGCGGTAACGCTCGGCGAGCTCGAAGAACTCTTTTTGTTTGCGCTTTTGGGCCTCGATCCCCTCTTCCACGAGCTCAACGATGATCCGGTTGGCGCTCAGGCGTCGTTGCTTGGCCAGGCTCCGCACATGCCGCGCCGTGTCGATCGGAAGGCCCACAGTCTGGCGAACGACTTTGTTAGCAGTGCGCATGGCACCATTATACACCAAAATGGTGATGCCTCAGGCAAACACTTGTTGCAGGGTTTTCAGCGTCGAAGCCAAAACTGCCGAGCTGATGTTTCCCAGTCGTTTGACGAGCCGAATTTTGTCCAGCGTGCGGAGCTGGTCCAGAAGAATCAGCCCACGCTTTCCTTGAAAAGTAACTGGGATGCGATAAGGCGCCGTCCTGGCCCCGGTGGTCATAGGAGCCACAAGCACCGTGCGCAAGTAGTCGTGCATTTCAGGCGGCGAGACGATCAGGCAGGGCCTGGTTTTGCGGATTTCGCTGCCGACCGAGGGATCGAGCGTGACCAGCCACACTTCTCCGCGAGCTACCATTGCAGGTCTCCGTCATCCCGGTTTCCGAACTCCGGCCAGACGAGCTTGTCGTCCCCTGCTTCCGCCAATTTGCGGCTGGCTTCCGCCCAGCCTTGGCGAGGGTTGCGGCGCGGCTTGCGGAGAACGATGGCGCCTCGTTCGAGCGCGATCTCGGCCTCCTCGTCCAAACCAGCCTCCTTCAGCATCGGCTTGGGAATAATGATTCCCCGCGAGTTTCCCAAACGTCGAATGGCCGTAATCATGGTCGCCTCCCTGGGTATAACAAAATTATAACACAGACGCTGTGGGCAGGGCGCGACGCTGTGTGGCGAAAGAAACCGGTTTGTGGGGGGAGCGATCGAGGTTACAATCCGAGCTGGGGCGAAGGCCCTCAACGAGGCTACGAAATGGTGACCAACGAGCAAGTCTATGAAGTATTGCGCAATTGCTACGACCCGGAAATCCCGGTCAATCTGGTGGACCTGGGATTGATTTACGACGTGAAGGTCAACGATGACAACGTCAATGTGGTGATGACCCTGACGGCACGGGGCTGCCCCGCTCACAGCTTCATCAGCGAGCAGGTGAGGCAGGAAGTAGCGAAGATCGCAGGGGTGAAATCCGCCCACGTGCAAGTGGTGTGGGAGCCACCCTGGAACATCAGCCGGCTGAGCGAAGCGGCAAGGAAGCAGTTAGGGATAGGGAGTAGGGAATAGGGAACAGGGAAGAGGGAACAGGGAAGAGGAAATCGGAAACAGGGGAAACGGCATGACGACCGTTCAATCTCACCGGGATCTCATCGTATGGCAGAAGGCGATGGACCTTGCCGAGGTCGTTTACGGATTAGCAGCCAAGTTTCCGCATACCGAGATATATCGCCTCGGATCGCAAACCACTCGAGCCGTGGCTTCCGTGCCCGCCAATATTGCGGAAGGGAACGCGCGAGGGACGAAACGGGACTACGCCAACTTCCTGTCGGTAGCAAAGGGCTCTTTGATGGAAACGGAGACGTTTCTTATGCTCGCCGTGCGGCTGAAATATATTACCCAAGCCGAAGCCTCAACAGCGTTTGCTCTAGTCACGGAAGTCAGCAAGATGCTAACCTCACTCCGGAACAGGCTGAGAGAGGACGGAAGCTAAACACAGCGCTTTTGCAACGCCCTATTCCCTATTCTCCGTTCTCGATTCGCTGTTTCCTGTTCCCTATTCCCTCTTCCCTGTTCCCTATTCCCTATTCCCTATTCCCTGACGAGATTGCGAAGCAAGAACAGCATATTCGCCGGCCGTTCCGCCAGGCGGCGCATGAAGTACGAATACCACTGATGCCCGAAGGGAACGTAAAGGCGCACGCGCTCGCCCTGGCGGAGCAGGTCGCGCTGCAAATCGCGCCGAATTCCGTACAACAACTGGAACTCGTAGCGGCCGGGGGGGATGTGGTGGGCGCGCGCGTAGTCCCGCGTTTCGGCGATAAGGCGTGCATCGTGCGTGGCAATAGCGTGATAGATGCCGCTGGAAAGCATCATGGCCATTAGCCGCGAGAAGTTTGCGTCCACGTCCTTCTTGCGGTGAAAGGCAATCTCCCGAGGCTCGTCGTAAGCCCCTTTGACCAGACGTATCCGCGCCCCGCACTTCAACAGCTCCTCCACGTCTTTCTCGCTTCGGTAAAGATACGACTGGATGACAACGCCCACCACGTCGCGAGGCGCATTGACGGCGCGGAAAACCCTCAGCGTCGATTCCGTGAAGGCCGATCCCTCCATATCCACGCGCACGAAGTTGTGATGCCGCGCCGCGCATTCGCAGATCAGGCGCAGATGGCGGCACGCCAGTTCTTCGTCGATCGCGAGACCCAATTGAGTCAGCTTGACCGAGACGTGGGAATTCAACCCTTCCGCCGCCAACCGGTCGAGCAGCCGGACGTAGGCCTGGCAAGCCGCTTCCGCTTCCGCGGCTTCCTCAACGCTCTCACCCAGCAGGTCGAGCGTCACCATAAAGCCTTCGGCGTTCAGCCGCCGGATTACAGCGAGCGCCGCTTCCAACTCTTCCCCGGCGATGAAGCGCGCCGCCATGCGTCGCCCCAGGGCGTGGCCGGTGAGGATTTTCTTAGGGGTCTGTTTCTGTGAAAGATAGATCAGGATAGGACGAAGCATGAATGTAGGTTCCCGGAGGCAGGTTTTAGGTGATGCAGATCAGCGAGAAGGGGCACTATCAATGGTGAGTTGTAAATTATAAATAGTAAATTGTGAGTTGCGGGTTCTGCTATCGTACTCGCCGCACTTTGCCCTTACGGCGGCTCAATTCAGAATTTATAATTTAGAATTTAGAATTGGTTACCTCGCTGACACCTGAAACCTGACACCCGAAACCTGCTTTTTCAGTGTTCCGCTTCCAAAAACCGTTCCGCGTCAATGGCCGCCATGCAACCGGAGCCGGCGGCAGTGATGGCTTGGCGATAAATGTGGTCCTGGACGTCCCCCGCGGCAAAGACGCCGGGCACGTTGGTCCTGCTTCCGTCGTGCGTAATCAAATAGCCCGTTTCGTTCATCTCGAGCTGGCCTCGGAATAATGACGTGTTGGGCGAGTGGCCGATCCCGATGAAGACCCCGTCGCAGTTCTTGATTGTTTCATCCCCGGTTTTCGCGTCCTTCAGCTTGATTCCCGTCACCTCGCCTCGCTCCACATCCAGCACATCCGACACCAGCGAGTTCCAGACAAACTTGACTTTCGGGTTCCGGAAGAGCCGGTCCTGCATGATCTTGGAGGCGCGTAGCTGGTCGCGGCGGTGAACAACGTTCACTTGATCGGCGTAGCGCGTGAGAAAAAGCGCATCTTCCGCAGCCGTATCTCCGCCGCCCACCACCACCACCTCTTTTCCGCGATAAAAGTACCCGTCGCAGGTCGCGCAGGTGGAGACGCCGTGGCCAAGCAGCTTGCGCTCCGAGTCGAGGCCCAGCAGCTTTGCCGAAGCGCCGGAAGCAATAATCAGCGTGCGCGTCTCGATCGTCTCGCCTTCCGCTTCAAGCACGAAGGGGCGCCGGGAAAGGTCAACTCGCGTGACGTGGCCGTCCTTGAACTCGGCGCCAAACACGGAGGCCTGTTTCTCCATCAATTCGATCAACTCCGGGCCTTGCACGCCTTTGGGAAAGCCGGGGAAATTTTCGACCAAGGTCGTCAAGGTCAATTGGCCGCCGGCCTCGAGGCCGTGGATAACCAGGGGCTTCAGATTAGCGCGGGCGGAATAAATCGCCGCCGTCAATCCGGCGCACCCTGAACCTATAATCACCACATCTCGCATGGCGCACGATTCTCCCTTAATGAACTGCAAAAACCGCAGTCGCTTATCTTACTCCCTTGAAATAAATTCGCACAACGTGTTTTGGCGTTGCGCCCCAGTCCGGTTTAATGCTACAAACGTATATCCGCTTCGCCTACAATATGATCATCGCCAACACCCCAGGAGTCACAACGCGGCAAAGCCGCAACCAAATGCAGATTCTTCGCTTCGCTCAGAATGACAGTAAGCGTATGGAATGACATGTCATTCTGAGCGAAGCGAAGAATCTGCTTTTCTTCGCGCGCGGCGAAGAAACTCACCCTTCGTAGTGCAGAGAAGCCGGTCGTAAATGCATGCGCGGGATATGCTCTTTGAGTTTCCGCAGGCAGGATGGGTTCATCCATGGATGCAGTAGTTTTCGAGGGAGTCACCAAGCGCTTTGACACGCTGACGGCGGTGGATAATCTGAGCCTGCGAATCAGGGAAGGCGCGGTGTTCGGACTGTTGGGCCCAAACGGAGCCGGCAAGACGACCTCGCTTCGCATGATCATGCAGGTGTTGATTCCTGACGAAGGATCGATCCAGGTGCTTGGCGAGCCCGTCAGCGAACGCAGTCAGGACCGCATCGGCTACCTGCCCGAGGAACGCGGCCTCTACACGAAAATGAAGGTGGGAGAACACCTGCGGTTCTTGGGCGCCTTAAAAGGACTGTCCGAGAGGGAGGCCATGAAGCGCGCCCGGTCGTGGCTCGAGCGCCTGGAATTATCCGAATGGACAGACAAGAAGGTTCAGGACCTCTCCAAAGGAATGCAGCAAAAGGTTCAGTTCATCGCCACGGTGATTCATAAGCCCCTGTTGCTGATTCTGGATGAGCCTTTCGCCGGCCTGGACCCGGTGAATGCATCCTTGATCAAAGACATCATGCTGGAGTTGCGCGAACAAGGTTCAACCATCATTCTCTCCACGCATCGTATGGAGCAGGTGGAGATGATGTGCGACGCGATCTGCCTGGTCAACAAGGGCTGCAATGTCCTGAGTGGAGAACTGCGCGCCATCAAGAAGTCCTACGGGAAAAACACCTTGCGGATCGAATACTCAGGAGATGGAGAGTTCCTGGAAGCCAGCGGACTGCTCGATCACGTGAATCACTTTGGAGCAGTCGTAGAAGCACGGCTCAAGCCCGGCGCAGATCCCCAGGAAATTCTCAAGGCGGCGGTCGAGCGCGACGTGCGCATCAGCCGCTTCGAACTGGTCGAACCGCCCCTGAACGACATCTTCATTGAAAAGGTTGGGGCGGTCCCCGCGTGAAGTCGTGCAGCTTGACAGCGCCCGTCGCGCTGCGCCATTCTGAGGAGCGATGCGGCTTTCCCCCATTTCCATTGCCTGCCCTCAATGCGGGTCGAAGGATGTTCTTTACTCCTGCCAGCCAACCTGTTGCTTCAACCATGTCTGCAACAACTGCTATACGACGTTCGAACTCGAAACCACCAAGGTAGGTGAATTGCGGGACGCTTTCGAGCTGCCGCCCGAACCCGAACCTTCCAGCCCCACAGCCCCGTGCGCGCGCTGTGGCGAAGCCAAGGTGTTCGCCATTGCTGACACCCAAGAACCGGCGTATTTCTGTATCTCCTGCAAGGCGCTTCTCACGCTGAGTCTCACTGAAATCGCACCCGGACGATAGGATTGCCGAGGGTCGATGGCCGATTGCCGATTGTCAACCTTTGAGCGGCGTAGCGTGGCCCCCGTTTGCTCTGGTGCGCCCATTCAGGACGACACAATGCTGGTGGCGTGGCGGTTCACCTCAGGCCTGGACTGCGTCAGGTCGCCCTTCGGGGCTTACGCTTTGTGGCAACAGGCGCCGGGCGGGATCGGGGAGCCATGCGGGCAGGTGCGAGGATGGGCGAGGAAGGTGCAGATTTTATCAGTGACCTGAGGGCTCAGGGTATGTTCGATTCGCAAAGCGTGCTCGTCCACCACGTCGTTGTCGATGTCGAAGGTATCATGAAGCAAGCGTTCGGCGAGGCGGTGGCGCCGGAGGGCTTGTCTCGCCCGCGGCTCTCCAAGTTTGGTGAAAGAGATTTCGCCGTTCTCGACACGGACCAGTCCATCCTGTGCCATGCGCAGAAAGGTGGCCCGGTTGGGCATGAATTCCGGCACCTCCTCGGCGCTCACGACGCGCTTCCCGGTGTCTTCCTGGGAGTGCCAGATGGCTTTGAGGAGGTTGTCAACCCGTTCAGCCTCGACCGCGGGCAGAAGCGAAGACGCGGCCAAGCGGCCATGATGCAATTCGATGTGACGCTCCGCTCTGCGACCGACTTCCGGGTCGTGAGTCACCATGACGATGGTGTGACCCTCGCGGTGCAACTCCGCGAGTAATCCCAGGACCAAGGTCTCGTTCACCTCGTCCAGGTTGCCGGTCGGCTCATCGGCCAGGATCAGGTTGGGTTGGTTGATCAGCGCCCGCGCCACGCAGACGCGCTGCTGTTCGCCGCCCGAGAGCTGAGAAGGAAGATGCCGCAGTCGATCTGCCAGACCGACGCAGCGCAAGGCTTCCGCAGCTTCCTGCTCATCGGCGAGGCTATGAAAATACTGGGCCAACATCACGTTCTCGACCGCGGTGAGGTACGGGACCAGATGGAACTGCTGAAAAATGAAACCGACCTTCTCCGCGCGGAAACGGGCGAGTTCACTCGAGCGCAAGCTCGACAATTCGCAGCCGTCAATCGAAACGCGCCCGCTGGTAGGTGAGTCGAGGCAGCCGAGGATATTAAGCAGAGTGCTCTTGCCGGAGCCGGAGGGGCCCATGACGGCGATCCACTCTCCCTTCTCCACGCTGAAAGCCACGCCCCTCAGCGCTTCCACCGAATCGCCGTATTTCTTGCTCAGATCTTCGACCTCGATAAATGCCAACCCGCTACTCTCCCTTCAGAACTACCGCAGGTTGCGTTGCCCTCACCACGCCGACCAGAAACACCGCGGCTGCAAGTGCCAGCAGCGTGGCGAGGCCGCAAACCAAGGGCAGAGTCCACCAAATCAAGTCGAGCGTAACCCCGAAAAGGCGGTGGGCAAGCCCAAACGCCCAGAGACTGCCGAGGACAAAGCCAAGGCAGCCTCCGGTTACTCCAAGAGCTGCGCCTTCCGCCAGAAATAGCCTCATCACCCCCCAATCGGTTGCCCCGAGGGCCTTCATCACGCCGATATCTTTACGCCGTTCGAGCGCGATCGCCGTCATCGTCGCCGTAAGGCATATCACGATGATAATGAGAATCAGGGCCGTCAGCGCCAGGAGAAACCATCGAATGACGCCCAGGACTCTCCCTTCGGAGAAGACAATCTGGCGAATGGGACGCACGTCCACCCCGGGAAGCGCTTTCGACAGTTCGTGAATTGAACTTTCGATTTCTCGCGTATCGCCGTCGAGCCTGAGCTGCACCAGGCTGATCCGGGTCAACATCCCCATAACCCTTTGCAGTTCGTCGAGGGGAAGAAAAACCTGGTCCTCTTCCGATGAGCCAGTCCTGAGCACTGAAGCAAGGCGGCAACCGACGGCGGTTTTGGCGCCTCCGGCGTTCGAGGAGGCCAACGGCTCGAGGTGGATCGTGTCGCCCGCCGCAACTCGAAGGCGCGAGGCAATGCGCGCGCCAACCACGCACGGCAATTGCAAGGACGACCCGGAGAGGTCGCTCGGCTTGCTTTCGCGCCAACCCGGGTTCATCCGGATCATCGCCTCCAAATCCGTTCCAACGGCCACGACATTCACGAAAGCCGGCAAGCTGGGGTCAGGAGGAATGCGTTCGAGGCGCACCACGGCATAAAGCACTGGCAGCGCCGTGACACCCCTAGCCTTCCCGGCAAGTTGATGCACCGAGTTCACTAGGGCTTGGTCCATCGTGCCACCCCACCCCCCATTCCCCTCCCCGGTTGGGGAGGGGAGTGCAACCCGATCCTGATTCCGCTCCTCGGTTGGGGAGGGAACTAAGGGGTGGGGTGGCGTCATTGAGCTCGAGGAACCCGGCGCGAGTATCACGTTCGCCCCATAGCCGCGAAACTCTTGCGTCATCTTGCGACGGACACCCCCGTACAGATTGAGCAGCATCGACATCACCGCCGCGCCTACCATCAAGGAGATGAGCGCCAGGACGGCCTGGGGACGCTTGACGGATAACGCCCGCCACCACAAACGGAGCGGAGCGCCACGCTTGGGTCCATTTCCTGGCGAGGGGTCCGATATGTTGGAGACTGCCATTAGTCCCTCAGCACCACTGCCGGCGACGCTTTTAAGGCTCGGCCTAGGGGGAACACGCTGCCGGCCAACGTGACGGCCAAGGCCAAGCCGAGGCAAACCGGGAGCATCACCAGATGTACGCTTACCGGAACGCCGAAAACCACCAGTGCCACTCGCCACGCCAGCACACTGCCCAGCAGATATCCCGCGATTCCACCCACCAGGCCCAACACCCCGGCTTCCAGAAGCAGGAGCGTCGCCACCCGCGCATCGGTAGCGCCCAATGACTTGAACAACCCGATCTCTGCACGCCGCTCGAGGGCCGTGGCCAGCATCATGGAAGCCACGGCCAGCCCGGCAGCAAGCAGCGCTGCCAAGGCCAGGACACCCATCAGGATTCCCACTCGGTTCAGTATCTTCCCTTCCGTATCGGCTATCTGGTAGATGGTAGTCACTTGCGCTTCTGGAATTGCCTGCTGAATCTGGTACGCAATCGAACTCGCATAAGGAGTGCAGTACCACCGGTCCAGTTCCTCCGGGCTGAGCCTGCTCAGGTCGGAACGGGCAAAAGCATCCTCGGGTTTGGTCAAGGCGCTGACCTCAACCCGTCGCACTTTTCCCCCGAGCCCCGCCAGCCGCTGCGCCAAGGCCAGCGGCGCCAGCACTTGGTTGTCCTCTGCCCCGCCGGTCTCGAGGATGCCGCGCACTTCCAAATGTAGGGAGGGCGTCTTGCCTGCTGTGGCGCGGGCATCCTGCCCGCGTTGCGGTGTAGGGGCGGGCCTTGTACCCGCCAGGTCAGGACGCCCACAAGGGGCACCTCTACAGGGATCCTCTGCGAGCGCGAGGGCGATCGTGCTGCCTGGTCCCACGCGAAGCTTCGCCGCCAACCGGCGGCCTACCAAGACCCCGGCGCCGCTCTCATCATCGGGCCACTCGCCTTCGACCTTCCAGGAAGGATGCAGCTTTTTCAACCCGGTTGCGAATACCTCGAACTTGTCAACGCGCAGGGACTTCTCGAACCAGGTTCCGATCAGTATGGCGTTTTGGTCATCCACTTTCGCGGGAACATAAAGGAAGGGCGTGAAGGCGACGATGTTATTCCGCCAGAATATCTTCTTGAGTTTGACCAGCTCATCTTCGGGAATGAATGCGCCGCTTCCTGCGGGCCGGTAGTCAACACCGCCGACGCTGATGGCAAGGCTATCGGCCGCTGGAGTTATCGAAAGGTTGGCCCCATACGAACGCAGTTCGCGGCTGATCTTGTCTCCGATGTCAAGCGAGAGGATGCCCTCTGTCGCTGCCGCGGCGATGCCCAGCGCAATGGCCAGGGCACTCAGCAGCTTGCGCCGTCGGCGCCGCGCCAGGGATTCAAGAAGGATTCGAAGCAGCATTTCTCGGCGGATTTTCTCACGACGGACGGGGAAGGGCGGGGTTTTAACCCCGCCAATAACAACGCTCCAAATTGTTCCCCGTCTTGCGCCCCGCGCAGTCCGTCAGCCGACGGACTGCGCGGGGCGCAAGAAATACGGAATTGGAAGCCTCTTTGCGGCGGGGTTAAAACCCCGCCCTTCCGGTCGCCCGGCTGCTAACGGCAGAGCGCGGCGACACGCCCGGGCTAGTGGAAGAACTTTGCCGCGGCGTCAAGGGAGGACGCAGCAATGCGAATCGTGTCGCCCTCCACGCGGTAGTCGATGTGAATAGGGTTGCACCCGCCGGCCAAGCCGATCGTGGGCACATAAACCGCAGCGGCGCAATTGCGGCAGATCACATTCTTGCCGTCCTGGTAGTAGCCCTGGCTGCCGCAAATCGCGCAGGCGTCCAAAGCGGCGCGAACCGTGTCCGAGGCATCGAGAATGGCAATGATCCGCACCTCCGTGCCGCCCACCGCCAGCGCGTATCGGTGGAGCTTATGGTCCGTGAGCTCGGCAGTGGGAATCTGCACTTCGCCGTTTACAATCGACACCTGCTCGGGTGGCGTCATAGCGTGAGCCGTCAACGAATAGATGAACTGAGAGCAGATGAGAACCATGATCAGCAGGCTGACGCCGGCGCCCGAAAGTTTCCAGAAGCGCTCGCGCTGCCGTCGAGCCAGGAGCTTACGGCGCTCCGGGGCAGGCCAGGCGTTGATTTCCGGGCTGCGCGGGCCGGCAGAGGAAATGCGCTGGGCGATGATGAGAAATAAGGCCAGGGCCACGATGACTACAAAGAAGAAAGCGTCGTTGTTGACGATGGGGCCGACCAACGCCATCTCGCGGCGGCTGGAAGGGAGAATTTGAGCCTCGGAGAGTTCGTGCACGCCGGATACCAGCAACTGCGCCGCAACCACCAAGAGCACCAAGCTGGTGACCGAGAAGAACTTTCTCAGGTCAACCTTCACGCTGCCCTTGAAAAATGCAATCCCCAGGGCGATGGCCAAACCGAGCCCGATTAGCCCGCCCATGAAGTTCAGCAACTCGCTGGTGCGCAGCGAAACCGCCGCCAGAAAAAGCACGGTCTCAATGCCTTCGCGGAAGACCATCAGGAAGACGAAGAGGAAAAGGCCGGCAGCGGCGGCACGAGTAGGTTCGGCGGAGATGTTTCGCAGCTTGCTTTCTATCTCCTGCTTCATGCGCTTGCCGGTCCGCCACATCCAGACCACCATCGAGGCCACGAAAACAGCGCCCAGAAGCATCAGCCAGCCTTCGTAGGCATCCTCGCCAACCTCAAGACGATGCACCACATACGCCGCTGCGAGGCTCGCCACGACCGCCGCCAAGACACCCCAGGCGACGATCCGGCTCCAGCCCTCGCGGCCGGTCTTCTTGAGACAGCCGAGAACGATGCCGATAATGAGCGCCGCTTCGACACCTTCGCGGAGTGTGATGACCAGAGATTGGAACATAACCCCAATTGGGCGGGAATTCAGAAGCCCTGATTTCGCGCAACCAAAAGTAAATCCGATGTTAAGCCGGGGAGGGACGAAATGTCAATGCATGGGGAGTCGCGGCTGGCGCAGAGCGAAGTGGTTTCAGGGCGTTTATGACGTTAAGGATCGCAGAGCTTGCATCTGCGCCAGCCCGACCCGCAAGCGGCCACAAGGGCCGCCCCTACGAGAGCGTCAGTACTTCCGCAGCACTCCGACCACCTTGCCCTGAATCTTCACCTCGCGGGCGGAGACGATGATGGGGTCCATTTGGGCGTTGGCGGGCTGGAGGCGGACTTTGCCGTTGGGCGCGCGATAAAAGCGCTTCAGCGTAGCGTCGGTGCCCTCGATGAGAGCCACCACGATTTCTCCGTTCTCTGCCGTCTGGGTTCCTTCCACCAGGATGTAATCTCCGTTGCAGATGTGGTCGTCGATCATCGAATCGCCTTTGACCCGCAGCACGAAGAGGCTTCCCCGGCCGCCGGTGAAATCGCCAAAGGAGAAGGTCTCGGGGTTGGGGACAGCTTCCACGGGCTGGCCGGCGGCGATTCGCCCCAGGAGCGGGAATTCCATGTTGCCCAAGAACGCGGTGGGCATCGGCACGGCGTCTGCCCCGTCCGAACCGGCGGCGGCTCGCGGCTCAGATGTCGCCGCAGCCTTTCTTCGTCCGAAGGGACGGACCGCCGTTTTGGCAAAGGGCACGGAACCCGGCACGGCCACAACCTCGACGGAGCGGCTCTGGTTGTAGCTGCGGCGGATGAACCCCTTCTTTTCGAGGGTCTGCATGTGCTTGTGCACCGTCGCCAGCGACGACAACCCCAGACCTTTGCCGATCTCCTCAAAACTCGGCGAGTATCCTTGGTGATTGATGAAATCGACGAGGAAATCAAAGACCTGTTTCTGCCGACGCGTCAGAGCCATGTTCGCACCCCCCGTGTTCGAAACTCGAAAATCGAAATTCGAAATTCGTCTACACCTTCAAGGCCATGGAGGCAATAGTAGGCGAACAAAAAGCGAATTGCAAGTGAAAAAATCGCCAACCGTCTTCTATCCTGGTTAGCGCCGCGTCTTCGGCTAGAATAGCGGAATGACGAGTCACGTTAAGATCCGCGTCCTGACTCAACGCGACCGAGAGGCGTATTGGAATCTACGGCTCGAAGCTCTGGAGCGGGAGCCGCAATCGTTCATCGAGTCGGCCGAGGAGCACCGGGCGATGGCTCGCGAGCTGGTCGCCGCGCGCCTGCGCCGGAAGAACAACTCCAGCCTTGTGATGGGCGCGTTTTTCAAGGCAGAACTGGTTGGCATGGCAGGCTTCTTCCGTGAGAGACACTTGAAGACGAGGCACAAAGGGCGGATCTGGGGCGTCTGTGTGAGCGCGAATTGCCGGGGCAAGGGCCTTGGGAGGGAGGTTCCTAGTGGTGACCGGGCCCTGGGCTTCCGCCGCCGCTAGGATGAGGGCTGCCACCAGACCCGCCACCGCCAGAATGAGAACCGCCACCTGACCCGCCACCTGACCCACCACCGCCGGTCGGGCCAGTCTTGGCGCCGCCGCCCGACGGGGCGTTGCCAGGGGTCGATCTACGGCTGGTCGTTGCGCCTCCGGTCCGAGGCGGCATGGCCGAGCCGGAACCGGAGCCAGGAGAAGACTGGGGCCGCCAAGCCGAGCCCTCACTCGAGGGCGAGGGTCGGCCCATTTGCGACCCGGGCGCAGGCTCGCCGGTGTGCGACGCCCCTTCTCCCTGAACTGAATACACGGGACGAGCCGGTACTCCGTCTGTTCCCGGCGTGGCTGCCGAGGACGGGCGGGGATTGTTCACGTAGCGCCCAGTTGCAGGGTCATAGACTATTCCTGTCTGCGGCCCGGGTGCTGCGCGCCGGGCTGGAGACGCTGCTGCGGAGCTGCCACGGATAATGGTTATGCCAGCAACCGAGTCAGGTCCCGGAGCCGGCCGCTTCGTGCCTGTGCCTGGCGGCCCAAAGCTCGCGCTACGCGGACCGACGATGGACACGTTGGCTTTGGTAACCTGCGAGGGAGACGCCACGACGCGACCCGGGTGCAGGGCTTCCGGAGCGGGCAGAATGTCCGGCTTCCCGATTCTGTTGCCAGAGGTAAGAGTCACATGGAGCGTAGATCCGGGGTGCACCGGCCGTCCATGCTTAAACGAACCGACGCTTATAGCCGTTCCGCAGGTTCGCCCTTGCGGGCAAGGATTAGCGCTGCCCGGCCTTGGCAAGCCGTGACGCGGCGTCCACCCGATCCATCCCGTGCCGCCGTACCAGTTAACTGATCCGGGTGACCAAGGACCAAAGTTCCCCGGAAACCACACCCAGCCCATGCCCGGTATGAATTCCCATCCGCCGAAGTGATAGGGCAGCCAGCCCCAGGGCTCGCCGGAAATCCAGACGTACCCATAACCGGGATACCAGCACCAGAAGCCCTGCGAGAAGGGATACCAGCTCGCATCGACCGTGGGGACCCATCCGTATCCGTAGCCTGAAATGTCCGACCAGTTTCCGTAGTTCGCCAAATCCGCCCAGCCGTAAACGTCGTCGCTGCCGTCACTGGTATAGCCGCTGGGCGAAAGGGCGCTCGAGGCGGCTTGGGCTTGATTCTCCCGGTCCTGCACCCAGTGGTCCCAATCGTCTTTCGTGATGCCCTCCGAGAGCTGGGCAGGCTGTTCGGCCCTAGGGCTCAGATCGAGGACGGAGTCTTTGGCCAGCGACCATGAACCGAGCGCGCTCGAGACGTCCACAGAGCCGTTGAAGACTTCGACGCGCTCTTCCGACGAATCGACATCGACCCGGAAAAGCGACTTGCCGCGCGGAGTGAGGGTGGTATCCGCCGTCGCTATTTCGTCAGTGTCTTGCCCCTGCGGGGTCGCGCTGAAGGTTGCATACCCGGCATTCAGCGTGAGGTGATCGATCTTGCTTCCATCGGGAGCCAGCGCAAGTTGGGTGAATTCCAGCACGGACGATTGGCCTAGCCGGGCGGCCGAGTCATTTTCGAATTCGACTTCGGCAAAGCTGCCCTCCGCCGTCGAAAGCTTGAACCCTTCCTCAAGAGGAGTGTTCACCGGCGCCTCGGTCCAGTCTGTATCCCCTGGCCGCTGAACCGTGACTTGGCCCTCGACAAAACTGAGACGAACCACGCGAGCATGAGAATGAGTCTGACCCGGGGCTGCCGCAGATCCCAGCCAAACCGCTGCACCCAACCCCAGCAAAACCCTTGCGACCGAATGTATCCTGGGTGTCATGGAGCACCTCCCCGAGCTTTCAGGGCCCACTCACATCCTACATCAATCTAGACGAAGCAGGTAGCCGCTAAGTTGCCAGGAACGGGAACTCGAAAATGGAAATTGGAAACTGGAAACTGGAAATTGGAAACTGGAAACCGGCAACTGGGGAATCGAAAATCGAATGTCCGAGGCTAGATCACGATAGCAGGAAGGGGAAACCAGAGTCTGAAGTTCACCGGTTTTTTCACCGCCTGCCCGCTTCAGCCCTCCGGCCGGCGCTCGTTTTCCAGTTTCTATTTTCCATTTTCCATTTTCCAGTTTCGATTTTCGGTTCTGCCGCTACTGGCCGGGTTGAACCTGATCGATGATCTCTTGCGCACGGGATTGCGCCAGATGCAGAAAGCGCGAGCCATGGGCAATCTTTTCAAGTGTGGGAACGAGCATCTGGGGGTCGGTCAAGCTCTTATCCCTGAGTTCAGCCTGGATCTGTAGAAGCTCCTGGGACAGACTAAGAGGGTCATACTTCATCTCAAATTCAAGCGCTGCAACGTGCTGTTCAACCATGCCGATAGCTTCAAACACGTCCACCAGGTCCCGCGCGGTTCGGTTCTCCGTGTAGTTGAAAACCACTCGATTCAGGGCGCCGCCCTGCTGGTAGGTGAAAGTCTTCTCTCCCAGGTTCGCCACTTTCTTATGGCTCTCGAGTTGAATGCCCTGGAAATCGCGAAGCTGCCCGGCCAGCGCGAAGATTCGTTCCGTGGTGCCGGAGGAGATCTGAAAGGGGCGAGGGCCCTGAGGTTGGGACTCGTCCAGTTTTCGTCCTTCGTAAGTACCGGAACCGCTGAAGTCCACGCTGATGGCAATATATTCGGGGGAACTGCCCTTGAAGGTTCGGGAATAAGCCAGCTTGGCGGGAACACCGGCACCCTGGGGGAACATCGCGGCAGGATGGCTGCCTGCCGCGAGGACAAGACTGAGGAAAGGGAGGAGAACCCTGATTCTCCGAGAAAGCATCACCATCATTTCGCCTGGGTAAGGGCGTGGAGCTCCGCTTCCTCGATGTCGAAGTTCGCGAAGACGTGCTGGACGTCGTCGTGGTCTTCGAGCTCTTCCATGAGCCGGAGCATCTGGTCCGCCTGTTTGCCAGTCAGCTTGACGTAGGATTGGGGGACCATCGAGACTTCCGCTGCCGCGGGCGTGATCTGCGCCGTCTTGAGGCGGTCCACCACCTGGGGCAACCGGGCGGGAGGCGAAAAAACTTCCCAGTTGCTGCCGTCATCGTTCATATCGTCGGCGCCCGCATCCGTCACCAGTTCCAGCAGCGTCTCTTCGCTGGCTTTCCCCTTCTCCACGACAATGTAGCCTCGCTTGGTGAACATCCAGCCCACGGATCCGTGCTCCCCCAAGTTACCACCGTGCTTGGCGAAGATGTGACGGATTTCAGAGAGGGTGCGGTTCTTGTTATCCGTCGTGACTTCCAGCAGCATCGCCACGCCGCCCGGCCCGTAGCCTTCATACACCACTTCCTCGTAAGCGGCGCCGGGAAGTTCGCCCGTACCCTTCTGAAGAGCCCGCTTGATGTTGTCCGCCGGCATGTTTTCCGCTTTGGCGGCGGCAATGGCGGTACGCAGGCGCGGATTCGCGTCCGGGTCCCCGCCCCCGATCCTGGCTGCGATGGTGATTTCCTTGATGATCTTGGTGAAGATCTTTCCCCGCTTGGCGTCTAAGGCGCCCTTCTTGTGTTTAATTGTCGCCCATTTAGAATGCCCTGACATACAAGACTTTCCTTTCGGTTCAATCACTCCGCGACCCCATAGAGAATGATTCTATTGGGGTTCTCGCAATAAGGCATATTACTTGAGACATCCTACCACAACGACTAAAGGGATGCTACAAGCACGTCATACCGGAAATCTCAGCATGACCCGCGGGTCACTCTAACCTGTTGCCGCACTTGCCGCAGTAATCGAAACCTTCCGGTATGCCTTTGGCACCGCAGTTCTCACAGGCTTTGGTGGGCGCGCCCCAGAGGAATTCGCTGGACTTACCGCCGGCGGCGCGAGCGCGAATGGACTTGTGATCCGCAGGGCGCTTATCGATAAAAGCCTGTATGCCCTCGTACGGCTCCCAGGCCGTCGCATGGACGGTCAGCCAATCGCGCGCGTGCCCGGCGGTCATGGTCCAAGGCAGATCCTTCCAAAAGCCCAGTTGCTGACGAGTATAGCGGGCGCACTCCGGCAGGTTTTGGATCAGGCGGGCGGTGAGCGCATTCACGGCGCGGTCCAGTTGCTTGAAGGGCACCACCTCGTTCACCAACCCCCAATTGAGGGCCTGCTCGGCCGTGATCTCATCGCCTTTCAGCAGCATCTCGCGCGCTCTCCGCTCACCCACCACCAGGGGAAGCCACTGGGTGGTGCCCCAGGCCTCCACCAGACCCACGCGCGTACCGACCTGGATGAAGCGCACGTGATCGGCGGCGATCGCGAGGTCGGCGGCCAGGTTCCAACCGTTGCCCGCCCCGGCCACCACACCGTTCAGGCGGGCCACGGTGGGCTTACCCATATGGCGGAAAAGCTCCAGGGCGTCAAAAAGCAGGCCTTGGTATTTCCAGAAGTTTCGCGGGCGGCGCAGAAACTGCTCGGAAAACTCGTTGGCGTCATTGCCGGAACAGAATGCCTTGTCGCCCGCTCCCGTCAAAACCACCACGGCCACAGAATCGTCCCAGGAGGCGTCGCGGAACGCCTCGGCCATCTCCCGCAGACTTTGCGCAGAGAAGGCGTTGTAGACTTCAGGGCGATTCAGCGTGACACGAGCCACTCCGTCTTTCTTTTCGTAGAGGACCTGCTCGAAATGGAATCGGGACGCGGGTTGCCGGGCGTAGGGTTCGTTCAAGGGCTTCACTCCTGGGCGACTTTTGAGGTCGAACCGCCCTCCTTGACTTGGCGATGCTATCACACTCCCTCGGTCATTTGCGATTGGTGATTGGTGATTGGTGATTGGTGATTGACCCTGTAACCCCACTTCTCTCTGGCCTCGCGCGGGTGGGGCATTCAGTGCCGCTCCAACTGCTCCGATTTCGGGTATTATGGAAGCTAAAGGAGACATCATGATGGCCGTTAAGCATCTCTTGAAACTCGTGCCCCTGGTTGTCCTGGCCGGCGCGCTGTTCGCCGCTGACCAGCCGCCTTACGACGAGACCGCGGACGCACATCAACAAGTCGCCTCGGCGATCGCTGAGGCGGCGAAGGCGCAGAAGAACGTCGTGCTTGTTTTCGGCGCCAACTGGTGCGGCGATTGCCGGGCTCTGAATGCGCAGATGCACAAGGATGAATTGGCTGCTCTGATTGCCTCGAATTATGAGGTGGTGAAAATCGATGTGGGCCGGTTCAACAAGAACAAGGACATCGCCGCCAAGTTCCACGTACCCCTCGCCCACGGTATTCCCACCTTGGCGGTGCTCGGCCCCGGCGGCAACGTCCTCTATGCGATGGACCAGGGCCAGTTCTCCAATGCCCGCAGCATGAGTTACGAAAGCATCCGGGATTTCTTTGCGAAGTGGGTGCCGAAAAAGTAGGGCGGCGCCAATCCCTGGGCGAACCTGAACCAGGAGGATGGCATGAGCAACGATACCAAGTACTCCATAAACTTGCAGCCACGGTTCGGCCCGTTAGAACTCGTCGATGTGCAGGGGCTGGTCGATGCCTGCAAGGAGCCTTGGTATAACCAAACCCTTTGCCGGGTGAATGAGTCCGTCGTACGGCTGGGCATTCTGCAGGGGGAGTTCCACTGGCACAAGCACGACCGGGAAGACGAGTTCTTCTACGTGGTCGAGGGGCGTTTCTTGATCGACCTGGAAGACCGGACGGTTGAGCTGTTGCCCAAGCAGGGATTCATGGTTCCGAAAGGCGTCGTTCACCGCACCCGCGCGCCGGAACGGACGGTGGTTCTAATGATGGAAGCGGCAGGGGTTATACCGACTGGGGACTGAACAGTAAGTGCTTTTGTTTCAGCGGCCTGGCATCAATTGCCAGGCTATCGTTTTAGGCGTTCGTTGTCGAGCTTTTTTCGGGGAGTTTCCCGATTCCGGGGACCCGGACTTGGCGGAGCGAAAGGGCGCAGACATGAACAACCGTGTATGCGCCGCCGGCGGAAGCGGATTGGTTCGGGAGATCAATTCACCATGCGAGAGACGCCCGACGGCGACGTTTCAGCCGACTTTTCAGCGGACTTTTCAGCGCACTTGTCGGCTGAGGCGAGGTGCCGGTCCAGGACACGGGCCAAGTCCTGGTAGGGGCGAGCGCCGACGAGTTCTTCCAAGACTTCCCCATCCCGCAGAAGCAGCAAGGTAGGAATGGACCGGATGCCGTACTGGCCGGCGACCTCGGGCAGTTCGTCAACGTTAACCTTGGCGAAGATGATCTGGTCGCCGTAGTTGGCGGCCAGTTTTTCGAAGGTCGGGGCCAACATGCGGCAGGGTGGGCACCATTCCGCCCAGAAATCCACCAAGACAGGCTTGGAGCTCGACTCCACCTCGCACCAGTTGTCCTGCTGCACATACAAGATGTCTTTCATTTTCCTCTCCTCGTCTTCTTCTTCGGCAGGCTCCACACTCTGTCTTGCCATTCCGCCGCAGGCATTCGCGCGAGAACGGGAACGACGTCGGCAAGAGACTGAGGGTGGCAAGTTGATACTTGGCGTCCTGCCAGAAGAAATTAGATGATGGAAACAGCAAAGGGATTCGGGCTACAGGGGGGCGTTCGTGGTCCTTGGCCCGTTGTCCGTTGATGTGTGGCGTGCCGGTGTGTATTCTTAGGTGAACCGGCGAAAGCAGGGGAGATGCGATCGTGATGGATGCTCGGGGCCAACTTGAAGAGCTTCAACAGCGGGTCATTGCCTGTACGCGATGTGCCCGGCTGGTGCGCTACTGCCGCGAAGTCGCCCAAGCAAAGCGCCGCATGTACCGGCAATGGGAATACTGGGGGAAGCCAGTTCCGAGCTGGGGTGATCCGAACGCCGAATTGCTGATCCTCGGACTTGCCCCTGCCGCGCACGGCGCCAACCGCACGGGAAGGATGTTCACGGGCGACCGCTCCGGGGATTTCCTATACCAGAGGCTTTATGAGGCCGGCTTTGCGAACCAGAGCACGTCCGTCGCCCGGGACGACGGTCTCGAACTTCGGAACTGCTACATTACGGCCTCATTGCGCTGCGCCCCTCCCAAGAACCAGCCGCTGCCTTCCGAGGCTCGCAACTGCCAGCCCCACCTGGAGGCGGAATTACGCCTGCTCAAGCGAGTTCGTGCCGTGCTCGTACTGGGCAGAATCGCGTTTGATGCCTACCTGCGCGTGGCGGCCTTGCGGCACGAGGCTTTCCCTTCCCGCTCGAAATTCAAGTTCTCGCACGGCGCCAGTTTCAGCTTGCCGGACGGCCTGCCCCGTCTATTCTGCTCCTACCATCCCAGCCAGCAGAATACGCAAACCGGCCGTCTCACGGAGGCGATGTTTAAGAAAGTGCTCACTGAAATACAAGAGTTCCTCGCCGATTCAGATTAGAGTAGAATGACTTTTTGCCTCGAGGTGTTGAGTGAATTCAAACGAAATCGAAATATTGCTGGTGGAGGACAGTCCAGCCGACGAGGAATTGGCTATCCACGCGCTTCGCACCAACAACCTGGCCAATCGGATCTACGTCGCGCACGACGGTGAAGAAGCGCTCGACTACCTGTTTTGCCGGGGCGAGCACAGCCATCGCGGGTTTGACAATCCTCCTCGCCTGGTCCTGCTGGACCTGAAGCTGCCCAAAATGGATGGGCTGGAAGTGCTCCGCCTTATTAAAAGCGACGCGCGGACCCGAGCTATTCCCGTTGTGATTATGACTTCTTCCCGGGAAGAGCGGGACATGATCAATGGCTACCAACTTGGAGTCAACAGCTACATTCAGAAGCCCGTGGATTTTGCGCAGTTTCGGGAAATCATCAAACAGTTAGGGCTTTATTGGCTGGTAGTCAATCAGGCTCCGCCCGCCAATGCATTCAAATCCCAACCGGAGTGAGCCGTCCGCACTGTGCGGCCTTCGGCCGCATTCCAGATTCAAGATTCAGAATTCAAGAGACAGCGGAAGAGACTGCCGAAGCGGCAGGGACCTGCGAACTGGCAGTTCAGAGATGATCAAGGCTCGATGATTTGATTACGGACGGCGTAACGCACCAGCGCGCCGACCGAAGTCAGGCCGAGCTTGTGCATCAGGTTGGCGCGGTGGGCTTCCACGGTCTTCGTACTGATCTTCAAAGTCGTGGCGATTTCCTTGTTACTCCGACCCTCGGCGACTAACTGGAGGATCTCGCGCTCGCGGGGGGTCAGCACGTGCTGCGAGGCGGATGGCTGGGCGCCTCGTAGATAACCGTCCAGCACCGGCACGGAGGCGCCTGAGGAGAGGAAAGCCTTGTGCTCGATCAAGGCCTGGACGGCCGAGATCAAGTCCCGGCTGGCATCAGATTTCAGGACGTACGCGCGCGCGCCGGCCTCCAGCGCCCCCCGGATCAAGTCCTCGGAGCCGTGCATGGTCAGGATCAAGACCTCGGCGCGCGGAATTCGTGCGACGATCTGGCGCGTGGCCTCAGCTCCGTTTAACCCCGGCATGCTGTAGTCGAGCACCACGATGTCGGGTTTGAGCTGGCTGGCCTTCTCCACGGCCTCTCTGCCGGTTTCGGCTTCTCCGCAGACCTCCCACTCCGGCCGGGCCTCCAACAATCTTCGTAGGCCTTGACGGACGACCTCGTGGTCGTCGGCCACCAGTATGCGCACGGTCTTCATCGGACCGCCTCCGGACTCGGCAAGCTTGCCCTGATGGTGGTGCCGTGGCTGCTGGAGACTATCTCGAGGCATCCTCCCAGGAGTCGAACTCGCTCCTTCATTCCCTTGAGGCCCAGACCACCGCGCGATCCCATGCTTCCCTCCTTAGGGGGGGCAGGCTGAAACCCACGGCCTTCATCTTCAACTTCCAGGATCAGGGAATCCGGTTGACGCCTGATCCGGATCTTCGCTACCGGGCTTCCTGAGTGCCGTTGAATGTTGGCAAGGCATTCCTGCGCAATGCGGAAGAGCGCCGTTTCTGTGTCCCGAGGCAAGCGGCGTAAATCCCGGGGCAAATCGACATTTACCTGGATTCCGGTACGGCGGGCAAAACCTTCCGCATAACCTTTGAGTGCAGGGGCCAGTCCATAATCTTCCAGCGTGGGAGGGTGCAAGAGGTAAGAGAAATCCCGAATCTCCTGCATGCAGCGATTAGCAAGCTCAATACTTTCCGATACAATGATGCGGCTTGCGGGATCAAGGCAATCGACCTGAAGCTCCAATCGAGCCAGGTTCATGGAAAGAGCGGCCAGGTTCTGGGCCGTGCTGTCGTGAAGATCCTGAGCGATCCGCCGCCGCTCCTCATCCAGCGCAACAAGCAATTGAGAGGAGAGTTGACGAAGAGTATCTTCCGCTTGTTTGCGGTCGGTTATCTCGTGTAAGACTTCGATGGAGCCGCGCATTTTTCCGGAAGGCTCGAAGAGTGGTGTGGTGGTGGCTTCAAAAACTCTGCCCAGCTTTGTATCCAACAGGTCCGCCCGCTGCTCCCGGCCCGTCTCCATCATGCGAGCACGAGGACAATCCGGATGAGGATGAGTCAAACCGTGCAGCGCCTCGTAACAAAATCTGTCGGCCAGTTCTGCCAGTTCGACCCCCGCAAGCGTTGCCGTGGCACGGTTGGCGTAGCGAATTCGATATTGGTCATCCAGGAGCAGCACCGGGTCCGGGACGGTGTTGAAGGTCAGCTCCCACTCCTCTTTGGCGCGGCGGATCTCCTCCTGCCGTCGAGCGACTTCGTCAAGATAAACCTTGCGGCGCACGGCGCGATCGACTGCAATGGGCACCCGCTCCAACCGATCCTTGAGAACGTAGTCGGCGGCGCCTCGCCGAACGCACTCGACGGCCGCCTCGTCGCCCAAAGCTCCGGTGACCACCACCAGGGGTATCGATTTTCCCGATTGCCGCAGAATCTCCAACGCGTCCAGGGCGGTCCAGTCACCCAGGTTGTAATC
Source organism: uncultured Acidobacteriota bacterium (assembly GCA_963722675.1). GTDB lineage: Bacteria > Acidobacteriota > Terriglobia > UBA7540 > UBA7540 > CAVROP01. The sequence continues at coordinate 95,240 of CAVROP010000043.1, forward strand.
GGCAACAATGATGTCGAATTCAGATTCCCCGAGGCGCTGCTTAAAGAGCGCAGAAGAGTTCAAGACTTCAGCCTGTATGCCAGGAGTGGCACGGCGCAGCGTCACGAGCACCAGTTCAGCATCCCAGGGATCATCTTCGAGGATCAAGGCGCGCAAGGGCGGACTCGGGGAGATGTCCTCTCGAATTTGGTCGGGCATCGTAGCTCCTCGCGAGACGCGGAGGCATCTCCACGCAACCAGGTCGTCCATCAGTCAACGGGGGAGCTCGGCCCCTGCGGGCGGGTTTCGCAAACTTGCAGGGGGCATTGTCGCCGTCTCAACGCCGGACCAAGACGTTTTGCCCGAAAGCGGTCAAAAGACCCGTTTGCGGGTGACTGATTTGGTCCGAGCAAGTATAGGCCCAGTTAAACCATAATGGTAGCGGAAAACTAGGGCAGCCCACAGACGATTACTCAATATATAAGTTTGTACACTTCTAAGATAAAACCCTTAAGAACCCTTACGCGTTCGTTGACATCAACTCAAGGGTTCCATTGGATTGCGAGTTCTCCGGGCGCGGCGGGAGAATATATACGGCGGAATGGCACAGGGAGCAAACGGCACGATGCGCGCCGTTTGTAAACGCAGTGAAAACCGCTGCCGACTGAAGCAACAAACCTGGTGCCCGGGTTGCGCATCTCAGTGACAGTGTGGGCTCAAATCGCTGGAAAGGGGATTCTCAGGTGGGTATTTATAGCTTAGTGGTCATTATCGTGATGATGCTTGCTGCCCTCGTTGCTACAAAAGAGCCAGACGACGATTCTGAGTTCATCAAGGCCCCGCGCAGAAGGAAAGCCGGAGGCTATGTTTCAACCAGACCAGGGCGGTCCTTGGCAACGACAGCCGGCGCCTCGCATAAGTGACGCAGTGGGTTCGTCGCCCGATGCGAGGCTGCGATTCGGCGGGAATCGAAAGGTGAGCCATGCAGGCGGGAGAACTGTACTACACCACGGAGCAGGAGCACGAGAATATCAGCAGAGGGAAAATCCTGCTTATCGACGATAATGCAACAGATCTCGCGGCTCGCGCTGCCAGTCTTCGCCGGGAAGGGCACGATGTTCTCGCCTATGCCTCTCTCCCTGAGGGTTTGTCCCGGGTTCAATCCGAGCACTTTGATCTGATTATGGTGAAACTCAAGGAAGTCCCGAACGTAGATAGTGACGAGTTCTGGAGTGTGAAGTCGACATCCGCGGCTGGGAGTTCGTCCTCCTGGCACGCGGCGTGTGTCGGACTTACGACTTGGATGTGGCGCACTTGGGATGTTAAGACCAATTAGCTCGTGCCGGTTTCATTCTGCGTAGTTTAAATCTTGCCGGCTTATCCTCGAGCTGACGCCTTCCACTTCGGCTCAAGATGCACGGAGGAATGCCGAGCGCCTCTCCCGCCAAAAACTCAAGCTGGGACCGGTGTGGGCCTACGGGCACAGGGACGGACCCAGCCTGAAGACCGCCGCCTCCCCCATGACGGCATCCGCAGATGACGGACCCTTCGGTGTGATTTCTCAGTTTGATCGTGGCGCGGCTGACCATGTCCCGATCTGATCTGGCGGCCCTTCGAGAACTCCCACACGGAGTATGGCTAACTGATGGGCAGTGTCTTTGCTTAACTGGTAGCGCCGACCTTTAGGTCGGCAGATGCTGGCCTAAAGGCCAGCGCTACGCCTAAATTAGGACACTACCAACTGCGGCAGGAACTTCGCATGGCAAATTGATCACGAAGTCCATCAATAAGATAGCGGGAAATTCGCATAGGCGAAATTCGCACTTGCATGTTCAGGGAGGCGAGTTATAATGCTTGCAGCCATATGGCAGAAAGAGAGAATCTCTCCCGACTCCCGGTGCTCGCCTTGCGCAGCCGCCGCGAGGGGTTGACTAAACTTTTGCCTCCGTTGCGCGAGGTCCTTCGCGGTTCCTTGACGAAGCGCTACGTGACTTGCGGGAAACCCGGCTGCAAGTGCGCCCGAGGCCAGCGGCACGGGCCGGTCTGGTATCTGAGCGTCACCTTGGATCAAGCGCACCGCACGGGCACGACCATTCCCTCGGACCAACTCGAGCAGGTCCGCCGCGGGATTGAGAACTATCATCGAGTGAAGGAGCGCCTGGAGAAGATCTCCGATATCAACCGCGAACTGTTGCGGCGCGCCCAAGGTCGCAAGCCAACCCGGGAAAAAGTGCGACACGGATAACCCCCTTCGGCAGGGGGAAGAAAGGAGCTGCGTTTTCTATCTTGCACTCTTTAGCATGAAAGATAGAAGGTGCTCCCTACCCTCGTTCTCCACCTACCTGAACAAGGGTTTCCGTCTGCGCCCGCACGCCGCGCAGATGTCGGACGCGCGCACCGACCCGGACATCTCCCCCCGCAGCGTCTTCCTCGCCCTTTTCCACGCTTTTGTCTTCCGCCTCCCCAGTTTCCAGCAATGAGATACCGAACTGTCCCACTCTTACCTGCAGAACTGGATTGGCGCCGAGCGCCCCTTCCGGGATGACGCCTTGCGCTACAGTTTGTGCAGCTTCCACCTGGAACCCCTGGAGCCGATGCTGGTGGATGTGAATCGTCGCCTGAAGCGCAGTAAAGCCCTGGACGCGGGACGCGTCCAGGGGCATCTGGTCGCCGCCCTGGACGGTGTCGAAGTCTTGTGCAGTTTCAGCCGCTGCTGTGAAAGTTGCCTCCAACGCCGAGTGACGCTGAAGGATGAGACCACCGGCCAGAGCCTCGAGCGCATTCAGTACTATCATCGTGCCGTGGGCTGTCAAATCGTCAGCAGCCCCGTTAAGCCTTTCCTGGCGGTGGAATGGCTGCGCCCGGGAGAGGGGGAAGACACGGCGGCCTTGCGTCTCCTCGCCCGCCTGCCGGGGTTGTACGGCACCCGCTTCTTTGACATCCTGTTGCTCGATTCCCTCTACGCCCAAGCCCCCCTGTTGAAGCTGGCGCAGCAGATGCGCTGGGACGTGGTGAGCACGCTCCAACAAGAGAAGCGCGATCTCTATCAAGATGCGTTGGGGTTGTTTCAAGCGCGCCGACCCGATCAGACTTTCAGTGAATCCCCGCGGGGCAAGACCTATGCGGTCCGCCTCTGGGAAGCGTCGGGACTCCCCTTCAGCCAAGATTATCCCCAACCGATGCGGGTCGTCCGTTCCCTGGAGGAGGTGACCCCAACTCATTAGCGCGGCAGTCCGCGGCAAGCGGAAACGGCTTCCCACGAATGGCTTTGGATCACCACCTTATCCGAGCCCACTTTTTCCGCTGCCCTGGTCCGCCGCCTGGGGCACGACCGCTGGAAAAATGAGAACAACGGCTGGATGGATCTCACCCAACACTGGGCCTTCAAGCATGGCTTCCTGCATGCTTGCCGCCACCGCCCCAAACGCTGCAGCCCTTCCGGAAACCGAGAGTTGGTCCCCAACCAAGGTCTGGCGGCAGTCAGCTTAGTTCTCCTCCTCGCCTTCGCCTTGTGCGCGGCTTTCGTTCTGCGCCATTCCAAGCTCGCCCGCCTTGACCGCCTCACGGCGATCGCCGTGGCCGCCCAGCTACGCTCCGGCATCTTGAAGGCACCCCCGTCGATCCGAGCCCCCACCTAACCCAAGTTCGTCACGGTAAGGGGGTTTTTGATTTATTTTGACCCTCCGTGATTTGCTAACATTTTTGTTTTCAGTCCGACCTTTCTGAAAAGTCGGATGTAGTGTAGACCAACCCTCTTGCAGTGGCGGGTGGGTGCGTGCCACCATCGCCCCGATGTTTTTGCGACCCAATCATCGGGACAAAGATGGCAAGGATCACACTTACTGGTCGCTGGTCGAAACCGTACGCACGCCCGACGGTCCGCGCCAGCGGACCTTGTGTTATTTGGGCGAGCTGAACGACTCGGCGCAGGCGCGCTGGCTGAAGGTGATCGAGGTCTTCAACGAGCAGGGCGAGCGCCGGCAGTTGAAACTGTTTCCTTCCGACGTCGAGCTGCCGGAGAACGATCCGGACGTGGCTCAGGTGCGGGTGAGCCGGGTTCGCTTCGAGCGGGTGCGGCAGTTGGGAAGTTGTTGTTTGGGTCTGGAACTGTGGAAGCGTTTGGAGCTGGACCGATTCTGGGAAAACCTGCTGGATAGCGGAAGCCGCGGACGTGCCCTGGTCGCGCGTGGCGGCGCTGCTGGCGATTAACCGCTTGTGTGCTCCCTCCAGCGAGTTGGGCATCGAGGAGCGCTGGTATCCCACCACGGCGCTGGATGATCTGCTGGGGATTGCGGAGGGCAAGATCAACGACACCCGCTTGTATCGCTGCCTGGATCGTCTGCTGCCCCACAAGACGAAACTGGAGCGACATCTGAAGGAACGCTATGGCGAACTGTTCGGCGCCGAATTTGACGTGTTGCTCTACGACCTGACCAGCACCTATGTGGAAGGCCAAGCCGAGAAGGACCCGATGCTGCAGCGCGGCTACTCGCGCGACCATCGGCCCGACTGCAAGCAGGTGGTGATCGCGCTGATCGTCAACGCCGAAGGTTTTCCCTTGAGCTATGAAACCTTCGACGGCGACCGCACGGATGTGACCACGCTTGGAAGCGGTCATGCGCATGGTGGAACGCAAGTACGGACGAGCGCGGCGGATCTGGGTGTTTGACCGGGGCATCGTGAGCGAAGCGAATCTGGCGGCGCTGCGCAAGCGGGGCGGGCAGTACCTGGTGGGCACGCCGCGCTCCAAGCTGAAAGGGATGGAACGCCAACTTCTGGAAGGCGCCTGGACGCAAGTGCGCGAAGAAGTGGAAGCCCAGTTGGTCCCCATGCCGGGCGGCAGCGAAACCTACGTGCTGTGCCGCTCGACGGCGCGGCGGGAAAAAGAACGGGCCATCCGCCGCCGCTTCTCGGGCCGCATGGAGCGAGCCCTGGCGCAATCTGGCGCAGCGGGTGGAGAAAGGCCAATTGAAAGACCGGGCGAAAATCGAGCGGCGGCTGGGGAAGATTCAGGAACGCTATGCTCAGGTGGCGGACCTGTATGAAGCGGGCCTCAGCCAAACCGAGGGACGCTGGGTCTTGCGTTGGAACCTGATCGAGGAGCGTCGGGCCTGGCGTGAGGCGCGGGAAGGCGCCTACTTGCTGCGCACCAACTTGCAGGGAGCGACGGTGGAAGAGCTCTGGACAAAGTACATCCAGCTCACCGAAGCCGAGGCCGCTTTTCGGGCGCTGAAGAGCGAGTTGTCGATCCGACCCTTGTTTCATCAACTGGAGCCTCGCGTGAAGGCGCACATCCTGGTGGCCTTTCTGGGCTACTCGTTGTGGGTCACGCTGAAACATCTGCTGCGGCGGAAAAATTCCGATTGCTCGCCCAGCCCAAGCCCTGGCGCTGCTGGCCACGATCCAGAGCGCGGACATCGTTCTCCCCACCACCGACGGCCGGGAGATTCGCCTGCGGCGTGTTCCGGCCCTCACCGCTGAACAACAAAAGCTCCTGACCGAACTTAACATCTCGTTGCCCGACCACTTGAATTTGAACTTCGAATGTAGTGTAGACTCGGCCATAGCCTGAACTGATTCTAAAGCACTTAACTGGCTCTTGGCCCTCTTCGTGACGAACTTGGGCTAACCTGGACGGCTACCAACTGGCCCCGGCCCCTCCCCGCTCAGCGCCTGACGAGCGGCAGGGGCCCCCTCGTCTCTCTAAACTGGATGTCGTGCACCCCGTCTTTATTCCCATCCGATGAGGCGTTCCCAAACCGATCTCTATGCCGTTCAAACCCCGTTCGCCATCTCTTCTTAGACAAAACCCCACCCGCTAGTACCGGCAGGTCTCGCTGTGCGAAGTTCCTGCTCCTGCTCTACGGGCAGAGCTGTACTTGCGCCGATTGTGATAAGATACCCGGCAATGAGTGTTTTTCTCAGCCGACGACCTGTGAGGGCGGCTCTTATTTACTGCCTTTTGATGCTCCAGGGCCACCTTCTTTGGCTGTCGATGCTCCATCAACACCCTTTAACGGCGTTCGCCCGGAGAGCTTCAACTGCGGTCAGTCAAGGCGGTTCCCAGCCGTATCCACCCGTGGCCACAGAGTTGACCTGCAACTTCTGTCAGATCTTCCGCCACAGTCTGGCCCTGCCGGTGACCGCATTTCAAGCGTTGCACGCTGCGGCCTCGATATCCCGCCTGCTTCTTTTCTGCCCGGCTGACTATCATTTCTGCCAGTCGCCCGTTTTGCTCTGGCGCGCGCCACCCCTATCCTAATCCTAATCCGCATGCCGGGCCGCGGTTTGTCACCGCCGAGCCTGCACTTGACGTCTTGATAACTCCTCAAGGCCAAACCAAATGTTTCTAGGTGGTGTTGCCAGGATGCGGGATATGCGATTACCTCCAGATTGGACACGGTCTCGAATTTGGCTTACGGCCAAGGCGATTTTCTTGTTCGCTTTGGGCATTCAAACGGCCGCCGCGCAGCAATCGCCGCCCAGCGTGCGGATCGACCTCGAGCAGGCGATTCAGATGGCGGTGGCCCACAACCATTCCTTGAAGGCCGCTCGCACCCAGATCCAGCAAAGCGAGGCCGAGGAAATCACCGCGGCCCTGCGGCCCAACCCCGTGTTCACTTACGATGACCTGTACGTACCGATCTTTAATCCCAGCCAATTTTCTGCGAACTATCTCGACTCGACCACGGAGTTTGACCTGGGAATAAGCTATACGATCGAGCGCGGGCACAAGCGTCAGGCCCGCATTCAGGCCGCCAAAGATCAGACCTCGTTGACGCGCTCGCAGGTGAGCGACACGGAACGGGGACTGACGTTTAACGTGGCGCAGCAGTTCGTCGGCGTCCTTTTGGCCAAATCGACTCTGCAATTCGCCAATCAGGATCTGGCCAGCTACCAGCAGACCGTGAATCTCAGCTCGGAGCAGTATCGAGCGGGGGCCATCAGCGAAGGCGATCTGCTGAAGATCAAGCTGCAGTTGTTGCAGTTTCAGATGGACGTCTCGCAAGCCCAGTTGAGCCTGGTCCAGGCTTACGCGAGCCTGCGGGCGCTGCTCGGGTACGATGCGATTCCGGCGGGATACGACGTGGTGGGCGAGCTGGCTTACGAACCCTTGAAGCTGAATCGCGAGGACCTGCAACTCAAGGCGCTGCAACTGCGGCCGGACTACCTCGCGGCACAGCGCGGCGTGACCGCCGCACAGAGCCAGTATGCTTTGGCGAAGGCGAACGGCAAGCGCGACTTGACCGCCATGTTCGACTATGCCCACGTAGCGTCGACGAACAACGCCGGACTGGCCCTCAGCATCGAAATTCCGGTTTTTGACAAGAACCAGGGGGAGATTGCGCGCAGCAATTACGCCATCGGCCAGGCCCAGGAGACCAAGACCGCCGCCCAGGAAACGGTGGTGACCGACGTGGCCAACGCGTACGAAGCCTTCCGGATCGGCGACCAGGTGATGCAACTTTACCTCTCGGGTTATCTCAAGCAGGCGCAGGATTCGCGGGACATTAGCGAATACGCTTACAAGCGCGGCGCCGCCAGCCTGCTCGACTTCCTGGATGCGGAGCGCAGCTACCGCGCGACCCAATTGGCTTACCGGCAGGCCTTAGCCACCTACATGCTGGCCATCGAACAGTTGCGAGAAGTCGTTGGAACGAGGAAACTGCAATGAAAGCTACAAAAGGAGACCCGACAGGGCCGGCGATTGCCCTCCTTGGGCAAGGATTGGCGAGGGTGGTCTGAACAAGTGGGCGCGGGCCTGAAGAGGGCAGTTTACGCTACCTCGGCGCGGGAATTGCATTTCCCGGACGGGGTCTATAAAATCGAATGATGGGTTTGGTTCGGCCTTTTGAACAAGTAAGGAGGTTCGTCAATTGATCCGCAAAAGATGGTCTGGCTATCACGTATGGGGCGGGGTCTTACTTCTTGTGGCAGGGGTGTCGATAGCCCGTGGCGTGGCAAGAAGCAAAACAAATGCGGTTGACGATACCGCCCTGGACGAGAAGATTACCTCCTTCGTTCGCGCTCGATTTGGCATCCCGGACACGGTGAAGATAACCGCCTCGCCTTTTCAGGCGTCGAGTTTCCAGGGCTTTCTGACGTCCACAATTACTACGGACGACGGCAAGCAGCAGAAGAATACCAGCGTGTTTCTCACCAACGACCGCCGCTATTTGATCGTGGGGCAGCTCTTTGCTATGGGTAAAGATCCCAAGAACGAAATCATCCACCACATCCGTCAAGAATTTAAGGTTCCGGAAACCACCACCCTCACCGTCGGGCCATTCCATGACTCGGGTATTCCCAACTTCCTGGCGACTTCGATTGCTGCACAAAGCGACAAGGGGAAACAAACCGAGGATTTTTACGCTACCTCGGACAAGCAGGTATTCGTGATGGGTAAGATCCTCAACCTGGGCGTGGATCTGCGGCGCGAGGCGCTGCGAACCATGGCCACCGTCAACCAGCCTTCCCAGGGTCCGGCGCACGCTCCCGTGACCATCGTGGAATACGCAGACCTGGAGTGCCCGATGTGCGGAAAGCTCCATTTGTTTCTTGAAAATGACCTCCTGCCCAAATACGGGGACAAAGTTCGAGTTATCTTCAAGGAATTCCCCTTGGTTCAAATCCACGACTGGTCGCTGACCGCCGCCATTGCCAACGAGTGCGTCTACAAACTCAAGCCCGAGGCTTTCGCACCTTACCGCACATTGATTTTCCAGAATCAGACCACCACCAATGCCGCCAATATCCGCGACAACCTCCTGGCTTATGCTGACCAGGTGGGAGTGGACCGCTCCAGCCTGGCAGGTTGCCTGGATTCCAAAGCTCCGATGCAGCGCATCGACGAGGGGACCAGCGAAGCGCGACAATTGGAGGTTCAAAGTACACCAACCTGCTTCATTAATGGGCGAATGCTGGTCGGATTCGTTTCCCCCGACGCTTATTACAAGGCCGTCGACGCAGCTTTGCAGGAAGGCAAGAAGGGAACCAAATAGCGTAGCGCGGTAAGCGGCCGGTGGCCGCACCATTCAACTCTCGCTCACTTTCCCGGGCTCACTGGCCTGCGCGATGTCCTGATTTGGAACCGCGGCGGCTTTCAAGGTTGTCGAACAGGTCGCGGAGCTAAAAGCCGGGCGCCTGCACCACTGGTTCATCTGCACGGCTCGTGGAGCGGTCTAATTCGAAATTGGGAGGGAATATGGCAACGAAGAAGGGCATCCTCGCCTCAGGCATAATTTTCCTTTTGCTCCTCGGCGTGCGAAACGTGGCGACAGCATCCGGCCAGGGGTTGTGGGGGGATCGATCGCGCGAACCCCAAGAGCGGCTTGGGGCTGAAAGGCTTTTGGCTTTGCTGGACAACGACCGGGTTAAAAGTTATTTGGGGCTGGATGGCTCTCAAATTGAACGGCTTCGCCAGATCGCACTCGATACGGAGAAAGCTAATGTGAAGGTCCGGGCCGACATCCAGGTGCACAGCATTGACCTCAAAGAAGCTCTCCGAGCCGATAAACCCGACCGCGATGCGATTCTCAAGAAGGTGCAGGAAATTTCGGACCTTCGCGGGCAGTTGATGAAGAGCTATGTCGAGGCGATCCTCTCGGCTAAGGCGGTTCTTTCCCCGGAACAACAAAAGAAGATAGTGTCTTTCATTGAAAATCGGGGAGAGGGTGGCCCGGCGGGAGAAGAACGCCAAGGCATGCGCCCCTGGCCGCGACCCCGGCAGGCAGCGCCGTCCCAGCCTAGCCCCACGCACCCCGGCGAACCGCCGGTGCAGTAAACCCAGGGAAGCCTCTCACGCGGGAGTGACCGCGTGGAGCAGCAAAGCGCCTTCCAGCTTGAACTGCCGCATCTGTTCTGCGTCGCGGAACCAGCGCCCCGTGTAAACTTCCGGGGTAGGCGAACGGTCGGGAATGCGGCGGTTTTCCACCGTTTCGAATCCTGCTTGACGGAAAAGGCCCTCCCATTCCTCGGCGGACAGTAAACAGGTCGGCACCTTTAACTGCCCGCCCCATTGGTGGCAATGCGGATTGTCGCGGTAGTAATTGATGAGAATCCAGGCCGCGCCGCCCGGTGAGAGCACACGGAAGATCTCGCGGATGCCTTGCGCGGGGTCGGGCCAGTAATAGGCGGACTCGACGGAGAGAACCTTCGTAAAGTAGCCAGTCTCCCAGGGAATCGCATCGACTCCCCCGCGTTTGAAGACGGCATTAGGCAGTAGCGCGCTCAGAGACTCCGCGCGCCCCAGCATCGCATCGGAGACATCCATTCCCGCCGCCAAGCCCCCGGAAACGAGTGGCGCAATCCTGCGCACCAGCCAGCCCGTTCCGCAGCCGACATCAAGAACTTTGTCCTGAGGCTTGAATTCGATGAGCGCCAGCATCGGCTCGACAATCGGAAGATGAGACTGCTCCATATCGTCGCCGCGGCCCGCTTCCGCCCAGCGGTTGAATTCCTCTCGAAGGTGATGTTCGAGCGATGGATCGGTCATGTCTAGGCTGGAATCGGTTTGGCGTTTTGAATCGTAACTTTTGGTTCACCCGCCGGGATCGGGATGGGCAAGCCATGTTGGCGAAGTAACTCGAGGTGTTCCTCTATGCCCCACTTGGCCTTGTAGAGACAATCTTCGATAGAGTTGCCAACGCCTGTAAAGCCTTCCAGATCGGGAGAGTAAAAGCCGAAGAAATTGGGGTCCTCTGTGGCTTCAATTACAAGTGAGTATTTCATGTCGATCATCGGCGCTCACCTCTCCTGATACCTGCCGCTTTCAGTATCGCTGCGCAAGTCCCGGTTGGCACCTCTTTCGAACCATGCTAATCGACCCGGATCAGGTTATCCATTCCGGGCTTGTAATAGTAGCGAATCGAGCCTTTTCCCTTCAGCAGTCTCAATCCTCCGCCTTCCAGTAACCGCACTAACTCGCTGAACTTCATGAATGTAACCTGCTAGCCCTGCACTTTGGTGAGCAACTCCACGAATTTCTGCTCGCGCTCGCCCTGATCGAGTCCTAACTGTTTCTCCAGGACCTGGGTGGTATTCATGGAACAGAACTTGGGTCCGCACATGGAGCAGAATGCGGCGTCCTTGTACGTTTCGTTGGGCAGCGTTTCGTCGTGCATGGAGCGGGCCATTTCGGGGTCGAGAGAAAGGTCAAACTGCTTGTTCCAGTCGAAGAGGAAGCGCGCGTAGGAGAGTGCGTCGTCGCGGTCGCGAGCGCCAGGACGGTGCCGCGCGACGTCCGCCGCATGGGCGGCGATCTTATAGGCGATGATTCCCTGCCGCACGTCGTTCTTATCCGGAAGCCCGAGGTGTTCCTTGGGCGTCACGTAGCAGAGCATCGAGGCCCCGTGCCAGCCGATCATGGCCGCGCCGATCGCGGAAGTAATGTGATCGTAGCCCGGCGCGATGTCGGTGACCAGCGGGCCCAGGGTGTAAAAGGGCGCTTCGTGGCACATCTCGATTTCCTTGTCTACCTGGAGCTTGATCTGGTCCAGGGGAATATGCCCGGGGCCTTCGATCATCACCTGCACGTCATACTCCCAGGCCTTCTTTGTGAGTTCGCCCAGGGTCTCGAGTTCGGCGAATTGCGCCTCGTCGCTGGCGTCCGCCAGGCAACCGGGGCGCAGGCCGTCGCCTAAGGAAAACGACACGTCGTATTTCTGGAAAATCTTGCAGATTTCTTCGAAGTGCGTATAGAGAAAGTTCTGCCGGTTATTTTCCACACTCCACTGGGCCAGAATCGCCCCGCCGCGGCTGACGATGCCGGTGATGCGTTTCCGCGTCATAGGAATATACTCGCGCAGCACGCCGGCATGGATGGTCATGTAATCCACGCCCTGCGCCGCCTGCTCCTCGATGACTTCGAGCATGAGCTCGGGAGTCAGTTCGCGCACGCGCGACACACGCGAGAGGGCTTCGTAAATGGGCACCGTTCCGATGGGAACAGGACTGTGGCGCAGAATCGCTTCCCGGATCTCGTGAATGTTGCCGCCGGTCGAGAGGTCCATGGCCGTATCGGCGCCGAAATGCACGGCAGCATGGAGCTTTTCAAGTTCCTGATCGATGTTGGAAGTGGTTGCGGAGTTGCCGATGTTGGCGTTGATCTTGCACTTCGCCGCAATGCCGATAGCCATCGGCTCAAGCTCGAGGTGTCGGACGTTGGCCGGGATGATCATCCGCCCGTGAGCAACCTCAGCGCGGACGGTTTCTGCGGGAAGATTCTCACGCTTGGCCACATACTCCATCTCTTCCGTAATGGTTCCCTGACGCGCGTAGTGCATCTGCGTCACCACGGGCCCCGTACGCTTCTTCACCCAGTCACTCCGAATTGGAGGCAACATAGAATTCTTCTCCCACATACGAATTCCCACTTGTAGCGCCGACCTTCAGGTCGGCATGGCGCTGCTGACCTGAAGGTCAGCGCTACGACGTCATCCCCGAGAATTCAGTTTAGCGCCTGTCGGGGCGTGCCGCAAGGTTGCGGGCCCGCGTAGGGGCGGCCCTTGTGGCCGCGCTGGGCAACCACAAGGGTTGACCCTACGAAATCCTGCGCGGAGGCCTAGGCCTGCGCGGCCCCACTCTCCGCGCTCTCTGTGAGCAGCGCCCTGAGCCCCTCCGGCGAATTCACCGGCGGCAGGCACGAGGACCCGACACACACCAGCGCCAAAGGTGCGTCGGCAAGGGGTAAATTCGGCAAGGTCGCGGCGAGCCCTGGTGGAAGTTCGCCGTTCTTTATCACCATCGGCGGAAACGCGAAGACTCGCTTGTTCGCACGCGGCGTCTGGTAGGCAGCGGTCAAGAGCTCGGATGTCCGCTCGTCTTGGGGCTCTCCGATCACCACAACTTCCAATGGGGCCTCCAGATGGTTGAGCAACGCCAGGCCGTAGGTCGAAGCAAACAGGCCGTATTCAGCAGCCTTCGACGCAAACAGAGCCAAAGTCTCTTCCGCCTTGGCGCGAAAATCCACACGCTCCGCAAGGCTGGCCAGGCGGTCGAGAACAAGGACCGCTACAGAATTGCCCGCCGGAGTCGGAGAATCCTGGAAGGGTTTCCGCGACATCGTGAGGTTTCCCAGCCGGTCACTCAAGTCGTGAGCCGCGTCAAAGAAACCGCCATTCTGTTCGTCCCAAAAGCGGCGCAAAGTGGTCTGCATTAATTGCTGGGCGCGGTCAAAGTAGATAGGAGCGCCCGTGACCTCGTACGCGTCGAGCAGCGCGGTGGCCATTAACACCTGATCGTCAAGCAATCCCTCGACGCGGGCCTGTCCATTGACGAGGCTGTGGTACATCCCCTTTTCGGGATCGTAAGCCTTGGCGAGAAGTAGATCGAGCGCAGCCAACGCCCGATCGCGCGCCTCCGCCCAGCCCAAAACCTTGAACGCCTCGAGCAGGGCGGAAATCATCATCCCGTTCCAACTGGCGTAAATAGTCTTGTCCACAAACGGCGTCGGCCGTTTGGCGCGCGCTTCCCTCAGCTTGGTCTTGGCACTCGTCAGAATCCCGGCGATTTGTTCAGGCTTCAGCTCCAGGCGCGCAGCAATCGCTTCCAGGGGTTGGTCAACGAACAGCACGTTCTTGGCCGGGTTGTGTTGCATTTCGCCTTGCGGCTCGATGTGGTAGTAGAGCGATGCCACGTGCGCTTCGAGCGGGTCAAGAACGGCCTGGGTTTCTTCCAGCGTCCAGGTGAAATAGTCGCCATCATCCTCCAAACTGTAGTCTGCGTCCTGGCTGGCGTAGAATCCACCTTGCGGATCGGAAAGAACCTCCCCCACGAACGAAAGAATGCCGAGGGCAATCTCCCGGAAGAAGCTGTTTCCCGTTACGTGATAAGCGCGCAGGTAGTTTCCCAGCAAACCTGCGTTGTCATAGGCCATCTTCTCGAAATGCGGCACAATCCAGCGCTCGTCCACCGCATAGCGATGAAAGCCGCCCTCCAGTTGGTCGTAAACCCCTCCGCGTCCCATTTGCTCGAGGGTGCTGGTGACTACGGCCAGTAAGCCGGCCTGGCGGGTTTGGAGATAAGTCTCCAGCAGCAAGTCGAGGGCGCCGGGGTGAGGGAACTTGGGGGCGTTGCCGAACCCGCCGAACCGCGCGTCGTACATTCCTCGGATATTTTCGAGGAGCGCGTCGAGAACTTCTCTGCCTGCCGGCGCACCGTCACGGTGGAAACGCTCCACCCCGGCCAGCGCTTCGGAGATCTTCTGCGCGCTCTCCAGGATTTGCGCCCGCTGCGCTTTGTAGCTTTGTGCCACGGCTTCCAGCACGCGCCGCATGCCCGGGCGGCCGTATTGGTCGTCGGGCGGGAAATAGGTGCCGCCGTAAAACGGTTTGCCCTCGGGCGTGAGGAAGGCCGTCAGCGGCCACCCTCCTTGCCCGGTCAGAGCGCTCACGGCAGTCTGATATCTCGAGTCGATATCCGGCCGCTCGTCGCGGTCCACCTTTACCGCCACGTAGTGCTCATTGATCACGCTGGCAACTTCCGGGTTCTCATAACTCTCCCGGTCCATCACGTGACACCAGTGGCACCAAACCGCCCCGATATCCAGGAGAATGGGTTTGTCCTGCTCGCGAGCCTGCGCGAAGGCCTGGTCTCCCCACTCGCGCCAATTGACAGGCTGGTGCGCGGCACTGCGCAGATAAGCGCTGGCAGCTCGCGCCAATTCGTTGGTGGATGAGTTAGAGTTCATCAGACTCAAAATCAGTCGACAGTCGATAGTCAACAGTTGACAGTCAGAGTTCAAATATCCATCTGGCGTCCCTGGCGCTGATCACCAGCCCGGAGTCGACGGCCAAGGGGCGATCTGCAGCTTTTGCTGTTCGACTGTCAACTGTTGACTGTCGACTGGTTCTCACTGCACCCGCGAGGGCTTCGGCGGCTCCTCTTCAGGTTGCACATCGTCCAGCGGTTTGCGTCCCGCGAAGCCCTCCTCGATGCCGTGCCAGTATCCGATGCGCTCTTCGCCGAGCTTCCAGCAGAGATAAACCTTCTCGCCTCGCCGCAGGCTTGGAAAGTCCACCAATCCCGTATCGAGATCCTTCACCACGCATCCGGTTTGTTGAATCTCGTCCACCGTCCGGCTCAACTGCTCGGCAATCTTTTCGCGCTGAGCTTTCTTGTGGTTCAGCTCCGCGAAAGGCGGAAGCGAGCCGCCCAGCATCATGATCCGCAGCGATGCGTTGGAGATATCGGCAGTAATACTGTCCAACGCCTGCTTCTGCTTGCGCGCCTCCTCGAGAAACTGCCCGATGGCGGGCAACAGCTCTTCCGCTTGCTGGCGGTCGAAGTATTTTTCAGCCATAAAGAAGTTGACAGTCAACAGTCAAATCGAAAGTGAGCGATTGCCCCGATCAAAATGACAGTGCGCCCGGGCGGCCGGCGCTGACTGTCGACTGTCAACTGCCGACTGTCAACTGATTTCCAACATTCGCTCCAGCGCTACGCGCGCCCAGCGTTTGGTTTCCGGGTCCACCTCAACCTGGTTGACGACTTCTCCTTCCACCAGGCTTTCCAGCGTCCAGCAAAGGTGCTGAGGCGAAATTCGATACATCGTGCTGCACATGCACACGCAATCGTCGAGAGGAATAATCCTCCGGTCCGTATGCTCCGCCGCCAGCCGGTTAACCAAGTGAATTTCCGTGCCCACAGCCCATTGGCTTCCTGCCGGCGATTCCTCGATTCGCTTGATGATGTATTCGGTCGATCCCACGTCATCCGCCAACTGGCAGACTTCCCAGGAACACTCGGGGTGAGCGATGATGCGGATGCCGGGATGCGCCCGGCGCGCGCGCTCGACGTGTTGGGGCACGAAGCGCAGGTGTACGGAACAGTGTCCCTTCCACAAGATGACGCGCGCTGTCCGCATTTCCTCCTCGGAAAGCCCGCCTGCTTCCGCGCGAGGGTTCCATACCGCCATCTGATCCAGCGGAATGCCCATGCGGTAGCCGGTGTTGCGGCCCAGGTGCTCATCGGGTAGAAACAGAGCTTTCTCTCCCCGCGCCAATGCCCACTCCATCAGCTTTTTCGAGTTCGAGGACGTGCACACGGCGCCGCCGTTCCGGCCCACGAAAGCCTTGATGGCCGCCGTTGAATTGATGTAGGTAACGGGAACAATCTTCGCGCCGGTCGCCCTGTTCATTTCCTCCCAGCAGGTCTCCACTTGCTCGAGTTCGGCCATGTCGGCCATTGAACAGCCGGCGTTCAGATCGGGAAGCATCACGACTTGGTGGTCGGCGCTCAGGATATCCGCGCTCTCGGCCATGAAGTGCACGCCGCAAAAAACGATGTACTTTGCTTCCGGCCGGGCAGCCGCCAATTGGGAGAGCTTCAGAGAATCGCCCCGGAAATCGGCGAACTTCACCACCTCGTCACGTTGATAGTGATGTCCCAGGATCACCAGGCGCGACCCCAGCGCCGCTTTCGCGCCGGCAATGCGCTCGTCGAGTTCCTGCTCCGAAAGCCCCACGTACAATTCCGGCAGGGCAGTTAAAACTGTGGTCGCCATTTCGATCCCTCAAACCATTCTAACCTAAGACGCATCGGGGAATCGCGTCGTAGGGGGGCCCTGGTGGCCGCCCTCGGCGCAACCACAAGGGTTGCCCCTTCAGCCGTGCATTCCGCTCAGCCCCCGATGTACACCATCGTGCGGTCCGGCTGAACAAAATCGGGCTCATTGATGCGGTGCCCGGGCTCCTTCTGGTAAACCGCATCGGTAAAGAATCGCCCAATGTCGCTGTCCGTTGCTCCATTGCGTACCAGGTGCCGCACGTCAAACTCTTCCATCGAGAAGAGGCACGTTCGCAGCTTTCCGTCGGCAGTCAGGCGGATTCGGCTGCACTGGCCGCAAAAGGGAATTGAGACCGGCGCGATAATTCCGATCTCACCCTGTCCATCCGCAAAGCGATACCGCAGAGCGGTTTCGCTGGGAGAATGGCGAGGGATCTCGACCAGCGGATAAACCGGTGAGATAGCCGCAACGATTTCCCGCGCGGTTACCACCAACTCGCGCTTCCACGTGTGGTCGGCGTCCAGGGGCATAAACTCGATGAAGCGAAGGACGATGTCGCGCCTTCGAGCGAGGCGGGCAAAATCCACAATCTCATCGTCATTGAACCCCCGCACCAGCACGATGTTCACTTTTACAGGCGTCAGTCCTGCGTCGAGTGCGGCATCGATTCCGGCCATCACCTTCTCGAGCGAACGCGGTGTCCGCGTTATGCGGGCAAACTTTCCTGAGTCCAGCGAATCCAGACTCACCGTGACGCGGGGAGAGCCTGCTGCGGCGAGTTTCCCTGCCATCTCTGGGAGAAGATACCCGTTGGTGGTTATCGCTATATCCTCAAGGCCGTCGATTTGCCGAAGTTGGGTGATGAAATCTACTACTCCGGGACGTAGCAGGGGCTCGCCGCCCGTAATACGAACCTTGCGGATCCCGAGCCCCGCAAGAACCCGGCTGAGACGCAAAAACTCGTCCCAGCTCAGCAAATCGCGGTGCGGGAAATAGTTTTTGGGATCGGCCGACTTGCAGTATACACAACTGAAGTTGCATCGGTCCGTCACCGAA
This sequence comes from uncultured Acidobacteriota bacterium, assembly GCA_963722675.1. Lineage (GTDB taxonomy): Bacteria > Acidobacteriota > Terriglobia > UBA7540 > UBA7540 > CAVROP01. Next base: position 112,782 of record CAVROP010000043.1, read on the forward strand.
ATGCGCAGATCGTGAATCTCACGGCCGAATTTGTCTTTCAGTGCCATCAGTCCAGATCTCGAGCTTTCATTCCGAGCGCAGCGAGGAATCTTGCCCTGTTTATTATTCCAATGCGCAGAGCGAGATTCCTCGCTGCGCTCGGAATGACACCCTTCCCCGCACTGCCCCAAAAAACAAAAAGACCTACACGCGTTTGGAGTAGGTCTTGTTCTCCTTTCCAAACACGGGAGGCGGCTAGATTTCTCAAGTCACCCTATCGGCCCGCAAGGCTTGGGCTTGTGTTGTGCCTTTAGCAACCCCGGGCTCGGAGAACACTCTTATCCTAAAGCATTAGATGATTGGAAGCAACCTGAGGTTCGGTTTGGAAGCCGCCGCACGCTGCGGAGGCCACCGCCCCCGGCCCGTTCGATCGACCAAGCGACCACGCTTGGCGCCCTCCTTGATTGGCTTTTGAGTTACTTGCGTTTTGACTTCTACCGGTGCATATAGACACTGGTCGATTGACAATTATGGGTTACGCGTTTTTCGGGATCGCAACTCCGCAATATGGACAGGAGTGCTTTCTGTCGACCTCCGCGTTTCGGAATCTGAAGCTTCTCAGCTTGCCCACCAACTCCCTCCCGAGGAACTAAAGGGTCTGGTCGCACAGGTGTCGGGGGCTGACCAACAGATGATCTCGAAGATCTGTGGAACTCTCAACGGCTTGTTAAAGTTAGCCGATTTTACCCCCGAGTCGACCAAAGATCCCGCAGGCGGGAATGAGGAGCCGGAACCCGCGCCAGCACCTGAGCCGCCAAGTCCAGGGGCAAGCCTGAGGCCTGAATTCCACTACAAAATTCAGGTACACCTTCCCACGAATAGCACCGAGGAAACCTACCTAAATATCTTTAACGCAATCCGGAAGGCGTTCAAATGAGTCTCGATGACGAAAGGCTGGCTCTCTTCTTGCTCCTTGGGCAGACAGCCGAGAGGTCCGTGCGTGAACATCCCGAAGTTGCGCCGGCGGACTCGCTTCTTATTTCTAAAACGTATGACCTCGCCGTGGTCCTCCCGGACGAAGTGAAGCGCGCCTCACGAGCTTCACGTGCCTACGAACTCCTCTTCGTCTTCGAGAATTTTCTTCGGGCGTTTGCGCTGAGTGTATTGTCGGAGAATGACCCAGAGCATTGGTGGGACAAAGTGCCGAAGCACGTTAGGGACGACGTTGAAGAACTGGAGAAGAAAGAGGAGACCAAGGCTTGGATGGCGCTGTCCCCTCGGACAAAACTCTCTCTTGCCACGTACCCCCAGCTTCTGGACGTTATCGATCAGTGCTGGAAAGAAGGGTTTGATGGCACGGTTCGAGATAAGTCGCTAATCCAAGAGGCCCGTCACGTCTCTCACCTACGGAATGCCATCGGACACATGAGCGAAATCCCGGAGGAAGAGATTGAGCGCATTAGGCAGGTGATTCGCGATTGGTTCAGGATTGTGGCCCCCTAACCTGTTACGGGCGCCAGGCCATTTTGCGGCGTGCGCCCTCTCGGTCCAGGTCGTCAAGTCTGTTGTTTGATCAGCCGCAGATACTCGTCATGAGGACCGACCCAGACCCAGATGAAGTCCCCGCCGTCCTCCACCGCGACGGCACGGTAATTGATCCCAACCCTCGCGGACCACAGTTTCCCGATTTTCTTGAAATGCAGGGAAGGGTGGGCAGGGTTCGCTTTCAGGAGCGCGAAGTTTTGATGGGCAGTTCGCTGCACGGATTCCGGTAGGTGGGCAAGGGAAGTCCAGAAACGAGGGGTGGTGCGATGCATTCACAATTCCTTGAGAGTCCCTTTCGACTTCCCCTCGTGGGCCTCGCGCACCAAGAAATCGAGCTTGCCAGCCTCAGAGTCGGCTTCAATTTCCTTGTCCCAGTTTTCCCATTCCTTTTCGGACAACCACCGAAAAAGCTCGGAGACTTCCTCGCCGGGAAGCCTCTCGATATCTGACTTGAGTTCATCAATCTTGGACATCGTGATTCCCTCCCATGGCTGCTTCGCAGGCTGATTCACTTGATGAACCGACCCATGTCGATGACGCACCAACCACCGCATGGGGGCACCTCTGCATTATAACGCCAGACTGATGGAAGAAGAAGGCCGGCCGCCGCGCGGAATGTAGCCCAAGAAGTCACAAAGGCCTTGACGGGACAATTCCGTGGGAGTAATATTCCTTCTGTGGAATGGGAGGTCGAGTACACGGATGGTTTCGAGGGGTGGTGGAATTCTCTCAGCGAAGCGGAGCAAGAAGACGTGAACGCCAAGGTGATTCTACTTCAGCGGTACGGCCCGGCCTTGCGGAGACCGCACTCCGACGTAATCGCTTCGTCTCGCCACCCCCAAATGAAAGAACTGGTTATCCAGCATGCGGGGAGACCTTACCGGGTGCTTTACGCGTTTGACCCCAGGCGTTCAGCCATTCTGCTCCTGGGAGGTGATAAGACCGGTGACGATAGGTGGTACGAGAGGTTTGTTCCGATAGCCGACCGGCTTTATGACGAGCATCTGGCCGCGATCAAGAAGGAGCCTTAGACGATGGCGAAGAATTTCAAACAGCTTCAGGCAAAGATGCCAGCCGAGGCCCGGGCGCGCTCTGAGGCCAAGGCCGACCGAATGATCCAGGAGATGGCGCTGGACGAATTGCGCACGGCGCTGGACCTGACGCAGGAGCAACTGGCTGAAGTCCTGCACGTGCGGCAGGCGGCCATCTCCAAAGTCGAGCGACGTTCGGACATGTTCATCAGCACCTTGCGGAGAATCATCGAGGCCATGGGCGGAGAGCTTGAAATCCGAGCCGTCCTCCCCGGCGGCATCGTGCGCATCAGCCAGTTCGGAGAACTGCGCAAACCCCAAGTTGCCGTGCCCGCAACTCGTCCGTAATACGCCCCAATGCTGCCCTGGCAGGTAGTGCGGCCAGAACAAAAAGGCCGGCCGCGCGTGAACGCGGCCGGCCCCTGTCTTCCCCACAATCCAACCCGGGAGTTAGGCGGGAACTTTTTCGTCAACCTCTTGGGAGAGTTCCGGTGCGGTGGCGCCAATCTGGACAAGTTCGCCCTTGGGCTGCTTCAACACCATCTCTTCATAGTACTGACGGGCTTGTTGCTCTTCCCAAGCGGTCTTGCGGCGTTGACGTTCTTCTTCCGCAGCGGTGATCGGGATGTCGTGCTCTTTCGAACGTACGCGGGCAGCATCCTCGGCGTTGACGTAGAGCGAGATGTTCTGGTTTTGCAGTTCGACGGATTTGCCCTTGGCGTAAATCTGGTGCTTGCCGTGCGTCTTGTACCATTCCGCCACGGTCGCATTCTTGTACATGTTCTCGAGGATCTTCCGCCAGCCGATTCGCCGGTGTTGTAAGCGCAGAAGGAAATCTCGCCCTGCTGCGTGGCATAGGGGATGATGCACATCTCGGTGCGGCGGAAATCGTAATTGAACAGGTCCTGGAACCACATGCCGGCGATGAAGAGGAAGTTCCAGGGATCGGAACGGCGCTTCAGAGCGTCTTCGTAGGTGCGATTCGGGTCCGAGGCGCCATACTTCTTCCTGGCCCGCGCCTCGCCGGTTAGCGCAAAGGACTTGTCGAACTTCTTCAGCAGGTCGATCAGGGCCAAGCTCTTAGGCGCCCGGAAGGGCTTGTAGTTCTTGAGCAGCGCCAGCCCCATCATGAAGTTCGAGAACACCTTGCCGCGCGCGGAGTCAGTGATCCCCCGCATATCCGTCACAAGCTGGGGAATGTCGAGGAACTGGGGAACCGGCGCCCATTCCTTGGTTTCCTTGTTGATCATCAGCGCCGTTCCCACCCCGCAGTTGGGGTGGCAGCCACAGCTAACCTGTCCCCACTGCGCTTCCGGGCCGTGCACCAGGTCGGCAAAGTCGGCAAAGGCGCCCATCAGGGAGATGGGGAACCAGTCGCGCGTCGGCTCGGTGATGCCCGTCTGCTTTTTCACGTCCAGCGCCAGGTGCGACAGCGTGTACCGTTGGCGCTTGCGGCGTTGTGGCGTGATGTCCTCGTCGCGTCCCGTAAAGCTGACCGGCTGGAAAGCTACGAAGGCAATCTTCTTGGGATTCTCGCGGGCGAAGTTGACGATGGGCCCAACCTGGTCGTTGTTCAGGTTATTGACGAGGGTGGTAACCAGGATGATCTCGATGCCCGCCTCGTGCATGTTCTCGATGGCGCGCAACTTCACGTCGAACAGGTTGCCCACCTGGCGATGGCTGTTGGCGTCGTTGCCGACCCCGTCAAACTGCAAATAGGCGTAGCGCAGGCCTGCCTCGAAGGCGCGCTTGCAGAACTCTTTGCTCTTGGCAAACTCGATTCCATTGGTGGCCGCTTGCACGCTGTTGTAACCGCATTTGCGGGCATAGCGGATGGCGTCGAGGAAGTAGGGCGACATGGTAGGCTCGCCGCCCGAAAACTGCACCGACATTTGTCGGCGGGGCTTGATCTTGACGGCATTGTCGAGGATTTGCGTGATGTCTTCCCAAGCGAGTTCGTGCACAAAGCCGACTTGGTTGGCGTCCATGAAGCAAGGATCGCACATCATGTTGCAGCGGTTGGTCAAATCCACCGTGAGCACTGACCCACGCCCATGCTTGATGGTGCTGGAGCCGTGGTTGTGCAGGCCTTCATCATTGTGGGCGCGAATGTCGCGGCCGGGAAAGTTCTTCTCAATCCAACTCAGAAAATTGGCATCCACCGCCATCTGATCTTCAAAGTGGCCGTGAATCGGGCAATCCTTCACCATCCAGACCTGCCCATCCCGTTCGAGAATAGTGGCTTTGATTTCGCCCACTTTCTCGGAGAGGAGCGTTTGCCAGTTCCGTTCCCCGCTCATGATCTTCTCCCGCGCTTCCTTCACGCATTGCGGGCAAAGCGAGTCGGTCTCGCGAGGCCACCCCAGTGGTGGTTTGGTCTTTTGCCATGATTTCAGAATAGGCTTGTCGGACCAACGGGGAATAAAAGTGGGTCCAGGACGATACTTGTTGAAGAACTGGATGGTCTTGAAAAGCACTCCAGCCGTCGAGGAAAGAGCTTGGTCGGCGTACTTCATCAGCCGCTGACCTCGGATTCTTGGCATAGTGGTTTTTCCTCCCAAATCGACACTCCGCAAAGCTCGCGGAAAGCCTACGCAGGCATAGTTTGCGGAAGTGCCTGAATGCAAAAGCCAATGGTACAAAGAAACTGACGAGTCGCTAAGGAGAATCTGCCGAATGGCAGTATTTGCGGCCCCTACGGTACAAATAGTCGATTGAATCGCTACCAGCTACCGCCTTCCCCCTCAACACGTTATCGGGATTCGTACCCTGTCGGCACACCCTAGCCCACTCCGCTGCGCTGCCCTCGCCACGCATCGGACGCCTGCATTAGGAAAACCGGGGACCGTCAGGAAAAATGGGCAGGGTCCCAATTCGACTTGTAGCTCTGGCCCTTAGGTCTGCATCTTGCGGTTCTTCGAACACGCTGGTCTGAGGGTCGGCGCCACATCCAGGCCGGAACGCTGCCGAAACATGTCGAATCATGTCAAGGGGAATCTGTTCCCGTGAGTTGCCCTTCTCCCTTGCGGGAGAAAGTTGTAATATACCGCCACCAAAACAATGAGTATGCGCGGCTGCCGAGGAGGTACGCCTTGGTGTTCTGCTCGTTCTGAGGCGCGGGGAAGAGCGCTTGGTTTCCGTTGGTCAAAGCTCAGCGCGTCATGTGGCAAACTAGGCCCGCTCCATTGGCAGGGGGGCCACCTGTCAGCCGTGAGATCGGGTTTTCCTAAGAGGAGGTTACAAACATGAGAAGTCCAGGGTTGATGCGCAAGGCTTCATTCCAGTTGGTGATCGCTGTGGTGGTCGGTTGTGCTCCTGTGAGGACGCTCTCTGCCCAGGGTGCGGGTGGGGAAGCGCCGCCAGCCTATCTCAACCCATCCCTGCCGGTCGAGCAGCGGGCGGCTGACCTGGTACACCGAATGACGCTTGAAGAGAAGGCCTCGCAGTTGGTGAACCAGGCGCGTGCGATTCCGCGGTTGAACGTCCCGGCTTACGACTGGTGGAGCGAGGCCCTGCATGGAGTTGCCGTGGACGGGACGACCGAGTATCCCGAACCGATAGGTCTGGCCGCCACTTTTGACGTCGCGGGGATCCACGAGATGGCGGTGGCCATCGGCATCGAGGGGCGAATCAAGCACGCCCAGGACGTGCGCGCTGGCCATAGCAACATCTTCGAGGGATTAGACTTCTGGTCGCCCAACATCAACATCTTTCGCGACCCCCGTTGGGGACGCGGGCAGGAGACGTACGGCGAGGACCCGTTCCTGACCGCGCGCATGGGGGTGGCCTTTGTAACGGGCATGCAGGGCGATGACCCGAAGTACTACCGGGTGATCTCGACGCCCAAGCACTACGCCGTGCACAGCGGCCCGGAGCCGACACGGCACTTTGCCGACGTGGATGTGAGCAAGCACGACATGCTCGACACCTACGAGCCGGCGTTCCGTGCCACCGTCGTGGAGGGCCACGCGGGATCGGTGATGTGCGCTTACAACGCCATCAATGGACAGCCGGCCTGCGCCAACGAGTTCCTGCTGCAAGATCAGCTACGGGAAAAGTGGGGCTTCCAGGGGTATGTGGTCTCGGATTGCGGCGCCGTTCACGATGTCTTCGACGGCCACCGCTACCGCCCCTCGCAGCCAGAGGCAACGGCGATCTCTCTGGAGCGGGGCATGGACAATGAATGCATCGACTTTATTGCGAAGGTGAAGGACGACCACGATTACAGGCCGTACATCGAAGCCGTCCAGCAGGGCTACCTCGGCGAGAATGCGATGGACACGGCGCTGATTCGCCTCTTCACGGCGCGAATCAAGCTGGGCATGTTTGACCCGCCGGAAATGGTTCCGTATGCGAAGATCGATGAAAAGGAACTCGATAGCCCCGAACACCGCGTGCTGGCCCGCCAGCTTGCCAATGAGTCCATGGTGCTGCTGAAGAACGATGGCACGCTGCCCCTGAAATCAGGAATCACCAAGATCGCTGTGGTCGGCCCGCTCGCCGATCAGACGAAGGTCCTGCTGGGGAATTACAACGGAACGCCGACGCATAGCGTTTCCATGCTGGATGGACTCAAAGCGGAGTTCCCTCAAGCCAGGATCACGTTCGTTCCGGGAACCCAGTTCCTGCGCAACGACGGCAATCCGGTGCCGGGCAATCTGCTGGCGACCGCCGAGGGCAAAGCGGGCCTCAAAGCGGAGTACAGCAACTGGGAGGGAGTAGAGCTGGATCCCGGAGCGAAGCCGGCAACACTCACGAGCCGGGTTGAGCCGAATGTCGACCTCAGCGAAAGCAATCTGCCGGCGGAAGCCGCAGGTAAGAAATCCCTTGGCGTGCAATGGACGGGCTTCCTGACGCCGCCGGATTCCGGCGACTACCTCATCGGCATGCGCGCCGCCGGCTTTGCCAATGTCATGGTTGACGGCAAAACGGTCGCGGAGGAGTGGGGGACCCACGGAGTGGAAGCGCAGGTCGGGCGCGTGCATCTGGACAAAGGGCAGAAAGCCGCGCTGACCGTTAACTACGCGAATATGGGTGGAGGCCAGCCCCGCGCGCAACTGATCTGGGCGAAGGCGAACAACGCCCCTTCGCCCCAGGCCGTTGCAGCCGCGAGAAACGCCGATGTGGTGATTGCCGCCGTCGGGATCACCAGCCAACTCGAAGGCGAAGAGATGCCGGTGAACGAACCGGGTTTTCTGGGCGGAGATCGCACCAGCATCGATCTGCCCGAGCCGGAAGAAGCTCTCATCGAAGCCGTCGCGGCGAGCGGCAAACCCCTGGTGATCGTGCTGATGAATGGCAGCGCGCTGGCCGTCAACTGGGCAAGTGAGCATGCCAATGCGATTCTCGAGGCGTGGTATTCCGGCGAGGAAGGCGGGGCGGCGATCGCCGAAACGCTAAGCGGGAAGAACAATCCTGCGGGCCGTCTGCCGGTTACCTTCTACAAGAACCTCAGCCAACTGCCCAATTTTGAAGACTACTCCATGGAAGGCCGCACCTACCGATACTTCCGGGAAAAGCCGCTTTATCCCTTCGGCTATGGCCTGAGTTACACGAACTTCCGTTACAGCGATCTGAGCCTCCCGCAGACAAAGGTGAATGCGGGCGATCCGGTTGGGGCTGAGGTGACGGTGACCAATACGGGAAAGGTGGCGGGGGATGAGGCGGTGCAACTTTATCTGAGATTCCCCTCAGTGAAAGGGGCGCCACTCGTAGCTCTGCGGGGGTTCCAGCGCGTTCACCTCGACCCTGGCGCAAATCAGAGGGTGCATTTTGAGCTGAAGAACCGGGACTTCGGCATGGTGACGGAGGACGGCCGTCCGATCATCGCCGGCGGTGATTACACTCTCAGCATCGGCGGCGGCCAGCCTGATGCCGGAGCGCCGGGGGTCACCGGACACTTCCGCGTTGAAGGCCAGATCGATTTGCCGGAATAGCGTATGTGCGGATCTGCGAAGACTGGATCGGCTCCACACGGATGCGAGTTGCCTCTTGGGAATCGTCATAATAAGATGTGACGTGGGCAGAGAATTCGCAGCCGAATGCGAGATACAGAATAGTGGCGATCCGCTTACAATCAGGCTAACGATGAGGGCCGACTCCAAATCGCTGACGGCCTTCTTCCGCAACCAGGGCGTCTACTTGTTCATCGCTTTCGTGATTGGCGCCATTTTCTGGGCCATGGGCGAGCCCATACATCCTTTCACCGTCATCTTGTACTCGCTGTGCATCGGCAATTTCCTTTCGCCTCCCATGCAATGGCTGCACGCGCTCTACGAAAGGCCGGCTCCTTATGACTGGCTGATCTTCCTGGTCTTGCTCTGCGTCGTGATGCTGCCCGTTTACGCGCTGACGAGCGTAATTGTCTGGCGGTTCGCTCCGTCTGGTCCGCAGTCGCTTGGACACCTGATCGCCACCGGCTGGAAGATGCCGTTCCTGATCACGGTCGTCTACGGCGTCATGAATTTTCTCTACGGCAGGACCAAGGCGCGCCTCGAGCGCCGCAATGTCGAGCTGCAGAGCATGGTCCAGGTGGGCGTCGCTCGGCTGGAGGTCCAGGACGAGGAATTGCAGCGCGCGCGGGAGATCCAGGAGTCGCTGCTCCCCAAAGTAATTCCCCAGTTGCCGGGGTTCGAGGTGGCCAGCGCCTGGCAGCCCGCGCGCGCGGTCGGCGGAGATTACTTTGATGTGTTAAAGCTCGGCGAAAACCGGCTGGCCCTCTGCATCGCCGACGTTTCCGGCAAAGGCGTTCCCGCCGCTCTGCTCATGGCCAACGTGCAGGCGAGCCTGCGCGCATCCGTTCGCGACCTGGATAGCCCGGCGCGCGTATGCAGCATCATCAACGGCATGCTCTGCGAAAGCATCGCGGCTGATAAATTCGTGACCTTCTTCTGCGGCGTTTTGGACGCCGCCTCGCGCACCTTTCGCTACTGCAATGCCGGCCATCCGTACCCCATTCTTGTTTCTTCCGGCGCCGTGCGCACGCTGGACCAGGGCGGCGCGGTGCTGGGCGTTTTCCCCGCGTGGACGTATCAGGACTCGAGCGTGGACCTCAGCTCCGGCGACAGGCTGCTTCTATTTACCGACGGCATTACCGAAGCCGAGGCGCCGGATGGCGAAGAATTCGGCATGGAAAAAGTCGCCGCATTCGCCAAAGCACATGCGGCGAATTCCGCCGCAAAGATTAATCAGCAACTGCTCGCGCAGGTTACGGAGTTCTGCGGCGCGCAATTTCAGGATGACGCTACCCTGCTCGTGCTGGCAGTGAAGTAGCCGCCGATTGCGGATGGATTACGGCGCACTCGAAAACCTTGCTGACTGCGTACTTCGTTGGATTTGGAATGATAAGGCTCTTCCCACGCCGAAACCTGCCATGCGCTGGGATAGTCGATGGGAAGCCGACTTCACCGGCGGAATCTTGAGCGTAGATCACAACTGGCCTGCCATCAGCAACTTGCGAAGAATCGAGGCGCACGTTGTAGTTCTACTCAGATTGCGTCGGCGCTCCTGGGACCAGCGAGGAGGGCTACTGAAGGGCTGGGGGGGGTGGAGTGCAGCCGCCGCCCTGCAGCTTCGGCTGGAGTTCAGGCACACTGAACTGGCAGAGCATGAAGCTCCACAGGCCGGAAGTCAGTTTCTTTCCTTGAGTTTTGGCCACGCCAATGCCGCCGTGCCCGCCCTGATAATCGAAGCGTAACAACACAGGTCTGCCGCCAGCTGTCGCCGCCTGAAGCCGCGCCACCATCTTGTCTAATTCCCAGGAGACAACGTGCGGATCGTTTATGCCGGTGCTCTGAGGCGGTGCCTGGGTACCAAGGCTAATTGATCACGTTTCCGCTCGCCTTAACTTATTTTAATAAAGTATTTTAAAGTTGTGCGGATTTAACTTGACAACGCAAGTTAATTAACCTATCTTGGTTAAGGAGATGAGCCGACATACCCTCGCCTTCCGGGTCACCTGAACTAAGCCAGGTAATCTGCAATCGCACCTCTTAGACCGAATGTAAGGAGGTCCCCATGGTTGCTCGAAGTCTTTCCTTACATCTGAAGCCCCACCGTGTCGAGGAATTTACGCGCATCATTGAGCACGAAGTCATTCCGATGATACGCGGGCTGAAAGGCTTCCAGGACAAGATTGTTTTGGTTACCGCGGGTGGACTGGAAGTGATTGGCCTCAGCTTCTGGGATCAGAAAGAGGATGCAGAAGCCTATGGACGCGGAAAGTTTCGGCAAGTGGTGAAGGCCCTGGCGAAGGTCGTTGAGGGTACTCCTCGTGTGGAAACCCGTGAGGTCTCAAACTCGACCTTCCACAAGATCCCAGGGCACGTGGCTGCCTAAAGGCGGCAGCTTTTTGATTCGGCCCGGGTGGCCAACGCCTTTCTTGTCCGGCAAAAAGGGGTTTAGGCGAAAGAAGAAACGAGGTGTCCAATGCTTACGACAATCATGAAGTGGATTTTCATGCTGGTGTTGCTCCTGGTGCTTCTGTGGCCCACGCCCGCCAGCTATTACGTATGGCTAGGACTCGCGGTTTGTGTGCCGGCTATTTGGGTCGTCCAGGCCCGCCGAAGTAAGTACCTTCGAAAGGTCGCCTACGTGACAGTTTCCCCGAAGGTGAAATACGAGAATTAATCCAGACCCATAGTTCGAACTTAACTCGTGCGTGATAAGGAGAGTCAAAATGAATTTTAGACCTCTACATGATCGGATCCTGATCAAGCGAATCGAAGAGAAGGAGTCTGTGAAGGGTGGAATCATCATTCCCGACACGGCCAAAGAGAAACCGCAAGAAGGCGAAGTAGTCGCCGTGGGGCACGGCAAGAAGACCGAAGAGGGAAAGGTGATCGCCCTGGATGTGAAAGCGGGCGACCGTATCCTCTTCGGCAAATATTCCGGCGCTGAAATCAAGCTCGACGGCCAGGAGTATCTGATCCTACGCGAAGAAGAAGTGCTCGGCATCATTGAAGGCAAGGCGGCCAGCGCGAGCGGGAAGAAGTAGGTTGGTTGTCAGTAGCCTGCGACGGATTTGGTTCGCGGCGAGCTGCCCGCCGCTAGTTCTCGCAGCGGAGCGCCGGCAAAGAAAGACATCGACAAAGTCTAGGAGGAATTGAAAATGGCAAATGCAAAGCAAATTGTACATGGTGAAGAGAGCCGTCACGCGATTCTGCGCGGCGTGAATCAACTTGCGGACGTCGTGAAGATCACGTTGGGTCCCCGAGGCCGCAACGTGGTTCTAGACAAGAAATTCGGCGCCCCCACGATCACCAAGGATGGGGTAACGGTGGCGAAGGAAATCAACCTACAGGACCCGCTCGAGAACATGGGCGCGCAGATGGTGCGGGAGGTCGCTTCCAAGACTTCCGACGTAGCGGGCGACGGCACCACCACCGCGACCGTGCTGGCCCAGGCAATTTTCCGCGAGGGTGCGAAGACCGTGTCCGCGGGCGCTAACCCGATGGACGTGAAGCGCGGAATCGAAAGCGCGGTTCGCGCGGTTTGCGGCTTCGATGAGACCGGCAAGGACGGTAACAAAAAGCACATCAAGGGCGAGCTCGACAAAATCTCCAAGCCGGTTGAGGGCTCGATGATCGCGCAAGTGGGCGCGGTCTCCGCCAACAACGACCACACCATCGGCAACATCATTGCCGAGGCCATGAAAAAGGTCGGCAAGGACGGCGTCATTACGGTCGAGGAATCCAAGACCATGGAGACCACACTCGAAGTGGTCGAGGGAATGCGGTTCGATCGTGGATACCTCTCCCCTTACTTCGTCACCGACCCCGAGCGCATGGAGTGCGTGCTGGAGAACGCACTCATCTTGATCCACGAGAAGAAGATCAGCTCCATGAAGGACCTCCTGCCCCTGCTCGAGCAGACGGCCAAGTCCGGCCAGCCGCTGCTGATTATTGCGGAGGATGTTGAAGGCGAGGCCCTGGCGACCCTGGTGGTCAACAAGTTGCGCGGAACGCTATCGGCGGCGGCCGTAAAGGCTCCGGGCTTCGGCGATCGCCGCAAGGCCATGCTGGAAGACATCGCCATCCTGACGGACGGCAAGGCCATTTCCGAGGACCTGGGTATCAAGCTCGAGAATGTGAAGCTGCAGGACCTCGGCCGCGCCAAGAAGATCACCATCGATAAGGACAACACCACCATCATCGAGGGTGCCGGCAAGTCTTCTGACATCGAGGGCCGTGTCAAGCAGCTTCGTACACAGGTCGAGGAGACCACCTCCGACTACGACCGGGAAAAGCTGCAGGAGCGCCTGGCGAAGCTGGTCGGCGGCGTCGCTCAGATTAAAGTGGGTGCGGCGACCGAAACCGAGATGAAAGAGAAGAAGGCTCGCGTCGAGGACGCGATGCACGCTACCAGGGCGGCGGTGGAGGAAGGCATCGTGCCCGGCGGCGGAGTGGCGCTGGTGCGCTGCATCCCCGCCCTCCACAAGCTGAAGGCCGAGGGCGACGCGCAGATTGGCATCAACATCGTTACGCGCGCGCTGGAAGAGCCTCTTCGCATGATCGTCGCCAACGCCGGTCATGAAGGCGCGGTGGTAGTGGAGAAAGTGAAGTTAAACAACAACCAGAACTATGGCTTCAATGCGGAGACTGAGAGCTTCGGCGACCTGGTCGAGGAAGGCGTCATCGACCCTACCATGGTCACACGCGCTGCACTGCAGAACGCCGCCTCCATAGCTTCTCTGCTCCTCACCACCGAAGCGCTGGTTAGCGAGTACCCCGAAAAGGAGGATAACGCTCCGGCAGGCTCTCCGGGAGGCATGGGCGGAGGGATGTACTAGGAGGCGGCCGGGGCCAGTCGGTTGTCGGCACGAAAGGGTTTCGGAACGTAACTCTGCTTTGCGCGAGGTGGAATATGAGAATTCGGATTCGGCGAACTCGCTGCTGCCGGTTCTTCTGCCCAAACAAGCCTTTAACCAATGCCTGGACGGATCTCGCCGGCACCATGTGGTCCAAGTTCATCGGCGCGATTCGTTCGTGAGGGGGAATGAGCATGGAATTAGACACAGCTCTTGAATATGCAGTGGTTCTAGCCTGGGAAGACTTGATGAAAGTTACCAAACCATGCTCGGTTCGGGTTGAATACCAATGTGCGCCCGGAGCCTCTTTGGACGATCTGAGGATCTGGTCGGATGGAGGCGGGGGTTACCAGCATCTGGTATGCGACTATTGGACCTGGACATCTTCGGCTCATCCAAGTGGGGTACACTTCAGTAACAGATATGATTCTGAGCAATTGACTCAAGCCCTTGACTTCATCCTGATGAACCAGGATCAGTTCACGCGTCGAGCCGATGCTTGCCGTGACGGCCTGGTTCTAATCTACCCGCCCACTGAAGATGAACGTGCAGAAGCTGCGACTTGGATCAAAGGGATCCATGGCTCCGCCCCTAACTTCGGAGGTGCTGCGGACGAACCGGTGCCCCTCTCTTGGATATCGTTGAATGATCGCCGCCCGGGAACGCTGGCTACTCTAAACCCGCAAGCCGGGCAGCCCCTGAGTACGAGTGTAAATTAAGGAGAGAAGTCGATGGCTGAGAAAATCAACGCCGGTGCCATCCTGATCAAGGAAGGCACGCTTTTGCCGGAAGGCTTGCAGTTAGAAAGCGACCCGTATTTGAAGGGCTGGAGGCTGGTCAAAAGTCCGGGCAGCCCTGGAATCGACCGGAAACTCTGCGAGGCGGGATGGACCTTTTTCTACATGGCGAGTGAGGTTGATGCGAGGGCCGTCGGTTCGGATTCAGAAAAAACCACCCGCAGGGCTGTTAAGAAGGCCATTGCCAACATGAAATCGGGCAGATTCAACTGCCTGGAAATTTCCCGAGTAGCCGCAAAGCATTTCCTGGGGCTGCCCTGCGTCACCGTCGCTGGCCATCCGCGACATATTCAGGAAAGTATATATTTCTTCCACGCCAAACACATGTCGGAATGGGACCAAGCGAAGTTGGCGGCCGCCTGAACAGAAGTGCAATCGTAAAGTATCAAGTCCCCTGAAGGAGGACTCCCATGAGCAACACGAGAAGACTGGTAGTTTCAGTTCTAGGGACCGTGCTGTTGGCGGTCCCCTTGATCGGCTCGCAAGATATGAACGCGCCTGAGGCAAAAGTAATCGTCACGAAGCCGCTGGCGATCCAAGAACTGGGGTTGCAGCCCCGCCGCGGTTTCGGCGGTTTGCTGCAACTGGTCCCTGTTTCGGCGCCCGCCCTGGGCGTACCGGATCTTTCCCGTTACCGGGGCTTTCAGTTTGGAGAGACACTGCCGGCAGTTGCAAAACAGGCGGGCCTGGACGTGTCTCAGGCGAAGGTGATCCATGAACGCCCCGCTCTCATTCAAGAACTGGAATGGCCGATCTGGCTTAGGAGCAGTTTTGATTCACCGCAGGACCCGGTCAGGACTATCCTATTCAGTTTTTACAACGGGGAGCTTTTTCGAGTCCTGGTCAGTTACGATCGGGATGACACCAAAGGGCTGACCACAGAGGACCTGAGCGAAGCGATTTCGGCCCAGTATGGAACTGCCACCAAGCCCGCGAACATCGAAATCGCCTTCTCTTCGGCGCAAGTCTACAACGATAGCGAAGCCGTCATCGCGCGTTGGGAGGACTCACAGTATTCGTTTAACCTGTTTCGTTCCACTTATCAGCCGACTTTTGGAATGATTGCATTCTCGAAAGGACTGGATGCGCTGGCCCGCACAGCGACTGCAGAAGCTATCCGGTTGGATGCCGTCGAGGCTCCGCAGCGGGAGATCCAGCGTCAAAACCAGGAGGACGAGAAGAACCGTGAATCGCTGGAGAAAGCCCGGCAAGTAAACAAAAGCAAGTTCCGGCTTTAGCGTGCAGTGATGGCTCGAAGGATCAGCGCTGCTCGCCTATTTCCCGCAGCCAACGACCCTGGCGCCTGACTTCCATTCGAAGGGAGCTCCCATGAGGGAAGAAATCTCGGCGGTCCTGTTGCATCAACCCGCGGAATCACAGCGTCTGCTGAAGCAGGCTCTGGAAGGCCGATCTATCAAGGTCAATTGGCTGCAAAACTACCGGGAAGCTGTGCCACTGCTCAGAGAGGCCGATCCGCCCCACCTGGTCTTTACGGAAGCGCTGCTTCCTGACGGCAACTGGACGGACGTCGTCAAATTGTCGCTGGAAGCTCTTAAGCCCGTGAAGGTCATTGTGGTGTCGCGCCTCATCGATCTCCGGCTCTATGTGGAAACGATGGCCGGCGGGGCGTTTGACTTCATTGTGCCTCCCGCGACCAGCGATGAACTCGCTCACGTCCTGGCAGGCGCAGTAGAGAGCGTTTTGGGTCTGCGGCGAACGCAGGCCACAGGGGCGGCCCTATAGCCCGGGCCGCTGCCGCCGAAGGCTCCGTGCCCGGCTATCGCTCGCAGGGGTGAAGTTAGATAGGGGCAGGTAGCCAATTCTTCGACCTCTATAAAGGAGACTCATATGCAAACACTCCCGGAAGGCCAGTTCATCAAGCACTTCCAGTACGGCCTCGGTGTGGTGACCCAATCGGACGCCGAACGCACCTCCATCGACTTCCCCCTCCACGGACCCAAGAAATTTGCTACCCAGCTCATGACGGTCGAATTCACCGACGAAGCCCCTCCACCGAAGCCCCAGCCGGCCAGGCGCAGGAGAACATCTACCCAGCTTCCTCCAGTCATGTTATCGGCAGGCGCCAAATGAGCGAGAAGGGCAGGGTCAACGGCGCCGGTTTTGGGGTCACGCCCTCAGACCCTGAAAGCAACGGCAGCATGCTTCGAGGTTTCCCGCGAGCAGCAGGGGTACACCATGGGCGAACTCCGCCGAGCTATTCCATCGCGTTTAGGATTTCATCAAGCGTTACAATCGCAAAAGTTGTGGCGTGATCGGCCGTTCCGTACGGGATGATCAGGTGGCGGCCGTGCAGAAGACTTCCGCAAGAGTAAACAACGTTTGGGACGTAGCCCTCCCGCTCGTTTTCATTGGGTTCGATGAGGGGTTTCCCCACTCGGCCGATGACCTTAGTGGGGTCATCACGATCGAGCAGGAAGGCGCCGATGGAATACTTCCGCATCGGGCCCACTCCGTGACTGAGCACGAGCCAGCCGGCTTCAGTTTCAATCGGCGAGCCGCAGTTTCCCATCTGGATGAATTCCCACGGGAATCTTGGCCCCAGAATCAGTTCCTTGGTCCGCCAGAAATGCAGATGGTCGGAGAACATCAAGTAGATGTTCTCGTAGTCCTGCCGGCCCAGCATCGCGTAGAGTCCCTTAATCTTCCTCGGAAAAAGCGCCATGCCTTTGTTTTCGACGGCCGGTCCGTTCAGCGTGACGAATTTGAAATGCAGAAAATCGGGTGTTTCGAGGAACTGGGGCTGTATTTCTTTGCCATCATAGGCGGTGAAAGTTGCGTAATAAGTGCGCGTGCCATCGTCATCCTGAAAAAGAACAAAGCGAGCATCCTCGATTCCATGGCTCTGCGCCAGGGTTAAGGGAAACAGCACGCGTTCGGAAAAACGCGGGTCCGAGGTGAATTGGACCTCGAAAGTCGCTTGCCCCAACATGAGGGTCTTTCTGGCTACGTTTTCGGTTTCCAGGTCGCGAACCTGAAATTGCCTTACAGCTTGGCTGACGCTGGCGCGCAGGTCTTCGAGCGTGAACGATTCTCCCAGGCCCTTCAGGACTTCGCGGCTGAAGGCACCTGCGACGGTGAGTTCGTCCAGCTTGCGCGCGAACAGGTCTTTCCGGATTGGCGCTTGGGGCATTTGTTCCGGTTCGACAGCGTACGGGGTGGGCGTGTCGATCAGGATTTTCCCACGAGTATCGAGCATCCCGGTGCGAAAGGTGACGGAGGAGATATGCCCTTCCCCCGTGGCACGCAGGCTCAGCACGAAGCGCAGCGAGCCGGGCGGGAGACATGTTTGATCGGGGTGCGGCACGATGGAGGGGTTGAACAGCGCGGCGGCCTCGAATGAATACTCGTCAGTGAAATACCCTCCGACCAGCAACAATCTTTCATCGGAGAGTGCCCGGTCGCTTAGCAAGTAAGGGCGCACCTCCTCATATCGACGCCGGAAAAAGGCGCAGATGTCTTTGTGGCGTGCACCGAATTCCGCCCACAACTGGGCGAGCTGTGTATGGACCTCGTCTTCGGAAAGGGCCATGATGCGGGCGCAAATCTCACTGGCGCGCTGGCCACTCATTAAATGAAAGGGCCGCATCAGGACACGCCTGCTGTCAGGATACAGAGTAACTTTCGTACGATGGACGTTGAGAGGTTTCATCGGCGCCTACAAAGCCGGCTCTTGAAAACGGTGACAGCATTTTGCATGAGTTGCACCTCCA
>CAVROP010000044.1:0-42359 GCA_963722675.1 uncultured Acidobacteriota bacterium
GCGGGACCGGGCGCAGTTTGGCAAACGGTCTCGACGCAAGACTCTGCCGATTGAAGAGAAAGAAAGCAATAAATGGCTGAAGAGTCTGCGGCAGGTGGCGGAGGTGCAGCGGCGCACGCGCTGCACGCGGCTGGTCAGTGTGGGGGATCGGGAAGCCGATATTTACGAACTGTTCCATGGGGCTCTCGCAGCGGAGAACGGTCCCTGGCTGTTGGTGCGAGCCGAACGCGACCGGCTGGGCGAGGACGACCGAGACATTTGTGGCCGGGGATGGCGCAGCACCGCGCTGGCGGGCATTGAGGAAGTTCCGGATACCGCGGCGGGGTGCCCAAGCGGCACGGGTGGCGCGGCTCGAAGTGCGCTTTGCGCAGGGTCACCTTGCGACCGCCCCATGGCAAAGAAAAGCTGGGCGAGCTGACGCTTTGGGCGGTGCTGGCAGAGGAAGTGGAAGCGCCCCGGGGAATCAAAGAACCGTTGCTCTGGATGCTGCTGACCACCTGCCCGGTGGACAGTTTTGCAGCCGCTTGCGAAAAGCTGCGTTGGTACACCTTGCGCTGGGGGATTGAAGTTTATCATCGCACGCTGAAAAGTGGCTGCCGCATGGAGCAGCGGCAACTCGGCACGGCCGAGCGCATTGAAGCCTGCTTGGCAATTGATCTGGTGGTGGCGTGGCGCATTTTTCATCTGACCAAGCTGGGCCGGGAAGTCCCTGATGTTCCTTGCTCCGCCTACTTCGAGGAAGCCGAATGGAAAGCGCTGGCCGCCTACATCAACCAGGATCCGAGGCCACCCGAGCAACCTCCAAACTTGCGGGAAGCGATGCGCATGGTGGCGACGCTGGGCGGCTTCCTGGGACGCAAGAGCGACGGCGAACCCGGCACCCAAACGCTCTGGCTCGGATTGCAATATCTCGAGCCACTCACCGCAATGTGGAAACTCCTCGCTCATACTGCGCACTCACCCCCAGTGCCCAGCCGAAGATATGGGTAATGATCACCCCAGGGGAGAGGGTTGTTCCTTCTCGGTCAGGGACGCGAGTAGAGGTCGATGATTTCCTCGATGGCGTGCCGGCAGACGGCGCAGAAAGTGTCGCCGGAAAGCATGATGCAGCGCTGTTGAGGGCGGTAGTAATTGTCTTCGTACATCGCGCCTTGAAATGCGCCTACCTTGTCGGCGTAGGGCCCATCAGACAGGCAATGCTCCGTGGTTTCGCGGGCCTGGCGGCGGTAGGCAGCGATCTGGTCGGCGGTGGCGCCGTCGGCGCGCATCTGCTGGATGTGGAGGGGCGCGTCGCGGATGCTGTTTTCGTAACACTCCTTCGGCCAGGGGGTGGGAATGGGCGTGCCGGGAAGCACCAGGGCTTTCCACTTCAAATTCTTCGGGTCGAGCAGGGCGGTAATGTTGGGCTCCCAAGGCTCGACGGGGTTCGAGACGGGCGCGTAGGCGACATTGGCGTTGAAGTAGTACTCGTCCCCGAGATCCGCGAAGTGGTGTCCGAATTCGTGGGTGAAGACGCGAAGGGCCGCCGGGAAATCAATGCTGACGGTAGCGTAAAGCCCAAAAATGCCTCCGTTGCCGTACTCGTTCGAGTTCATCACAATTCCCATCACGTCATAAGGGGCGAAGGACGCAAGGCTGCGGATGGCGCGATTGTCAAACGAGAGGGCGTAACGCTCGGTGCCGAAGACATCGAACTGCGAGTCAAAAAGCGTGTGGCGGTAGAGGCCGCGAGAGGGATGCGATACACCCGAGTCCGGCGAAGGCGCGCAGATGGCCCAAACGTTGAAATCCTTGTGGCGCTCTTTGAAGGGCGAGAAGGTGAAGACGCCCTGGGCGAGGCGGCGCACGTCGTTTTCGCATTTGTCCAACTCGGCGGCAGTATAGCCATCGCCCAGAAGCAGCAAATCCACTTTGTGCGCGGGGTCGCCGTTCTGTTCCAAGGAAAGCACGCGTCCGGGAGAGGGCGGCCGGGACGTGTCGATACGCTTGTCGTGCGGATCGATGGAGGTGGACCAGACCTCGCGGAAAGCGTTCTGTGCGTCGCGTTTCTTCACCACAATCTGCACGGGAGTCTGGGGGGCGGGAATGCGCAGGGACTCGTGGAAAGTCCGGTTGGCCTTTTTCGCTTCCTCGGTAGTCACCCACTCGCCGTAAATGGAGGAGAAGCCGCGTGAATAGACGACGCGCTGGGTGCTCACGTCCCTGACCTCGAAGAAATACGTGCCTCGATTTGTCGTGTCAAGGGGTTGGGCGGGATTCCCGGGCCAGGGGAGAGGCTCGATCACAACGCGATCGACGCTGAACAATTCTTGAGTGGCATTGCCGGTGTGGTAAAAGTCCAGGCGCACGGTCGCCGGGGTGGCGGCCAGTGCGCGCGCCGCAGCCAGGAAGATGAGCGCCATGGCCACGGTCAGGCTTTTCAAACGCATGAACACCCCCGGTGATCTTGGGTGGGGGAGAGTATACACCACAAGAGAAGGTTGCGGAGAGGCTGGAGACTGGGGCCAGGACTAAGCGCTATTTCAAATTCAAGATTTCAGATTTTAGAATTTCAGATATATCTAGATTCCGAACGATGCGAAAGACGTGAATGATGCGGGAGCGAGACGGGCTCTGAACGGCGAGCGATCGAGCCTTGCTATGCCGGCGCGTCGATCTCCTCGAGGGAGGTCTCGACCTCTTCGGCGTGCCGCGAGGCCAATTCGTAGCTGACGCCAATCTCATCGCAACAGGAGTATTTGGGGCAGCCCAGGCAGTCCTGAAAAACTTTGACCGGAAAGCTCTCGCGCGTGGCTCTTTGGAAGCCCAGCTTTTCAAAAAAGGCCGGAACGACGGTGAGGGCGAAGACTTTCTTCAGGCCGCAGCGTTCGGCCTCGTCCATGATAGCCTCAGTGAGCAGCGTGCCTACGCCCTTGGACTTGAGGGCCGCGTCCACACAGAGGGAACGAATTTCACCGAGCTCCTGGCTGTAGAACTTGAGCGCACCGCATCCGAGAAGCTCTCCGTCTTCTTCCGCGACGGTAAACTCCCAGATGTCTTCGTAGAGGTTCGCCAGGGGGCGCGGAAGCAGGACCTGTTCGGCCACGTAGCGGCTGATCAATTTGTAGAGCGCAGGCACGTCGCGCAGTTCAGCTTTTCGGATGTTCAATTTTTCGTTTCCCTCTCTTCAGCAGGATCCCCGAGCGGATTTGAGATCTGAAATTCCAGATTTCAAAACTCAGGCGCGCGGGCCCTGCATCAGTAGAATCAGCATGGCCTTTTGAACGTGCAGGCGGTTTTCAGCCTGATCGAAAACCACCGAGCGGGGAGAATCGATCACTTCATTGGCAACCTCCTGGCCGCGATGCGCCGGCAGGCAATGCATAAACAGCGCCGAAGGGGCAGCGGCCGCCAAGAGTTCATCGGTGACGCGATACGGCGCAAACACCTGGGCGCGGAGGTGGACGGCGTGCTCCTGGCCCATGCTCGCCCAAACGTCGGTGTAAACGGCCTGGGCTCCCGCCACGGCCTCCAGCGGGTCATTGAAAACCTCGGCAGTCGCCCCCGTCGCCACGCCCAACGCTTTCGCCTCGGCGACAATCTCCGCTTTGGGCTCATAGCCCGGAGGGGTGGCGGCGCGCACGGAGACGCCAAGCTTCGCGCCCGTGATCATGAGCGAATGGCACACGTTGTTGCCGTCGCCCACGAAAGCCAGCGTCAGCCCGGCCAGCTTTCCGAACTTCTCCCGCAGCGTAAAAAGATCGGCCAGAGCCTGGCAGGGGTGAAAGAGGTCAGTGAGCGCGTTCACGACAGGAATCGAGGCGTGGTTCGCCAATTCGAGCACCGACTCGTGGGAGAAGGTGCGGGCCACAATGCCGTCCACCCAGCGCTCGAGATTGCGGGCAATGTCCTTGACCGATTCGCGCTCTCCCAAGCGCGGCTTGGCGTGATCCAGATAAACGCCAAAACCGCCCATGCTGGTCATCCCCACTTCAAAAGTGACGCGAGTGCGCAGGGAAGGCTTCTCGAAGATCATCGCCAGTTGTTTGCCCAAAAGCGCCTGAGCAAACGTGTGCGGCGCAGCTTTGACGCGCTCCGCCAGCCCGAAGATCAGGCTCAGGTCACGCGGCGAAAGGTCCGTGTCCGCCAGCAGATCGGTTACGCTCAGTTTCTCTTGCTTTTCGACCATACTCAGGCTCGACGCCATGCTCGCTCCGTTCCTTGCGTGGCCAGTCCGACGCCGGCCCGCAACCCCCTCACCCGGCCCGCCCCGGCTGATGAAAGCGCCGGCTGCGGTCCACCCTCTCCCCCAAGGGGGCGAGGGCTGCGTCATCTCAAGCAGCGCTACATGCGGCCAGGATCGGCTTCAGCGCCGCGGTAAGTTCGTCCACGTGGCTGCGCTCGATGATCAGTGGCGGAAGAAAACGCAGCACCTTCTCCTGGGTGCAGTTGAAAATCACTCCCGCTTCCAGGGCCTGCCGGACCACATTCTTACAGGGAACGCGAAGTTGGGCGGCCAGCATCAAGCCCTCGCCGCGGACTTGCTCGATCAGTGCGCATTCGCTGTGGAGGGCCTCGAGTTGGGCGCGGAAATAGGCGCCGACTGCGCGGACGTGTTCGAGAAATCCGGGGCGCTCGAGGATTCTCGAGAACCTTCAGGGCCAAGCGGCATTGGAGCGGCCCGCCCCCAAAGGTCGTGCCGTGCATGCCGGGAGAAAAAGCCTGCGCGACTTCTTCGCGGGCAAGAATGGCCGCCAGGGGCAGGCCTGCCGCCAGGGGCTTGGCCACCACCACAACGTCGGGCCGCAGGCCGAACTTGCTGAACGCGAAGAAGCGCCCGGTGCGCCCCAGGCCACACTGGATCTCATCGCAAATCAGCAGGGCGCCGTGGGTCCGGCAAAGCTCTTCCGCCGTCTTGAGGAATTCCTCGCTGAGTTCCACTACCCCGCCTTCGCCCTGGATCACCTCGAGCAGCACTGCGCCCAGGCGCGGCGTAAAGCTTTCGCGCAGGTGGTTCACGTCGTTCAGGCGGACGAAGCGAATGCCCGGAACGAGGGGCTCAAACGGCTTGCGATACTTTTCCGGCCAGGTCGCGGAGAGCGCCCCAAAAGTCCTTCCGTGGAAAGAGTTTTCGATCGCCAGGATTTCGCACGGCTCCTGATGCCGGCGGGCGTAGGCGCGAACCAGCTTTAGCGTTCCATCAATGGCTTCCGTGCCGGAGTTGGCGAAGAAGGCCCGGTCCATTCCCGACAAGGCCGTGAGTTTCTTTGCCAGCGGCGCTTGGTACGGGTGGTAAAGCAAATTGGAGGTGTGCAGAAGCGTCTCAGCCTCGTCGCGCAGCGCGGCGAGGATTTCCGGGTGGGCATAGCCAAGGGAGTTTACCGCCAACCCGCCCAGGAAATCGAGATACTTTTTGCCTTGGTCGTCGTAGAGGTAGCAGCCCTCGCCCCGCACGGCAAGAATCGGCAACCGGTCGTAGGTGGAGATAAGGACTTGCTTCTCGAGTTGAGCAATCTCGTTGAAGTTCATGCGCTTTTCACAATCCTGGTGCCAACGTGCTGCCCGGTGTTCACGGCCCGGAGCAGGTCCTTTGATCCGTCGGCCGCGAGAATGTCAATTTCACCGACCTTCTGGCGAAGCAGGCGCGCGCACGAAAGCAGTTTGGGAATCATGCCTTCGCGCACCACTCCTTTCCTGATCAGGGCGGGAATCTCGCTGAGTTTCACGACCGGCAGCAAGCGCCGCTGCGCGTCCCAGACACCGCCCGATTCAGTGAGGTAAAAGAGCCGGTCCGCCTGGAGGGCCACGGCGAGGGAGGCAGCCAGGTCATCGGCATTGATGTTCAGGAATTCTCCCCGCGCGCCCAGCCCCAGGCTGGCGACCACGGGAACGATCCCGCCCCGCCAGGCCATCTCGAGGACGCCGGTCCGGATCTTGTGAGGCCGCCCGACGAAACCGAGGTCTTTCTTGTGGCCGTTCGACCCCAAAGAGAGCTTTTTTGCGCGGACCAGTCCGGCGTCGCCGCCGGAGATGCCCAAGGCCGGCTGCCCGAGCCCTGCGAATTCGGCCACCCACTGCTTGTTTACGATGCCGGCGAGAACCATCAGGGCAACGTCGCGCGTGGCAGCGTCGGTGACGCGCAGTCCCTGGTAGAATTCCGTGGGGATGCCCAAGCGCTCGAGGGTGCGAGTCAGGGCGCTGCCGCCGCCGTGGACGACCACGACGGAGTGGCCGGCGCGCTGCAGGTCCACGATTTGCCGGGCCAAGCGCCTGCGTCCCTTGGCGTCCTCCGCGGCCTTTCCGCCGATTTTTACGACTAACTTCATATCAGGCCCATTTCCTGCGGAAGTCCGAACATGAGGTTCATGTTTTGAACTGCTTGTCCCGCCGCGCCTTTGCCGAGGTTGTCCAATGCGGAAACAACAATGAGCCTTCGCGTCTCTTCATCGAGCGCAAAGCCCAGGTCTGCATACTGCGTGTTGGCCACCGCCTGAATCTCCGGCAGCGCCCCGCCCTCATAAATCCGGACCAGGGGGGAAGGCCCGTAAAGCTGCTTGAAAAGTGAGACCACCTCGCCCAGGGTCCGCCGCGCGTTGAGGCGGACGTAAACCGTGCTGAGAATGCCGCGCGTAATCGGTAACAAGTGAGGAGTGAAAATGAAATCCTTCTCGCCGATCTCCAGCGCCTGAAGCATCTCCGGGACGTGACGATGGGCAAAAAGGCCGTAAGCCCTGCAATTCTCGTTGACCTCGGGGAAGTGAAGCTTGCCGCTGGGAGTGCGGCCGGCACCACTGGCGCCGGATTTCGAATCAGAGATGATGCCGGCAGATAAATCCACCCATCCGGAACGCAAAAGCGGGGAGAGAGCGAGAATCACGCAGGTGGCATAACAGCCGGGATTAGAGAGCAATCTGGCGTTGGCGATGGCCGATGGGTTGAGCTCCGGCAGGCCATAGACGGCCTCCGCGAGCGCCTCCGCAGCGCGGTGCTCAAAGCCGTACCAGCGCGGATAGGCGGCAGAATCCTTGAGGCGGAAAGCTCCGCTCAGGTCGATGACGCGCAAACCGGCCTCCAGCAGCATGGGCACAACGTCGCGGGAAGTCTCGTGCGGGGTGGCGAGGAATACCGCATCCGCTTCCGGCGCCCCCACGGCTTCGAGCAGGGATGAGCCGGCCAAACCCTCCTGGTCAAGCGGCAGGCAGGGAATCGCGAAACGGCCGCGAAGCGCGGGATGAACCTGCTCGATGGGAAAGGGCTTCTTCCCGGCGGAGGTGGAGGAGATCATGCGCACCACGCGCGCCTCGGGATGCCGCGCCAGTAAGCTGAGAAGTTCGCGCCCCACGTACCCGCTCGCGCCCAGCACAGCGGTCCGCACGGGCAGCACGGACCTGCTTTTCAAATCTGCCGTTTGCGGTTTCGCGAAGGGCGAGGCGAGGGCGCTGCTTCCAGGTTTTGTGGTGACATCCAACGTCGATTTAACCCCCACAGTCCGGCCAAGCGGAATATTTATGCATTCGATGCATAAATATACTTTCTTATACCGCAAAGCTTTTTTGCTGTCAACAAAAAATGCTCGTTTGCTCACTGGCGTTTGGACGCCTGACGGGATAGAATCAGCGTGGGAGAGTATTTTCATGCCGGAGCCCAAAATCGAGCGCAGGCGCGAAAGTTCGGGGGCTGCCATCAGCGCCAAGATCATCGCCCTCGCGGTGCTGGGCGGGTGCATTTACTACGCCAGCTCGGTCGTTATTACCCTGATTTTCTCCATCCTCATCGCCGCGGTGCTCGAGCCGGGGGCAGGATTCCTGGAGCGGCTGCGGATGCCGCGCTGGCTGAGCTCGCTGGTGATGGTGCTGCTCATGCTCACGGTCAGTTATCTCGCCGTGTACGGGATTTATGGGCGGGCGGTGGACTTCATCGATAGCGCTCCCAAGCTGGCGGCCAAGCTCCGGCAGATTACCTCGCACCTGGATGTGGCCGCGCAAAGTTTTCAACAGAGCACGCGCACCATCATACCCTCCAACACGGACCCCAGTCTGCCCACCGTGCGACTCCAGCAGGAATCTCCCTGGACGCAGTTTTTGCTGCGCGGCGTGGGATCGGTTTACGCCTTCACGGTCACGGTGATGTTCATTCCTTTCCTCGTCTTCTTCATGCTGAACTCCAAGGACCACTTATGGGCAGCCACGCTCAACCTCTTTCCGCGCCAGAACCGGCTTCAGGCTGAGAATGTCATTCACCACATCGGCCTGATGCTGCGCCAGTTCGCGCTGGGAAACCTTCTGGTGGCTCTTATTACCGCGATTCCCATCTGCGTGGTCTTCGCCTACATCCGCCTCCAGTACGCCTTGGTGTTAGGGTTGCTGGCGGCATTTGTGAGCCTTCTCCCTTACATCGGAGTGGCGCTGGCACTGGTTCCTCCTCTGATGGTCGCTCTGCTGCAATATGACTCGGTCAGACCGTTTTTGATCCTGGCGGCCACGGTCGCCGCAGTGCATCTTATTGCAGTGAATATCCTGACTCCGCGACTCGTGGGCCATCGCCTGAACCTGAATGCCTTGGCGGTCACCCTCGCGATGATGTTCTGGGCCTGGTTGTGGGGAGGGTTTGGGCTGATCTTGGCCGTGCCCATCACCGCCGCCATCAAAGCCGTGTGCGACAACGTTGAAAAGCTGAAGCCGTATGGGGCGTGGATGGGGGAAGGGTAGGGCGGAAGAGCGACTTCAAATGGCAAATCGCAAATGGCAAAATTCAAATGGTCTCAAATCTGTAATTTGCTATTTGACATCGATGATTGGGACTACTCGACTCTTGACTCCTTGACTCCTCGACTACCCCTGGGCGCGCAATTCGCGGACAAGAGCCTCGATCGACTCGCACTCCTGAAAGATGCGGATGCCGGCAATGCCTGCGGCCCCCGCTTCCAGGCAAGGCCGGACGCGTTCCACGGTGATTCCCCCCAGAGCGAGGACCGGTATTCTTATATGTGCATTTACTTTCCGCAACTCATCCAAACCCAACGGCGGACCGTACTTGAGCTTGGACGGCGTCTCAAAGACGGGACCGAGCAGAAGGTAATCCGCTCCGGCTGATTCAGCGGCTATCGCCTCACCTAAGGAGTGGCAGGAGACACCAATAACAAAAGGGCGGGGAGCCACTTGGCGGACGATTAAGACGGGCATAGATTGTCCGCCCAGGTGCACTCCTCCTGCCCCCGCCGCCAAGGCGACATCGAGCCGGTCATTGACCAATATACGGGCGTGTGCGAGAGGCGAACTGCGGAGATCCTTCGCTTCGCTCAGGATGACAGGCTGCCGGGGAGGTTCGTCATGCACGCTCGAGAGACGAGACGCCCGCGCCGCGGATGGGAATTCCCTCGCGGCGCTCACAGCTTCTTCCACGAGCGCCATCAACTCACGGGTGGGGAGATCTTTCTCTCGGATTTGCAGGATGTCCACCCCGGCATGCAGTATTTTCCGGATGACTGCAGTGAGAGGAACGGACTTGAGCTGGCAACGGTCGGTGATGTAGCAAAGCACGAGACTACTCATTTGTTTGAGTTGGGGTCAGAGGTTGGGGTGGGGCGGAGAAGTTGCCAGATCTCCAGAATCGCCAGCCAGATATCAGCTAATCCGAGGCCGGAAATCGCCCCGCGGAGGAAATCGTTATGTGAGATGACTGAGAGTACCGGGAAGTGGTCAATGAAATAGTTCTGAGTCCAAAACGATGCCCAGGGAAGGATAAAGAGGAAGATACCCAGTTCCAGACAGAAGACGATGTAGATGATGGTCAGCAGTCTGCGCATGTCTATTCGGCGATGTCAGGCTGGATGGATCGCGTCTTATGAGCTTTTCTGCTGTAAGTGTAAGGCGCGCATCTTCTCTGCGACATCGCGAAAATCGATCCTCCGGCCGCAAACCTCGGAGAACATTTCCAACGCGCGAGGCGGGTCGCCTGCACGCTCGTAAGCGACTCCCAGGTCGTACTGGAGAGCCAGTCGAACCTCATCGTCGAGGTGAGGAGTCTCGAGAGCCCGGCAGTACCACTTGGCGGCGATCGGGGCCATGTCCTTGTCCATGAAGCAAGCGGCAAGCAAAGAGCAAGCCTGTAGGTAGTTTGCCGGAAGGGATGTCTTTTCCGCGCCATTCACCACCTTTTGGAATTCTCTGATTGCCTGGTCGAGGTGTTTCATCTCCCAGAAAGCCACGCCCAAGTTGAAGTGGGCTTCCGCATCAT
This sequence comes from uncultured Acidobacteriota bacterium, assembly GCA_963722675.1. Taxonomy (GTDB): domain Bacteria; phylum Acidobacteriota; class Terriglobia; order UBA7540; family UBA7540; genus CAVROP01. The sequence continues at coordinate 10,216 of CAVROP010000044.1, forward strand.
CCTCCAGTCCGGGCTTCGGACTGCTGCCGTCCGAAGCGACGCGAGGACGCTGCCCTTCTGCCTGGGCCTGAGCCGGTTGTGGAGCTAGTTCCTTCGATTCGCCCGAGATGCGAGGCGCCGGAGCCGGCGAAGGAGGCGCCTCCGTTCGTCCCATCCCAGACTCGATCCCGTCGCTGAAATCGCCAACAAGAGGTGTGGGTGTTTCGCCGCCTGCGCCGTGGGGCAGCTCTGAAGAAGGCTCTTCCTCGCCGGGAATATTCGAGGGAGCGATGGCAGGTTGTCCTTCGGGCTTCGGAACCTCCGGGCCGCTCGCTGCTTCTCGCCGGTCAACCGCTTGTTGGCCGGGCGGAGCAACTCTCACCGGGGCTCGTTCCTGAGCGGCCGCCGGTGGCTTGGGAGGAGGCTCGAAAGGCATACCTGGCGTATACGCCTTGACAAGGGCCCGAAGTTCGGCGATTCGGGGGTCGCCTCGAAACGTCTCCTCTAATGACTCGACGGCCCCTCTCGCTTCCTCAAAGAACCCCTGCTCGAGATAGAAGCTGATCTCAATCCTGGTGTCATCAAAATTGAACGAAGCGGCCTGTTGAGCAGATTCGGAGGCCGCCGCCTCCGCGCCTTTGGTAGCCAGAAAGCCCTCCAAATCCTGCGAAAGGTCGACCATTTGAATTTCAGTATAGGACGCAGGCGGAAGTGTGTATGGACCGGGTGCTGACGCGTCGAGCGGCGGTTCCGCGAATGCCGTAGGTGATGCCTGGGAGGCGGGCGGGAGGTAAGGATCCAACGATGAGTCGTGTCCCTCTAGGCTCGGGGCCGGGGAGAGCTCGGAAGTGAGGTCGGCCTCATCGGAAGGCGATGGCGCAGGTGGTGCCGGAGTTGGCGGCAAGGGTTCCGGTGTCTTTGCCGGGGCCGTAACCGCCGGGAGTCGGACTGTCAGCGCGGCTGCAGCCTTCGGCTCGCCGGCCATCTGCGCAAATCGCCGGGCTCCCTCCGCATCACCCTGCTGAGCGTAAATCAGCGCCAGCGCCTGGGCCGCGCGTTCCGCACGTTCCGGCAAATCCTTCCAACACATTCCCACCAGGCGTTTGTGGATCTCGATCTCGTCAGGATAGACTTCCAGGACCTTCTCGAGTTCCGCAACCGCCCGGCTCAACAAATGGTAACGCGCAAATAGCTCGCTATTGTCGAGTGCCTCCCTGACCATTCCTACCCGGTCGGTCGCAGGCACGGGCGAAGCGGGCGGGAGTGAAGAGTCTTCTCCCGTTAGATCAAGGGAGGAGGGGGGCAGATCATCAATTGATACTTCACCGAGTTTCTCGCCCTGCTTCTGGAGAACATCTTTCAGCAGCACGTCATAATGTTCGTTCCCAGGATCGTGATCGATCAGCTTTTGAAACGCTTGTCTGGCCTTCTCGAATTGCCCGCACTGAAGATGAGCGTGGCCCAACGCCTCCAGGATTTCGAGCTGCGCATTCATGTCCGCGCTCTGGTCGCAGATGCGATAAATCAGCTCGAGAGCCGGAAGATGCTGGGGAGACTTACTCCGGATCAGGCGCAGAGACTCCATCAAGACGCTGGTGTTCCCTTGGGCAATAAGTTCGTTTGCCACCGTGGATAAGGCCCTGGACGCCGCGTCGAATTGGCCCCCTTGCACGCACGCCGATACGAAACAAGCGAGGGGCGGAATGTCCGGCGGCGCGGCCCGAAAGAACTCCAGCGCCAGGGCCTCCGCTTTCTTGAACTGCCGCAAGGCAACGTAGGACTCGATCCGGAGTGTGCGTGCGGCAGGATCGTCCTTCCAGCCGGGAGTACTATTCAGGATCGCTTCTGTCTCCTCCGGATGCTTGAGCGCGAACGCCAGCCGTGCCCTGAGCAGTTGTATTTGCGGTGCGTCAGGACTCAAGTCCTGCGCTTTTTTCAGAGCGACCTCAGCGGCGGCCGGATCCTCCCGGCGCAGCGCAAGCTCTGCGCACTCCAGATTAACCTGTGAGGCGTCGGCCTTAAGGCCCAGCTCCTCACAGAAGACCGCCAGGCGCGATCTCGCCCCGGCATTCTCGGGATCGAGCTGTACAACCTTCCGCAGGGTCTCGAGCGCTTTGTCGTTCTGTTTTTTCTTCTTGTAGAACTCGGAGACCTGGTAATAGAGATCGCGGGTCTCGCGGACCATTCTCTGCGCCTGGTAAAGCTCCCCAAGTTTCAGCAGAGGGCCAACTGAGTCCGGTTCCAGCTTGACGATCTTCCTGTAGATGGCCACGGCCTTAAGCGCATATCCGCTGTGAACGTAGGCCTCGGCGAGTCTGTAGAACTGCTTGAGACCCTCGACGACATTTTTGTCGCGAACGTAGAGGTCGCCAATGGTGTTCAGCAGGATTAGCTCGGAGGGGTCCTTCTCGAGAATGCGAAAGTACCGGTCGATCGCCTGACTGATCTTGCCCTGGCTGGCGAAGTTTTCCGCCTCTTGCAGTGCCCTGGCTTTGTTAAAAGCCATTCGTAAGCTCCGCTATCCTGGACCGACAAGAAACCATGCGCTACCGTAACATACGCTCCTGCTCTAGTCAACGAACGCCCCGTCTCAAGGCAAAGACTGAGGAGTGGTTTGCGAACCGCGCCGAATGAGGTTGTTGCAAAATTAAACTCTAGCGAACACTCTGTCAGGAAAGGCAGGTTAGGAAAGCATCTCACCGAGTCGGAATGGCCACAAGAAGCCATCAGAGATTGAGCTGTCCGCGCACCCCTGGATGGTGTTAGTATTCACCGGTTTGGAGGCAAAAACACCCCATCACTGCCCGGAAAATGGCGAAAAATTCACCACTTGTGGGGCATTTCCCCGTCCGAGCCTCTGCAAGGGATAAGTGACCCCATTGCAGGTGGTGTGGCTCGAATGTGACGCTTGGCCGTCAGAAGCCTGCATTCACTCCCATAATGTCTGCTCCGCTTGCGATGAATCGGTAGAAGGTCAGGTTGGCATTGCGCATGCTCTGGAAGAATGAGGGTGTACGAGAGTGTGCAGTTTAAGCGGCGGGCCCTAAGCCGGGGAAATGGGCCGGGCACGAGCTTCGCTTCCGCAAGGCACACTTCGGGCAAAAGATGCTTGACCGCACCAAGCGTAAAGGCGTAAAGTGTGCGGTTTCTGAGGCTTTCGGGCAAGACGCACTTGCTGGGGCCTGTGGGGAGGAGAGCGGAAATGGCTCTTCACGGCGAGATCGCGCGGTACGCTGGTTCCTTCGGCGCCAGAGCCGGGTGGAACACTGCGACTGCCTACTCCTCAGCGCGCCCATCACCTTCACAGCTCCCTAGCGATTTTTCGTACAAACCCGATCGAAGACGGCAATCCGTCAGCAGCGTTTTCCACCGCCTGATTGCGGACGAGCGCGCGGAGCGCCGGGCTTAGAGGATAAAGGGACCAATGCAAATCATCGTGACTGATTTGAAAAAATGCGTGGGCTGCCACAGTTGTGAATTGGCATGCGCGGTCAGCCGGTCCGAATCCAAGGAATTGGCGCAAGCCATTCTGGAAAACCCGAAGCCGGCCACGAGGGTGCGAGTCGTCGGGATTGGAAGTCGGCCCTTTCCGCTGCAGTGCCAGCAGTGCGAAGACGCGCCTTGCGCAGCGATATGCCCGTCCGCGGCGCTTTACCGCCTGGGGAAAGACCAAACCGTTTTGTTCAACCGGGAGCGCTGCATCGGCTGTTCGAGCTGCGTATTGGTGTGCCCGTTCGGCGCGATCCGCAGGGCCGACGGGGGCGTGATGGCCAAGTGCAGCCTGTGCTTCGACCGGCTTGCGGAAGGCAAGCAGCCGGCCTGCGTGGAGGCGTGCCCCACCCAAGCGCGCAAACTCGCCGAGGCCAATTTGGTCGCGGAAGACAAGCTTCGCAAAACGGCTTTGGCTGTCGCCACTCTCGAGGCCAAAGCGGACAGGCAAGATGAGTGGATTAATTGATGTAGCCTGGTTCTGGATCGCTGGGTTCTGCAAGGCCCCGCGCAACCAGAGGGGGTTAGCCCGGAAAGCCTAATGAACCGAGCCGCTCTAGAAACCATCCTTGAACGTTATCGCCGGAACCCCGAGCAGATTATCGCCATCCTTCACGCGCTTCAGGATCAGGAGAGGTACCTCCCGCAGGAGGACTTGCGCTTTCTCGCCAAAGAACTTCAGATTCCGCCCAGCCGGCTTTTTCACATTTCAACATTTTATAAGGCCTTCAGCCTCAAACCGCGGGGCAAGCACCAGTGCAACGTTTGTATGGGCACGGCCTGCCATGTGCGCGGGGCGCCACTGATTTTGGAAGAAGTCGAGCGCAAGCTGGGGATCAAATCCGGCGAGACAACGCCTGATCTGGAATACTCACTCAACACGGTCAACTGCCTTGGAGCATGTTCGCTCGCACCCATCGTGATGGTAGACGGAGAGTACTACGGGAACAGCAGCATCCCCACCGTAGGCAGAATGTTGAAGCAGGCCAGAGCAGGCAAAACTGCAAAGGCAGGTCAGGCGGCAACCAAGCGAGAAGACGAGGCGCAGGCCGATCACAGCCCCGCCGCGGAGATAGCGCCGCTTTTTTCGTCTCCCGCCGAACTCAGCCGATATCGCGCCAGCCTCATCGCTTCACAGAATCCCGACTTACCCTATCTCGCGGTGTGCGGGGGACCGGGATGCCTTGCCATGGGAAGCAAGGAAATATACCTTGCGTTCAAGGAAACCATTGAGGGAAAGAACCTGGCGGACAAGGTGCGCTTGAACTTCACCGGGTGCCACGGCTTCTGCGAAAAAGGGCCTTTGACGGTGGTCTTCCCGCAAGAGATTCTTTACACATCGGTTCGTCCCCAGGATGCGGAGGAAATCCTGACCAAGGTTCTCGAAAAATCCGCGCCGGTTGAGAGGCTGCTTTACCGTGAATCGGCGGAAGGCAAAAGGATTGCCCGCGAGTCGGAGGTGCCATTCTATCAGCTCCAGAACCGATTGCTCATCGGGAACAACCGCTTCATCAATCCGCAGAGCCTTGATGACTACTTGAGGATCGGAGGCTATTCCGCTCTCCCCAAAGTGCTTTTTGAAATGGCGCCCGAACAGGTCATCGCAGAGGTGCGAAGAGCGGGTTTGAGGGGAAGAGGAGGAGGCGGGTTTCCAGCGGGGCTCAAATGGGAGACTTGCCGCAATGCCCATGGCGAAACCCGATATGTAATTATCAACGCCGACGAAGGCGATCCGGGCGCATTCATGGATCGCGCCGTGCTCGAGGGCAATCCCCACTCCGTGCTGGAAGGATTGATCATCGCGGCGTATGCAATCGCTTATGGGCTCAGTCCGAGTCAAGGCTTCATCTATGTGCGCCATGAATACCCCCTGGCTCTGAAAGTCTTCACGCGCGCCGTTGAACAGGCGCGCGCCTGCGGCCTGCTGGGTAAAAACATTCTGGGCAAAGAGGGATTTGATTTTGACGTGCAGATCAGCCAGGGAGGCGGCGCATTCGTCTGCGGAGAGAGTTCCGCCTTGATGGCCAGCATCGAAGGCAAGCCCGGCGAGCCTCGTGCTAAATATGTTCACACCGTCCACAAGGGCATCCATAACCAGCCCAGCAATTTGAACAACGTCGAAACCTATGCCAACGTGCCGCTGATCGTCAATCGGGGTGCCACCTGGTACAGTTCCATGGGCACGGCCAACTCCAAGGGCACCAAGATCTTTTCGCTGGTGGGAAAGATCAACCACACCGGCCTGGTGGAAGTGCCCATGGGCATCACCCTGCGCGAAATCGTCTACGAGATCGGCGGAGGCATCCCCAACGGCAAGAAATTCAAGGCAGTCCAAACCGGCGGCCCCAGCGGCGGGTGCTTGCCGGAATCACTGCTCCACCTGCCGGTGGATTTTGACGAACTTACCAAGGTCGGCTCGATGATGGGTTCGGGCGGCATGATCATCATGGATGAAGACACCTGCATGGTGGACGTGGCCCGATACTTCCTCAACTTCCTCCAGGATGAAAGCTGCGGCAAGTGCACACCTTGCCGGGAAGGTATCAAGCAAATCGTCACTATCCTCAACCGCGTGTGTGAGGGTCATGGCAGGGAGGGCGATCTCGAACGGCTGGTCGATTTGGGCAATGCGGTCCAGGACAGTTCGCTCTGCGCGCTGGGCGGAAGTGCGGCCAATCCCCTGCTCACCACAATCAAGTATTTTGAGGAAGAGTACGTTGCTCACATCCGGCATAAGCGGTGCCCGGCGGCGGTCTGCAAGGCGCTGATCGAATACGAGATCCTCCCGGAGAAATGCACGGGTTGCATGGCCTGCGTAAAGCTCTGCCCGCGAAGCGGGATCAGCGGAGAGCTGAAGAAGCCGCACTGGCTCGACAAACAGCAATGCATTAAGTGCGGAATTTGTTTTGAGATCTGCAAATTCGACGCAGTGGTGAGGAGATCGGTCGGAGTGATGTAGGGAATTGCGGGCTGACCCCCGCTGCCGTTGTAGGGGGACGGCTTGCCGTCCCCCGCTTAGTATCACGTTGGTCAAGGAGGGTAGGGCAAGCCCTACCCCTACAGCAAGGACGGTCGCTGCAAAGGCGGGTAGTAGTTTGATGGCAGAAGCGGACAAAATCTGTACGGTGCGAATCGACGGTCAGCCGGTTTCCGTGCCGGAGGGAACCACCATCCTCGAGGCCGGGCGCAAACTGGGAATCAAGATTCCTACGCTCTGTCATCATCCGGCGCTCGAGCCTTATGGCGTGTGCCGGGTGTGCATCGTCGAACTGAAGCGCGGCCGGCGGGTCCGGGTGGTGACGGCGTGCAATTTCCCCATCGAGGAAGATGGCCTGGAGGTTTCCACAAACTCCCCGCGAATCCAGAAGGACCGCCGCACCGTCATTGAGCTGTTGCTGGCGCGGTGTTTCAGCTCGCCAGTCATCCGCGAATTCGCCGCCCGATTCGGGGTCCTTGACACCGATCTGGAGAAGACATCGGGAGAGGAGTGCATCCTCTGCGGGCTTTGTGTGAATGTCTGCCGTGACCTGATCGGGCAGGCTGCGATCGGTTTCGAGAGCCGAGGTGCGGACCGCAAGACGGCTACGCCCTTTGGCGAGCCAAGCGAGGATTGTATCGGGTGCGGGGCCTGTGTCTATGTTTGCCCCACCGGCTGCATCAAGATGGAAGACCTTCCCACAGAACGAATGATCGACCGCTGGATGAGCTCGATGCCGTTCTTGAAATGCCGGAGTTGTGGCAAAGCCTTCGGAGCCGCACGCCACCTCGAGCTTTTGAAGTACCGCCAGCCGCTGGCGAAATCTTATTTAGAGATGTGCCCGGAATGCCGTGGCAAGTCGCTAGCCGCGTCATTATTGGGGCCGGGAGTAGCTAAGACGGAAGCCCAAGGTGAGAATCTCCCCTCTCCCCTGGGGAGAGGGCCGAGTTTCTGACGAATATTGAGGAACTGAACCATGTCCAAGATTATTGCCTCAGCCGCCATTCGTGGCGCGCACTATTACATGACGCTGGCTCGGCAGCAACTCAGTCAGGCCATTGAGAAGCACGGACCGGACGCGAAAGTCGCATACCCCAACACGGGCTACTATCTGCCCCTGATCCTGGCCCTGTTGGGGAAGAAGGTCGAACGATTGAAGCACTGCGTGGAAGCGCTGGACGAGATGCAGATTCTGCTTCCCGAAGTGCCCAGCGACAGCCTCTGGCTTCCCTATCTCGGCTCGGCCCTGGACGCGGGGATCGCCACCTTGGTCGCCGAAGAGGTGATCGAGGCGCTCAAGTGCCTCGACCCTCAATACCGCCCAACGCCCCCCTTCATTGGCTTTACGGACGACTCCATCCTGCGCACCCAGGGCATCAAGCTGGTGGATGGCCGCATGCCGGGCTTTGCCGCCTGTGTGGGCGCGTTGCCCACCAACCAGGAAGCCGTGGCCCTGGCCCGCGAACTCCAGGAGAAGAACATTCTGGTCTTCATGGCCGGCAGCAGCAATGGCCGATCGATGGCCGAGCAGTTGGCGGAAGAGAACGTGGAGATGGGCTGGGACACTTACCTTGTTCCCTATGGGAAGGAGATGAGCGCGGCCGTGCACGCCCTGAACTTTGCGGCGCGTTCCGCCATGACTTTCGGCGGGGTCAAGCCGGGCGATATCGAGGGTGCGCGGAAGATCCTGCTCTACAACAAGGAGCGCGTGTTCGCATTCGTGCTGGCGCTGGGCACCGATCCGGAAGCTCCGCCCGACCAGTTGATCACGGATCAGAAATACGCGACGGCGGCGGGGGCCATCAACTTCGGCTTCCCGGTGATTGCCGATTCCGCCATCCCGCAAATCCTGCCGCGCGGCATTTGCACCTACGAGCACGTCGTTTCCAAGGTGCCGCTGGATCGCATCGTTGCCAAAGCGGTCGAGGTTCGGGGGCTCAAGCTCAAGGTTTCCAAGATCCCCATCCCGATCGCCTACGGCGCGGCGTTCGAAGGAGAGCGCGTTCGCAAGGAGAACCTGCAAGTGGAATTCGGCGGCAAGTACTCGCAGGCTTTTGAGTACCTGCGCAAGAGGGCCATGGACCAGGTTGAGGACGGCAAGGTGACGTTGGTAGGTCCCGACATCGATACGGTGGAGCCGGGCAAAGCTCTGCCCCTGGGAATCGTTGTGGAAGTGGCCGGCCGCAACTTTCATGAGGATTTCGAGAGCGTGCTGGAGCGGCGCGTCCATAAGTTCACCAGTTGCGCCAGCGGCATCATGCACATCGGCCAGCGCGACATCAACTGGATCCGCATCAGCAAGGAAGCCTTCCAGAAAGGTTTCCGCATGAAACACCTGGGCGAGTTGCTGATCCACAAGTACCACGACGAGTTCTCCGGCATCGTGGATAAAGTGCAGGCGACGATCTATACCGATGAGCAACAGATGCAGGAGTCGCTGCGGGACGCTCGTGCGGCGTATGACAAGCGCGATGAGCGCATGGCTGGCATGAAAGACGAGGATGTGGACCGCTTCTACAGTTGCATTCTCTGCCAGAGTTACGCGCCCAACCACGTCTGCGTCGTCAGCCCGCAACGCCTCGGTTTGTGCGGGGCTTACACCTGGTTGGACTGCCGGGCGGCCTTCGAGATGGATTCGCATGGCCCCAACCAGCCCATTGTGAAGGGGAATTGCCTGGACCCGGTCGCTGGGAATTTGGACAGGAATCAACCAATACGTGGTCAAAGCCTCGAATGGGCATCTTCAAAAGGTAACGATGTACTCGATCATGGAGGATCCGCAGACCAGTTGCGGGTGCTTCGAATGCATCGTCGCCATCCTGCCGGAAACCAACGGCGTGATGGTAGTCAACCGGGAATTCCAGGGAATGACCCCGATCGGCATGACCTTCTCCACCATGGCCGGCGAGGTGGGCGGCGGAGTGCAGACCCCCGGCTTCCTGGGCGTAGGTAGGATGTATCTGGTCAGCGAGAAGTTCATCTCCGCTGAAGGCGGGCTGCCACGTGTGGTTTGGATGCCCCAGGAACTCAAGGACGAAATGCGGGACCGCTTTGAGAAGCGGCTTGAGGAAATGGGACAAGCTGGGCTGTTGGACAAAATTGCGACGGAGAAGGACGCCGTGGCAGTTGAGGAGTTGGTCGAATTTCTGCAAAAGGTGGAACACCCGGCCCTGGCGATGGCGTCGGTCCTGGGCTGATTGTCGTCTCCGTGATCCCTGTGCTTTCAAAGCTTCAACACGGAGATCACAAAGCACCTCAGTGATCTCCGTGTTGATCTTTTCGAGGCACAGAGGGCAAGGAGGCATTTACCAAGATTTCATAATTCATTGGAGTTATTTCGGAAGGAGTGGAGCACATGGCAAAGCTTACTGGAATCGGCATTTACAAACTGTTGCCGAAGACCAACTGTGGAGAGTGCAATGTCCCGACCTGCATGGCGTTCGCCATGCAAGTGGCGGCGAAGAAGGTTGCGCTCGAGGCATGCCCGTACGTGTCCGAGGCTGCCAAGCAGGAACTTGCCGAATCGGCGGCCCCGCCGATGCGCACGGTGACGGTGGGCGCAGGTCCCCGAGCGGTTCAGATCGGCGGCGAGACAGTACTCTTCCGCCACGAAGAGAAGTTCCACCATCCGACCGCTTTTGCCGTTTGCGTCAAGGATACTGACGACGTTGCGGCGGAAATCAAGTTGATCCACAACTTGAAATTCATCCGCAGCGGGAAGCCGGTCTGTGTCGAGCTCGTCGCACTCGAACAAGCGGGCGACAGTGCTTCTTTCGTGGCGGCGGCGAAAAAGCTCCGCGAATCTACGGAGCTTCCGGCTCTCCTGATGAGCGGCGATGTTGCGGCCCTGACTGGCGCGCTGGAGGTCCTTGCTGACCGCCGTCCGCTCGTTTATGCCGCGGATAAGAGCAACTACGAGCAAATGGCCCAAGTGAGCGCCAAGTTCAAAGTGCCGTTGGCTGTGAAAGGCAGCACGCTGGACGAACTCGCGGACCTGACCGCTAAGATCAAGCAAGCCGGCGTGGCGGACCTGGTCTTAGCACCCGTCATCAGCGGCATGAAAGAGGGGATCACCTGCCTTACCCAGTTGAGGCGGCTTGCCCTGGAGAAGAACTTCCGGCCGCTCGGCTATCCGGTGATGGTCTTGACCACGGCACAAGACCCGGCCCAGGAAACCCTGGAGGCTATTACTTACGCGTGCAAATATGCCGGCATCGTGGTCATGCGCGGCAAACAGGCCTGGCAGATGCTTCCCGTACTTACCGCCCGGTTCAACATCTTCACCGATCCGCAGGTGCCGAATGCCGTCGAGGCGAAAGTGTATAAGGTGGGCGATGCCGGTCCGGATTCACCGGTGCTGGTGACAACGAACTTCGCCCTCACGTATTTCACCGTCGAGGGCGAGGTGGAAAACAGCAAGGTGCCGGCCTACATCGCCACCGTGGAAACGGGCGGACTGGGAGTGTTGAATTCCTACGCCGACGACAAGCTGACGGGCGAAACCATCGGGAAGGCAATCAAGGCTAGTGGAGTCCTCGACTTGGTGCGGCACAAGAAGCTGATTATTCCGGGTCTGGTGGCAGTACTGAAAGGCGAACTCGAGGACGAAACCGGCTGCGAGGTTATGGTCGGTCCCGAGGAAGCAGCAGGGATTGTTAACTTTCTCAGAACGCAGTGGAAGTAGCGCGCTGCCCTGTAGGGGCGGCCCTTGTGGCCGCCATGGGCCCACGTGCCCCTACGAGGATACATAGGCAAACGAATGAGTGTAGGCTCAGGTCCACTTCCAAGGGAGCATCGAGCGCAGGTCACCTTCTGGCCGGAAGGTGAGCGCGTTCGTGTGCCTTTGGAAACAACCCTCTTGGAGGCGGCGAAGATCGCCGGGGTGGACTTGGCCAGTTCCTGCGGCGGGGACGGCTTGTGCGGGAAATGCCGGGTAATCGTCCGGCAAGGAAACGTGACGGCCCAACCCACCAGCCTGCTCAGCCGCGAGGAGATCCGGCGCGACTACGTCCTGGCCTGTCAAACCCAGGTGGCTGGGGACGTCGAGGTGGAAATTCCTCCGGAGTCTCGCGATGAGGCAACACAAATCCTCATCGATATCGATGCTCAGCGCTATCGCGCGCTTTGCCCGGTGATCGGGTCGCTCGAGGTGCATCCTGCCCCGCTGACCCGCAAGCTGTATCTCGAATTGGCGCGTCCGACCCTCGACGACAGCCTCTCCGATCAGTCGCGGCTCTTTCGGGAGATTCGCCGCCGGCGTCCAGCGCCCATCATGCAACTCGGGCTCAAGGTGCTGAGGAGCTTGCCCAAGCTGTTGCGCGAAGCGGACTGGAAGGTCACCGTCACGGTGGGCTGGCGCGGAGGCACTGTGGAAGTGCTCCAGGTGGAGCCGGGTGACCGCACCAGCCGCAACCTGGGTGTGGCGGTCGACGTGGGCACAACCACGGTTGTGGCCCACCTGATCGACCTGGATACGACGGAGAGAATCGATGCCGAGGCGGTGTGCAACTCCCAGCGCGCCTGGGGCGATGAGGTAACGCGACGCATCATTCATGCCGGCACGCCGGGTGGTTTGGACGAACTACAGAAAGCCGTGATCGGGAATATCAACGGACTGATCGGCGCCATGGTGCAGCGCAACAAAGTGACCCTGAGCGACATCACAGCAGTGGTGTTCGCCGGCAACACCACCATGACACATCTGCTGCTGGGCCTGGACCCGAGTTCCATTCGCAAGACGCCGTACGTTCCCGTGACCACCACCACCTCGCCCATTCGAGCGGTCGAGGTCGGCATCCAGGTCAATCCCCGGGGGCTGCTCTACACCGTTCCCAGCATCGGAGGATGGGTCGGGGGAGATGTGACGGCGGGGATTTACGCCGTGGGTCTGCGCCGTTCGGAGAAGGTCCAGATGTTGATCGATATCGGGACCAATGCCGAGATCGCCATCGGCAATCGCGATTGGACCATTGCTTGTTCGGCCTCAGCCGGTCCCGCTTTCGAAGGTTCGGGCGTGAAACACGGAATGAAGGCTATCCACGGGGCCATTGAACGAGTCGAGATCAATCAACAAGGCGCGGTTCAATATCGCACTGTAAGGAACGGCATTCCACGTGGTATCTGCGGGTCCGGGCTGATCGACCTGATCGCCGAGTTGTACAAGGCGGAAGCGATTGACCGATCGGGGAATCTGGTGCCCGGCGCCAGCCCGCGTGTCCGTGAGCGGGACGGCATGCTCGAGTTCGTGCTGGTCCCCGGAACGCGCCTGGATACCGGTCAGGATATCGTGGTCACCCAGGCGGATTTGACCAGCTTACTGAATGCCAAAGCGGCCATTTACGCGGGCGCGGAGGTCCTGGCGCGAGTCGTTGGCCTCGATTTTCAGGACATCGAGCAGCTCTACATCGCGGGCGGATTCGGCAACTACCTCGACCGGGACAAGGCGATCGCCATCGGATTGATTCCGGACTTGCCGAGGGACAAGATCCGATTTGTTGGCAACACATCCATCGTGGGCGCTGATTTAGGCCTGCTTTCTGAGAGCACGTGGCAGGAATTGCATTCGACCGCTGAATCGGTCACGTATTACGACCTTATTAATTATCCAAATTATTACGACGAGTTCCTGGCGGCAAGGTTCATTCCCCACACGGATCTCAGCAGGTTTAAGTCCGTGCAGCATTCGCAGAGAAGTGGAGGCTTGGGCATAGATGGCGTTCACCCTGGCGGTCGCCGGCAAGGGCGGCACTGGCAAAACCACCCTGGCGGCGTTGCTGATTCAAACCTTGATCGAGCGCGGGGAGGGGCCGGTCCTGGCGGTCGATGCCGATCCCAACCCCAACCTGGGCTTCGTGCTGGGGTGCAAAGTGGAGAAGACCATCAGCGAATTGCGAGACGATTTGCTGGATCACATCCGCAAACTCCCCGCGGGAGTAACCAAAGACGATTACCTGGAGATGGGAATTCAGGAGTGCTTGTGGGAAGGACGCGGTGTCGATCTGCTGGTCATGGGCGCCGGCGAAGGGCCGCGCTGTTACTGTGCGGTGAATAATGTTCTGCGGCGTTGCATTGACCGTCTTCGCGGCGCTTATCGGTACGTGGTCATGGATAACGAGGCGGGACTCGAACACCTCTCCAGATGCACAACCCAGGATGTCGATGTGCTCCTGGTTGTAAGCAACGGCCTGCCCGTTTCGCTGCAAGCGGCTGCGAGGATTCGCGAGCTGACCAAGAAGTTGGCGTTGCGTATCGGAGGGCAATACCTGGTCCTCAACGATGTCGAAGCGGCTGGGGGCGGAAGGGGAAATGGCGACGCGCCTTTACTCGCGCAGGAAACGGGCCTCAAGTTGCTCGGCGTAGTGCCGTCGGACAGCCGCTTGCGCGAACTGAGCCGGCAGGGCGGAACCGGTGAGTCAACTGGCGGCGGATTCGCCGGCCCGGCGCAGCTTGCGGGAGTTGCTTGAAGCGGCCCTGTCGCCAACAGCCGCGTTGTAGATGTGGAGGAAGAACGCCTGCGAAAAGAAAATGCCCTCTCCCCTGGGGAGAGGGTGGCCCGCGACGGCGTTTTCATCTGCCGTCGAGGGTCGGGTGAGGGGTCACTTCCCCGGCACCGGATGGATTCTGCAATTTACTCAGAATGAGAGTCGGAAGTTCGAGGAGGAAAAACAATGGTTCCAGATGCGAAGAAAACCTGGGGTGGACGAGTCAATTCGGTGACTATCGGTGCAACTCAGGCCGGTGGGGGAACTCGCGGCTACACCGTCGCAATTGGAGGGGCCGCAACGCTGCCCTTCCTTGATTTTGAGGGGCCGTGCGTTCAACCGGTCGTCGCCATGGAGATCTGCGACACCTACCCGCAAGAATGGCCGCATCTGCTGAGAGAACCATTCGGAGACACATTGAACGATCCGGTGAACTGGGGGCGAAAGTGTCTCGAAATGGGTGCCGACCTGATCTGCTTGCGCCTGGACGGGTGCCATCCTGAACGCGGCAACCGAACTCCCGCCGAAGCCGCTCAAACCGTGAAGCAGGTTCTGCAAGGAGTCCCGGCGCCCCTGATCATCTGGGGTACGGGGAATGCCGACAAAGACAACGAGGTCTTCCCGGCCGTCGCGGAGGCGGCGGCGGGCGAGAATTGCCTGATCGGAAGCATCAAGGAGGATAACTACAAGACCCTGGTGGCGGTGTGCACGGCTTACAAGCACAAGGTCGTTGCCGAATCACCCTGCGACGTCAACATGGCCAAACAGGTCAACATCCTCGCTCAGGACATGGGCTTCCCGGTCGAGAATATTGTGATTTACCCCACCTGCGCCGCGCTCGGATACGGTCTGGAGTACATCTATTCCGTGATGGAGCGCGCACGGCTGGCCGGTTTGAAGGGCGACAGAATGCTGGCGCAACCCATGATCTGCGATGTCGGCATCGAGGCATGGGGCGTCAAGGAGGCTCGGGTTTCGGAAGAAGAGATTCCCGATTGGGGTCCCCAGCGCCAGCGCGCGCCGCTTTGGGAAGCCAGCACAGCCCTCGCGTTCCTCGTGGCGGGTGGCGACCTGTTCATTCTGCGTCACCCCGAAGCGGTTCAAGCACTGAAGAAGAGCATCGCCGAGCTGAGCGGAGGCACGGTTACCGCAGCCGCCGCCTAGATTACTGTGACCCGACCGCCCTCTCTCCCTGGGGAGAGGGCGGAGACCAAATCTCCAGGAGGAGAACCCATGGGAATCATTTTAATAGGTGAACGTATCAACGGTTCCTTCAAGGACGTTGGCAAGGCCATTCAAGAACATGACAAGACTGTGATCAAGGATCGTGTCGCCAAGCAGGAAGCGGGCGGGGCGGATTACCTGGACGTGAACATGGGAGCAGCTTCGCGCAAGCTGGAGGACTACGCCTGGTTGGTTCAAGCCGTGGCGGAATCCACTGCCCTGCCGCTTTCGCTTGACTGCCCCCGCGCCGATATGTTCCGGGCGGGCCTCACGGCCTATCGCGACACCGTTGGACAGCGGGCGGTTATTCTCAACAGCACCACCGCCGAAGACAGCAAGCTCTTCCCGCTTCTCGAACTGGCGAAAGAGTTCAAGACATCGATTATGGGCGTGGTGATGGATGAAAGAGGCAGCCCCCAGGATGTGGACCGGCGGCTGGAACTGGGTGGAAAAATCTTCGCGGCGGCGATAGAAGCCGGACTCTCGCCATCCGAAATCTTTCTCGACCCCATCGTGATGCCGGTCAAGTTCATGCAGGACCAGCCCAAGAATGTCCTCAATGCCATACAGCAGATGACCATGCTCTCCGATCCGCCCTGCCATATTTCCATCGGCCTGAGCAACGTTTCTTCGAAGACTGAAGAGCGCAAGCTCATCAATCGCACCTTCATGGTCATGGCGTTGGCGATGGGGTTGGATACCGCAATCCTGGATGTCTGCGATGAGGAATTACGCCAATCGGTGGCCACGGCTGAACTCCTGCTGGGTATGGAGATTTACAGCGACGGCTACTTGAAGGCCTACCGCCAGCGGACCGGGTCGAGTCCGGCGGCAGCCGCTGCATAAACCGAGTACCCCTCACCACAGAGGGCATAGAGGTCACGGAGTAATGACCTCGACAAAGGGTGCAGTGGGAGGGTCGTGACTCTCAGTCGTCGCCACAGCGGTGACAATCTGCTCTGTGTTCTCTGTGTACTCTGTGGTGAATCTTTTCTTCGCTGTTAATGTTCTGCGCCGAGGTGAGTATGAACCAAAAGAGCGTTGATCCAGCAACACTGGAAATGCTTCAGATCGCCGAAAATCAGCACTTGGAGACGATCTGGGACCGCTGGGAGGAGCAACAGCCGCAATGCGGCTTCGGCCAGCTCGGGGTTTGTTGCAAAATCTGCAATATGGGCCCCTGCCGCATCGATCCCTTTGGCGGTCGGCCGCAACGGGGCGCCTGTGGCGCGGACGCCGATACGATTGTGGCCCGCAACCTGGTGCGCATGGTGGCGGGCGGCGCGGCGGCCCACTCCGATCACGGCCGCGACGTAGTCCATGCCCTTCTCCTGGCGGCGGAGGATAAAGGCGGCTATGTCATTAAGGATCCCATTAAGCTTCGCCGCGTGGCAGCCGAGTTCGGGGTCGCCCTCGACGGGCATAGTGATGCGGAGATTGCCAAGGCCTTGGCAGAGCGTGCTCTCGAGATGTTCGGCCAGCAGGAGGGCGAACTCAGGTTCGTATCTCGAGCTCCTGCCAAGCGCCAGGAGCTGTGGCGCAAGCACGAGATCACCCCGCGAGGAATCGACCGTGAGATCGTCGAAATCATGCACCGCAGTACCATGGGGGTTGACACCGATTACCGCAACATCCTGATGCAAGGATTGCGCGCTTCGCTGGCGGACGGCTGGGGCGGATCCATGCTCGCCACCGACCTTCAGGACGTGCTCTTTCACTCGCCCCAACCTCTGCGCGCCGCGGTCAACTTAGGTGTCTTGAAAAAAGACGCCATTAATATAGTTGTGCACGGCCACGAACCCGTCCTCTCGGAGATGATCGTTGCCGCCAGCCGGGACCCGGAACTTCTGAAAATGGCGGAAGCGCATGGCGCCAAGGGAATCAACATCGCGGGGATCTGTTGCACGGCCAACGAAATCCTGATGCGCCACGGCATACCGGTGGCCGGAAATTTCTTGCAGCAGGAACTGGCCGTTATCACGGGCGCCGTCGATCTCATGGTGGTGGATGTGCAATGCATCATGCCCGCCCTGAGCAGTTTGACCGGCTGTTTCCATACCAAACTGATCACAACCTCGCCCAAAAACAAGATGCCGGGTGTTGAACACATTCAATTCGAAGAAGCTCGGGCGCTGGAATTGGCGAAGGAGATTGTGGCTCGAGCCGTGGAGAGTTATACCCGGCGCGACCCGCGCAAAGTAAATATCCCCGACAGTCGCTCCGGCCTGATCGCCGGCTTCACCAGTGACTCAGTCTTTCGTTTCCTGGGCGGGCGTTACCGCGGCACCTATCGTCCCCTGAACGACGCAGTGATCGACGGGCGGCTCCGGGGCGCGGTGGGAATCGTCGGATGCAACAACCCGAACGTGCTCCATGACTCTGCGCACATCGCACTCACACGCGAGCTGCTCAAGAACGACGTATTGATCGTCAGCACCGGATGCGCCGCCATCGCGGACGCCAAGTGCGGCCTGCTCCGCCCTGAAGCAGCTTTCGAAAGCGCCGGCGCGGGATTGCGAGAGATTTGTGAAGCCGTCGGCATCCCTCCCGTTTTGCACCTCGGGTCGTGTGTGGACAACTCTCGCATTCTGACCACTCTGGTCGAAATCGTGGGTGAGGGAGGCCTGGGAGAAGATTTCTCGCAACTACCGGTGGCGGGTTCGGCGCCCGAGTGGATGTCCGAGAAGGCGATTGCCATTGGCTTCTACTGTGTGGCCTCGGGCGTGCTTACTCACTTCGGAACCCCACAGCCGGTATTGGGCAGCCCAGCCGTGCACAAATTCCTCACGGAGGACGTTGAAAAGGTGACAGGCGGGAAATTCTTCTTCGAACCCGACCCCGTCAAAGCCGCCGCCCAGATCATCGAACATCTGGATAAGAAGCGCGCTGAATTGAAGCTTGCGCCGCCCATGTACACGGCGAAGAAAACGTTTCAGGGTGTGACGGTGGGGGCGTGAGAGGAAGCTTTCAGCCGTCAGCTATCAGCAAACCGCCCGGACTAACACAGCCCTCTCCCTTGGGGAGAGGGTGTCTCGCGACGGCGCTTTCATCAGCCGCCGCCAGACGGGTGAGGGGTCGGTTGCAGCGTCCTTACGGCTGGCGCACATATTCCGGCAATCAGCAAGTCGCGATCGATCACGCGTTTGCTGAAAGCTGAGAGCTGAAAGCTGACAGCGTTTGAATTTATGCCAGTAAACCCAACCTGGGCAGCTAGCCTCGAGAAACAGTTGCGAGAGACGCAAGAAGCGCTGCGGCAACGCGACCCTGCGGAAGTGGCCTTGTGGTCCGGCGCGCGTTGCGAGACTCTCGCAGGGGCGACTCAGATCGAGATTCCCTTTTGGGGTCGGCCCTATTTCGTGACTTGGCCTGACTTGACGGTTCGCGACAAGGCGGGCCGGCCTTGCCCTGCGCACTTTGCGGGTTTAATCCTCCAGCACCTCCTCTTAGCTGATGGAGCGCCTTTAGAAAACACCTGGATCTCGCTGCGCAACCTGCCCCACGGGGCATTCTATGAGCAGGCATTTCAATCTTACAGCGGCAACCTGTTGGTGAGGAGCTTTCGGGGCGATGTGGAAGCTTTCCGCGCCACCGCTCGAGGACTTGGTAGCGAACAAGTTGAGATGGGCGACGCGGCGTTCCGCTTCTGGGTGTTTCCGCGATTGCCTCTCGCCGTAGTGTACTGGTCAGGAGGCGGAGAGTTCCCTGACTCCGCACAGGTCCTGTTCGACGATTCCGCCAGCCATTATCACCACCTCGAGATTCTGGCGCACCTGGGCGGCATGCTGTGCGAGCGGCTGGTTGAGTTCGCGAAAAAAAGACTCACCACAGAGGGCACAGCGATCACAGAGTAGATCCTTTTCTCCGTGACCTCTGTGCCCTCTGTGGTGCAGTCGTTGTTGGTAGATTAATATCATGAAAATCGCACTCAGTGGCAAAGGCGGAGTCGGCAAGACTACCTTGACAGCCCTGTTGGCGCGGCAGGCGGCTACGCGGGGACACCCTGTTTTGGTCATTGACGCCGACCCAAATCCCAATCTGCATCTCGCCCTTGGTTTTACTTCCGCGCCGCCGGCCCTGGTTGGGATGAAGGAATTGATCGAGGAGCGGCTAGGGTCGCTGGAAGGCTTTTTCCGGCTCAACCCTCGCGTGGACGACATTCCGGACCGCTTCTCTTTTGAAGATCATGGTGTTCGGCTGCTGGTGATGGGCGGCATCGGCCAGGGAGGCGGCGGCTGCGCATGCCCGCAGAGCGCTTTCCTTCGGAACCTTCTTCAACACATCATGCTGGAGCGCTCGGATTGGGTATTCATGGATTGCGAAGCGGGGTTGGAACATCTGGGCAGAGCCACCTCGAGAGGCGCCGACGCGCTCTTAATCGTGGTCGAGCCCAGCCAGTCTTCCATCGAAACAGCCCGGCGAATTCAACAACTGGCCGCAGACATCGGCCTTTCTCGATTGTTGGTGGTGGGCAACAAGATTCGTGATGGGAAGAGCGAGAGATGATCGAGAAGGGGATGGCGGGCCTGAAAGTTGTGGCGCATCTTCCCGAAAGCCTCGCGCTGCGCCAGGCCTCCCGCCGCGGTTTGCCGGTGCAAGATCCCGACTCTGCTTGCCGCCGTCGCTGGCATCCTGGACTCAATCGAGCATGCGCGTAAAACTTGCGCGCCAGCTATCTCGCCTGTGGAATCTGGTACAGGCGCAGACCGGTCAGTTTGGAGAGATGGGCAAAGTCCTTGTCGAGGGAGAAGAGCGCCACGTCCTGCTCCAGGGCGATTGCGGCAATTAGAAAGTCAATGGTGGTCATGCTGACGCCGCGCGTACGAGCGAGTCGGAATATGCCCGCGGCGGCGCGATAGGTCGACAACCCACGTGGCTCAATCACCTCCCACATAGCCAGGAAGCGTTCCACTTCTTCTATATCGACGCGTAAGGCCTTGCAAGACCTCGCTCACGATAATGCCAGTGAGTGCAATGGGTTCGCCCCCGGCAATCAATCGACGCAGTTCCACTCCTGCGGGGCCCGGTGACGAGCTGAGATAATCGATCCAGACCGAGCTGTCGACCAGTGTCAAACCCGGTTCCTGCGGCTCGCCTTCAGATCGCCTCGCCAGATGCCGCTGCCATAATAGCTCAACATTCCCTTGCGGGTCTCAGTGCGCACCAGGAGTTCCAGGGCCCGGTCCACAATCGCCCGCTTGGTCCTGAGCCTGGTGAGCTTGCGGGCCTTCCGGATGAGGGTGTCATTGATTTCGATGTTAGTTCGACTCACACACGAATTATACACCAAGAACCAGGTTATTGGTGTATCAATTCTTCTCCGCTAACGTCGATCGTCAGTTGCGAGTGTCAATCTGAATGCAACTTCTCAAGCGCCGCCGCGCAGCACTTGTATTCGGCGGTGGCGGTGACGGGGTCGAAAACGTCGTTGGTGATGGCGTTGGCCGGTTCTTCGGCGAAATGGAACGGCATCCAGATCGTGTCCGGGCGCACGCGATCGCCGACCACGGCGCGGCCGGTCACTTGGCCGCGGCGGGTGCGGACGATCACCTTCTCGTCGGGTTGGATGCCGTAGCGCGCGGCGGTTTCGGCATGAATCTCGACAAAGTTGGCCGGGTCCTTCTGGTGGATGACGGCGGAGCGGCGGGTCATGGTGCCGCAGTTGTAGTTGTAGAGCGTGCGGCCGGTGGAGAGGATGAGCGGAAATTCCTCGCACGGTTCCTCCTTCTGCGGCTGGAAGGTGATGGCGTGGAACTTGCCCTTGCCGCGCGTGAACTTGCCTTCGTGCAGGAACCGCGTGCCCGGGATGGTCCGGCGTCGGGCACGGCCATTGCAGGCCGTCGGCTGCGGCAATCCGCTGGTGGCTGATGCCGGCGAAAATCGGGCGAGAGGCCGGCCATCTCGTCGAAGATTTGCGCCGGGCTTTCGTACTGCATCGGATAGCCCATGGCGGTGGCGACAGCGCAGAGGATCTGCCAGTCGGCCCGGGCTTCGCCGGGCGGTTCGACGGCTTTGCGGACCAACTGCATGCGGCGTTCGGACGCGGTGAACGTTCCGTCCTTCTCCGCCCAGCAGGCGCCCGGCAGAACGACGTGCGCGAGCTTGGCGGTTTCGGTGAGGAAGATTTCCTGGCAGACGAAGAATTCGAGGTTGCGCAGGTGCTCGATCACTTTGGCCTTGTTCGGCTCGGTGGCGACCAGATCCTCGCCCATGATGTAAAGCGCCTTAAGTCCGCCTCGTCCGGCGGCCTCGAGAAAGTACGGGATCTTGCCGCCTTTGTTTTGCGGCAGCGCGACGCCCCAGGCCTTCTCGAACTTGGCGCGCGACGGCGGGGTCGGTCCACGTTCTGGTAGCCGGGGAGTTTGTTGCGCCATCGCGCCCATGTCGCAGGCGCCCTGGACGTTGTTCTGGCCGCGCATGGGGTTGACGCCGCTGGAGCGTTTGCCGATCTGGCCGCAGAGCATGGCGAGGTTGGCGACGTTCTTGACGTTGTCCGTGCCGCAGGAATGCTCGGTGATGCCCAGCGTGTAGAAAATCGCGCTGGGATTGCCGGTCGGCATACCAGCCGCGCCGCGGTGCGGATCAGTTCGGCATCCACGCCGCAGTATTTCGCCGCCGCTTCGACGGTGTACGGCTTGCAGATTCTCGCGAAACTCCTCGAAACCCTCGCAGCGGCTCTCGATGAACGACCGGTTGGCCAGCCCTTCGTCGAGGATGTAGCGCATCATGGCGTTGAGCAGCATGTTGTCGCTGCCGGGCCGGTGCTGGATGTGGATGTGGGCGCGCTGGGCCAGCCAGGTCTTGCGCGGGTCGCAGACGATCAGCTTCGCGCCGCGCCGCAAGCGCGCGTTTCATTTCCAAGCCGATAGATCGGATGCGCCTCGGTGGGGTTGGCGCCGATGAGGAAGAGCACCTTGCAGTCTTTGATCTCGGCGGTGCTGTTGGTCATCGCGCCGCTGCCGAACGACATCGCCAGACCGGCGACGGTCGGCGCATGGCAACTGGTGGCGCAGTTGTCCACGTTGTTGGTGCCGCCGGCCGCGCGCGCCAGTTTTTGCATCAGGTAGTTTTCTTCGTTGGTGCAGCGCGACGAGGAGACGAAGGCGACGGCATCGGGACCGTGCTTGTCGCGAATCTCGCGGAGGCGTTTGCCGACCAGCGCAATGGCTTCGTCCCACGTCGCTTTTTCGAAGCTTGCCGTTCTTGCGAATCAGCGGATGCGTGAGACGGTCCTTGGAAGCGACGAACTCGAACCCGAAATGGCCTTTGACGCAGAGGTTGCCGTCGTTGATGGGCGACCCAGGTTCGGCGGTCACGCGCACGATGCGGTTGCGGGCCTTGTCCACCACCAAATCCATCTGGCAACCGACGCCGCAGTACGAGCAGGTGGTGCGGACGCGGCTGAGGTCCTTCTCGCGTCCCATGCCCAGGGCGGACTTGTCGAGCATGGCGCCGACGGGACAAACGCGGATGCAGCCGCCACAGAGTTCGCAGGTGGTTTTGTGCAAGTCCTCGTCGAACGGCGTCGTGACCACCATGCGTTTGGCGCGCCATGCAAACGTCAGCGCCTCGGCCATCTGCACGGTCTCGCAATATTTCACGCAGAGGCCGCATTTGATGCACTTTTCGGCGTCGTAAAGGATGCCCTTGTTGAGGGTAGTGTAGTTCGGGCCGTCGGGTTGGTGTGTCAATGGGCCGAATCGGTTCTGATCGGCATGATAACGGTAGGCGTAATCCTGGAGCCGGCAGTTGCCGGATTTATCGCAAGTGGTGCAGGTGGGGGAATGATCGGATAACAACAATTGCAAAATCTGCCTGCGATGCAGCGCCAGGTCGTCGTCCTCGGTCGTAATCTTCATGCCGTCACTGACCGCCTGTCCGCAGGAGGCGATGACGCCGCGCATTCCCTCCACCTTCACGCCGCAGAGCCGGCAACTGCCGATGGGCTCAACGCGCGGGTCGTAACAAAGATGCGGGATGTCAATGCCGGCGGCGGCGGCGGCGTTCAGAATCGTCGTGCCTGCGGAAGCCGTCACGGATTTGCCGTCGATGCTGAGCGAGACGGTTTTCATGCTACGTCCTCCTCCGTGGTCTTGATGTCGCAGCGCAGGCATCGTAAGGTCTCGGCGCGCGCTTGTTTCCTACTGAATGTTTGTGTGACCTCGTTGAAGTTGCGCCGGCGCGATGCGCAGGCGGCGATCTTCGCCACATTGCGCGAACCGCCCTGGCCCTGAGGCGGCGGCGCGTTGTCGTACTTGAACGCCTGCCAAAGCTCCCGAAAACGATCTTGGCCGGTCAACTGGCGGTCAATATTTTGAGCGGCCTTCTTAGCCAGCGCCATGGCGCCGCTGACGTTGGCCGCGCCGCTCACCACGTCACCGGCGGCGAAAACCTTCGGATCGCCTGTCCGCAGCGTCCACGGATCCACCTCGACCGTACCGGCGCCGGTAACCCGCAGGCCGAGTTTGCTGAGCAACCCGGCTTCGACTCTTTGGCCGATGGTTTCGATAATGGTGTCGCACGGGATGACGTATTTTTCGCCCGTCCGCACGGGCGCGCGACGGCCGCGCGCGTCGAATTTGCCCAGCGCGGTCTTTTCGACTTCCAGTCCCGTCACCTTGCCGTTTTCACCCAGCACTTGCACCGGCGCGGCCAGCGTGATAAGCCGTGCGCCTTCCTCCAGTGCGTGCGCGGTCTCCTCGGCGATCGCGGGCATTTCCTCACGGGTGCGCCGGTAGACGATCGTCACCTCTGCCCCGAAACGCAACGCCGTGCGCGCGGAATCAATCGCCGCGTTGCCGCCGCCGATGACGATGACGCTGCGGCCGACCGGATGTCTTTTTCCCGCGGCGTGGCGGCCTCGAGAAAATCCAGCGCCGGCAACGACGCCGGCCAGTCCGCGACCCGGCACGGCGAGGCCTTCGCCTTCCCACGTGCCGAAGGCCAGCAATACCGCGTCGTGCGCGCCGGTCAATTCCTCGAGCGTGATGTCGTGGCCGACGGCGGTGTTGCAGGTGAACTCGACGCCGAGCCCGCGGATCAAGGCAATCTCGCGGTCGAGCGTGTTTTTCGGCAACCGGTATTGCGGGCAGCGCGTAGCGAAGCATGCCCCCCGGGTGCGCGGCGGCCTCGAAGATCCTGACGTGGTGGCCGAGCAGCGCCAGGTAAAACGCCGCCGTCAATCCCGACGGCCCGGCGCCGGCGATGGCGACGCGTTTCCCGGTGGCGGGGAGTTTGCGTTGTTTCAACCGGCGAACGATTTTTGCCGCCGGAGTCCTTCCGAGCTTGGCATCGGCGATGAAACGGTGGACCTCGCGCATGTTGACGGCCGCGTCGACCGTGGCGCGACGGCAACGTTGCTCGCACGGATATTGGCAGACGCGGCCCGTCGTGCCGGGCAACGGATTGTCGAGCAGCACCATCTCGAAGGCATCGTCGAGCCGGTTTTCCTTGAGCAGTTGGAGGTAGCCGGGGATGTTCATGTGCAGCGGACAGGAGTTCTCGCAGGGCGCCAGCATCAAGGCCTGGCAAACGCCCGCACGGCATCGCCGCTCGCGGATGTGTTCTTCGTATTCGTGGCGGAAGTATTGGAGCGTGGTCAGCACCGGGTTCGGCGCAGTCTGGCCGAGTCCGCACAGCGACGTGGTTTTCACGGTGGAGCCAAGCTCGGTGAGCGTTTGCAAGTCGGCCTCGACGCCCCGGCCCTGAGTAATGCGCGTGAGAATTTCCAAGAGCTGCGCCGTGCCCAGGCGGCACGGCGCGCATTTGCCGCAACACTCCTTGGCGGTGAAGGCGAGGAAATAGCGCGCCAGGTCCACCATGCAAGTGTCCTCGTCCATGACTATCATGCCGCCGCTGCCCATGATGGCGCCGTGGCGAACCAGTTCTTCGTAGTCGATGTGCGTTTCGAACAAGGCGGATGGAATGCAGCCGCCGCTGGGGCCGCCGGTTTGCACCGCCTTAATGGGGCGGCCGGTGGCGCTGCCGCCGCCCATTTCGTAAATGATCTCGGAGAGCGTGATGCCCATCGGCACTTCGATCAGGCCGCTGTTGCGGATTTTGCCGACAATCGAAAAGACCTTCGTGCCTTTGCTCTTCTCGGTGCCCAGCGCCGCGAACGCAGCCGCGCCATTGGTGATGATCCAGGGGATGTTGGCGAAGGTCTCCACGTTGTTGATCAGCGTCGGGCAACCCCAGAGCCCGCTCTGGGCGGGGAAGGGCGGACGCATCCGGGGCATGCCGCGCGCCCCTTCGATGGATTGGATCAGCGCCGTCTCCTCGCCGCAGACAAATGCCCCCGCGCCCTCACGGATTTCGAGATCGAGATTCTTTCCGAGCAGCCCGGCAGCGCGAGCCTGTTCGATGGCCAAACCCATCCGCTTGACCGCCAGCGGATACTCGGCGCGGACGTAAACGAAACCGGCTGAGGCGCCGATGGCGAACGCGCCGATGATCATCCCTTCAACCACGCGATGCGGGTCGCTTTCCATCACACTGCGATCCATGAACGCGCCCGGATCGCCTTCGTCGCCGTTGCAGACGATGTATTTCCGCTCGCCGGCCGCCTCGGCGGCGTATTTCCACTTCAATCCCGTCAGGAAACCCGCGCCGCCACGTCCGCGCAAACCGCTGGCGGTGATCGTTTCGATGAGTTGGGCGGGCGTCATGCCGCCGAGCACCTGCCCGGCGGCGCGGTAACCACCGGAGGCGCGGTACGCCTCGAGCGATTCGGGGTCAATCGCACCGCAATTCTCCAGCGCGATTTTTTTCTGTTTGGACAAAAACCCGCGCACACTTTCGGCGCGCCCGCCACCCTCGAGCAGATATTTTTCAACCGGCTGGTTACGTCCGATGTGGCGGTCGAGAATTTGCTGGACGCCGCGCTCATCGAGATGGACGTAGGTCCAGTGCCCGCCGCTCGGCGAATAAAGTTCCAGCATCGGTTCGCGGTGACAAAGCCCGGCGCAGCCGGTTTTGTGCAGCGTGATTCGTGAACGGTCGGCGCGTTTCTCGATCAGATCGTAAAGCGCCTGAGCGCCGGCGGCCACGCCGCAGGAGCCGAGGCCCACCGCGATGCGCCAGTGCGAGTTTATGGTGGATGTCTTCATCGGGTTTCTCCCGGTTTTCGGTAGCGGCCGAGAATGCCTTGCACGCGCTGCGGATTCAAACGACCATACACTTTGTCGTCGATCATCATCACCGGCGCAAGGCTGCAACAGCCCAGGCAGGCCACCGTTTCCAGCGTGAACAACCCGTCCGCCGTCGTTTCGCGGTCCTTAATCTGGAGCGTCTGGTGAATGGCGCGGCCGATCTGTTTGGCGCCGTTCACGTGGCAGGCTGTGCCGTGACAGGCTTGGATCACGTGTTTACCGACCGGCTTGAAACGGAACCGCTCGTAAAACGTCGCCACGCCGTACATGCGGGTCAGCGAAACCCGCGTCCGCTTGGCGATCTCCTCCAGCACCTGGCGCGGGAGGTATCCCCAGCGTTGCTGAACCGCCTGCAAGAGCGGAATCACCTCGGAAGAACCGATTTTTGGAAATCGACGGAGGATTTCGTCCACCAGGGAGGGGTCTTCAGGCAAGAGCGTGGCCACCGACTGTTGACATGAAGCCATGTCGTCCTCCTTACAGCGTGGTTGCCATCGAGCCAAGGCACACTTACACCTTGGTTCGAATTACGGTTCTACATCTTAGCACGCGGCGCACCACAGTAGCGGGAAGCTGATTTCGGCTAAGCCATTGAAACTAAGACGTTAACACGCCACGCCTGGGGTTTGTGAAGGGTGTCGATGGGTTCGACGCCAAGTCAGAGTCTTGCCACGCTTGCTCACTGTCCTCCTTACACGTGGTTGCGTACTGTCAAAAACTTTCTTTCTTTAGGCCGATATTCTGTTGAATTCGTGGGAGAAGCCAGCATTTCTGCTTTCTCCCCCCGGGGGCGCAGCGTGCCGGGGTCCGTTGGTGAGTCGAGAGGCCTGTCTGCAACCGGCTGGAGCTTCCGCGGTGGGAGTTGACGGCGAGTAAAAAAGGCGGTGAAGTCTCTCTTTCCCAAACCACTCGTCAGGGAACCCACCACGGTTCCCGAGAGACTCACCGCCATGGGCAGCATACCACGATTGGTACTTTGGCTCTGCCGGAAATTTACTCGCCAGGATTTGCAGGACCTTGTCGAACAACGGCAGGAGATCCTCGCCGGACGACAGCCCGAGCCTCAGCCGCGCGACGACTTCCGCCAGCAGCATCCGCACTACCGCGATTTCTACGTCGATCCCCGCGCTCCCCTGACCCCGCCGCCCACCCCGCCACCAGCCGCGCCCAGCTTGGATTGGCAGCAGTTGTGTGCTCAGTATCAGCGTCAGCATGGTCGGCCTCTCTCGCCGGTTCGCCGACGCGCTGCCCGCCCCTTGCCACGAACTTGCCGTTGCGCCCACTGCGGCGCACCTCCGCAGTTCCTCTACCGCAACGATGGCCGTCAAGCCAGCCAGTTGCTTTGCAAAGTCTGTGGTCGCTTGTCTCAACTGGCTCGCCGCCATCGCCTCACCCGCCCTACGCGCTACTGGTGTCCCTACTGTCACAGTGCCCTTTACTGCTGGAAACAACGTGCTGACTCCACCCTCTATAAGTGCCCCTGCGATCACTGCCCTCACTACCTGCAGAAGCAACAAGCCTTAAAGTGGAACGAGAAGCTGCTCCAGAAACTCCGCCTCTCCCAATTCAAGCTGCGCTACCAATATCGCGAGTACCACTTTCAGCCTGCTCAACTGGCCCCTTCCACTCCCGCTCCGCCTGGCGTTCGACCTCACCCGAATTCACCGCTCCTCAGACCTGTTAGGGCTGGTCCTGGCTTTCCACATCTCCTTTGCCCTCTCCGCACGCAAGACCGCTCAGGTCCTCCGTCAAGTCTTCGGCGTGCCCCTCAGTTATCAGTCCGTCCTCAACTACGCTCAGGCCGCGGCCTACTACTGCCACGCCTTTAACCTGTCCCACAAGGCTCCGCTCAGCCACACTGCCACCGGGGATGAAACCTATATTCGTGTCGCGGGCAAGCACCAATACACCTTCTTCTTTCTCGACCCCCAAGGGCATCACATCACGTCCTATCACGTCGCCGCAGAGCGCGATACCTTGGCCGCTACGGTGGCCTTGGGTGAGGCCGCCCGCACCCTGCCCCCAGATCAGGCCCTCCGCTTCATCACCGATGGCAACCCCGCTTATCAGGCCGGGATGCACTTCCTCAACGCTCACCGCTCCTCTTCTCAACCCCCGCACACCTTGCGGCAGGTCATCGGCCTGGAAAACCTCGACCCGGTCTCCACCGAATTTCGTCCCTTCAAGCAACTCATCGAACGCCTCAATCGCACTTACAAACACCACGTGCGCCCCGCCTGCGGCTTCGTTACCCAGAACGGCGCGCTGGCTCTCACCACGCTCTTCGTCACTCACTACAACTTTCTCCGCCCTCACTCCGCTCTGGGCTACCGAGTTCCTGTCCCCTTGCCAGAACTCAACTCCGTCACCACGCTACAAGGAAAGTGGAACAAGATTCTCGAACAAGCGTTGGCCAATGGAGCGGCGTTGCAGTAGACTTCCAACCGGCCGGGGCGGAGGATAGGGCTACGCAGGGATGCGACCTGAGCGCCGACCCCGGGGCCGAGGTGGGTCGGGAGCGAGTCGAACTCGCTCCCCCACTTAAGGATCCACCTTGGCACCAATGCGATAAATCCAAATCCGCCATCACCACTCTCGATCCAAGCACTCCCCCAAAACCTCTCCGCCTCGGCCCCGCTCGCTTCTCATAGCTCTTTCATAGAACTTTTGACAGAACCCGTGGTTGCCATCGAGCCAGGGCACACTTACACCTTGGTTCGAATCACGGTTCTATTCTTAGCACGCGGCGCACCACAGTAGCAGGAAGCTGATTTTGGCTAAGCCATTGAAACTAAGACGTTAACACGCCGCGCCTGGGGTTTGTGAAGAGTGTCGATGGGTTCGACGCCAAGTCAGAGTCTTGCCACGCTTGCTCACTGCGAAGTTTCACACATCCGCTTCAATAACTCGTGGTGCGGGCGTCCCGCCCGCTGTCGCGGGGGCGTCTCGCCCCCGCCAGGCCGCGGTCAGAGCCTGTTCTGAGCGGAGCGAAGGAATGCCCCCAAGACAGCGGCCCTCCCGCCCGCACCACCTCTCTGCGGCGCTTGGCCATTTTCAATGTCCCTGGGTACCTGTCAGCCGACAGGCGTCCGGTGCTGCGCCGGTGTGGACTCGACGGCTCGGGCGGCCTACAATGATGCCAAAGCCGTCACGTCGAGGAGCGCAAAGGAATGGAACCTGGCTCACAAGCGGTGAACTACTCCACGGTGTGCGAGTGGAACGACAAAAAAGTGCGGCGCCTGCGCGATGCACTGGTCGGAGAGGAGCCGCTGCAAATCCAGCTTGGGAGACGACCCCTCACCGTAACCATGCGGACTCCCGGGAATGATCTTGAATTGGCCGCAGGCCTCCTCTTCACGGAGGGAATCATCCGGTCCGCTAAGGACCTTGCCAGTTTTCAAGATTGCGGCGTGTCGAGACCCGATCCGAATGTCTTGAAGATCAAACTCAAGAACCCCGGAATCCTCAATTCGAAGCGAGCCAAACGCAACTTCCTCGCCAACTCCAGTTGTGGGTTATGCGGCAAAGCATTCATCGAGGAGTGCATTTTGCAAGGGATTAAGCGGCCCAACCCGCGCTTCCGGATGGATCCCGAAGTGCTTTGTACCCTGCCGGAAACTCTTCGCCCCGGCCAGGTACTGTTCGGCCAGACCGGCGGAGTGCACGCCGCCGCACTGTTTGAACCTTCCGGAAAACTTATCGCCGTAAGAGAAGACGTAGGGCGGCATAATGCCGTGGATAAACTCATCGGCTGGGCATTGCTACAGGGGCGAATGCCTTTGTCAGGATGTGCATTACTGGCAAGTGGCCGTGGGGGCTTCGAAATCATTCAAAAATCGCTTGTGGCGGGAATCCCACTGCTGGCATCGGTCTCAGCGGCATCCAGCTTGGCGGTCCAATTGGCGCGGGAGTGCGGACTTACACTGGTCGGATTCCTGCGCAGCAGGCGATTTGTCTGCTACTGCGGGGAGGAACGATTGGGTCTGGGCGCCTCGCCAGAGTAGTCAGAAGAAATAGGAACTTTTCTCTGTCGTGCGGGAATACTATTGATGAGTATGGGGGTCACGAAGCAACTCGCGGTGGACCTGGCGAACTGGGAGGGAGGGGCCTCGCAAGCTCGCAACGTTGTCGCCAGCATCGGAGCATGTGCCTGGCAAGGGTTCTGCCTGCTTCTCTCTGTGGTGTGCTTGTGGTTGCCAAGCTGGGCCCAACAACCCGGCGCGCCGGGCCAGCCGCCCAGCCAGCAACCGAGCCCCGCTCCGCCCAAAATCTCCGTGAGCGTCAAGGTTGTCAATGTCCTTGCCAGCGTGCGCAACAAGCATGGAGAAATCATGCGCAACCTGACCAAGGATGATTTCCAGTTGGAAGAAGACGGTCGGCCTCAGACGATCAGCTATTTTTCGCGTGAATCTGACCTTCCTCTGACGCTGGGCCTGTTGGTGGATACCAGCGGCAGCCAGCGACGGGTTCTTGACCAGGAGCGTGACGCCAGTTCGACTTTCTTGGATCAGGTGCTGCGCGTCGACAAGGACAAGGCTTTCCTGATTCACTTCGACCGCGAGGTCGAACTCCTCCAGGATCTCACTTCGTCCCGCGAAAAGCTGCAGAAGGCATTGGCGTTGCTTCAGGAGCCGCAACTGCACCGCGCCGGCCAGGAGGGCGGAGGCGATTCCGGAAATTCGCCCGGCTCATATCCTGACTCCGGCAGGCGGGGCGGCGGCTGGGGCGGGGGCACTCGCTCTCTACGATGCAGTCTACCTGGCGTCGAACGAATTGATGGGAAAGCAGCAAGGGCGCAAGGCGCTGATTGTGCTCTCTGATGGAGTCGATCGCGGCAGTAAGGAAACCCTGGCCAGCGCCGTCGCAGCGGCCCAGCGTGCCAATACCTTGGTCTATTCGATCCTGTTCGCCGATGAGCACCCTTATGGAGGTGGTTGCGGCGGCCGCGGCATGGGAGGGATGGCCGGCACGGCGGCGGTCGGCCCGGCAGATACCCCCAGCAGGAGCGCCCGGATGGCAAGAAAGTCCTCGACCAGATCTCCAGGCAGACAGGCGGTCGCCTTTTTGAACTCTCGATGAAACTACCGATCGAGCAGATCTACAGCCAGATTCAAGATGAGCTACGCAACCAGTACAACCTTGGCTACACTCCCGACCAGACGGACGCCACAGCGGACTACCATAAAATCCATCTGACAACCAAACAAAAAGACTGGTCGTGCAGGCAAGAGACGGGTATTACTCCGGCCCGTAACGGCGCACAACCCGGCGAACAGTCTCTTGCCGCTGGTTAAACGCACTGCCCTCCGCAAAGCTGAAGTATGGTGTTCAAAAAGGCTCGCAACTCTGGACAAACCTGAGCCGCAAGGAGAAGATCATTTTCGCGCAGGATTCTGGCGGCGTCTCGCGGCTTGACGTAATGACTCCTGCAGGCGCCGGCGCCAAAAAACTTCCTCGATCCGGGCCGATGGAGGGCGAGTAAAATTCACGGCCTCGGGAGCGCCGCTGGCGCGGCCTTGTTATGACAGGCCAAGCGCTGGATCGTGCTCCAAAAGGGCAGGAGCCAGGCCTCAAATTCATATTGGGCAGCGTGTGGAAAGAACTTCGGGTTGCGGCCAACCCATTCACGCATTTTGCTTTTTGCATCTTCGGCGTTCTGAAAGTCTCTAGTTTTTCCTGTGTGCACGTCCGTCAGCACAATCGCCGCTCCGCGAGCTGTTTACCGCTTACCCTGGCCGCGGCGATTGAGGATGCTTCACCGGTGAGACCGTGAAAAAACAATTCCTTTTGAGCGCTCGGGGCCCCGTGCGGGATAGCTGCTGCTACAATGCGGCTGGGGAGTGCGCA
>CAVROP010000045.1:0-81605 GCA_963722675.1 uncultured Acidobacteriota bacterium
ATTCCACCGGAGGGTTGTATGGTTCAACAACCGGCAAAGTCGGGGCGAAAACGCAATAAGGTTCAATCCGCCTGGTGGGTGGCAAGTCTGGAGGAACCGGTATGGCCAGAGGTGACAAAGGGCTCTGGCCGAAATCAAAGCAATCGAACATGGGGTCAGCTCGCTTGTCACGAGTAGTCAGGTTCGGCAAGTCGAAGCGCCGCTCCACGAATCTCAGGATCGAGGTGAAATCATAAACGAAATGTGAGACATAGCCGGGCTTCGAAAATGGTGAAATGACCAGCGCGGGAACCCGCGGTCCCAAGCCCATCGCATCCATCTCGGGAGGCGGCACGTGATCGTAGAACCCCCCGTAATCATCCCAGGTCAGGAAGATCACGCTGTCGCTCCAGTATCGGCTGTTCATCAGGGCGTTGATCACCTTGGTGACGTACCACATGCCTTGCGCCACGGGCGCGGGCGGATGCTCGCTGTCGTCAAACGCCGGAATGATCCATGAAAACTGCGGTAGGGTTCCCTTCTCGAGGTCTTCATAATACTGCTTCAATTCCACCAGATTGTTCCAGCTCACGGGATTGTCCCGGACGGATTTGAACGCGGGGAGCGGGTTCCATAGTGAGAACTGTTTTGGGTCGGGATGGAGGAGATACCATAGTATGTCCGGCGGCATCTTCTCGTCGGCGCGCGGCGGCATTGTCTCAAGATAGTATTTCCAGGAGATCCGTCCTCTATTGAGCAAATTTACTATTGCCTCAAAGCTGAACCCTCCGGGGTCATCCCTGATCTTCTCAACCTCCTCGACGGTTTCGGCCCCGCCGATCATGCCTCCCGACTGTGCGGCGACCATGTAGAGATGATTCGTGAGGCTTTCACCCATCTGGGAGGAAAACAGGGCGTCGCAAAGGGTGTAGTGCTTGGCATACGCCCAGTAGTTGGGGATGTCCCGGTCGTCAAGGTATCCCATGGTGTACGGCGTCCCTTCAACCCACACGAACGCGTCCATCCTCCCGCTGTCGTACGCGGCATGGGCGTGCTCCCACTCGTGAGGCAGATCGCAGGTGGGGAAGAGACCGGGCATGTGAAACGGAGCGACGCAGTCCTTGCTGCCGGGAAGCTTTGGGAGACAGGTTGAGGGAGGGATGCCGTCGGCGCCGGGGAAAGTGCCGAAGTAGTTGTCGAACGTTCGGTTCTCCTGCATGATCCAGATGATGTGATTGAGCTTCTTCAAACCGGCGGGCAGCGGTGGGGTCTCTGGCGGTTGGTCCGCCGACCCCTGCCCCAGAAAGGATGATGGCAAAGGGTCGGAGGGTTCCCGGGCAGCAGCTTTGTTCGACTCCATCGCTAGAAAAGGGGCTGCCATGACTGCCCCCGCCAGAACTGCCCACTCGACCCAGGCTCTTTGCCCGCGCCGTCCAGACGACTTCGCTGCCAGACGCGTCAGGGAGTTGCCAGAAGGAAGATCGATCTCGCCGACGGTTCTGCTCATATCGTTCTCCTGAGTAGATGTTGTCTTGGCTTCATAGGCCAGGCTCAGCCGTATGGCTTGTCTAAAGCCGCAGCTCGGCCTTCTGATTCAACAGGAGCTTCTGGACCGCCTTCACGTCCAGTTCCCGAGGTGGTATGCCCCGGGTAGCGGCAAGGGCGGCGGCGCAGCCGGAGGCATGTCCGATCGCCATGGCGGGCGCCATCGACCTGGCCGACTGGAAGGGCGCCTGTTCACAGGAAATGCAACGGCCGGACAGTACCAGACCGTCCACTATCTTGGGTACTAGCGAGCGATACGGAATGTCGAAACCCTCATGGCGAAGGAAATACCGCCTGCCGTGATAGTCAGGGAAGGGATTGGAGCTGATGGCGATGGCGTCCGGGAAGCGCTTGCCTTCGATAGCGTCTTGCTCCCTAAGGGTGTACTCGCCAACGATACGGCGAGTCTCCCTTACACCGATGCCGGTGGCCGTCTGCGCGAGAAACAGCGACCCCATCCCTGGTTTGGTCCGCATCTCCTGGACCTCGTTCCAGATGTCCAGGCGCGCACGGATCTCCGCCTCGGTCAAAGTTTCGACGTTTACGCCGTCGCCGTCAATCGCCGGACCCCACCTTACAACCTGATCACCCTTGCGCACTCCGTCGAACGAGTCTTTTACCGTCGCGGGCAGACCGCCGATCCTGTACATCAAAGTCATTGGCATGTGATCGCCAGAGGCGGCGGGGCTCATGAACGGCGCGCCGGCCTCTGCTGCAAGGTCGCCGTCGCCGGTGCAGTCAACTACAATATCCGCAGCGATGGCCTGTCGGCCAGATTTGGAGTGAGCGATAACGCCGGTCACTCGTGTGCCCTCCAGCATGGATGCAACGATTCCAACTGTGCAGACGAGCTTACTCCTTCCTTCCTGATGAGGTTCAAGCACGCAATCTTAGCCGCCTCCGGGTCGAAAGGAACGGCATAAGGTAAATCTCCGCGTTGGACGTTGTGCGGCACCGTCATTTCATAATTGACCTTATCCGCTACACCGCCCAACCTCACCAATTCGGCGATAAACTCCGCGGGAATCCCCTTAACCGTCTGCAGCGCTTCCGGCGGACGTTGGTTGCGAAAGCCGTTGTAGCAAGTCATCAAACCGGCTGTGCCGTTGCCGCCCAGGAAGCCGTATCGTTCCAGCAGAAGCGTATCCGCACCGCTGCGAGCTGCCGCGATGGCCGCAATTACGCCGCTGGGACCACCGCCCGCTATGACCACCTGATGGCGGGCGACGATCGGAGTCTCCAGCACCTCACGACACGTAGGATAGTTCCGTCGTTGCGGGGTTGCTCCGGCATCTATTGCTGCAGCCATTCCGGCCGCCGCACTTCCAAGCGAGGCCCTCAAGAAGGCACGGCGTCTGAGCCTTCCCAGCACAGTGTGCACGTCATTCGTCATCTGGTTTCTCCGGCGTCAACTTAAGCTATGGCGGAATAAGAGGAACCGTTGAAGTTCTGAAACCCGAGGCTCTGGTGGAATACCAGATCCGCCATTGATCGTCCAAACATCCAGGTGCAATACTACTTCAACAAGGGCGAAAGGGAGAGTAGAATCCTCGATTGCTGGGTGACGGCCGGCGGCAGTATTATTGGGCTACAAAGGAGGCAAGATGAGACATTATCAACGTTGTGTGATCGTGATCACGATGATTATGCTTTTTCTTGCTCCTGATCTGCTGCACGCTAAGCGACCGGGGAAATCACGGGCAGGGTGACCGATCCGACTGGCGCGGTCGTGCCTAACGTAAGGGTGACCGCCACGCAAACGGCTACTGCGGTTTCGCAATCGACCATCGCGAGCCCCGCCGGAACCTACACGATACCGCAGTTGCTGGTCGGAACATATCGAGTCACGGCAGAGGCCGCAGGTTTCAAGACCGCTGTCGCCAATGAAATAACATTGAATGTGAGCCAGCAGAGGGAGGTCGATTTTACGCTGGTGCTGCCGGGGGTCAAAACCACTGTGCAGGTGAGCGCCGCGCCGCCTTTGCTCGACACGACCAACGGCACGCTGAGCAACGTGGTTTCTGCTGAACAGGTGCAGAATCTTCCGCTCAATGGCAGAGATATAACCGGTCTTGTCTTTATGCAGCCCGGCGTGGTGGCCCCCAGCGGGGGCAATCCGGGGTGGGTCAGTAATGGGAATCGCGCTGAGACCGCAGTGGGAACTCTTGATAGCGCCGACATCAGCGATGCCGAGATGGGCTACGTCGGATTCACGAATTTCAACCTTGAGTCGATCGCCGAATTCAAGCTGCTGCAAGGCAATTACTCCGCTCAATACGGGCAGGGTGGTGGCACGATCACTCAAATGGTGAGCAAATCCGGCACAAACCAGTTTCACGGGAGCGCTTATGAATTCCTGCGGAACAGCGCTTTCGACGCGCGCAACTTTTTCGCCACATCGGTCTCCCCGCT
Organism: uncultured Acidobacteriota bacterium; assembly: GCA_963722675.1. Taxonomy (GTDB): domain Bacteria; phylum Acidobacteriota; class Terriglobia; order UBA7540; family UBA7540; genus CAVROP01. The sequence goes on from CAVROP010000045.1 coordinate 3,937, forward strand.
GGAAAGAAGCGAATTTGGCGCCACGTTTGGAGGACCCCTACGGAGGGACAAGACATTCTTCTACGGGGAATATGCGGGCCTCAGACAGGAGGCTGGAGGGCCGAACCTCGTCGCCGTTCCCACGACAGACGAGAGAAACGGAATCGTATCGATCCCTGACCCCAACAACCCCGCGCAGACGGACGTGCTCCAGGTGCCCTTGAACCCAGTCGCGGAGTCAATTCTTAATAAGTACCCCATGCCCAACCAACCCAACGGTGTGTTCGGAGCCAACACGTTCTATTTCTTATTCAAGTCACCCACGTCCAACAACCAGTTTTCGGCGCGGCTGGACCAACACTTTTCCGATAAGGACTCACTTTTCGCACGCGCCACTTGGGGCAACAACGTGAACAGAGAGACGGATGCATGGGCTGCGATATTGGGGGGCGCTAATTTTTCTCAAAGCTCCCTCTACAACCTGCGCAACTACTCGATAAGCGAGACGCATATCTTCTCGCCGACGATGCTTAATAACTTCATGTTTACGCTCAACCGAGGTATCGACGGTTATCCGGAAGTTCCTGCAGAGGCCACAACTACCGCGACCGTTTTCGACGACGGCAGCCTGCAGGGTTGGGGGCCCGATCCATTCCTGACCCAGTATAACGTAACCTTTTTTGATCCCAAAGACGACTTCGTATGGACCAAAGGCCGCCATTCGCTCCACTTCGGTGGGGAGTTTCGCCGGGAGCGGGACAACGGTACGGGCGTAACAAGCGTGGGCCCCAGCGGCGTATATGACTTCGACGCGGGCACACCCCTCCCGGTAACGATCCCCTCGACAAACGGGGGTTCCTCCCTTGTTGCCGAAACGCCGAGCCCGAACGGTCTAATCAGCATGATGGAAGGATCTGCCGTTGACTATGCCCGCTCGACGACGGTACCCGGCTATGGCCCGCCGGGAGGTGGCGTTGTCTGGTGGGGCTTGCGTCGTTGGACGCTCGCCGGGTACGTTCAGGACGACATTAAGGTCACCCGGAAGCTCACGCTGAATCTCGGCCTGCGCTACGAATACGCGTCCGTACCGTGGGAAGTAGGCAATCGATTCGCGGTTCCGGCCGACTCGGGCAGCCTTTACGGCGATTTTGTGGTGAACCCTCAACCTCTGTGGCCGCCGGACTATCTTTCGGGGGATTTCGCCCCGCGCTTTGGTTTTGCGGCCCAGCTGACGAAAAACACCGTCCTGCGAGGTGGGTTCGGTTCGTTTACCAACATGATCCCCACTGTCTATCCGGATCAGGCCTTGGTAAACTTCCCCGTCGCCTCTCTCAATTATCTGTCCAATCCGGTATATTCCCTGACTCCGCTGCCTGTTTACCTTCCGGTATTGACGAGCATTTCCGGGCAGCCGGTGGTGGCCAATGGAAACTCAAGAACAGTCCCTGCCAATACGCCGGTGAACCTCGCCCCGTATGCGGCGATCCTCGGTCCTCTCACTGGGGACTATCCCTCCGACCGGTTGCGAAACGGGTACACCATGAGCGACAACTTTACCCTGGAACATGAGTTTCCCGGCGGCGTTTCCGCACAGGCGTCCTACGTCGGCAGTATTGGCGTAAGTCTTTATAACTCGGAGTATCCCAATGCGTTCGATAATGCTGAACCGCAATACACTCCATACGCGAACATAACTCCTGGTTTGGGCGAGATCGAGATGATCTATAATGGCGGCCATTCAAGCTATAACGCCTTGCAACTGCAAGCGCGCAAGATCTCGGACGCACACGGTCTGCAGTTTCAAGCCAATTACACTTGGGCGAAAACCATGACGGATGTGGACGACGTATGGCAGGCCGCGGAGGAGGGTGGAGGGGTCACGCAAAACAACCCCCAATGCATAAAGTGCGAGTACGGGCGCGCAGGTTATAGCATTGCACAGGTGTTTAATGCCAACTTCGAGTACGACATGCCCATAGGCCACTGGCAAGCGTTCTCACATATTCCCCAACGGCTCACTCACGGCTGGAAGATGCTGGGTATCTTTACCGCCCAATCGGGCAGTCCGTTCACGGTTGTCGGCCCCTATGGAACTCTGCAATACGGCTTCGACGACTGGAATGGTGTCGGCGCAAGGCCTTTCTTGCTCAAACAAGCAACCCTCAACCCGGGCGGTGGAACCCAGTTCTTTTCGAGCGCGGTTATTGGTAATAACTACGGTCTCGGCGACGGGTATTTCGGCCTGCCCACTGTCACTAGCCCGGTCGATGGCAGCGCCGTACTGCCAACACCTGGCAATTTAGGGCGTAACACTTTCACAGGCCCGGGTCGGTGGAACCTTGATTTCTCGGTCATGAAGGAGACAAAAATCACCGAGTCAAAAACGCTGCAGCTCCGCGCCGAGTTTTTCAACATCTTTAACGCTGTTACCTTCGGATATCCCGGGAACTATCTCGGCTCGCAGAACTTTGGTATTCAAACTGGGACAGCTACTGCTGAGCGTGAGATTCAATTTGGGTTGAGGTTCATTTTCTGATTCCCAGCCATGGACAGGTCAAGGGAGATTTTACACATGGGTGCCTCGAGTCGTGTATCCCGTCGGAATTTCATAAAAGCAGCCGCTCTTGGCGGAACGGCTGTTTCTGCTGCCCCGGCTTTGGGTCAGGCGCTGGGAGCAAACGACCGCATCAACGTGGGTCTGATCGGCATCGGAGGGCGCGGCACGGACCACCTCGACCTGCTGCTCGAGCGCCGGGAAGAAAAACGGGACATCGAGATCGTGGCGCTCTGTGATGTTTACCAGAAACGCCTTAACGCCGCGTCGGGTAAAGTGCGGGGCGCCAAGACCTACGTTCACCATCAGGAACTGCTCGAGCGCAAGGACATTGACGCGATTTTCATCGCAACGCCTGACCACTGGCACGCACCGATTACACTGGCGGCGATGGAGAGCGGCAAGGACGTGTATGTCGAAAAGCCGATGACGCACACGGTCGAAGAGAGCAAAACGGTAGCCCACCGCGCAAAGGAACTCAAGCGCGTGGTGCAAGTCGGCGTGCAGGCTCTTTCGTGGAACCGCTGGCCAAAGATCAGAGACGTCGTTCAATCCGGAATGATCGGCCAAGTCGTAGCCGTGCAGGGCACCTACAGTTGGAATACGCTCGTAGCAGATACCCTGCAAGCCAGGCAGAAGGGAATTGACGCTGCGGCCGGCCCAGAGGCGAGCGGCGAAAACCACATCGACTGGGAACAGTGGCTTGGCCCGGCCCCTCACATCCCCTTCAATGCGGACCGCTTCTTTCACTTCCGCAGGTACTGGGATTATTCGGGTGGGATCGCCACAGACCTTCATTACCACATCGTCGCCCCTTTCCATGTTGCGGTCGCCAACGAGTTCCCCACCCGCGTGGTCGGCATGGGCGGGCTGTGGGTTTTCCACGATGGACGCGAAATCCCAGACACGTTCTTGACTGCCGCTGACTACCCCAGCAAGTTCTCGATGACCATCCAATCCTCTCACGCGAACGAAAACGGACCCGAGATGATGATTCGCGGAACTAAAGCGACCATTCATCTGGACGACGAATGGGAAGCTCCGCCTTCCAGGAAGTTCGATTATGCGGATGTTTTCCCCGAATCACCCTTCGTTGAAGAATTCGTAAAGAAGAATGGCAATTACCAGGTTCGCATCGAGGGCGTGGGGGGATGGTATGAGGACGACATCAAACATGTTGACAACTTTTTCGACTGCATGCGTTCGCGGAAGCAGCCGAATTGCCATGCCGACCTCGGCTATAAGGTCTCGGTAACCATAGATCTCTCCGTGCGGTCCTACCGCAATGGAAAAGTCTATTACTTCGACCCGGAGCGCGAGGAAGTCACGGACAAGGCATCGTAAGGCGGCCGGAGACGGGGTTGCTGTCCAATAGCACGAACTCCCCACGTACGACGAGGGCAGGAGAGTCATGCTCGGAACGAGATCCATTCAAAATCTCGACGGCCGCCGCGGCCACGATACAGCCACGAGAATTTTCCTCCTGATTACGTTGCTGATGGTCGCAACTCCTGTATCGCCGTCTGGCCAACAAGCGCAAACTACCAAGGGCGCTCCGAAGTGGGACAAGCCCATCACTTTGTTTAACGGCAGGGATTTTACGGAGTGGGAATTCAGCGATCCAAGCCTGGCTGGCAGTTGGAAAGTTGAGCAAGGGACGCTGGTCAGCTCCGGCCGGGGCTCGAACCTCATGACTGCCCGGAAGTTCGGGGATTTCAAACTGCATCTGGAGTTTAACTGCGCTCCCAAATCAAACAGCGGTGTGTATGTGCAGGACCGCTACGCTGATCTGAAATGGCTCGAAGTGCAAATCGAAACCGACTCCGAACAGGAACCGCCAAGTCATCATACCGGGGCGATTTACGGGCGGCTTGCCCCGTCGCCAGAGTTGCCGCGCAGAGCCGGAGAATGGCAGAGCTTTGATATCACGCTCGTCGGGCGAACCATCACGGTTGTACAGAACGGGCAAACCGTCATCGATGGCAAGGAGGTTCCGGGAAATAAGGGCGAGCCTTTTGATACTCACGAAATGCCTGGGCCGATTTATCTTCAGGGAAGCGAGGACGGGCGCGTAGCCTTTCGGAACATTGTTGCCACGCCTGCGCGGGAATTCGAGAATCCTGGAACTCAAATCCAAAATCATATCAGCCAACTACCTCTGCGATTCGAGGCCAACCAAGGCCAGGCTGATGGACGAGTGCGTTTTCTTGCGCGGGGCGCCGGCTACGGAGTATTTCTCACGGACGACGAGGTTGTGCTGACGTTCGGGAGACCACAACCAGGGATAACCGGTTCTCGAGTGCTTCCGCCGTACGGTAAAGCCGGCCCATTCTGCCCGTTCGACATTTTTGCCGGACGCTTGTCAACGCTTGAGCAGAATTGGAAGTCATTTCGGCAGTTCCTGTTACTTGGTCGCGATGCGCTCTTGTCCGGGTCGAGCGTCAACGCTGGCGAGAGGGGGCCGGGAATTGAAACTCATGAGGCACATGTACTGCGGATGCGATTAGTGGGCAACAACCCGAACGCGCGCCTCATCGGGCTCGGCGAACTTCCAGGCCGCAGTAATTACTTCATCGGCAATGACCCCGCGAAGTGGCGCACCAACGTCCCCAACTTTCTGGAAGTGAAATGCAAGGATATTTACCCCGGGATCGATTTGATTTACTACGGCAATCATCGCCGGCTCGAGTATGACGTTGTCTTAGCACCGGGCGCCGATCCGGCCCAGATCAAACTGAGTTTCGCGGGGATGGACGAAATGCATGTTGATCCCGCCAGCGGCGACTTGATGCTGCGGGTGGGAGCGGACGAGCTGCGCTTCCATAAGCCCACCGTTTCCCAGCCTGCCGTAGAAAGACTCGTTTGTGTCCAGTCTTGCCGGCAAGCACTGGCTTCAGGATTGACGAAACGTCGAGCGTGCCGCGCCGTGAGTTTCCGGTCCCCAATCAGGAGGCGGTTAAAGGCAGGTTTGTGCTCGCCAGTGACAACCGGGTGGTCTTCGCTCTGGCAGGTTACGACCGTAAACGAGCGCTTGTGATTGACCCGGTGTTGACATATTCCAGTTACCTCGGCGGAAGTAGGCACGAGTCTGGGCAGTCTATCGCTGTAGACAGTGCAGGCAACGCCTATGTAACAGGCGATACTACCTCGGCCGACTTCCCCACCGCCAGCCCACTCCAGCCGAGCTTCGGCGCTGGCATTGGTGAGGTCTTTGTCACGAAGCTCAACGCGTCTGGATCCGGTCTCGTCTACTCCACCTATCTCGGTGGCGGTGCCGGTAATTGGGGAACCGGCATCGCCGTCGATTCCTCCGGCAACGCGTATGTGGTCGGCAACACAACCTCGACCGACTTCCCGACGGCCAAGCCATTTCAGGCTATAAACAAGGCCAGCCCGAATGCGAGATACAGTTCCTTCGTCGCCAAGCTGAACGCGGAAGGCAATCGCTTGCTGTATTCTACCTACCTGGGCGGCAGCGTTGAAAACTGGGGCTACGGCATCGCTGTCAACTCCTCAGGAAATGCTTACGTGACGGGTTCGACCCTTTCGGCCGACTTCCCTACTGCGGCGCCCTTTCAGGCGGACAATAAAGCTACTCCGAAGACGGAGACCGTGACTGCCTATGTTGCTAAGTTGAACTCTGCCGGTTCAGCGCTGGTGTACTCCACCTATCTGGGCGGAAGCGACGGTGATTCGGGCCAAGGCATCGCGGTCGATTCTCGCGGCAACGCCTACGTGACGGGATATACATCCTCGGCCGACTTTCCCACGGTGAAGCCAGTGCAGGCGAGTAACCGCGGAGACTTTGATGCCTTCGTAGCGAAATTGAATCCAGATGGGTCGGCTCTGGTCTACTCCACGTATCTGGGCGGCGGTGGCGTGGACTACGGCTATGCCATCGCTGTTGATTCCTTCGGTAACGCATACGTGACGGGACGAACCTACTCGGCTGACTTTCCCACCGCAAACCCATTGCAGGCATCGTACGGAGGCGAGCTTGACGCCTTTGTCGCGAAACTGAATGCGGCCGGGTCGGCTCTGGTCTACTCAACCTATTTAGGCGGCAGTCGATACGACGAAGGCAACAGCATCGCCGTGGATTCTTCCGGCAATGCATACGTGACGGGCGTGACCTTCTCGATCAACTTCCCGACCGCCAGCGCATTCCAGGCTACGTGCGGTGGCTGTAGTTCCTACGCCGACGCGTTTGTGGCGAAATTGAATGCGATCGGGTCGGCTCTGGTCTACTCCACGTATCTGGGCGGCAGTGGTGTGAACTATGGCTATGGCATCGCTGTTGATTCCTTCGGTAACGCGTACGTCACGGGAGAGACGTCCTCAACGGGCTTCCCCGTGGCTTATCCGCTGCAGCCGAGCGCTCACGGGAGCTTTGATGTGTTCGTAACTAAGATTTCATCGGCCGCGAATCCCGTTTCCACCGTTCGGCGGACTGAACGCGAAGGCGCTCACACGGCGGACGCCGATCGCCTCCAACCACGCTGAACGAGTTGTTTCCGGTCTAATCGGGGCATTTCATCACAGGTCCACAGGTCTGGCCCAATGAAAGCCATGTGTAATCAAGCCGCGCTTGTTGAGAAGTTCCGCGGGAGTTGTGGTTCGACTTCCGGAGGCCAGTGCCCTGTTCGAGCGCGATCCGCACGTGCTGAGTGTAGGTCTTTTCCGTTGATGGCAAGCGAAAAAGGGCAAACACGTCCCGACTAATAGTGGTTGATCCAGGTCGAACCGGATACCGAGTAAGCTACCGATCGGCCTGCCGGAAGACGGCGCGGCAGGTGGTATGATTAGCAACGGACTCAATGGTGGAACCTGAAATTCGGCTGAGTTCCCGGTTTGGACAAGCATGATGGCTGCGGTGCATATCACGCCCCCCAACGAATCCCGCGCACCCCAACTCGCCATGCGGGTTTCCCTCGCGGTCGGCTTCCTCATGCTCGCAACGAAAGTATTTGCCTATTGGATGACCGGATCAGCGGCGATTCTTTCCGACGCTGCCGAATCGGTCGTTCACGTGGTAGCTGTTTCCTTTGCCGCTTACAGCTTCTGGTTGAGCCGAAAGCCTCCTGACCCCAGCCATCTTTACGGCCATGACAAGATCGCATTCTTCTCGGCGGGTTTCGAAGGCGCCATGATTGTTCTGGCGGCGGTCTATATCGTCTATGAGTCAATTCGCAGGTTGATTGCGGGGCCCAAACTGGAGAACTTGGGGGCAGGGGCTTTGCTGGTTCTCGCCGCGGGTCTCATCAATGGCGCTTTGGGCGGCTATCTGGTATGGGTTGGGAAAAGGCATCGGTCTTTGATTCTGGAGGCCGATGGTAGACACGTACTTACCGACTGCCTGACCAGTTTCGGCGTCCTCGTAGGACTGAGTTTGACTATGCTCACGGGCTGGCTGCGTTTCGATCCTATGGTTGCGGTTCTTGTGGCCGTGGACATCCTTTGGATGGGGAGCAAGTTGATTCGCCAATCCATCGGCGGATTGATGGATGAAGTCGACCCGATAACTCAAGCTCAAATCCGGCGACTGCTCGTCGAAATGACTCCCGAAGCCGGGGTGGAGTTTCATGGTTTGCGGCATCGCAATGCGGGCAATACGAATTGGGTGGAATTCCATCTGCTCTTTCCCAAAGACACTTCGTTGGAATCTGCTCATGCGCTGGCCACTAAAATTGAAGAGAGGATCCAACAAGATTCGACCGATGAGAACCGAAGTGATCAGCCATTTGGAAACACTGGAGGACCACCATGAGGTCCATAGACGCGGTCACTTTGAGAAGATTAACGAGTAAGGTCGCCGAAATCCAAACCTCCAACCGAACCCCGCGGTGTCCTGCGCGCGTCGGCTCTTGGGATGAGCCAACCAGTTCTTAGCTTTTCCGGGCGATTGCGAACATGAACGAAATGTAATTCCGTGGACATGCAGCGTTCATGGTCTTCGCGTACGATAAACTTGTGACCACAAAAAGAGGCTGTTGTCTTCTCAGACGTTATCGTTCGTTCGCGTTGTGCACGCCGATGCTTCTGTCCTTATCTGTGGGGGTGGCATTGCGAAGGCGCAACAACCTTCAACCTCCGGGTCCCAGCCCTCTGCAAACAGTGAGCCTCCGCCCGCGGATTCCGTCCAGCCGAAGAATGACCGCATTTTTGGAGTTCTCCCCAATTACCGGACGGTGGAGAATCCTAACATTCCCATGGCGCCGCTGTCGGCAAAAGGAAAATTCAAGCTGGCAGTCGATGATTCTTTTGATCCTTACGCGTACGTGATCGCTGGAGCCTTTGCAGGACTCGGGCAGACGAAGGGCGACCCAAAATCTTGGGGAGAAGAAAGTTGGGGCCCTTACATCAAACGCTATGCGGCCTCGTTCGCCGATCAGACCAGTGAAAATATCATGACCGAAGCTGTGGTCCCCTCCTTGCTGCGCGAAGACCCTCGCTATTTTCGTCTGGGAACTGGCGGCTTTTTGAAGCGCAGCGGGTATGCTCTGAGTCGCATCTGGGTGACGCAGACCGACGCGGGTCATAAGACCTTTAACTTCTCCGAAATCATGGGCGCCGCGGCCTCAGCCGGAATCTCCAACATCTACTACCCGCGAGAAGATCGGAGCATGTCCGCGAACCTCGGCCGGTGGGGAGTGATGGTGGGAGAAGACACATTTTTCAATTTAGTCAAGGAATTCTGGCCCGATATCCGTCTCAAAATGTTTAAGCGATAGCATCCGCCCGATCCGGCATTTCCCCGCTTGTCCAACTTAGCCCCCCCTGATAGCATCCTATAGGCTCGGGCAAAAAGGACCAAACGTTGGAGGTCAGCAAATGGTAACGTCGGGGCGCGTGTACGTGTTCGAAGTATGCTTGGGCATTCTTTGTTGCGAAGTTGGGATTGGCTTAGCTCAAGATGGGCCTGCAGCACCGGATGCTCTTCCCTTGACCGTCCAGGCGGGAGCGCCTCTTCATGTCGTTTTGACCAAGAAAGTTCCCGTCAAGCGTGCCGGTATTCCCGTGGAGGGGAAGTTGGCCGAGAATATCTATGTGTTTGATCACTTGGTCATTCCTGCAGGCAGCCAGGTGATGGGGCAAGTGAGTAAGGTGGATAGCGCTCCACGGAAAAGGCGTGCTCTCGCCATCGCCAACGGCAACTTCACGCCCCTGCGAACCGCGCATGTTGACTTCAACACCCTCGTAGAACCTAACGGAAACCACATCCCCCTGCAAACCAATGTTTCACAGGGCGGTCCCGCCATGGTGTATCTGGTTGCGGGCGGAAACCAAAAGAAGAAAAAAGGACGCGTAGCGAGCAAAGTGGATGAGATTCATCAGCAAGTGCTGAATCAAGAGAAGGCAGCAATAGACAACGTAACTGCGCCAGGCAAGCTAGAGAGACTGAAGTCGGCGCTGTGGGCACGATTCCCCTACCATCGTCTGTCATTGCCCGTGGGCACAACCTTCACCGCCGAACTCAAGACACCTTTGACCTTCGGCTCTGAAACTCCCGTGCCTCAGCAGTTGGAGAAAACAGGTGGGCCCATACCATCGGGAAGCTTGGTTCGCGTCCGCTTGATTACGGCCCTCAGTTCCTCGACCGACCACCGGGACACTCCGGTTCAGGCCGTAGTCTCACAGCCTCTATTCTCTTCTGACCATAGTCTTATTCTGCCTGAGGGAGCGCGGCTAAAGGGTATCGTTACGGAAGCGGTTCCCGCCCGGCACTTCGGGCGGAATGGGCAGCTCCGCTTTACGTTCCAGCAGTTGGAGCTACCTCAGGGCGCACCGCGCAAAGTTGAGGCCAGCCTGCAAGGTGTCGACGCGGCCTCGGGGAGCCACCTGCAACTCGATGCCGAAGGCGGCGCACATGCCGTAACGCCGAAGAGGAGTTACGCCATGCCGGCCATCGACGTCTTCCTGGCAGCGACATCCCTGGATCTTGATAGGGACGGAGGCGTCCACGGCGGCGCGACGGGGCAGGGCGGTGCGGACTACGGTGGGGCCGGAATAAGGGGTGGGGCAAGTCTTGGGTTCGCAGGAGCCGTGATTACCCTGCTGGCCCACTCCCGTCCGGTGAGCGCTGGGTTTGCCTTTTATGGCGCGGGTTGGGCCGTCTATTCTCACTTTGTGGCGCGTGGTGTGGACGTAGTATTCCCCAAGAACACTCCCATGGAGATCCGCTTCGGGACCCATGAGGGATCGGAACCGGTGTCTCCCAATAGCAAATTCGTCTCGCAACTCGCGAAAACGAGATCCTGACTCTCCCGTCCTCACACACCGTATCGAGTGGCGATCAAGTTCGCCTGCGCGTGCGGCTCAAGGGTTGCACAATACGACGTAGTGGCTGATGCAACAGCGTGTTCGCTCCACTATGTAGGAAAAGGCACGATCCTATTGCGTGGCACGCCAGCTCAAGTCGACACGCACCGGAATATCGTTCTTGATGGGCATGGTCAGGAGTGTAGGCGGATCGATCTTGAAGTCAGTTAGCTTTGCTGGAATTGTTCCTGTGATCCGCGTCTCGCTGCTTTGAACCGACCGTTGGAAGGGCACCTGCTTGTACTCGAAGGTCTGGCCGGCGAATTCGACCTCCAGATCGAGAGTGATGGTCACAGACGTGGTGGAGGATTCGGGCAACCGGGTGCGCACAGTCACCAAAGGAAATTCCGCCCCGCGCGTCACCTGAAGCATATGAAGATCGCGATTGCTGTCACCCGAATCGAATGACTTCACCGGCACCGCGATCAGAAAATTACACTCCCCATCGTGGCAGATACCCTTGCCCTTGGCTGCATGGCTGACGCCATCGAATTGGTGCAGCGGATGTGAGACATGATAGGTGAGAGTACTTTGCTCCAGTACCCATTGGCTATCCGCCCAGGCAAGGCCGGGAAGCCACAGTAGCCAAAAGCTTATCAGCAGTTTCCTGAGCATTAGCCCTCGCTAGAATTTAAATGACACAGACACTACCGCCAATCCAAATGCCCCTGCCGTCACGATGGCCACCGGTCCGTGCGCCGAGGCGATCCCGTGAACCCTTTCGCCGCGGCTCTTTTGAGCGAAAGCCATCTCTCCCAGAATGGGTGTAAGGACCATCCCAGGTCCATGAATCCAAGCCAAGGTCTTGTGCAGGCGGATCGGTCCGCGCGTCTTGGTGCCGGGGATCTTGGGCGCCCGGATGGCAAAGTAAGCGGTGGAGAGATACATGCCCACTGTCGCCGTACCCAAAGCGGCATGCGCGTCCCGGCTGGCCCTGCTTGTTTCCCTTCCACCGGCGAAAGCGGAAGTAATGAGTGTGGCGCCGAGCGGCGCAATCGTGATCAGGCCGAGCCGCTGATGGATCTTGAGCATGTGCGAGCGTCTGTCAAGCAGTGCTTGTTCCCTCGCATTGCCCTTAGCCTGAGAAGGAGAGATGCCGAGATCCTCCAGCGACGGCTCCGTCGGCTTACCAGAAGGGCTGGGCGCGGTCTTCTGAGCCGGATCTGCGGTTACATTGCTTTGCGTTTGCGCGACGGCTTCGAGCACACAATTCTCGATTACTCTAGATGACGCACTGACGACCGCTTCAGGAATCTCCTGAGTTTCGTAGCCGCGAGATTCAAACTTGATGCGGTAATTGCCGGAAGGAAGAGTAAATCTGTAGCTGCCGTCCAGGCCCGTGGCAGCAGGTAGCGCACGGCCAGTTTCCACGTTGGTGGTGGTGACGAACGCAAATGCCACAGGCGTGCCGGTCGGATCGGTCACTGTGCCTGTCAATCCTCCCATGACCTGCGCCATCAACGATGGAACCGATATAATTATTAAAAGAGCGCTGGCAAGGCCGGTGAGACAAGTGCGGCTGCGGCGAGCGATATTGGGGAGCATCCATACCTCCTTTTTTAGTTTTTGTAGTGCCCTGGGTAAATCTCTCGATTCGACACGAGGCGATTCCCCCGCACCTGCGAATAGCTGCTACGGTCATGTCGGGACCCAGGGCCGCTAAAAATCAGAATAGCGCAGCTTCTCTCAGGTTCGCGGGCGCATTTGCGAAGATGAACAAAATGTAATTCTCAGGACATTTACCGTTCATATTCGCCGGTGCCGTGAATGCGCGAGGGCAGAAACAGGCCGAGAAGGTGGACGGTGGCTGAGGTGTGGCAGCATCACCTCCGTGCCAGCAGCGTGGGTTTCCAAACAGGGTTTGTGGTATTGATCAACTGTAAACGGGCGCTTTCAAGACAGGGGTAGGCAACGTCATCTTGTTAACTGGCAGCAGCAGCGAAACCGTGGCGCCCCCGCCCGGGTGGTCGGAAATCTTTACTGTCCCGCCATGGGCCTGAGCCACGGCGTCAACAAATGCCAACCCCAGTCCATGTCCGGGCGAATGCTTTCCTTTCACAAAACGTTCAAATACGCGGCTGCCGATCTCGGAAGGAAAACCCGGCCCATTATCCTCGATCACCAGTTCAGCATAACCGTGGTGCGATCGGAGCCGAATCTCGATCTGGCAACCGGGGGGCAAGTGAACAAGTTCATTTTCCAATAGATTGCTCAAAGTGCGATTGATAAGCCCAAGGTCGGCCTCAACTATGACGCCGCTTTGCAGGTCAGTTCTTACCTCATGACGCCTGTCGGCCATGGCCGGCATGTACAGGTGGAGTAATTGAGTCACAACCGCGGGCAGGTCCACCGCCACACGCTTCATGGGAAGGGCGCCGGCCTTGGCTTCGGCAACATCCAGGGTGGTGTTGAGTAAAGAAGACATGCGGTCTAGCCCTTCGATAGCCTGGGCGACAGAATCTCGCCACTCGCCGCCGTTGTCAGCCGAGAGTGCCGATTCAAGGGTTCCTCGGATCGAGGTCACGGGACTTTTCAGGTCGTGCGCCACCGCGTCAGTTACGCCTCGCAGTTGTTTCACCGACGCCTGAACCCGTTCCAGCATGTGATTGAAAGTTTTTGCCAGGCGGGAGATCTCGTCGGAACCGGCGGGTTCCGCCACTCGCTCGTCGAGTCCTTCGCTGCCGATGCGTGCGACTGTCTCGGTAATGCGCTCCACCCGCCGCAGAGTGCGTCGCGTACTTAGGTAGGAGATCAGGAACCCGAGAAAAACCGTTCCGGTCCACCCCCACAAGAAGCGATACGTGAGCGTTTGCAGGATGTGACTGGCGCCGCGTTCTGAGAGCCCCAAATAGATCGGATTTCCTCCCTCATGCGATTGGACGACAACTCTAAAAACCGGGCGCCATCCTTCTACTTTTATTGACTGCGGAATCCCTGCGCGTAAATGCGCTTCCTGGATGGCGCGCCAAATCAAGTCTTTCGATCCAGGCCCCACAAACAGGATGTCCCCGCCTGCGCGCGGACCCGCAGGAAGAATACACTGTTCAGTCGCTCTCCTCGGGAACCGCGCTCGTCCGGCACTTCCTGCATCGCCAGTTCGGCAATTTCCTCCACGATCTGGTTGTACAAACGGCCTTGGGGAGTATGCTCGGCGATTTGTGCGAGCACCTGGGCTTCTCCCGTCAACCAAGCATCGGAGCGAGACCTGATCTCCCGCGCCACCACCAAATAGACCATAAAGAACGCGAGGAACGTTCCGATGGAGAACGCCAGAGTTGTCCCCAAGGCGATGCGCCAGGCGGCAGTTGTGCGTAAATTGTCACGCATGTTTAAGAACGTACCCCACTCCCCGAATGGTGTGAATCAGGGACTTGCAACCATCCGAGTCAACCTTGCTACGCAAACGATAAATGTGAACGTCCACCACGTTAGTCGCCGGATCAAAGTGCATATGCCAGACATGTTCGAGAATCATCGTTCGGGTAACTACACGGCCCGCATTCCGGCAAAGGTACTCCAGCAGGGAGAACTCCTGGGGTGTGAGTTGAAGCACTCGATCCCCCCGCTTCGCTTCGCGACCGATCAAATCAAGCTGCAGATCGGCGATGTCCAAGCGGGTCGGTTCCTTCTGTGAAGCGGAGGATCTGCGCAGCAAATTCCGTATCCTTGCCAATAGTTCCGCAAGCGCAAACGGCTTGGTGAGATAGTCATCACCGCCTTGTTCGAGACCCTTCACGCGCTCATCGACCGAACGCCGGGCTGACAAGATTAAGACCGGAGCGGCGTTGCCCTGCGCCCGGCAGCGCGCAATCAAATCGAGTCCATCCATGTCTGGCAGCCCTAGATCAACGATCAACGCGTCATGAACGCGTTCTAGAGCCAGGGCCTCAGCACTCTTTGCGTCAGCGGTTGCATCCACCCGATACCCTGCTTCGACCAGCGCCCTCTCCACAAATCGCTGTATGGATAAATCGTCTTCCACGAGCAGCAGCCGCATAGGTAATGTCAACTCCTGGGTTAGGCGTTACGCCCCTAAGTTGTACGATGCACTTCGGCACGAGAACGTTACCGCAGCTCGCTCGAGCGAGACGTTGAAATGCGCTCACCGTCGGTGCGCCCAGCGCGTCGCCGTGGCTGCAACTAACACGTGAGCCAAAGGGAATCAGTAGGCAAACTGCACAGCCAAGCGGTGCCGGCACGACACAATGTCCATCGCATGCCGCGTAAATGAAGATTTCGTCATTTACAACACTTGCTCCAACCGGGGCGCAAACTCTCGCATCTCACGAATCGTTACAGGGCTTTCAAGCTCGTTTCTGTTTGCGGTATTAATCGAAAGGGACATGCCAACTGTGAGTACAGCCGGCAAACGATATGCCAACTGTTTAAACCAGCAGATTCCAACAGAAAGGGATGGATTGAGCTTATGAAAAACGCTTTGAGTGTCCTGCTCATACTGACTCTGGAAACTGTCCCTGCGTGGGCGGTGCTGGGCCACTTGCGTAGAAATGCTTTATTCACTTTTTCCAAGTGGCAGGAGAGAGCCGATGAGGCCTCTTTTTGATGCAGTAGTGCTAACAGTAAGGCTAAACATGGCCAAAGCGATCAACCTTTACCACTTGGGGGGAGTGATCGGGCTCTCGTTAGGTGCAGCCGAATATGTAGCAGCATTCTCGGCCAACAGTCTGAAGAGGAGAGAAACCAAACCATGACCACGAAGAACATTTCCATCACCACCGCGATGCTGATCACCTTGTCGTTGCCGCTGGCGCAGGCAGGTGTCGGGATGCCCGGCACTATCACGGTTGCCGACTTGGCTAGAGAGACTGCGGCCAAGAAGAATCTAACGCGGGCCCAGGCGTCCGCCGGTGCGGTGGCGGATGAGGCCGACCAATTGCGAAGGATCGCCAACCCGATGTTTAGTCCGGACTCGCATCGCGACAAACTGACGGCATTGAAGGGCAAAGTCAACCAGATGGGCCAGGAGATCAGCAGCCTGCGGGCGGAGCGCGAGTCGCTCGCACCGTGGGAACAGCAGGCGATTGACGAAATCCTGCCGCTGCTTCAGGCGACTGCCGAGAACACCGAAAGCGCAATCGAGTACTTCAATGAACACGGCGACCGTTTGTGGATGGGGACTTATCGCGATTATGCTGACCACATCTGGCAGAGCTCCGATCGGATCGCAAAGATCCTCAAGAACTACCTTAAGTATGACAGGCTGCGCAATCAGGAGGTATACGTGGAGGAACGCCTACGGGCAGCTTCGCAGCGCTTCGACGAACAGTCGCAATGGGGAGGACAGTAAATGAAACATGCAACGGTTCTACTGGTTTTCGAAGAGCTTCAGGAACTTGAAAGTTACGGATCGATACTTTGCACATTGGGATACAACATCCGGATGTGTAACTCTGCGGCCGAAGGAATCAAAGCCTTGGAGACCGAAGACTTCTCTTTAGTGATAGTTAGCCAAGGTACTCCTGCGTTTGAGGGCCGGCAGGTGCTGGAAAGGTCGCTTCAACTCGACCCCAACATACCGGTATTAATCATTGCCAGGGCGCTGAACGTGCACTGCTATCTAGACGCCATGGACCTTGGAGCGATCGATTACCTCGAAAGGCCTGAACCAGAAGATATGGCGTGGGTAGTGAATGCACAGATCCATCGGGCATCCGTTACCTGATTTAGCGGGGAGGGGGTTGCTAATCCCGTTCTTCGAAATGTTTTTATCTGCCGCGGCGGTCCTGCAATTGGCTTACGGCGTCGCGAGAATCGATTTGGGAGGTGGAAGGACCTATGAAGAAGTTCTTGCTCGCAGTTCTCGCGGTTATGGCACTTGCTGTTTGGATGACGTTTGGCCAGGCGAAGGAAACGTCAAAGCCGACAAACTTCTCCGGCAACTGGGTTTTGAACTTCGGTCAGACGAAGAATCTCCCCGATGGTTTACAGGGTTACGAGCTGGTGGCAAAGCAGGATGAAAAGCAACTCAAAGTCGAGACAACGCTGCAAGGTGATCTGCAGCGCACTCCAAGCACGTCTAATCCGGTCGGCTACCCTGGAGGTTCCGGAAGGAGGATTGGAATGGGAGGCGGCGTCGGCCTTCCTGGGGGTATTGGCATTGGCATGGGTATACCGGTCGCACTGGGAATTCCGCGCGGCGGGGGCGGGAGGTCACGCTCCGGTGGATCGTCACAAGGGCATGTCGCGGCTTATAAGCTTTATCCACAAAGCGTAATTTACAAGTTGGATGGCGCCGAAGGAACTGCGCAACTTCGTGATCCGGAGCAGACCAACGTCACCTCGAAGGCAGAGCGGGCGAAAGATGGCGAACTGCTAAAGCTGTCTCTCGTGGGAAAGGGAGACTCCAGCCAAAAACAAAGCAAGGTTCAGATAACCGAGCAATGGAAACTTTCTGAAGATGGAAAATCTCTGAAAGTTGACCGGACCGTGAAGTCCCCTGAAGGCTGGGGTACGGTTCATCTCGTTTTTCTGAAGAAAGAGTCCGACGCCACCAGCGCCGCTGCCATGTTAGCGAAGCCGTACTAAACCACGATCGCAAAGGACGGTTATTTCGTCAATGCCAACTCAGCGCTCCGATATTTTGGGTACAGATGTGTTCATTGCAGGCGGAGGCCCCGCGGGCCTGGCAGCGGGGATCGCAATCCGCCAGCGCGGGTTGCGGGTGGTGCTCGCTGATCCGGCGCGGCCGCCGATCGATAAGGCCTGCGGCGAGGGGCTGATGCCCAACACCGTGGCTTCGCTGAAAGCGCTGGGCGTCAAGCTGTGTCCCGGGGATGCCATTCCGTTTCGGGGAATTCGTTTCGTTAATGAGGAATTGGCGGCGGAGGGCGCTTTCATTGACAGTTACGGGTTGGGCATTCGCCGGACGAGCCTGCACAAAGCCTTGGTGGAAAGGGCCGTCGAGGCGGGAGTTCGATGCCTGTGGGGAGAACGCGTGACGGGGATTGCCGGCGGGGAGGCTTGTTTGGACTCGCGGCGGGTGCGATGTCGCTGGATCATTGCTGCAGATGGGCAAAACTCTCAGGTTCGAAAATGGGCGGGTTTGGATCGCGGACAGCCGCAGGAAACCCGCTAGGGCTTCCGGCAGCACTTCCGCGTCGCACCCCGGACGGATTTTGTGGAACTTCACTGGGGAAGCAATTGCCAGATCGTGGTTACGCCCGTCAGGCCGGATGAACTGTGCCTGGCGGTAACGTCCCGATCACCCAGAATTCGCTTGAGAGAAGCTCTCTTCGAATTCCCGGAGATTACCCGGAGATTGAAAGGCGCGTCGCCAATCACCAGGGACCTGGGCGCAGTCACGGCTCTGCGTGTCCTGCGCAGGGTTTGTCGAAACCGCGTCGCTTTGGTAGGGGACGCGTCTGGCTCTGTCGATTCGCTCACGGGCGAGGGCTTGGGTTTGGCTTTCCGACAAGCAGAGGCTTTGGCCGAGGCCATAGCCTGCGGCGATCTTACTCGCTACCAGGTAGCACATCGCCGCATCAATCGCGTGCCCGAGATCATGTCGAGGTTGCTTTTGGCCCTGGAGAATCGTCACAGGCTGCGTCGACGCGCCATCCTTGCGCTGGCGAAGGAGCCTCGTTTGTTTGAGCGGCTTCTCGCGGCCCACACCGGCGCCTTCTTTCCCTTGAATATTGGTTTTGGCAATCTTCTCAGACTGGGCCGGAGGCTGATTGCCGAGCCCAGTTGAGAAATCCAGTTCACGGAGTTCAAGTCACATGATGAGACTGGACAGCCCAAGTGAAAACTCGTTTCGGAGTGCAGAGCATTCCTTTGGCCGAGTTCAGCGAAGAACACTGTCTGCCCTGTGGCTCGGGCTGTTGCTCCTTTCAACTGTCCGGCACGCACGCGCTCAAGAAACCGTGCTGGAACTCGATCCGGCGCAGACCCAGATTGGTTTCACACTGGGTGATGTATTCCACACCGTGCACGGGATGTTCAAGCTGCGGCAAGGAATGATCAGTTTCAACCCTGCCACAGGTCAAGCCGGTGGCTTGGTGGTGGTCGACGCAACCAGTGGCGACAGCGGCAGCCACGCCCGCGATCGCAAGATGCATAAGGACGTGCTCCAGAGCGAACAATACCCTGAAATCACGTTCGTCCCCCAGCAGGTACAAGGCCAGGTTCTGCCGGCGGGGGATTTCAAAGTCCAGGTTGACGGCATCTTCGCGATGCACGGAGAAAGCCACCCGCTTACCCTCCTCGTGCAGGCGAATGCGACGGGAGAAGAGTTGACTGCCAACGTGACTTTCAGCGTTCCCTACTTGAACTGGGGGGTCAAGAATCCGAGCACGCTTTTCCTGCGTGTGAATAGTACGGTTGACATCGCCATTCAGGCGGTGGGTCACATAAGGCTTGTTGCTGCTCACTAAACGGGGTTTCAAAGTCACAAAACAATGAGTAATAAATATTGTTGTCCAACTCTGCTGCCGGCGTTCATGGCTTTTGCGATGAGCCTTTCCGCTAAAGCATTGCCGACTCAGACCCTGAGGGGCGAAGTACTGGGCGACAACAACGCTCCAATCGCAGGTGCGTCCTGCACACTCGCCGGTCCGGGCTTGCGCGAAAGAGAGCTGACCCGAGCAACCGGAGAACAGGGCAAGTTTGAATTCACGGGACTCATCCCCGGCAGGTATGATCTGACCTGTGCAGCACTCGGATATGAGCCCGTTGTTGAGAAGGGCATATCGATCAGCGAATCAGAGCCGCCATTTATGCAAGTTGTTTTGCCTCGTGAGGAGATCGTGCACCAACAAATCGAGGTAAAGGAGAAGTCGCCAGCCGTCTCCCTTGAAACCACCGCACCGCCCTCGGCGATCAACTCAGGGCAGCTTCGCACGCTCCCTTTGGCGGAGCAGAAATTCCTAGCGGCGTTGCCGCTCGTACCTGGGGTTATTCGGACTCCGGACGGGAAAATAAACATCAAAGGCGTCACGGAGAACCAGGGCATGTTGCTGATCGATTCTGCGGAGACCGTCGATCCCGTAACAGGTAGTTTTTCGATTCGAGTTCCCATCGATGCCGTGGAATCGGTGGAAGTTCAGAAAACCGCCTACCAAGCGCAATATGGTCGCTTCACCGGCGGGCTGACCAGCGTCCAGACTAAAGCTCCACTGGACCGTTGGAACTGGGAACTGAATGATTTTCTCCCCGGCCCGCGCATCGAAGGCGGGCACATTGTGGGCATACAGGACGATTCACCACGCCTCAGCTTCACCGGCCCTATCCTTAAGGACAAACTAACTTTTTCACAGTACACCGTCTACGACATCAATAACCAACCGGTGCGCGGGCTGGCGTGGCCAAACAACGAGATCAAGCAGCGGGGTTTCGAGTCGTTTTCGGATCTTTATTACGTTGCTTCCCCTCAAAATCTTGTGACTGCCAATTTGAAGGTCTTTCCCTTGCGCAGGCAATACGCCAACATTGACTCTTTCATCCAGCAGACGGCGTCGTCCGATTACGGTCAGAGTGGATTTTCGGTCGGTGCTACGGACCGCTACATGTTCACGAGCGGCGCGGTGCTGACCTCTCTTTTCCAGTACACCGATTTTGACAGCTACGCGCACGGGCAAGGCTCACAGGACATGATCCTGACGCCGGACAATTGGGATGGAAACTGGTTCAACGCCTGGACGCGGGCCGGGCGGCAGCAAGAACTTCTCCAGGATTACCAGCCAGGAACTAAGAACTGGGCCGGCCGCCACACACTGAAAGTGGGCGGGGGTCTGATTCATCGCTCCTATAGCGATAACAGCAGATCTCACCCAGTGCAACTCGTGCGCCCGGACGGTTCGCTGGCGGAGCAGATAACGTTTCAGGGAGCTGGCGTCTTGAGAGCACAGGATTCTGAATTATCGCTCTTCGCCCAGGATCACTGGACGGTGACCGATCATCTCGCTCTTGATTACGGCGGGCGCTTTTCCGGGCAAACACTGGGCACGCGTGCCGCGTTTGCCCCGCGCCTCGGCTTGGCTTATTCACCGGGACATAATGGCAAGACGATCATCCGCTCGGGCGTCGGCCTCTTCTACGATCGGCTGCCGCTGCTGGCCGGAGATTTCACCCAAAATTTGACGAGAGTCGTCACCTACTACGATACCCAGGGAATTCCAACCGGCCCACCGACCGTGTTCCAGAACTTTTACCAGAAAGAGGACGACAACGGCACGATTGTGCCCTCGAACAACCGGCTCGACAGCACGCCTTTCAACCTCACCTGGAACGTCGAATTGGACCAGGAGATTCGGCCTAACCTGATTGCGCGAGTGAATTATCTCAGCAGCCGCTCCTACGACGAATTCATCATCAACCCGCTCTACAATGCTCCCAGCGGCCCCCTTATGCTCCTCAGCAACACCGGCTCGTCGCATTATCACGAATTGGAAACCACCTTGCGCTTCAAGGTCCGTGAGAATGCCGACATCAACGTGTCGTATGTTAGCAGCGTTGCCCGCGGAGACCTGAACACGCTCTCCTCCGTCTTCGTGCCCTTCGAACAACCGGTTATCCGGCCGAATTTCTTTTCCACTTTGCCGAGCAACGTTCCCAACCGGTTAGTGACCTGGGGCCGGCTCAAGATTCCCTGGGACATTACCGCCGGCCCCGTGCTCGACCTTCACACAGGCTTCCCTTACTCTGCGGTTGACGTTCTCCAGAACTACGTTGGAACGCCCAACAGCCTTCGTTTCCCAACTTATTTCTCGCTCGACCTGCAACTCTCCAAGGACTTTCGCATGCGCTGGATTCCCTGGGCCAAGAATCATAAGTTCCGCGGAGCGATACGAATCTTCAATCTCACTGACCATGGAAATTTCCGCGACGTTCACAACAACGTCACTTCCGCATATTTCGGCCAATTCACAGGCTTTCAACACCGTTTCTATGACGTGTCGTTGGACGTAATTTACTGAAGAGCATGCGGGACAGTTTTCCTTCGTGCTTAGCGTGCCCTGTCGTGCCGCGCAACTCGAAAGAGCCATGCTTAGGTTCACGTCAGTCCTATGATCCTAACAATCGCACGTATGCTGCTGCGCCTATCGCCCCGCCGATGAGCGGCCCCACAACGGGCACCCAGGAGTATCCCCAATCTGAGCTGCCTTTTCCCGGGATAGGCAGGAGCGCATGGGCGAGGCGTGGACCCAAGTCTCGGGCGGGGTTAATGGCGTAGCCGGTCGGAGCGCCCAATGAGAGACCAATCCCCCACACCAGCAGCCCCATCAGCAAGGGTGTGACCCCGCTTTGCGCCGGACCGGCGTTCGCCGAGATCGCCAGCAGCCCAAAAACAAGGACGAATGTCCCGATTATTTCAGTGAGAAGGTTTAGAGGGCGTCGACGGATGGCGGGGATGGTCGAGAAGACGGAGAGCTTTGAAGCTTCCCCTTCAGTTTCGGACCAGTGCGCCAGATAGGCCAACCATACGATGACCGCCCCCAGGAAAGCGCCAATGAATTGTGCCCCGATGTACCTTGGCACATCGCTCCAAGCAAACTTGCCGACCACCGCAAGGGCAATAGTTATGGCGGGATTCAAATGTGCGCCACTGATACGCCCGACCGCATAGACCGCAACTGCCACGCCCATCGCCCAGCCGGTAGTTATTACGATCCAGCCTGAGTTCTGCGCCTTGGTCTTGTTCAACACAACTCCCGCCACCACGCCGTCTCCCAAAATGATCAACAAGGCCGTGCCTACGACTTCAGCAGCGAATGGTCTCATACGCCTCCTCCACTAACAGATTCTGATTTGCGGCCAGCGCCAACCAGGATATTCACAAATTGATCGAAGCGAGACTGCCGCTTCTGGCTTGAGGGGCTACGCAAGAAATACCTACACCGGAAAATAGACAGAGTCCCGTGCCCCGTGAGTATACCAGACCTCCCTGGCATTTCATTACCGGGGCAGGTGACGCTTGAGGAGATCGGGATCGAAGGAGCGGTTGGCCGCCCTGCTCCGGGGCGCTGACTTCCGAGTGTGCCCTTGAAAACCTGCCTTGCTCTGTTCCCTATTTCCAGTATAATGGAAACATGACAACTCGTGACGACGCTGAACAAGTCATACGCTACGCCGACATGTTTGCAGCCATGGGGGCCGAGCCTCGTTTGCGCATCATGCAGCTCCTGCTGACGGCCCACCCGCAGGGACTGGTGGTGGGAGACATCCAGGAGGAACTGGGCATCCCGGCTTCCACGCTTTCCCACCATCTCGACAAGCTCAAGAACGAGGAATTGGTCAACGTGCGGCGTGAGGGAACGTTCCTCTGGTACACGGCGAACACCGGGGCGCTCCAGGAGCTTCTTAACTTCCTCTATGCGGAGTGCTGCACCCGCAACAAGGCTGTCAAGCCCGGAGACCTGGTCTTGATCGTCCAGGCTTCCAAGGGAAGCCAGGAAAGGAAAAACAAATGAGTACAGAAAACGTCAAGGACGCGGTGAAAGAGAAGTACGGGCAGGCGGCCCTGCGTGTCATCCAAGGCAGGAGTTCCTGCTGCGGCACGGCCCCACCGTTGGAGGGTTGTCCTGACCCCATCACCTCAAATCTCTACGACGGCAGCCAGGCCAGCCAGATTCCCGAGGAAGCTCTCCTGGCCTCGCTAGGGTGTGGAAACCCGACCGCTCTGGCCGAGCTAAAGCCCGGCGAGACCGTGCTCGATCTCGGATCAGGCGGAGGGATCGATGTGCTCCTGTCCGCCAAACGTGTGGGACTGACCGGCAAGGCCTACGGGTTGGACATGACGGATGAAATGCTGGCGCTGGCCCGAGAAAATCAACGCAAGGCTGGAATTGAGAATGTGGAATTCCTGAAGGGAGAAATCGAGGACATTCCCCTGCCCGACAACTCCGTCGATGTCATCATTTCGAACTGCGTCATCAACCTCTCCGCCGACAAGGACCGGGTGCTACGGGAAGCGTTTCGTGTGCTCAAACCGGGTGGGCGATTCGCCGTCTCCGACATTGTGGTGCGTGGGGAAGCGCCCGCCGAGATTCGGCGGAATGTGGAGCTGTGGGTGGGCTGCATGGCTGGGGCGCTGGAGGAGAAAGAGTACCTTGCGAAACTGACGAAGGCAGGATTCGAGATCGTCAGCATCGAGCCGACCCGGGTTTACCGTGTCGAGGATGCACGTGAGCTGCTTTCGAGCCAGGGGATTGACGTGGACGCAATCGCACCGCTGGTGGACGGCAAGTTCATGAGCGGTTTCGTACGGGCGAGAAAGCCGACGCCGTCATCGTGAGGTCTTGTTCGTCGCCCGACGCAGCCCATTGAAGCCGCACGTCACGGTTACGCCGACTGAACACGGAAAGGCAGAGAAGCATGCCAGAACACCTTACCCGAAGGCTCTCTTTTCTTGACCGATATCTTACGCTCTGGATTTTCCTCGCCATGGCGCTGGGCGTGATCTCGGGCTATCTGCTGCCAGGTCTCGTCCGGACCCTGACGGCCTTCCAGGTGGGCACAACCTCGGTTCCCATTGCGGCCGGTCTCATTCTTATGATGTACCCGCCCCTGGCAAAAGTCCGCTACGAAGAGCTTGGAGAAGTATTCCGAAACAAGCGAATTCTGCTTCTGTCACTTGTGCAGAACTGGGTGATCGGCCCCGTCCTGATGTTCGTCCTCGCCATCACCTTCCTGCGGAATCATCCTGACTACATGGTCGGCCTCATCATGATCGGACTGGCCCGCTGCATCGCCATGGTGATTGTGTGGAATGAACTTGCCAAGGGCGATACGGAATATGCCGCAGGACTTGTGGCCTTCAACTCGGTTTTCCAGGTTCTCTTTTACTCGATCTATGCCTGGCTGTTCATCACCGTATTGCCAACGTGGCTGGGTCTGAAAGGCGCTGTTGTGGCTGTGTCAATGAAGCAGATTGCCCAGAGCGTCTTTTTCTACCTGGGGATTCCATTCCTTGCAGGCATACTCACCCGCTTTGCCCTGCTTCGCCTGCGAGGTCGGGAGTGGTACGAGAAGAGGTTCATTCCCCGCATCAGCCCAATCACGCTTGTCGCCCTGTTGTTCACGATTGTGGTGATGTTTTCCCTCAAGGGCGAATACATCATCCATCTGCCGCTTGACGTTCTGCGGATCGCAGTGCCCCTGCTGATTTACTTCGTGGTCATGTTCCTGGTTTCCTTCTATATGGGCAGGAAATTGGGAGCTGATTATTCCAAGACGGCGACCCTCTCCTTCACCGCTGCGAGCAATAATTTTGAGCTGGCTATTGCCGTGGCGGTGGCGGTATTCGGAATCAACTCCGGGGCAGCTTTTGCGGCCGTGATCGGCCCGCTCGTCGAAGTGCCAGTGCTGATTGGGCTGGTGGGGGTTGCTCTCCGCTTTAAGCGCTCTTATTTCCCACCACTTCGAGAGGGAGCCAATGCAGTTCAGCCGGTTCATAGTTAATCCCATACCTTTGCCCCACATGGCGATGCACGGCATATTAGACAGTCAAACGGGAGAGGAGGGGAAACAATGATCAAGCCGAGAGTGCTGTTTGTGTGTACTGAGAATGCTTGCCGAAGCCAAATGGCGGAGGGATTCCTGCGGCACCACGCCGGGGACCGCTTCGAGGCGTTCAGCGGGGGTGCGGAGGCCGGAAAACTGAACCCCATGGCAGTCGAGGTCATGAAGGAGGCGGGCATCGACATTTCGGGTCACCGCTCGAAAGATGTCGCCGAGTTCCTGGGGCAAAACTTCCATTACATCGTCAGGGTGTGCAACAAAGTCAAGGAGACCTGCCCCGTCCTTCCCGGAGCGATCTGGTACCTTGACTGGAGCCTGGAAGACCCCGCCTCGGCACAAGGCTCCCCAACCGAGCGCAGGAACGTGTTCCGGCGTGTTCGGGATGAAATTGAAGGACAGGTTCTGGATTTCGTAGGTAAAGAATCATGAGGAGGCAGTCCAATGAAGAACAAATCCGAGTGCTACGGCAAGATGTTCCCTCCGGTGATCAGCTTGACTCAGAATGAGCCGGTCGCAGGAAAGGTCTTCGGCTACCAGGTTGACCGTCCGGGGATGGCGGTCACCAGGCGGGTTGTCACCACCAACCGTGAGGCTTGGCAGGATTGTTTGGAATGCCCTGACTTCGATGGCTGTTACCGGCTGTCAACGGGTACCGTTCTGATGGAAATTGCTGTGAAGGCGTAGCCAGCCCTGAGCATTTGCCGTCACACCAGCCAGGCCTGGCACGCTGGAAGAAAGGGAGATTGGCGCCGCAGGGGTGATGGCGGCGTCACAGAACACCAGGGAGGTAGCAGCCAGGTGAGAGTTCTCATACTTTGCACGGGCAATTCGGCTCGAAGCCAGATGGCGGAGGGGTTGTTGCGCCATGACGCCGGAAATGCCTTCGAGGTCTTCAGTGCGGGCACGAAGCCGACCGAGGTGCGGCTCGAAGCCATCGCCGTGATGCGTGAGGCGGGGATCGACATCTCTGGTCACCGCTCCAAGTCCGTCGACGAGTTTGCAGGGCAGGATTTCGACTACGTCATCACCGTCTGCGACAACGCCAAGCAGAGTTGTCCGATCTACCCGGCGAAGACAAAACGCATCCATTGGAGCATTGAGGACCCCGCTGCGGTGCAAGGCTCCGAGGAAGAAAGATTGGCAGCCTTCCGCCGCATTCGGGACGAGCTGCGTTTGCGGCTTCAGCGCTTCGCTGAAACCGAGGCGGCGAAACCATGCTGAAGGTGGAGCCAGCTTCCGGCTATCCTCCTGAAGAAGGGCGCTATCTGCGGGGCAACGACTGCTCTCCCGTCGCCGTGGCCGTCCTCCTGCTTTACGATCAGGAGAAGATTCCGCCGGACATCGAGAGTCTGGTTCGGGTCGGCCTGGAAAGCGGGGCCGCCCTTTCCGGCACCATCCAGACTGAAAACGTCGGCATCGAAAAGCTCATTTGCAACGTCGTCGCCAACCCGAACATCCGCTACCTCGTGATCTTCGGACCGGAGTCGCCGGGCCACCAAACGGGTGATGCCCTCCTCAGGCTGGTCGAAAACGGCGTGGACGAGCGGAGGCGGATCATCGGTGCCAAGGCGCTTACCCCCTATCTTTTCAACCTGCCCATGGAGTTCATCGCCCGGTTTTGGCAGCAGGTACGTATCATTAATTTCGTGGACGAAGGCGATCCCGAATTGCTGCGCCGGACGGTCTGGTGCTGCTTCCAGGAGGGGCCGACCTCACTCCGAGACTACACTCTCTGCGATCCCGGAGCCTACCCTGAAGGCCCGCTCTCGGGTCAGCTCACCTGGCGGGTTACTCGCCCCCAAGCCGAGCCCAAAGACGAAGCTGAACGGGAGCAGCGAGAGATACTCCGAGCGTTGATGGCGCGGGTGAAACGAGGAGCGGAAAAGAAGAGGGAGGGGGAGCGGCCATGAGACCGTCGACTCGACTCCCAACAGGCGCCTACTAGGGCCAGAAAAGTCGCCTTCGATAGCCGATAATGATACTTCCTACCCTCTCCGAGCAAGCGGTCTCGGTCAATTTGTCGTATCTTACACAATCACTTTGTGATGAGCGTCACAATGTCCACGGTTTCCCATCACTGACGCTGATTGTCTCCCTAGCATAAGTTGTCTGATGTTCTAAAGGAGTGCTCACTGAGGTCTGGGGTTTTCAACCTCCCTCAGTCGTCATTACCTACGGATTCTTATTTCCCACCATGCTGACTTCTTTGTAAAGGATCTGCCGGTCATGCTGGGTGCGAAACATGAAAGGGCGACAGAGAAGGCCACCTACCGGAGCAACATACTTTCAGGCGCTGTGGTCTCCTTGCTTGTGTTTTTGGCTGGCTTCGGTTTAGGTGGCTTCACGGGGGCGGCTTTAGGCCAAGCTGTCCAAAGCTCTGACTGGTCTGAGGTTACCGGCCCGCGCTACCTAAGCCCTATCGACCTCAAGCTTTCGCCTGATGGCCAACGGCTTTACGTGGTTTGCGAGGACAGTGATCTCGTCCTGGTGGTGGACACGCACAGCGGGCAAGTTACAGAGCGCATCAAGGTCGGTCATAAGCCGAAAGGAATCGCCCTGTCTCCCAACGGCAACACGCTTTACGTCTCTAATGAGTGGGAGAACACAATCAGCGAGATTGACGCGCATTCCTTCGAGATTCGCCGGACGCTTCAGGCCGGTTGGGGCCCTGTTGGGATAACAACCGACCGAACGGGAGAAGTCCTGTATGTGGCAAATACCTTGGGGAACGACGTTTCCCTCTTCGACCTCTCGACGGGGAAGGAGATTAAGCGCTTAGCCGCCAGTACATTTCCTGAGTATGTGGCTCTTTCGCGCGACGGAAGCCAAGTCTACATCTCGAACTTGCTGGCCCGCCCGGGACCTTCGGACCAACCGCCGGTTTCCGAGGTGACGGTAATTGACACCCGTAGGGAAATTGTCGCCGAGAGGATTCTCGTGCCGGGAGTCATCCAACTTCGGCATATCGCGGAAGTTCCCGCGAAGACGGGGGGATATTTGCTCATCCCCTTCATGCGGCCTAAGAACCTCAATCCATTGGTTCAGATTGAACAGGGCTGGTATCTGACGCACGGGATGGCGATCGTTCACCCCTCTCTTCCCCACGCAGGGGGCGTCGGGAAATCACGGGTCGATGAGGTGTTGCTGGATGACATCGACTACTATTATGCCGACGGATTCGGCACGGCCAGCACGCCGGACGGTCACTCCGTGCTCGTGACGGCTGCCGGCGCCAATGTGGTTTCCATTGTGGATACAGCGAGGCTCGATCGATTACTTCGTCGGATTCCAGCGGACAAGCCAGAAGCGTTGGCGAACCAGCTCGATTCCGCCCGACAGTATGTTGTCCGCCGCGTTCCAACGGGGCGCCATCCCACCGCCATCGCCGTTGCTCCGAACGGCCGCTTCGCTTATGTCGCTAACCACCTGGACGATACGGTGAGCGTGGTGGACATGGCTAAGTTAGCGGTTACCTCCACGATTGACTTGGGCGGGTCAAAAGATACCACTGCCGTGCGCCGTGGCGAACGTTTGTTTTATGACGCCAGCTTCTGTTTTCAGGGGCAATTGGCATGTGCCACTTGCCATCCCCATGAAGGGCTTTCCGATGGGCTGACGTGGATGCTCGAAACTCCCAAGCTGGGCCGGGATGTAGTGGAGAACCGGACGCTGCTCGGGATTGCCGACACCTCCCCGTTCAAATGGAACGGCAAGAACCGAGACCTCTCCACGCAGGCCGGTCCGCGCGCCGCCACGTTCATTTTTCGGTCGCAAGGCTTCAGTCCTCGCGAAGCACAGGATGTCGAAAGCTTTATCCAGTCGCTCAACCTGCCCCGCAATCCGCGCCTTGGCTCCGGCCACGAACTGACCGAGGCGCAGGAGCGAGGACGGGAGATTTTCTTTCGTACAAAGACTAATAACGGTTCCCTGATTTCCCCCGAAAACCGGTGCTATTTCTGCCACCCCCCATCGACGCACTACACGTCGAGGGTGCAGATCAACGTAGGCACTGCGACGAGGTACGACACGATCAAGGAGTTTGATATTCCGCAGCTCGAAAGCGTCTACATGAGGGCTCCTTATCTCCACAACGGTGAGGCCCAAACGCTCGAGGAAATCTGGACCAAGTTCAATCCCGAAGACAAGCACGGTATCACTTCGGATATGGACAAGTTGCAGCTAAACGATCTGATTGAGTTTCTGAAGACCTTATGAAGATAAAAGATTGTGGCAACGTTCGTCGAGGGCCAATGAGTGCCGTCGTTGGCGTAACGCAGGAGAGGAGCCCGTGCCGCAACTGATAGTTAATGCCGAAGCCTACGATGTCATCATCGTCGGTTCAGGGGCTGGCGGGGGGATGGCCGCTTACGTTTTGGCAAAAGCCGGCGCCAAGTGCCTCATGTTGGAAGCGGGAAGTTGGTTCGACGCGGCCCGCGATTCGAAGTGGCTGGAGTGGGGCTACGACGCACCGCACCGGGCTGCACCCACTCCCGAGCACCCCCTTGGCTACTTTAGCGCCACCGTCGGTGGTTGGAAGATTGAAGGCGAACCTTACACTTCCGCGTCCGGCACCGACTGGATGTGGTTTCGGTCACGCATGTTGGGCGGCCGCACCAATGCCTGGGGACGCATCTCGCTGCGCAACGGCCCCTATGATTTCAAGCCGTACAGCCGCGACGGCAAAGGCTTTGATTGGCCGATCAGCTACGAGGATTTGGCTCCGTACTACGACAAGGTTGAAGAACTGATCGGCGTGTTTGGCTCCCACGAGGGGATGGAGAACTGCCCCGACGGGAAATTCCTGCCACCACCCACGCCACGCTGTTACGAGTTACTTATCCAAAAGGCCTGCCGAAAGCTTGGCATACCGTGCGTCCCATCTGCGTCTGGCCATTTTGACGCGCCCCCTGAACGGAAGGCAGGCATGTCACTACGTCGCCCAATGTAGCCGATGTTGCCGGCTCTCCTCTAACTTCTCCTCGCCCGCTGTGTTGCTCGTTCCAGCCCAGGCCACTGGCAATCTGGAGATCCGGTGTGACGCGATGGTGCGCGAGGTCCTTACGGACCCGGATGGCCGGGCCAGCGGAGTTTCTTACATCGACAAGAAAACGCGGCAAGAAGTTCAGGTTCGCGGAAAAGTCATCGTGCTGGCGGCCGGTGCCTGCGAGACCGCTCGCCTGTTGCTGAACTCTCGAAGTCGTCAATTCCCAACGGGGCTCGCCAACTCCAGCGGCACAGTTGGCAAATACGTCATGGACACGGTGATGTCCGACGTTAAGGGGTTTCTTCCAAGCCTCATGGACTTGCCTCCCCACAACGAAGACGGTGTGGGAGGGATGCATCTTTATATGCCCTGGTGGAATTACCAGAAACAATCGCGTCACGAATTGCCTTTTTCGCGGGGATATCACATCGAGTTTGGCGGAGGACGGCGGGGCGTGCCTGAACCTGGACTCCTTAGCGGGTCACAGCGCTTTCTGGGTGGGGGGTACGGGCTAGAACTCAAACAGGGCTGCCGGAAGTTGTACGGCTCGTTCGTGGACTTCCACGGGCGCGGTGAAATGCTTCCGAATGATGAGAGCTACTGCGAGATTGATAACGGTGTCGTGGATCAGTGGGGCATTCCGGTTTTGAAGTTTCACTTCAAATGGGGCGAGGATGAAATCCGCATGGCTCGCCACATGCAAGAAACGTTTCAGGAAATTGTGAGGGCTGCGGGCGGCGAAGTGGTCCAATCCGCCGGGCCGGAAGAGCGGTGGGGAATTTCAAGAGGCGGTGAGTGCATTCATGAGGTCGGCGGGGTTCGCATGGGGAACGATCTAAGAACTTCGGCACTGAATCCCTATTGCCAGGCGTGGGATTGCAAGAATCTCTTCGTCGCCGACGGCGCGCCTTTTGTGAGCAACGCAGACAAGAATCCCACCCTCACGATCATGGCCCTCGCCTGGCGCACTTCGGAATATATTGCGGACCAGGTTCGCAAGCGGAACATTTGATGATCAGCAGGTATCGCCGAGTGGAGACACTGTGGAACAGAAGAAGAATTTAGGCCTCAATGCACGCCTGGAGCGGCGCGCGATTCTCAGGATGATGACAGCGATGCCTGCAGGCGCGCTACTTTCTGCGGCGCGGAGTGCAACAGCGGCACCGAAAGAATTGGCCGCCGAACTCATCTCTCCGGAAGCCGCGGCGCCTTATCAACCGAAGGTCTTCAATCCCCACGAGTGGAAGACAGTTCATACTCTTAGCGGCCTGATCATTCCCGCCGACGAGCGCTCGGCGAGTGCTACAGCCGCAGGGGTTCCGGAATTCATCGACGACTGGCTGGACCTCCAGCGGGGCGATCTCCTCTCCTCAATCCGCGGAGGCCTGACATGGCTGGACATCGAGTGCAACCGCTTGTTCGGGAATGATTTCATCGCTTCCACGGCCGGCCAGCAAGAACAAATCCTCGACCGCATAGCTTATCCGAAACATGCAGCACCGGAGGATGCGAGTGCTGTTGCCTTCTTCAACCATTTCCGGGACCTGGTGGTGAGCGGATTCTTCACCAGCGAAATAGGGATAAAAGACCTGCCCTACCTCGGAAACGAACCCCAATCAGACTGGCAAGGGTGCCCGGCGCCTGTACTGGCGAAGCTTGGACTCCTGGCTGAGCGCGCAAGGTCGTGATGACTATCAGACATTTTGTCCTTGTCTTTTGTTTTCATATACATTCTGGCTTTGTTCCCGCGATTTTGCTTTCGAGAAGTTGAGGGGTCGAGCGATCAAGGAGTTCGCAGCCGACTTTCTGGCCAAGGCCGACGCATGCGGCGAACTCTGGCTTTGCACTTGGCAACTTCTCAACTTCTCAACTCCTTGACTCTTTGACTTCTTGACCTTGTCCTTTGTTTTCATATACATTCTGGCTTTGTTCCCCCATTTTTTGATGTAGCAGACCAGGTTTCACGCCAAGGCGCAAAGAACGCCAAGGTCGCGAAGTCCCACCACCCCGGCCTCTCCTCCTCCGAGGATGGGAGTACGCGATTCCCCTCCTTGGATAAGGAGGCGTTAGGGGTGGTAGGTTTTCGCTACGTTCCTTTGTTTTCATAGACATTCTGGGTTTGTTCCGTCGATTTTGCACTCGAGAAGCTGAGGAGTCCAGAAGTCGAGGGGTCAGCCTCCGCCTTTCGGCCAGCGGCCCGACACGTGCGATCACCGTCTGACCTGGCACTCTTCGATTCGTCGACTTCTTGTACTTGTCCTTTGTTTTCATAGACATTCTGGGTTTGTTCCCCCGACTCTCGCACACCCAAGACAAACACATCAACGGTCCTCTCCCGTGGGGAGAGGGTGGCGAGAGTAGCGAGCCGGGTGAGGGGTGGGTCAATGCTAGAGACTGTGCTTGACTGCTCCGCTCTTTGACCTCATCCTTTGTTTTCATAGACATTCTCGCTTTGTTCCCCCGATTTTGCAGTCGATAAGTTGAGGAGTCGAGACGTTGGGGTGCCCTCCGCCACCTTCCAGCCTGCGGTCCGTCGCTTGCGGTCGGCAATTGGTGTCCAATTCCTCGACAACGATCGCCACTGCCCATCTGCCTACCTGCCCTTGCTTTTGCACTCCTCGACTTCTCGACTGCACTTGGAGGCAGAAACCACAGGCAGGCACTACGGACGAAAACAGAAGAGGACTTTCTGGCATAGCGTACCCGGCAGGCCCTGAGCGCCTTGTCCGACCTTACCGCAGAATTATAGCCTATAATACCAGATGTGTCAAGTACCAACGAAGTAAACCACCCCGATGGCACCTCGGCCGGCGCAGATTCCGTTGCTCGGAGTCTCCGCCAGCCAGCCGTGTTGCATTTCAGCCTGAGATTAGGCGTATAATCGCACCTCTGACCATGACGGCTTTTCAAGACATCTCGCACTCGCTTCGCCAACTTTATCTGGAGGACGAGCGGCCCTGGCTGGTCGGCGCGAACTCCTCTGCGGAGCTTTGGAGTGCGGCAGCTTGCTGCCGCTTTTTCCCCGCAAGCTTGCTCGCGGTCATTTAGTTTCTGAAGGAACCCCGGCCAGCACGCTAGCCTGTAAGAAAGCGGCAGCAAGCTGCCGCAGTCCAGATTGAAGGGATCCTGTGCGCAATTGGCCTCACAGCCCGATTCACCGCTTGGAACTGACGGGAGCTTACATCGTAACTGGCGCCACGTACCTGAAGAAGCCGACCTTCGCGGGCCATCAGCGCCTCGAGTACCTTTGCGACCTGCTGCTTGAGCTGGCGGAGAAGTATCAATGGCAGTTGCAAGCCTGGGCGGTGTTCCCCAATCACTACCATTTCATCGCGCTGTCGCCCGCGGAGGCTGGGACGCTCACCGCCTTCACACGGCACCTGCATTCCCTCAGCACGATCCAAGCCAACCGCTGGGACGGAGCCGCTGGGCGTAAGGTTTGGTTCCAGTATTGGGAAACTAACCTGACCTACCCGGAGTCCTACTTTGCCCGGTTGGGTTACGTTCACCGGAATGCGGTCCATCACCAGATCGTGCGAGAGGCCTCGCTTTACCCCTGGTGCTCGGCGGGTTGGTTCCAGCGCCGGGCCACAAGCTCGTTCTACAAACGGATCATGCAGATGAAGATCGATCGTGTGAACGTGCAGGACGAGTTCGAGGTTGATCTGCGGGACATTTAGGGCCGCTTTGGAGTGCGGCAGCCTGCTGCCGCTTTTCACCGTGAGCTTGCTCGCGGCCGTTTAGTCTCTGAGGGAACCCCGGCCAGCAAGCTGGCCTGCAACAAAGCGGCAGCAAGCTGCCGCACTCCAAAGCTGCGCCATACGCAAATGCAGAATCAAGTTGTCAACTCGGCATCCCCGGAATGGACGCGCTGGCTCGAACGGATGAGTTCGTGGCGGCCAGACAAGGCTCATGCGGCGCTTGGGGTTGCACCGCCGTCTTGGCGCAGGCGGAGTTTCGCTCCCTCGCGCGTTAGCTTTGGAGTGCGGCAGCTTGCTGCCGCTTTTCACCGTGAGCTTGCTCGCGGCCGTTTAGTCTCTGAGGTAACCCCGGCCAGCAAGCTGGCCTGTAAGAAAGCGGCAGCAAGCTGCCGCACTCCAAAGCTGCGCCATACGCAAATGCAGAATGAAGTTGTCACCTCGGCATCCCCGCAATGGACGTGCTGGCTTGAACAGATGAGTTCGTGGCGGGCGCCAGCCCCGCCTTCTAGACAGGTTCCCTCCTACAAAGGAGAGCGCACGCGGAGCTTCGCTCTGCATCAGGCGCGTCCTCTCTCCAGAGGAAACTTGAGACTTTTCGAAAAAGGTTGAAGAACTCCTGAAAACCCAGACCCCCGGCTCCATAGGGCTGGGGACGCCCCAAACCTAAAAGGCTGGACGGCACCGGCAGGTTCCGCACGGACTAGCGGACGACCCTGGTCTTTTTGGGTAGTGTCCTAAAATCTCCTGAAAGACCCTCTGGGCCTGTCAAGGCAAAGTAGAAATGTCCTAATCCCAGCAAAGTAGAAATGTCCTGTTCTTAGCAAAGTAGAAAGTTCCGCTTTTCGTTCTTTGGCGGCTAACCGGAGGAGCCCGTAGGGCGACGGAGGTTAGCCGCCAAAGAACGTCGGCGACCCACCCCGTGTCGCGCCCGGCAGAATCACTCCCAAAGGAGGACTCTTCCGGAGATGGAAATCTTTCATCCAGTTGTGCACAACCTTGGGGCGAAGCCTCGGCGCGCTTGCCGGTTTCCGGGGTGAGGACGTTTTCGGTTGAGCCGGGCACTCCGCCACGCTCAGGCCGTACTGACGAAACTTCACCGCCATGCTCCCGTCCAGCCGTTGCTCCACCCGCACCCGACCGCCCCGCAGTCCGGGGCGGATATCACCGCGCGCGATCTGATAGATCTTCCCCTGATAGCGAATCGTATAGTCGGAGGTCACCATCCGTTCTTCCACAAGACTTAAGATCGCCGCCAGTTCATGCTCCGCGCGCAGGGGGCGATGCGCATCCGTGCTGCCCGCCGGCAACACCGTGAAGGTCTGGTTCCAGTGCGGCAAGTATTCTTCCTCCAGATAGGTCTGCGCCGCTTGCAGCGTGTCCGCCCTCGCCAGACGTAACCCTTTCACCAAGCGGTCCTGGGCCGTGCCGAAAAAGCGCTCAATGCGACCTTTGGCTTGCGGCGAGTGCGCCGCGATCCAGCCAATCCCCAGTTCCCGCAAGGCCCGCCCGATCTGCGTCCACTCTTCTTTCACGGCTTCATCCGCCGCTTCCACCCTCGGCCGATTCACCGTAAAGAGGCTGCTCTTGTCCGTATAAAACTCCACCGGCCGACCCCAACCCTCCAGGTATCCCCACAGCACGCGCAGGTTCTCTTCCGTGCTGTCCTGCTCCACAAAACGTGCATAGGCTAGACTGGTGGCGTCGTCGATCATCGCCACCAGATACAGCCGCGGCCCCCGCCCTTCCAGCCAGTCGTGCACCGAGGTGTCCCATTGCACCAACTCTCCCCGGCAACTCCGGCGCTGCCGCCACACGTGCACCTCCTCGACTTGGCGCCGCTTCCCCCGCCGCAACCCGGCGGCCATCATCCACCCCCGCAGCGTCTCCTTGCTCACCTCCAGCGCGTCATCTTGGGCCAAGTATTCGCACGCCAGCGTGGGGCCAAAGTCACGGTACTTGGCCTTCACCAGCTTCAGCGCGCGGCTGCGCAGACTCTCCGGCAAACGCCGGTTCGACGCCTTTCCCCGCAGCCGATGCACCACTCCGCGATCGCCCTCCGCCGCGATCCGCGCCAGCAATCTCCGCACCTCGCGGTCGCTGATCCCTAACTGCCCCGCTGCCTCACCTTGCGTTAAATGTCCCCCCTGCACTTCATGCAACACCTTCAACCGGTCCCGCTCTTTCCCACTCAACATCAGCATCTCCTGTTTTTCCATCCGTCAAGTTTGACGGAGTTCAACAGGACATTTCTACTTTGCTGAAACCGGACATTATCATTTTGCCGCGACACTGGGCCTGTCGGCCTTGACATAGCTCGAAGCCGCGAGTACCATCCGAATCACTTCGCACTTAGGAGTCCTTCAATGCCGTACATAGTTCAAAGAATAATCCTTAACCAATACGCTTGGACAAGACCTGCGCCAGGGCGGCTGGGACCTACCGGGGAAGGTGAATACGTTAAGGAAAATGGCTTCGGTCACGAAGACTGGAACTTCAATTACGAGCTTGCAATCGACGATTACATTTACGGGTATGCGTATTACGAGCCAAGCCCACAGAAGCGGGCTGAACTCTTTCAGATTGCCTTCGCTACGTACCAGACTCGAAGGTGGTGCTTGAGGGGGTTTTATTTAGACGCGAGTTTTGTCGCCAATGGCGCGCCCCCGGACATGAGAGTCGTCAGCGAGAAGAAGCGCCACCTCTTAGAACTAAAGGCTCAGAACAGCCTGGGAGGATTATGGGCGAAATTGACAGGCGAAGGTCTCATCCGCGAATTAAGAAGAGAAGCCGGGTCTCTCCGCTGGAAGGTTCAGGTGAAGAACGTAATTTTGCTTCCTACACCAGTTGACATCCCTGAACGCATCTACACTTCGAAAAACTATCACATCGCCAGACCCAAAGAGATTAATAGTGATACGTTTAATTCACTGCGACACCTTTCAACTGACGCTGCCCTTGAGGAAGACGATGAAACTTCATTCCCCGAAGGCCGCGAGTTCTTTCTTAAACATCGGGCTCGGGAAAGGAACCGGGAGGTTGTTCAGATTGCCAAGAATGACTTTTTACGAAAGCACGGGAGATTCCGTTGCCAGGCGTGTGGCTTTGATTTTGAAGAAAAATATGGTGAGCTGGGCCGAGGCTTCATTGAAGCTCACCACACGATTCCCGTTAGCGAGTTATCTCAGGATTCGGCCACTAAGGTAACCGACATAGCATTGGTGTGTCCGAATTGCCATCGAATGGTGCACCGGAAGCGACCATGGCTTACGATGGATCAATTGCAGCACGTTTTGAAGTGAGAGTTCAGTACTCAGCGACGGATTTGATATCTTCTTAGCATCACATCACGGGCGGGTCGAGTAGCGGTCCGTTGCACTTTTGTCACCGAACCTGCCATCCGAAATGACAACTCGCTTGTGGCGATCATAGAAATGAACGAGCCAGCCGGGTAACCAGCGTCGCGCCCGTGAGATCGTTATGTGAGAAATCTCTTGCCGCAGCATGCACAGAATTGGCCCTCGCCCCAGGGTGTTCCGCAGTATTGGCAGAATCCTCTACCGGACGGTACTACGGCTGGCGCTTGCCATTGCAGTTGTGCTCGGTACGTGTCCATCGGAATTAGGTTCCTCTCTCCGCATTTTGGGCAGCCCTGATAGCGAGCGCAAAGCCTCCATATCGAATAGATTAACCCAGGAAGCAGAAACAGTAGCCAGAGGAATACCTCCGTCCAGAAACTTCCTGGACTCACGGTTCGTGTATAGCCATCAAATCCGCACCTGGGACAGTGGATTGCCGCCATAGGGACCCCCGCCCGCAATCGGAACCTCGGTCATCACCTCAAAACCGGCCAAATGGGAGGCCGCCCGTGACTACCTTCTTTTACCGTGCCGCAAGCACCTCTGGCTGACTGTCGAAGACCACGGCGGAGGAACTCGGCTCCTCAGGCGGGTCAATCACCGGTGCGGAGGTGCTCAGCGACTCGCGACCGAGAATCTCCCCAGTCAACGGATCGTACGCTACCAGGTATTCAGGATTAAACCTCATCTGGTGCTCCTTGAAAATGTACTCGAACGGCTTATCGATTTCTGCACCCCATCCGTTCTCCTCGTCAGGAAGAGTGTAAGGCTCCACGACTCTCCCGACGAGCAAAACTCGGACTCGATCGCGTACGGCCCTAGCCCTATCAGGCGGAATGTTGAAAATAACGGCAAGCGCGCTATTTTCCAGCGGCCTTGGCACAGCCAAGCACCACGAGTCGTAAATGTATGACCTTATTGTTCGCGTGACTCCGAAGGCATTGCTTCCAATATAAGAACCTCTTGGGGCGACCCTTGATTTAGATCGAAAATAGTAGAGCTGAAAGTTCGACCCAGTTAGCAAGCTCGGGTCGAGTGATATAGACATGCTGCCCGCGTCTGCATCGTACGTAGGTGTAATGGGCAGACCTGAATAGTCGGGGGTAGTGGGCAGACGATACCCGTTAAAAAGCTCCAAATCGAATGCATACAGGCTTTGCAACGTAAGGGAACCCAGCACTATTTGATTTTTCACCATGTCCATACGCCGGTTGTACTCCTGGGTAGACTCGAACTCGTCTTTTATGAGCCTAGCTCGCTTGAGCGCTGCATAAATCAGTTCCGGATCATGCCCGCGAAATCCTGGGGATAATACTCTCACCGAGGGGTCAAAAGGCGTAGATGAGTACCGGTCTTCCGCACGCACCAACGGAGTCCCAGACTTCTTCGTGAGCGGATGCTGGGCTTGAACGCGCTCCGCTTGCTGGCCCGGAGTGCTCCACGGCGGACACATAAGCATCAACCAGAACAAGAATGCAACTTTTTTCATGGGGTATCCTCCTGCACTGGTGGTGCGCCGGGCGAACTCCGAGGGTCGGTCCTATCGACTGCCAAGAGCGTAACCCCGCAAATGGCGCTTGTCAATCGGGGGTGTCGCGCTGGATAAGAGCGACGCTTATACTCTGGTTTCTTGTAGAATTCACTCGGCCCCCTTAACAAAAGAGGCGGGCTGGCGCAGACTTCGCCGTCCGAAGTCTGCGATTTCGCGTAGCGAAACCCTCGCCGGCGATGGTTGACGCACAACCAAGGTTCGCTGCTGCGAACCGCGCAGACATCAGGAACCGGATGTCTGCGCTAGCCCACCAGCTAAGAAGGAGCTCCATCAGGCGGGGACCCATGTTCGGTGGATTCCCGCATGCGCGGAAATGACGGGACGTTTTGGGTTCGAGAGCCGGTGGATTCCCGCTTGCGCGGGAATGACGTGGCGGCTTGGATCGCGTCGAGCTTAATTGGCGGGGAAGGCTGTCTAGAGGGCAGTTAGAAGGGCGTTGGCAGTTTCAAGCTCCAAGGGCTTCGTGATCGTCAGGGTCCCGCCATTCACGCGAATTACTCCGCGGTGTTTCCAGTCGCTGAGAATGCGGCTCACGCTTTCGCGAGAGGAGCCGATGTTTTGGGCAATCTCTTCGTGAGTCATGAAAAGCGCAATGCGCAGACCGTCAGGTGACTGCTGCCCGTGCTTCTGTGCCCACTGCAAGAGGAACTGGGTGAGCTTGGCGTAAGTATCCGGCGCGAGGGCGAGCATCCGCGTCTGCTGCCACGCCTTGCCCAGCTCCATGCTGAGATGCTTGGCCACGCGGATCGCTACGTCGGGGTTGGCGCGCATGAACTGCAGAAACTCCAGACGCGGAATGAAACTCACCTGGCTTGCGCTGAGCGTCTCCGCGGTGACCGGATAAGCTTCGTCTGCCATCAGGGAACTGAGGCCAAGCACTTCCCCATGCTCAACAATGCGGACCGTGAGGCTCTGGCCCTCAGCAGAGTTCACATAAAGCTTCGCCTCGCCTGAGCACATGATGTAGAGCCCTCGAGCTGGCTGGCCCTCCACAAACAGCATAACTCCTTTGGGATAAAAGGAAGTTTGGCGCAGAGAATTCAGGGTGGACAACGCGGCGTGAGGCAACTGGCAGAAAATCCCTTCTTCCCGCAGGGCGCAACCCAGGCAGCTTTCCACGATTCGTAAGTTATGAGGACCTCTTGGTCCGTCGCCAGCCATCAAGGCACTCCAAGAAACGCGCAATTGCTACATATTGTACCGCAAGATAGAGAATATAGCAAAAAACTTCAACATAAAATGGCATGGCGGTAGGTCATTTTGTCCGTTGTATCGCCTTTGTGACGATCGTCACAGAGCATCTTTAATCCCGCCCTGGGGTTCATTGTCAACTCACATAAGGCGCAGCATTCCGCAGGCAGGTCTGGCAGACGGCTGTCTTTTCACATTCCCGCTCCGTTGACCCGGACACTTAGTCATACCCGGGACGAGCGGACCTTGTGATGAGCGTCACAACGTCCAGGTGCACCCGTCACTGAGGATGGTTCAAGCCTAAATTAACTTACGACATGGGCCGACCTTTCCGCAGGGTCAGGGACGGGGAAGCGGCCCCTATCGCGAATCTGAGGTGGAAAAATGAAAACTAGGACTCAAGCGACTCTTGCACTCAGCTACCTGATGTTGGGCCTCCTTCTCGCCAGCAGCAGCCAGGCCGGCGAGATTAAGGGCAAAGTTACGGTGCAGCGAATTCGCTCCGCCGGAAATATCGCTGTCTACATCGACGCCATTCCCGGCAAGGATTTCACTGCGCCCGAGAAGCACGTCGTGGAAGATCAGAAGCACATGGCCTTCTCGCCTCATGTCCTGGTGGTCTTGAAAGGGACCACGGTGGATTTCCTCAACAGCGACCCCGTTGGCCACAACGTTTATTGGCCGAACATCAGCGGGAACAAGAAGCTGGCTCACAATCTGGGGACGTGGCCGCAGGGCCAGACAAAGTCCTTCACCTTCAACGACCTCGGGGCCGCCCCGTTGCTGTGCAACGTGCATCCCGAGATGGCCGGCTATGTCGTCGTGGTTCCCACGCCCTACTTCGCCACCACTAACACCCAAGGGGAATTCGAGATCAAAGACGTTCCGCCCGGCAGCTACACGCTCAAGACCTGGAGTGAAGAGGGCAAGCCTTCCACCCAGTCCGTGACCGTGTCCGGTGAAGCGACTTCCGTGAACCTCACGGTTTCCAAGTAGCGCACCGCACCTTTTTCCCTCCTCACTGAAGAGGGAACCAAAGGGCGGCGAACGGAGCAGCAAGTTGGCCACACAACCTACCAAACTCGTGGACCTGGACTGGCTGGAATCTAACTTTCCCTGCATGCAGGCGTGTCCCGTTCACACGCAGGCGGGACGCTACGTTTCCCTCATCGCGGAGGGGCGATTCGAAGAAGCCTACCGGTACGCCCGCCAGCCGAATCCCCTGGCCTCGATCTGCGGTAGAGTGTGCGGCCATCCCTGCGAAACGGCTTGCCGTCGTGGACAATTTGACGCCCCTATCTCGATTCGCGCTCTGAAACGGTTTGTGACCGAGCGCTACGGTCCGGAATCACGCAATCCTCTCGATCTGTTTCCTGAAAAGCCCAAGGTGACCCACCCGGAGCGTGTGGCTGTGATCGGGTCAGGTCCGGCGGGACTGGCCGCCGCGCACGATCTGGCCCTGCTCGGTTACGCGGTGACGATCTTCGAGGCAGCGCAAGTGCCCGGCGGCATGCTCCACCTGGGAATCCCCGAGTACCGTCTGCCCCGCGACGTTGTGCAGGCGCAAGTCCGGGAGATCCTGGCGTTGGGGCCGGAGTTGCGCTTGAACAGCCGGCTAGGCGACTTCTCACTTTCTGACCTGCGCGCGGCGGGATTCCAGGCCATTCTGGTGGCCATCGGCCTGCATCGCAGCCGCGACCTGATCCTCCCGGGTCGCGACTTGGACGGCGTCATCACCGGCACCGACTTCCTGCTGAACGTGAACCTCGGCTACCAGTTCTCCATCGGTAAGCGGGTGGCGGTAATTGGCGGCGGCAACGTAGCCATGGACGTGGCTCGCACGG
This sequence comes from uncultured Acidobacteriota bacterium, assembly GCA_963722675.1. GTDB lineage: Bacteria > Acidobacteriota > Terriglobia > UBA7540 > UBA7540 > CAVROP01. The sequence continues at coordinate 45,895 of CAVROP010000045.1, forward strand.
CACTGCGCCAGCAGCAGCGCCAAACGCTCGATGCGCTCTCGAGTTCGGTCCTTCCTGACCAGTTGACGGAACCCGAGCGCGACGTGGTGATGAAAGAACTTATGGACGTAACTCGCACGGCGATGCGGCTGGGCGCGAGAGAAGTCCACATGGTGTGCCTGGAATCCCGCGAGGAGATGCCGGCCTTCGAAGAAGAGATCGAAGAAGCAGAGCTCGAAGGGTTGAAGATTCATGCCTCCAGGGGGCCCAGGCGGTTCGTTGGCGAGGACAACAAACTGGCGGGGCTCGAGACGGTCCATTGCACTTCTGTTTTCGATGCCCAGCACCGCTTCAGCCCGGTTTTTGCGCCGGGGACAGAAAGCGTTCTCGCATGCGATACGGCCATCCTGGCAATTGGCCAGACCTCCGACCTTTCGTTTCTCGCGCCCCAGGACGGCATCGAAACGACTCGCCAGGGAACGGTCAAGATTGATCCCAAGACCCTCATGACGACGGCGCCAGGGGTCTTTGCCGCGGGCGACATCGCCTTCGGCCCACGGCTCATCATCAGCGCCGTGGCGGATGGGAAGAAAGCAGCCGAGGAAATTGACCGCTATCTGCGCGGTCCGGCCTGGAAACCCAAACCCCGCTACGTGCAGATCACGGTACTGGATGATCACCAGATGGCGCAGGAGTACGACGAGTACTCACGCCTTTCTGTGCCCACCATTGCCCTCGACCGCCGCACCGGGATCGCGGAAGTCGAAGTAGGTTACGCGGAAGAACAAGCGAGGCTGGAAGCGACGCGCTGCCTGAAATGCTGGATCAACACCATCTTTGAGGGGAACGAAGCCGAAGGCACGGAATGCATTCTCTGTGGCGGATGCGTGGATGTCTGCCCGGAAAACTGCCTGCAGCTTGTGCCCCTGAGTCAGTTGAGAATTCCTGAAATAGAGACGAGAAAGATTCAGGAGTCGCTCGCTTCTGATCCAATCACCTTGCAGCACCTTACCCCCGACGAACTGCCCGATGGCGAAGGGTCCGTGATGGTTAAAGACGAGACGATCTGCATTCGCTGCGGCCTGTGTGCCCAGCGCTGCCCCGCGCACACGATCACCATGGAGGGCTTCGAGGTGTACGACCACGATCCCGAGGCGGTGCAGGCTTTGAGCAGGGAGAGATGAATATGGCCGCGGAAGACCAATCGAAAGCTGGCGAGAAACCCGAGAGCAAAAGTCCCGTCAACCGCCGTGATTTCTTAAACGAAATTGCCGGCTGCGCCCTCGCCATTGCTGGCATCGGCGCTGCGGTAGTCACGGTCGAGTATTCCGAGCCCAACGTTCTTTTCGAGCCTCCCACCACCTTCCGCGCCGGGTCCTCGGACGACTATCCGGTGAACTCCGTCACTTATATCCAGGACCAGCAGGTGTACATCGTTCGCGCCGAAAAAAGCCTGTGGGCGATGTCGGCGGTATGCACACACCTGGGGTGCATTACGCAATGGAAGCCGGAGTCCAATCAGATTGCCTGCCCGTGCCACGGAAGCAAGTTTGGGAGGAATGGAAGCGTAGAGGCAGGGCCCGCGCCGCGCACGCTCCCGCACTTTGCGGTGCGCTTGACGGCGGACGGCGCGCTGGAGGTCGACAAGCTCGAAACGGTCAAGGAAGGGGAAATCCTCCGGGTTTGAGGAGTGCATGGCGACGACACCCTGGATACAGCAAAGATTCGAGGAATTAAGGGGCACCCGCGTATGGCGATCCGTCTTCCGGCGCGGGCCGGCGCGCACCAACCGCACGCGCAGCCTGGCGATATTCGGCAACCTTTCGTTGCACCTCTTGCCCGTCAAAGTGCGAGAGAAGTCGCTGGGCTTGCGCGCAACCTATTACCTGGGCTCAATCGCTTTCTTTCTCTTTGTCGTTCTGTCCGTCACCGGGATCCTGTTGATGCTTTATTACCACCCTGCCGTCCCGGACGCTTACCGCGACATGAAAGACCTGATCTACGTGGTTTCGAACGGAGTCTTCCTGCGCAACTTGCACCGGCTGGCTGCGCAGGCGATGGTGGTTGCGGTCTTTTGGCACATGTTCCACGTCTTCTATCGAGGCGGCTACAAACCTCCCCACGAATTTAACTGGGTGGTCGGCGTGGGACTGCTGCTGGTGACACTTTTTCTGAGTTACACGGGTTACTTGCTCCCCTGGGACCAATTGGCATTTTGGGCGATCACCGTCGGGACCAACATCATTAGCTACGTTCCCGTATTAGGGCGGCCTCTCCGGTTTCTGCTGCTGGGAGGGCACATCATTGGGCAGAACGCCTTGCTCCGATTCTATGTGTTGCATTGCGTCATCCTACCGCTTGCCGCCGTGGCACTGATTGCCGTGCATTTCTGGAGAATTCAAAAGGATGGCGGGCTGACCATTCGAGACGACCATGAGCGAGACGAATAACTACGTAGTGGGTTTCGGGTCCGACGCGGCCGAAGATCCGCGCCGTATCGTCTTCATCACGCGGAAGACGTCGGCGAAGGTCAAAGGCGAGGCGGGACCGAAACTAATGTCTTACCCCCACTTGGTCCTGAGGGAGGCAATCGTCCTCCAGGTTTTGACCATCGTGCTGGTGGCCGTGGCGCTTTTCTGGGATGCTCCGCTCGAGCAACTGGCCAATCCGCTGCTCACGCCCAATCCCGCCAAAGCGCCCTGGTACTTCCTCGGCCTTCAGGAATTGCTCCACTGTTTCCCGCCCATTGTCGCGGGCGTTTTGATCCCTACCCTTGTGGTTTTAGGCCTTGTGGTCATTCCTTACTTCGAAATCAACGTGCAGGGCGAACCCCTTTGGTCCGGCAATCAGCAACGTCGTGCGCAGGTTCTGGTGGGTGTGGTGATAGTGCTAGGTGCTCTTTTGGCGGTTTACGACGCTTGGACCGTGTTGGTTCCCACAGTGGTGGTAGGAGTCTTGGCCTTGCTTCCCTATTTCACCCCCTCCAGTTCCGCGCGCTTTGTGCAGTTCCTGAGGTCGCGCACGGTCTCGTGGTGGGTGATGACTTGGTTCATTGCGGTGGCGCTGACAGTCACCTTGGTAGGCACTTTTTTCAGGGGCCCGGGATGGTCTTGGGTCTGGCCTTGGAGTCGACATGCTTCCTGAGGAGATGGGCAAAGTCACGAAACGCTTTCGCTGGGCTTTCGCTGCGTCAAGCGTCGTCTTCCTGGTGGGGCTGGCAATTTCGCCCGTCCGCGAGCATCTGAGGTCCTGGAAGCGATACGAAAGGGACTACGTCCGCTTCGCCCAAACCCGGCCCGACACCAAGCGGTTGCTGGCAGACTTCCGTTTCGAGATCAGCCAGATCTGGATTCCGAAAATGGACGTTGTGGACCGTTGCACAACCTGCCATCAGGGCATAACCGAACTGAGCCTGCAAGATTCCACCGTGCCTCAGCCCTTCCGAGCCCATCCACCGATACCGCATCAAGTGCGTGATTGGGGATGCGTCATTTGCCATCGTGGCCAGGGCTTAGCAACGGAAGATCGTGACGCCCACGAGACCACGCTCGCCTGGGAGCAGCCCATCCTGCCCGTCGAGTACATCCAGGCTTCCTGCGGTGTTTGCCACCGCTCCGAGCTGAGGGAAGCTCCGCGGCTCGATCGGGGTCGGGAGATGTTAGTCCGGCTCAATTGCGTGGGTTGCCATCGCCTTCAGGGAGTCGAACGCCCGGCGATGCCAGGCCCGGATCTGAGCAACATCGGCAGCAAGGTCACTCGCTCGTGGATCTACAAATGGCTGAAAGCGCCGCGCACGATTACCGCGAGTGACGGCAGCATTGAAGTCAATGGCTATGAGAACGAAGACGAGCCGCGCATGCCGAAATTCCGGCTTAGCGAGAACGAACTGGTCGCGCTTTCCGGATACCTCAGCACCCTCCAGAGCCAGAAAATCCAGCCTTATAAATTCGATCCCCGCGTCGTGGCAGCATGGGAGAAGCGGCCCGACCTCCTCGACCAAGGCGAGACGCGCTTCCGGCAGATGTTCTGCACCACGTGCCATTCACTGGCCGTGACCCGTGCCGGCGAAACCAAGCTGATCGGCGGCGAAATCGGCCCCGAACTCACCAAGGTTGCAAGCAAAGTGAATCCGGATTGGCTGGTGGCCTGGCTGCGCAATCCGCAAGAGTATCTCCCGCACGCGGAGATGGCGCGCTACCAATGGTCCGACCAGGACTTGTTCACGGTAACCCGGTATATTGAAGCGAAGCTGAGCGATCCGAGCCTGTTGAGTGACGTTCCAAGCCTTGGCGCCCCAAACTCCACGGAAATCCAACAGGGGAAGCGGCTCTTCCTCGAGAAAGGCTGCGGCAGTTGTCATGTCATCCAAGGGGTAGCCCCGCAGTCGGATTACGGACCAGACCTCACAAGTCTCGGGCGGAAGACCAACTCCCAACTGGAATTCGGCAACTCCAAGATCCCTCATACGCTCGTTGCCTACATCGAAGCCAAAGTCACCAACCCCCTCTCCGTAAATGCGGCAGCCCGTATGCCGCAGTATGCGCTCAACCCTGGCGACCTCGCCGCAGTCACCACGGCGCTCCTGAGCATGACGGGCAGCTCCGAGCAGGCGGGACTGCAAGGCCTGATTCTGCCCTCCCAACACGCCACATTCCGTCCCGCCGGAGCCTTCGGCGAGCTCTATGAGCGCTACAAGTGCTATGTGTGCCATCGCTTCAACGGCTACGGCGGCACGCTGGCGCCCGACCTGACCTTCGAGGGCAGCCGCGCACAGCACAAATGGATCGTCGAATTCCTGAAGAACCCGCAGACGCTGCGGCCGACGCTCACCTTCCGCATGCCGCAGTTCAACATCCCGACGGAAGAGGCAACCGTCCTCGCGGATTACCTCACCATGGTCATGCAAACTCCCAACGTCAACCTGGCAGGGGCGGAAACCAAGGCATTCACGCCTCAAATGATCAGCCTGGGCAAACAACTGTATGACGTGAAGTATCAGTGCCAGTCCTGCCACACGATCGGCTCGGCCGGCGGCTACGTCGGGCCCAACTTGACAAACGTGGGTAACTGGATGAACCCGGCTTGGATCGAGGAGTGGCTCAAGGATCCCCAATCACTCGTTCCTGATTCCATCGAGCCGCGTCGGAGTTTCACGGACGAAGAACGTACAGCGTTGACCGCCTACTTGATGACGCTGAAACAGAACGGTTCCGCTCGTGCCGCCGCAGCCGGGAGGGGTCAATGAAACCAAAACTCACCATCGCGCTGCTCCTGGTCGCGTGCGCAAGCCTTACAACCGCCTGCCACAAAAGAGTGGCGACGGAGAAACCTGATCCGCTCTCACGCGCCTACGACAGCGAGCCGGATTGGAACGATCCTCAGCGGGTGATTCCGCTCAACTATCAGCAAGCGCAGGGAAAGCGGGTGTTCTATCAATACTGCGTCTGGTGCCACGCGGATTCGACGCCGGCAGGCCCCTCCAATCGCTCGAACCTCAACCCCATGCCAGCGCTCGCGAGCGACGGGGCCGTGCTCAATTCTCGCAGCGATGACCTGCTTCGTAACACCATTGCTCTGGGGGGGAGCGCAGTGGGGAAATCCGCCCTTATGCCCCCGTGGGGCAATACGCTTAAACAAGACGACATCAAGGCGGTCATCACCTTCTACCGCGCCATCGCCCAGCCACCTTACCAGCCCCCGGCACGATCCGGGCCCCAGTATTCGGTGAGGTAGAAGGCCATGACTTTTACGCGACGTTTGAAATGTCTCGCACGGTTGATTCGGAACGTACCCAGGTTGCTGCCTCCTTCTTGGCAGGCGTGCTTGGTCAAATAAGCACAGATCGTGAAGCCGTAACTGAGGCTTTAATTTTGGAGTGACTTACTAAACGAGGAGGGTGCTGTATGAAAAAAGTCGTGATTTCGTTAATTGCGTCAGTCCCCGCGCTTTCTCTCGCGTTTCTTACCACACTGACTCCGCGCAGCGTGCAGGCCGTCCCGAGCTATGCGCGCCAGACGGGCTTGCCGTGCAGTGGCTGCCACTACACGCCTCCGGAACTCAACCCTGCGGGACGAAAATTCAAGTTGCTGGGTTACGTTGATAAAGACAAAGACAAGCCAGGCATCACGGACAACTCGAGCAAGCGGCATGCAGGGCTTGATCTCCTCGCCTCACTTCCCGTTTCCGTGATGTTCGAGACCTCATTCACCGCGCTCAAAACACCCCAGCCGGGAACCCAGAACGGCAATTTCGAGTTCCCTCAGGATGTGTCGCTCTTTCTCGCTGGGGCATGGACATCGCATGTCGGAAGTTTTCTTCAAGTAACCTATGACGCCCAAGACGACCATTTCAGCAGCGATAACACTGATATCCGTTACGCCAATAAGAGAAATCTCGCCGGCAAAGAGCTGGTTTATGGCGTGACCCTCAACAACAATCCGACCGTTGAGGACCTGTGGAATAGCACACCGGCGTGGGGCTACTCATGGATCGCCAGCGATTTCGCGCCGACTCCCACCGCCGGCCCTATCATTCAAGGCGCTCTGGCCCAGGACGTCGCAGGGCTGGGCGGCTACGTCATGTGGGACAATCATCTGTATCTGGACGGAACGATCTATCGCTCGGCACATGTGGGTGTTTCTCAACCTAATCCAGGAACAGCTTCATACAACATCCGTGGGGTTGCGCCGTACTGGCGGGTTGCCTGGCAGCAACTGACGCCGCGGACCCAATATGAGGTAGGCGCCTACGGAATGCACATGGAGTCAACCCCTGGCGCCATCGTTGGCCTCAAGGATGGCTACACAGACTGGGCGGCGGACTTTCAGGTGGATCGGACGTTGTTCAGGAAGGACGTGCTTTCACTGCGCGGCACGTATATCCGCGAGAATTCAGATTTGGTCGCGACCTACGCGGCTATGGGAGCACTGCAGCCCAACCACCACCTGAACACGGCCTCGGTCAATGCCGAATACCATTTCGGCAATCGGCTTTCCGGCACAATAGGCTGGTTCGATACCGGCGGGACCGTCGACCCCGTCTTGTATTCACAGAGCCCTGTGACGGGCAGCGCCAACGGCGACCCGAGAGGCGCCGGATATATCGCAAACTTCTCGTTTTGGCCGATGCAGAACTTGCAGCTCGGCGCCCAATACACTGCGTATACACGTTTCAACGGCGCCGGAACCAACTATGATGGTGCGGGTCGAAGCGCAAGCGGCAACAACGCGGTCTATCTGGATGTGCGATTCCTTTTCTGAACCCGAGAAAGCTCTAAACGCAGGATTGGCCGGACGCAGTAATGGCATCTCGATCAAAGGCCCTCCAGAACGACGATCGTGTCGCCGTCGTCGGCGGTGGACCTGCCGGTTCGTTCTTCGCCATACACCTTCTTCGCGCAGTCAAGCGCCTTGGTCGAAACATCGAAGTCGTGATCATCGAAAAACGTGGTCCCACCGACTCGTGTTCCGAGGATTTTCAGTGCCGAGGATGCAATTTCTGCGCCGGCCTTATCTCGCCAAGGTTAAACAAGATACTCGATTACCACGGCCTGGCGGTTCCTGAGGAGATCATCCAGGGACGTATTGACTACGTCTGGATACAGGGGCAATGGAAGAATCTCCGGCTTCGAGTTCCCAATGAGATGCGGATGTACTCGGTCTTCAGGGGATCGTTACCCGGCAGAAGGAGCGGTAGGCCTGCGGGGTTCGATGGGTTTCTCCTCGGCGCGGCGAGTAAGGAAGGCGCACGCATCCTGTATGGCGAAGTTCAGGCGGTATCCTATAATCCGTCCGGGATGCCGAGCCTTACGGTGCGGCCGCAGTCGGGAGCGGGCGTCTCTCTCGATGCCAGCTTTGTGACCTTTGCCACCGGAATCAATGCACACTGCGGCCACGATTATCGTGACGATCCGCTGATTGCCTCGCTTCAGCGGTTAAATCCATCGTTCGTCCCCGCCAGGACCAGAAAGACCTTCATCTTCGAATTGGACGTAGGGGAAGACTATCTTCAGCGCCATCTCAACCGCGAAATCTACTTCGTCGAATATGGTTCACGACACCTCAGCCTGGAGCACGCCGCGCTCATTCCCAAAAGCAGGTTCTTGACCGTCGCCCTGATTGGTAAATGCGTTGACGAGGCAGACTTGCCGCGCGAGGGCCGCCAGATCGCCCGCGATTTTCTCACGCTTCCCCAGATCGACCGCATCTTCCCCGGGATCGCCGAAGCTCCTGTCACGTGCGCTTGTGTTCCTCGGATGACAGTAACCACAGCGGGGTCTCCCTTTGTCGATCGCTGTGCCTTCATTGGCGACGCCGTCGGATCACGGTTGAATAAAGATGGTCTGTACTCAGCTTACACGACCGCGACCCAACTCGCTGAGACCGTGCTCGTGAACGGCATCGACAAGCAAGCTCTCGTGAGGGGATACGGGAAGACAATTAAGTGGCTGGCGGCAGACAACCGCTCTGGGCGAATGGTCTTTGGCCTCAGCCGGGTAGCGTTCACACGGCCTTTGGTCAGCCGCATCGTGTACCAGGCATTTGCAACGGAGTGCAAGGTGCGGGAGCAGCGCAGCCGGCCCTTGAGCAAAGTGCTGTGGAAGATAGCCAGCGGCACAACGGACTACCGGGAAGTTCTGCACGACATGTGCGGTTACGGGGTGCTGCGATCTATTCTCGTCGGTGCGGCGGTCACCCTGAGGAACCTGGCCTTCGAGGGGCTCTTCGGCCTGAAGTGGGGGGAGTACGGCAGGTATCCGACCGTCGTGTTGCGAGAAAAGCGAGAAGTCCTCAAGGGACAATTGGCATCGAGCTTGGGGCAGGAACTTGGCGGGTCGTCCGACTTCGAACGCATGTACACGATCAAGATCCGCGGCTCCGATCAAGAAATCATGGAGGAGCTCGCGGATTTCGGCCGACCGGCTGCGAGGTTCGTCAACCTGCGATTCGTCAACGTTCGACAAATCCGCGGAGTCCCCAACCAGGTCGGATCGGTGATTCGATACAGCATGCCGCTCTTCGGATTAAGCTCGGAAATGCAGCTGACCAAGAGAGTCGGCTTCGAAACCCTGCTCTATCAGGTCGACGAGCGGCTTGTAGACAAAGGAAGACTTATTTTCAACGTCGCACCGACCAAGGACGGAAACCGCAGGCTCGCCGTCTACACGTCATTCCAATACAAGAAGGGCAAGGGCGGTGTGAATCAGCTTCTATGGGAGGGTGTCAGGTTGTTGTTTCCAGAATTTGTGCATGACATTGTGTGGAACCATGCCCTGTGCACCATCAAGGAGGACGTCGAACGAAAGCACGCTTCTCCCCCGGACGGTAATTAAGCTTCCAAGCCCACTCTTATGCTGTCGCCCGCTCTACCCTCCGGTTTGAGATCCCGCCTTCATGGTGTGCAAAAGGCGATCCTTTAAGTTGACGACACTCCCTCGCCCCATGGTGCCTGGGGGCTCCAGTCATTTATCGCACTAGAAACTTGGGGCAAAGGTCGCACGAGACTGCGCGGAGAAGCTCAATTTGTCGCTTTTTGGTAAGCGTCTGGTCTTGGCCGTCTGGACGGATGCAATCTTAAGAGACATTCTTCCAAGTGGACACTCTGATGTTGTCCACTTGGAGGACAGATGGACACTTCCAATCCAGAGGCCGTCGAGGCGGTTTCTTCTCACAAGGCACTTCCCCCTATCAAAAGACAGCGCCGTAGTCCGGAGCTGAAGCGTCAGATTGTGGAAGAGACTCTGGCGTCGGGCGCATCGGTGGCCCGTGTGGCGCGGGCCCACGGCGTGAATGCGAATCAAGTGTTTGCTTGGCGGCGCCAGTATCAGCAAGGGTTGCTGAAAGCGGCCACCCGGGCAAGGCCGGGGTTGTTGGCGGTTCGCGTAGCCGAGGCGGTAACGCAGACCAGAGACTCGCAGTCCGGGCGGTCCCCCCGCGGCATCATTCAGGTGGAGCTTCCCCAAGGGAAGTTGCGTTTGACAGGGTGCGTGGATCGAGAGGCGCTGCGGGTGGTGCTGGAGGCGTTGCGCGGATGATCGGGTTATCGCCAGGGACGAGGATCTGGATCGTGGCGGGGGTGACGGACATGCGGCGGGGGTTTGTGGGACTGGCCGGGATGGTGCAAACGGCGCTGGAGGAGAATCCGTTTTCGGGGCAGGTGTTTGTGTTTCGAGGGCGACGGGGCGACTTGATCAAGGTTCTCTGGTGGGATGGTGACGGGCTGTGTCTGTTCGCGAAGCGGCTGGAACGAGGTCGCTTCATCTGGCCGCAGGCCACCAGCGGCGTGGTCTCCCTGACGCCCGCGCAACTCTCCATGTTGCTGGAAGGGATCGACTGGCGGCGTCCGGCACGAACTTATGCACCGCAGATGGCGGTGTAAACCAGGGGGCCCGCTTCTGGTACGTATTTGATATAAGATATTGTCTTTTCGTGCGTTTTCTTCTTGCATATCACTAAATATATGGCATACTGCAAGTACGATGAGCTCGCGCGCTGCCCTTCCGGATCTCAACGCACTGAACCAGGACGCCTTGAAAGCTCTCATCCTCGTGCAGCAAGAAGAAATTCTGCTTCAGCGTGAGCAGCTGCAGACGAAAGACGAGCAGCTGGCCTGGCGCCAAGCCGAGATCGAACGCCTGCAGTTGCTGATCGCCAAGCTACGCCGGATGCAGTTCGGGCGGCGGTCGGAAAAGCTCAACCGGCAGATCGAGCAGTTGGAGTTGCAGCTGGACGAGTTGCAAACGGCGCAGGCGGAGACCAGGATTGATTCTCCATCGCGAGAGGCGACCGGGCAGGCCGCGGAGAGAGCGAAGCCCGTGCGGCGGCCACTGCCGGCTCACCTGCCGCGCCAGGTGCGAACGATTCTGCCCAAGGAAACAGCGTGTCCGGACTGCGGTGGCGAGTTGAAGGCACTGGGCGAAGATGTCTCGGAGATGCTGGAATACGTTCCCGCCCACTTCCAGGTGATCCGGCAGGTGCGGCCAAAGCTGGCCTGCTCGCGTTGCGACAAGATCGTGCAGGCGGAAGCGCCGAGCCGCCCGATCGCACGGGGCTTGGCAGGGCCGGGGTTGCTGGCGCATGTCGTGGTCTCGAAATACTGCGACCACTTGCCTTTGTACCGGCAGGAGGAGATTTACGCCCGAGAAGGGGTGGAACTGGAGCGGGCCACGCTCGCGGACTGGGTGGGTGGTACGAGTCAGTTGCTGGCGCCGTTGGTGGAGGCGCTGCGGCGTCACGTGATGAGACCCGGCAAGTTGCACGCCGATGACACGCCCGTGCCGGTACTGGCGCCGGGCCTGGGAAGAACCAAAACGGGGCGGTTGTGGACCTATGTTCGCGACGACCGGCCGGCGGGCGATGCTACACCTCCGGCGGTGTGGTTCGCGTACTCGCCAGATCGAAAGGGCGAGCATCCCCAAGCTCACTTAAGCCACTTCTCGGGAACACTGCAGGCGGATGCCTATGCCGGATTCGACCACATCTATGAAAGTGGGCGCATCCGAGAGGCTGCCTGTTGGGCGCACGTGAGAAGGAAATTTTACGATCTTCAGGTCGCGCACAAGTCGCCGGTGGCGCAAGAAGCTCTGGAACGGATCGGCGCGTTGTATGCGATCGAGGATGAGATTCGGGGCCGCCCACCCAACGAACGGCACGAGATCCGGCAGGCCCGCGCACGGCCCTTGCTGGAATCACTGCGGGCGTGGTTGGAAAGCTGCTTGACCAAGCTGTCGAAGAAATCGGATACGACCTTGGCGGTGAAGTATGCGCTGGGGCGCTGGGAGGCGCTGACGCTCTACGCGGAGGATGGCAGCTTGGAGATCGATAACAACGCGGCCGAGCGGGCGCTGCGATCGGTTGCGTTGGGACGCAAGAATTATCTCTTCGCCGGCTCCGACGCGGGCGGTGAGCGTGCCGCCGCCCTCTACAGCCTGATCGGCACGGCCAAGTTGAACAGCCTCGACCCAGAAGCTTATCTGCGCGACGTCCTCTCCCGCATCGCCGACCACCCCATTAATCGCATCGAAGAGTTGCTACCCTGGAACGTCGCCACACCAGGCCACCGCTTGGACTCCAAATGACATCCTGAGTTCCGAAGTGCCCACTAACATCAACAAGTGGACACCTGCATCCACCGGGCACTTGTCAATACGGCCAGCTTCGGACGCTTACGCTTTTTGTGAGGGGGCGAACAAAACAAGACCTCAATTCCTCAACAATTTCAGAATCCGCCCTCAGGGAATCAAAAATGCTGACAAAAAGACAGCCACTTCAGTGGTATTAGTTTCTGCGGAGGCCTTAATGAAAATCATGGAAATGCAACCGACCTTTACCCTCGCCTTCACGCTCGGCACTCGCATGCGTGACTTGCACGATACTATCATCAGCACCGTCCTCCAGCAAACAGGAGGGAACCGGATGCACGCCGCTAAACTCCTTCACATCAACCCCCGGACCATCCGTCGTCGTCTGAGCAAGAAGAAGGAAGGTGTCGACTCCGTGACTCGCGCCGCATAGCACTTTCCCAGGCTTTGGTTGGCGGCCGTGCGCCGACCATTGAGCCATAGGTGTCAATGATTTAGCGAGCACGATGAAAACCCAAGTGTGAGAACAGCCCAAGAACTAACCGTAGGCTTCGCCTGAAGAATCGTGGTCAATTGCCTGTAGTCTGGTGACCACCCGGAATTCCGCTTTCCCCATTTTCCTGAGATTTCTTATCCCCGCTAAATCAGCAACATGCACTGACAGCCCCGGGCGGCGGGTTTTGACCTTTTGGACCAGCGCCAGAATTCGCCAAAAAGACCGGGATAAGTCCGCCCGATGCATGCTTGCGTGCTCATGGAATAGCGTCTCCAGCCGCGGCGGTTCCCTAAGCGGTCCCGGCTGGCGAGACATGGCGACTACTCGTTAATGATACCAAGACCGATGGGAGTCTGGTCCGATTTCAAGGTGCAGTCGTCCCACTTTTCGGGAAGGGCGTTTCCGAATCCATCGTTTCACGTTTCACGGCCTTCTGGAGAGGCCGTTACGCGTTTGCGGCATTCCGCGTCCGCCGCCCCGCCGAGTTCCCAGAACCCCGTTTCAGGACAACGATGCGGCTACGGGTCCACTCGAAGCTCACTTTCCCAGTAGGCGACGTTACGTGTGGAATCACGTTGGCAGGCGGCAACTAGCGCAGATTGAAAGGCTGTTCGCGCCTGTTGAAGGGATGCGTATTCATCCGAAGCTGAGGCGTTTATCGGCCGTCTGAGCCCGCTGCCGAAATCCGGAGCGAAGCCGAGGGATCAACGCAGGAGCGGCAGCCAGATCAATATTGCTACCAGGACTACCACGGGGCGGTGTGGAACACGCGAGCAGTTGAGTCCCTTCGCTCACGGGAGCGTCCATAAAAGACAAAATACGCGCTTTGCGGATAAGCGATTTCACCAATAATCAGGTGCTACCCATCTGTGACTTGGGCGCTCTCCCGGTAGTTGAACCAGGGTCCCCGTGCAAGGGTTCTGCTGGCGAGGAATCCTCCACCAGTTCGTCGTGACAATCCCGGGATTCTCCTATTTTGGTATTCACATCTAAGGGGTCCGGTAACTTACTACAGCAGGCAGGGATGACAGTGTGTTAGTCAGGTAGTGCGTTCAGTCTCGATTCGTTAACTTGTGGAGAGGCAAAGTAGCGAGTAAACTACTGCGCGTTGTCTAACGGTACAGAGAGGATGAATATGGCGGGCAAGCCATCTTTGGTGGAAGAGTCTCCTCTTACCCCATTCCTGAAACGACTTACCCTCTACTCAAGTGGCGGCCCCTTCCTAGACGGATATATCCTGGTCATTATCGGTATCGCATTGATCCAGTTGGACCCGCAGCTCAAGCTGGATAATTTTTGGGAGGGATTAATCGGTGCTTCAGCTCTGGTCGGACTGCTGGTAGGCGGTGCTGCTTTCGGATACGTTACAGATCTGGTGGGCCGCAAACTCATGTATCGAATTAGACCCGATCGCCATTATCGTGCTCTCGGTTGCGCAAATGTTTGTAACCAGTGCATGGGAACTGGTTTTGCTGCGGTTCCTGATCGGGATTGCCGTTGGGGCAGATTACCCGATTTCAACATCCCTCGTGGCGGAATTCTCCCCGAAAAAATACCGAGGGTTCATGCTGGGATTCCTGATCTCCATGTGGTACGTGGGAGCGGTGGCGGCGGCAATCGTGGGCTATGCACTTGTTGTCCGCAGGCCCGGACGGATGGAAATGGATGTTGGGCAGCGCAGCCTTGCCGGCGCTCCTGTTAGTGTTTGGACGGTGGAATACGCCCGAGTCTCCGCGCTGGTTGATGAGCAAAGGGCGCCTCGAAAAGGCCCAGGAAATCGTTAAGAGAGTTTGGGGCCCGGAGGCGGACATCCACGATTTGCACCAGACCGACCGAGGAGAAAACCGACTTTCGAAAAGTCTTCACGTCAAGGGTATCTCAAAAGGACAGTGTTCGTCTGCTCATTCTGGATGTGCCAAGTCATCCCCGTTTTTGCAATCTATACCTTTGGGCCACAAATCCTGGAGGCTTTTCACTTAGGGCGGGGAAACCTTTGGATTTTTGGTTATGCACTGATTAACGGATTTTTTCTCTTAGGATGCGTTCCGTATTTAGTTCTGATTAATGTTCTCGGCCGAAGGCCGTTGATTATTTGGAGTTTCTTCTTCATGACCCTGGGCATGCTGGTCTTGGGTTTATTCCCGAAGGCTCCTACATGGGTCATCATATGCGGGTTTCTAGTCTATGCCTTCTTCTCCGGAGGATCCAGTGTTCTGGATGGGATTTACCCGAACGAACTATTTCCTACTGAGGTAAGGGCCACGGCGTTTGGAGTCGCCACCGCCATCAGCCGGGTTGGAGCCGCCATCGGAACGTTTTCGTTGCCCTATTTCCTGCAAACATATGGGATCGGCCCGACCATGCTGATCAGTGCGGGAATCACGCTGTTGGGCTTGATCGTCTGTGTTTTGTTGGCCCCTGAAACCAAAGGGTTGACTTTGCGAGAATGCAGCGCCTTGGAGGGGACTATTGAAGCGCAGGTAATAGCGCTCAAGTAACCCCTCCCTATCTCCCCGGGCCGCACGGCCATCCCGGCTGCAACCATGTGGCCGCCGGAAGCGTGCTGTCTCAGAGTGCACAACGTTGGCGCATGCATTCCTTATTCTACTGATGGTCGCGAGGAACGGTCTCGTTCCAGGATTTTTCCCGGATGAGCTTGCCGTTTTCAACAGTTCCCGTTTGAACTCAAAATAGAAGTTCGTCAGGTCACTGTGCAAATAAAAATGTGACCGCCACACGACTTTGCGGTTTTGGAGTTGCACGCTGGTTTCTCCTTCTCCGCGGTAGGAGGCGATCTCGGGGTGGTCGTCTTGAACGCTGTAAGAGAGGCGGTCCATTCCGCCTTTCTGCCCCCAGGGAAACTTCTCGTCTGCCACTGCCCCCGGACTCAAAGGTAGTGGGCTTACCAAACTCAGAGATCTGCAAGGTCCAGGGATCAGGGACATACGGCCGCGGGGTTCCGGGCGGCGGGGAGAAGCGGGGTGGAGACAAAGGGCTCTCGGCGGGGATGATCGGGAGGACCAAATGCGACGCCAGATCCCCTCCCAACTGTAGCGAGGTCGTCATAGCGTAAGGCGTCGGCCACATCATTGGCCAGAGCGAGTTGGAGACTGCCAGCCGAATCTGGTGACCGCGGGGAAAAACCCAAGAGGTAAAGTGCAACGGAATTTTCAGCGAGTACATGCGATTCGGTTCGAGATCTTCCGGTTGGCTCATGGACTCCCGTTGCGCTCCATTCAGCGCCGCCCCGGTCACCAGCGTGACCTGCCCATCCGGCGCCACATCGGAGAGGCGCGCGAACCAGTCGGCGAGCGGCGCCGTGGCGGAAGCTTCCAGCCAAGCCTCCGGCCTGCCCAGGATCAGCGTGTTCTCGGTGAGCGGCGCCGAGTCATACACAAGGCTGAAAGCATCGGCGGGCCGCTGGTCCGGGGTCAAGTCGCCCCACCAGTTGTGGGGCACTCCCGTAGCGCTGTACCCGGCAGAGGGTACGTATTTCAGCACATGAACTCCGGCAGCGGGAACTTCACGAGCGAGCGAATGGTCTGAACGCAAGTAGAGGGTTTGAGGCTGTAAGCTCTGTGGAGGCCACCCCTGTTCGCTCCTCCACTCTCCGGGAATCTCCCGCAGGCTAGGATCGGGCGGGTACCAGTGCCGCATGTAGACTGACAGCCGGGGTCCGTCCATGATGCCGGTGTCCTTACCTTTCAGCCACTGGTCCCAAAACCGCAAAGCGAGTTGACGCCATTCGATCTCCGGGCCCGGCATAGCGTGGTGTGGCCAGTCATGATTCCAAGGGCCGACAATTGCTTTCACGGGCACTTTCAACTGCACCAGCATTCGCGGGACGGTATCGCGATAACCGTCGAAAAAACCGCCAATCAAGAATACTGGAACCTTTATATCGTCAAGCGGCCGCTCGGGTTGCATCCAGAAAGGCCCGAAGCGTTGGTGGCGCAGATAGACCAACTCCCAAGGCGGATTGTCAAAACGAAAATGCAGAGTCTTGGGGTCAGTGGGAAAGTCGGGAGCCCGGCTGATCGCCGTATCGTGATCGATACCGGCGGCCCAACCACAATTGTCCATGACGCCATCGATATAGCGAACATCACCATTGTACAACTGCTCAGTAGCATCGGTGGCGAGGATGGCCTTGAGTGCCGGGGGTTGTCGCATAGCCATCTGAATTGTATTGAATCCCAGCCAAGATTTTCCGAACATGCCGACCTTGCCCGTCGACCAGGGTTGTCGAGCTAGCCACGCAATGATTTCCATGCCGTCGTTCAATTCTTGTTCTGAATATTCCCGGTCCGGAGTTTGACCTTCACTCTCGCCCGATCCACGGATCTCGGCACATGCTCCAACATAGCCGTAAGCGGCAAAATACCTCTGCATCTCGCATTCCGGCCTGATTCCCCCGTCGAGTTTGCGGTATGGGTGGTATTCCAAAAGGGCGGGAAATTTCTCACCGGGTTTGGCTCCCTGGGGGAAGTAAAGGTCTACGGCAAGTCGAATACCGTCTTTCATGGGAATCCACGCGTGTTCGACGCGCACACCGTATGGGGGCGGCGAAGTGGGCTGATCCCCCGCCATGACAGAGGCACTCACAATCAAGCAAGCGAGCCACATCCATGTTCTGTTTCTGAGCAAATTCCAGATACGGTTCTTCATGAGATATCTCCTGGTGGAGATTCATCACCAGCGCTCGCGCTGGCCTTCAGGTCAGTACGATTGCCAGTTCGAAAGAGTGCCGAGCGCCACCACCCACGGCACACGACAAACCAGACTATTGCGGCAGACCCGGGGAGTCTGTCAACACGCGCAGGGTGAGTGTCCCAACCGTCTGCCCTTGGCACTCAGCTCTCCAAACCAGTGTCTGCCATTCCGGCTTCGCGGTGGATGAGGCGACATAATAAGTCTCCACAGGGTAAGCCTCATGCGGCCTCACTGGATAACGCGCACTTCCATACACTTCCTTCCAACCCGCGGGAAGGGCGGACGTGAGATTCACCTCCACTGCTTGGTCTGTGTCATTGTGAATCAAGATCGGCACATTAACGTCTGCCGAGTTGCCCAGCGCGACCTCAGGGATCTTGATGATATTTGCGAGATGATCAAGGTTGTGTGCGCGCCAGAATTCGCGATAAAAGGCCCACGGGCCGCCGAGGTCGATGGAAACTCCGTGCCGAGCCTCGGGGTGGTAGCCGCGCGCCGCCACATAGGGAATGGGGCCAGGCGCGATGCCTTCAAAAACATCGCCCGTGGTGCTGCCTCGAACCAGCGATTTCCCAGTGGCAAGATAAACCGGCCCGTTGAAGAAAGAGAAGTCGCCCGTTTCAAGCTCCTGCTGGGCCACTTGACCCGAGCCGCTTTGAGTCGAATGGTAAGACACTTCTTCCGCGGCGAGTTTGCAGTACGCCTCTTTCTTGCCGGGCGACATGTCTGTGGTGGTATATTCGGGACCCTGGCCCTTAAGGACTTCTTTGTTAATGGCGTAATCGAAATAATAGATCTTCTTGGGTTGCCAAGGCAGCAGGCCTTCGGTCAGATTCATAATGCCTTGGCGCTGCCGTGGAGCGGCAATCTGTTCGGGAAAGGCGGTGGCATCCGCTGCCAGGTCGAACGCTTCCGTGGCGATCACGCCAGCCGCCTGATGATCGTCGTGATTTTCACCGGCCTCGTAATCTGGAAGCCAGGTTATGATCACTTCCGGGCGGGTCAGGCGTACCAACCGTACCGTCTCTTCGAGCGCCTTGCCGTGACCCCACGTCTCGAGCGACCGCAGCACGTCTTGTCCCGGCGTGTCGGATCCTCCCAGAAACCAGACATGCAAAATGCCGAAAGAAGCGAGTGCTTCGCGTGCCTCGGTCATACGGATCTCACCGAGCGCTGCGGCCTGTGCACTGCTGACGGCATTACCGCCCCCGTTTCCGGGAGTCCCATAAATTACGGATACACGCTTGTGCTCGTCAAATATAGCGCGGGCAAGGTAGCCGGTAATCACTCCCTCGTCGTCGGGATGGGCCACGATCACCAGGAGGTCCGTCTTAAAGCGAGCGTCAGGAGGTGGATTCGGCGGGGCTTCTTGTATCTTCCCCTCACCGGTCACCGGGCCCCCGCCCGCAGCCAACGAAGTCGGCGGCGCAAGGAGAAGCATTGCAGCCAGCATGGCTGCCGAAAAAAAGTTCGCCCTGAAAACCCACGCGTGGTTTTTAATCAATCTTTTCCTCCGTTTCAACCGACCTATATCCTCAAGAAAGGCCGGGGATTGCCCGCGCCTAGCAACACCACCCTGGGTCATTTTCCACACCTTTTTACGTCTCTCCCGTCTATTTCATGAAAGCGTCATCGCTTCCGGATCCCAGCCGATGATCGCTCCGCGTTCGTAACTGAGGTTGCTGAGCAGCGCAGCTCCGGCGGCTCGGAAGCCGAAGACTGCATCTTCCACGACCGGCTGACGCGTGCGCACGGCGTCGAGGAAGTTCTTCACATGAGCGTAGTCACCACTGTAACCCCCGGGCACCACGTACTTTTCCTCGCCGACCAGCGTGTCCCCCATCGGATGCTCCGGCGGATGCTTCTTCCCGTATTCTTCCGTCATACGTTTCTGAATGGCCTCGGAAAAGAGATCCGACCGGAGTCCCGGTTCTGTTTCCCGGGGTACGCGCGACAGGCTCAGTGTATCCTCGCCGACGCTCATCCTACCCTCTGAGCCCGTGAACTCCACCCCGAAGGTTTCTGAACCGCCATCCACGAAATTCGTGCGCACGCTGAGGTTAAAGCCCTGCGGGTAGTCATAGAGACCCAGCACCACGTCCGGCACGTCACGACCGTCTTTCCAGAAACGCAGCCCGCCGGCGGCCATGGCTCGAGAAGGGCCGTGCGAACCCGTAACAAAATGGACTTGACTGAACAAGTGAACCCAGAGATCGCCCTCCACACCGCTCCCGTAAGCCCTCCATTTGCGCCACTGGAAAAAGTGCTCGGCGTTGAACGGGATCTTTGGCGCAGTTCCAAGAAAGCGTGGCCAATCGCACGTCTCAGGCGAGGCGTCCGGCGGAATCGTATATTCCCAAGCCCCCATCGCTGAATTGCGGTCGTACCACGCGGTCACCATGTTGAGCTGGCCGATGGCCCCCGCGCTCAGCAGTTCCTTGGCTTTCTTGCAAATGACCGAGCTCACTGGTTGGCTGCCGATCTGCACGATCCGATGGGTCGTGCGTGCCGTCTCAATGATCTTCGGACCATCGGAGTAGACGTGGATCATGGGTTTTTCACAATACACATCTTTCCCGGCGTTCATCGCATCCACCGTGGCCTGCATGTGCCAGTGATCCGGCGTGGCAACGATGACTGCATCGATGTCTTTGCGGGCGAGAATCTCACCGTAATCGCGCGTGGCTTGGATATCTTTACCCCACATCTCCTTGCAATGATCAAGACACTCGTTGTAGCAGTCCGCTACGGCCATCACCTTAACGCCCGGTACCTGGAGCGCCACTTTCATATCGTACTGCCCCTGGCCACCGGCACCGATCAGGGCAATCTGAATATGATCGTTCGCCGTGACGGGCTTTGCTGGCTCGCCTTGAACTTCCGCCAGCAGGTGCGTTTTCGCCTTTCCCCCTAAGAACGTTTCTGCGGTGGCAATGCCCCCCAGCTTGAGAAAATCTCTCCGTCCGAATTTAGGCATTTTATCCTCCCAGGCTGTGAGGTTGTCTAAGCCGCCTGTGAACTGCGGAAATTGTCGCTGCATGTCGCGCCGCAAGCCCATTCATAAACGACATGACGCCGATGCGTGAAGTAACTCGAGAACGGGACGGGAGAGCTACTCGCGGTTTCATCCGACCTGCAGATTGCGAAGGTAGGGAACACTAGCCTTCATCATCTTTAGGTCCATCTCGACGAAGTAATTCTTGATACCACCGGTTTTCGCCGCCCTAAAGATCTTCTTCCAATCGAGACTGTCCTGACCCACCGGCGCCACGTCCCGGGTTTTAGTCAACCATCCCTGCGCGTGCATCGAAATGAAACGACCCGGGTACCTGGTGAAGTAATCCACCGGGTCGTAGCCCTGGCTGACCGACCAGACCTGGAACTGAAACTTCACGAGGTTCGAGTCGAGAAGCTTAAACAACAAGTCATAGGTGCGCTGGCCGTCGACCCGGGAGGTTTCGAAGTCCTCATTGTGGAGGCCCTGCTGGAGCCCAGCCGCAGCCGTCCGCTCAGCTATGCGGTTGTATTCGTCGGCTGCACGCTTCACGTCGTCCATGGTGGGGTTCCGCGGCCCGCCGAGGCTGGGCACGATCATTTGCGTCAGGCCGACGTCCTTAGCCCAGGCGACACGGGCCTCCTGGTTCTTTCTGAGTTCCTCGATAGTAAAGTGAGAGCTGACACAGGTAAGGCCCGCATCACTCAAGATTCTCCGGAGTTCGGCCCCTGTATACTTGGCGAGGACGCCGAACCCGTCGCCGGAATACCCTACGGGCGAGCACAGCTCAATCGTCTGAAATCCCGCCTCAGCAAGCTGCTTGATGGCGCCGGGAAAATCCTTCGCTATCATCCCGGCAACGGGGTACGTCTGACATCCAATGGGCATGCCCAGAGGATTAGCGCTGAGAACACGCGCGTCCACAAATGGGAGCGCAGCCAGAGCGGCAGTTGTCGATGCCTGCAGGAAGAATTTTCTCCTCGAGAGTGAGGGCATTTTCGCCACCTTGCGCACGGTGGGCGCGGACCCCCGTCTTGGAGGTCCGCGGCTCCTAACTCAGGACCGCCGCGAGTCGCGCTAGAAACGGAAGTGCAGTCCGAACTGCATCTGGCGCATCGGTACTTGCGTGTAGGTGATTTGGCCAGCGCCCGAAACGTCAATGTAATTAGCTGGAAGACCGTAGTTGTCAATATTGAAAGCGTTGAAATTCTCCCAACGAAACTCGAGCGTCTTGTGTTCAGCAAGCGTGAACGTCTTGACCAGCGCCAAATTAAAGACGTACTCCGCGGCTCCCCACAGGGAGTCGCGCGACGCCGAGCCGTCGCGGTAGGGTTGTTGCGGATCGGTGTAAGCTGCCGGGTTATACCACATGGCGGTGCTTGGATGCGCCACGTGAGGATTGCCGATGATGTCCGCTCGGACGCTATCGAAGTCGGCGTTGACCGAAGCACCGTTGGAGACTTGGGGGGAGAAAGGAAGACCTGACTCGAGTGTCGTGATGCCATTGAGATTCCAGCCCCCCAGGACCAGATCCAGGGCCTTGCTGCCGCTCGAACCCCATCGACGGCCATGACCGTAAGGAATCTGCCAGACATTGGTTAGCGTGAGGGTGTGGGTGCGATTATAGCCGGCCGGTCCCCAGTCATTTCGAACGTCGTAAAAGTTGTCGAAAACATAACCGTTTTCGGTGCTGTCCATCGCCTTCGAGTAAGTATAAGCGAGCACAAAATCGAGACCGCGGGTGGTGTGTTTCTCTAGAACGGTTTGCAGGGCATTGTAGCTACTATTGTTGCTGTTGAAGCTCCCGTACATGAACTGTTCAAGGCCGAACTTGGCATACAACGGCCGGCGCGAGTCGAAATCACCGGGGCCTGGGACTGCCTGGTTGATGTTGCCGAATACATTCAGATGCCGCCCGACATTGCCGACGTAACCCACTTGAAAGGCGAGCCCGTTCGAGAACTGGTGCTGGACCGTCAGATTCCAGGAGTAAATCATGGGAATCCGGTAGGCGTCTGGAGGAAAGTAGACTGAGGTGATCCCATTCGGAAGCGGATATTCCCCAGTCGGTCCGATAGGAGGGTTGACGGGCAGGTAGGGGCCGGTCAACAGGCTGAAATTCGGTGTGTAGGGGTTCGCTTGCGGAATGGTCTGGTAATCGAGAATTGGAGGATCGTACTCCGGCGCCTGCCCAAAGGTCGAGCCGAAGGCGCCGGGCGTGAAACTCCAGCCGTAGCCTGCCCGGACCACCGTCCTGGCCTGCGCCTGGTAAGCGATGCCGAGACGCGGCGCGAATCCCAGGTTGTAGGCTTTGACGCCCATGCTGGCGGGGACGGACCCGACGCCAGCGGCCAGCTCCATCCCGGTGTTGGGATCGAAGGCGCCGGCGCCACCGGGTTGAGCTGCGGTTTGGGGCAGGTAGTTCTCATAGCGCAGCCCATAGTCTATGGTCAGCTTCCGGGTGACGCGCCAAGTGTCTTGCCCATAGAAAAACAGGCGTGTCTCACGCAGACCAGGGTAGAAGCCGATCCCGGTGAAAAAGCGTCCAAAGGACGAGGGCTGACCGAGCAGGAACGAAGCCATTGCGGCGCCCGTGGTCGCATTGCCACTGGTCAGCGCGTCGATCGCCGCGTTGCCGGTAACCGCATCCGTGAAGGCAATTTCGCCCGAGCGGTGGGCGTCACTGGGAACACGCTGCTGCTGATCACGGGTAATCTGAGCGCCCCACTTAATGGTGTGATTGCCGCGCTGCTTGGTCCAATTCGTAATCCACGAGAACTGGCTCTCGGTTTCTTTCAGCGGGCAATTGCAACCGTTCACTCCCAACGCGTATCCGAAATCAAACCCGCCGTTTCCCTCGATGTAGAACGCCGGCATGCCGCTGGTTTCCTGGGTTCCCAAGTTCAGGCCAGGCAGCCCCGCTTTGGTGGCGGGCTCGGTGCCCGCATCAAGGGGCTCCTCGCGAATCCGGTATCGGAAGGTCCCAAAGCGGAATTCCCCCACCAACGTAGGGCTGACGGTGTACGTAAATCCGAGTGCCACGCTCTGGTTACGGTCCAGCGATTGACCAGCGAAACCATTTCTCACACCAGGCCCGCCACCCCCTGCGCCAAAGGCGGCGGGGCCTTTGATCGTGTAATCAGCCAGAGTGTAGCGAGCGAAGAAGTTAGCTTTCGAAGAGATATTGTAGTCGACGCGGACATCCGGCTGATCGATATCGTATAGCTCGGAACCTGAAGCCACGAAGTTGTTGTAGATTTGTCCTGCGGCCCCGGTGTTGGGCGTCGGCAGATAAGACATGATATTGGTCATGGCCGCCGGAACGGGGATCACATTAACCTGGCCGCTGGTAGTAATGGCCTGCCGGCCGGTTCCATCCGGATTCCCAGTCGTGGGATCAAAGACCATGCCCGCTTGTGCCGGAACCGAACCTCCCTCGGTGGTCGGCATCATCAAGGGGTTTCCGCAAGCAGTGGCGGAGACTGATCCGTCAGCACAAACGTAGTTCCCCAGCAGACTCTGCAGATTGCCCTGCCGTTCTGCCACAGTGGGCACCGTCGTGATGGTCGATCCGCCCAAGCGTTGGCGCATCCCCTGGTAATCAGCGAAGAAAAAGAGTTTGTTCTTCTTAATCGGCCCTCCTAGTGAGCCGCCGAACTGATTCCACCGCGTGGGCGGATTCACACCGGTAAACGGGTCGGCAGAATTGAGGACGTTGTTCTGCAGATACTCGAAAGCGGTGCCGTGCAACTGATTGGTTCCGGACTTCGTCGTCGCTTGCATCAGGGCGCCGGTGGCGGAGCCGAACTCCGCGTCGTAGTTGCTGGTGGTCACTTTGAATTCCTGAAGCGAGTCGATGTTGGGGTTGACGACGATAATACCTATCAAAGGGCTGTGGTTGTTTGTGCCGTCCAGCAGCATTCCGTTGAGGGAGAAGTCCTGGCCGTTGGCGTTGATCGTCAGGCCGCCTTGCGGATTCTCACTCTGGGCGACACCCGGGCTACTCATGGTAATACCCGGCGTGCCCGCGACGAGCCCGGTCATGTTGCGATTCAGAACCGGAAGGCTTTCTATTTCACTGGTCGTAAGTGTATCACTCACGTCCGCGCGATCGGTCTTGAGCAGGGGAGTTTCGGCCGTGACGCTGACGCTACTGCTGGTTTTCCCGATGACCAAGCGACCGTCGACGCGCGTGGAGGCATCCACCTGTACGCTCGCTTCGACCACGAACGACCCGAAGCCGGGTGCTTCCATCGTGACGCGATAGCGACCTGCCAAGAGGTGCGTCTGAATATAATTTCCGTCGGGGTTGGTCTGCGCATGGTAGCCGAGACCGCGGTCAATATCCCGGATGGTCAGGGTAACGCCAGGTATTACAGCTCCGGTCGGGTCCGTCACCGTACCAAAAATGCTTCCGGAGACAGCTTGGCCGAAAGCCGACCAGACCAATCCGAAGTATGAAAACGTCACTGCTGCCAGAAAAATCAAAAGAGATGCACGCCGTCGATCCATGACCCCTCCTCTCAATGCGAAAGCTGCTTAGAAGTAAGCCAGCTCAGCACTGTCTTTGAAAGACGCCGGAAATGGTACTTCCGAAAGAAATCGACTGTCAAGAAAAAAATCAAACTATCAGAAAATAGTTATGACTTTCAGGAAATACCACAAAACAAGTTGAAACTACCGCTGGATTGTGGTATTCATTTCCGCGTGCATAAACCATTTCTCTTCTCTTGCCGGAATCGATCAATGCTAGGTCCGAATTTACACTCAGAGAGCCGAGTAATGCTCGCAGCGCGGATAGACGAGAATCGTCATGGCGAATGTTAAAACCAAAACTGGTGCAGGCCTGGGCAACAGCGTGAAAAGCAGAAAAGTGCAAAAGCCTACGATCAATGATGTGGCAGAACACGCCCATGCAAGCATATCGAGCGTATCGAGGGTAGTTCACAATCACACGGGAATAAACCCGGCGTTGCGCTCTCGGATTGAATGCGCCATCAAGGATCTTAACTACAATCCAATTCCCAGGAAACGCCGACTGAAACGAAGTTACAGAGTCATATTCTTCATTCTGACAAACCGCGATCTTCATATCACGTTCCATGCGAAAGTGCTCCAGGCCATAGAGGAAGAATGCACGCGTAGGGGGGATTTGGTTCTCTTTAGGACCTTCCGTTACGCCCCGGAAACATCGACGGAGCAACTCGACGCTCTCTTTGAAGAACATAATCTCTCCGAACGGCGAGAAGGCTGTGGCCGATGGCGCTGTTTTTACTGGCGGAACCTCCCCAAATCTCCTACGGGCTTTAGAAGGGATTGAAACGCCGTTTGTGGTCCTTGGCAACAACTATTCGGGTTCCGACTTGACTGGTGACGCGGTATTCCTGGATTTGCATCGGGGGGGATACGATGCCACGAGGTACCTTATCGACCTTGGTCATAAGAAAATTCTATTCATTGGCGAAATCGGCCACAACTGGTTCAACGAAATATATACCGGGTACCTTAAGGCCTTGAGCGAGAATAGGCTGGAGGCGTTCACTCAAACCAAGAGTCTTTCTGACAGCTTCTATTCCAATGGTTACCTCAGCGTGGGAATGGCCCTCGAGCAATCGAGTGAAATGACGGCCATTCTTGCCGCCGCCGACGAAGCGGCATTAGGAGCCTTACAGGCGCTCAACGAGCGAAGTCTTGCTGTTCCGCGGGAGGTCAGTATCATTGGGTTTAATGACGACGACTATGCGGCGTTCACCGTTCCCCCGTTGACTACTGTCAAGATCGACCCACACGCCTTGGGGCGGGAGCTTATAAGTCTCCTTTACAGGAAATCCAACGACGCGCCTCGAAAACCCTTCTTCGTCAAACTTCCGACAGTCTTAGTGAAGCGAGGGAGTTGTCGCCCGCTGAGTGCCATTTAAGCCTTGTCCTGGCGGCGTCGGCTTTTTGTTTGGGGGCTAGAAACCGTGAGATACCACGATTTTCGGCGGCGGAGTCGTTGCGGGAGGTCTGTGAAAAGCGAGGACAGGCTCGAAGCCTAACGATGAACTACGAACCCAAGTACCTGAGCTTCTTTCATGCACGCTTCGAGCGAGCGGAGAGGCAGTCGAGGTAAGCCCATGCTGACCTCGCGCGAGCGCGTACGGGCAGCCCTTGACCATCGCGAAGCGGACCGCGTCCCGCTAGACCTAGGCGGGACGACCGTGTCGGGAATGCACGTGGACACGGTCTATAAACTCCGCCAGGCGCTGAGCCTCGATCCCCCCGGCACTCCCGTCAAAGTCATTGATCCGTACCAAATGCTGGGAGAGGTGAAGCCGGACATTCAGGAGGCGCTGGGAATCGACACCGTCGTGCTACTGGGCAGCGGGACTTTGTTTGGGTTTAAGCTCCAGAGGCTGGAAGGAGTGGACGGACCTTCGGCGGCACGCCTGTCCTGGTGCCGGGAGATTTTAACACCATTCCGGAAGCCAACGGCGATCTGCTGTTGTATCCCGAGGGAGACCGTTCTGCACTGCCCAGCGGACGGATGCCCAAGGGAGGATTCTACTTTAACGTCATCGTCCGCCAGACGCCAATGGACGATCGCCAACTCAAGGTGGAGGACAACCTGGAAGAGTTCGCACCGTTCTCCGGCGAAGAATTGGAGCATTTCCGGTGTCTGGCCGAGAAACTCTATACGGAAACTGACAAAGCGATCGTCATGGACCTCGAGGGAATGACTCTTGGGAACATCGCGCGGGTTCCGGGGCCTGCCCTCCGGCAGCCCAAGGGCATCCGCGATGTGGAGGAGTGGTACATCAGCCTGAGATCACGCCGCGACTTCATCTACAAAGTCTTCGAGCGCCAGACGGAGATTAACCTGGCGAACCTGCAGAGGCTCCACGAAGCCGTCGGGGAGCGGCCGACAGTGGCTGATTTATCATGCGCCGAGTTTGGCATGCAGGACGGTCCTCTCATTTCTCCTCGCATGTACCGCGACTTGTTCTTGCCCTTTCACAAACAGATCAATGACTGGGTGCATCAGCATACTTCCTGGAAGACTTTTATCCACAGTTGCGGTTCCGTGTGGGCGTTGATCGGGGACTTCATCTCTGCGGGATTCGACATCCTCAGCCCTGTCCAGACTTCGGCAGCGGACATGAACCCAGCTCGAGCTGAAGAGGAAATTCGGCGACCGGATCACATTCTGGGGTGGCGGCATGGATACTCAAAGCACCCTTCCTTACGGCACGACCGAGGATGTGCGCAGGCAAGTCCGCGAACGCATGCGGGCTTTCGGCCCCGAGGGAGGTTTCGTTTTCACCGCTGTCCATAATATTCAGGCGTTGGTGCCGGTCGAGAACGTGCTCGCGATGTACGAGACTGCGCGCGAATACGGCCGCTACCTCTTTTAGTCTGGGATTGGCGGCCCGGGGAAAACCCGCCGCACGGGTGGTAGGGGGAGCGAGGAAACGTCGGCATATGCGAAGTGCGGTTCGCGCCTCGTTCCTGCCTGACTGCGGGGATATCACGTAACTGGTATCTGAGCCGCGACTGCTTAGATTGCAATCTATTATGGAGGCACAGGAATGTCTGATCTATACAGCGATCTGTCCGATGCCGTGATCACAGGCAACATTGAGACCACCAAGAAGCTAGTTAATCAGGCTCTGGCCGGGGGCGATGGCGCCCAAACAGTCCTTGACCGAGGACTTCTCACCCGGCATGCACGTTGTCGGAGAACGGTTCAAGGCGGGAGAGATGTTCATCCCTGAAGTGCTGCTCGTGGCGCGCACTATGCGTGCCGGCATGGAAATTCTCCGCCCCGCACTGACGGAGAATGGGAGCACAGGCCACTGGCACCGTGGTTATCGGCACCGTGCAGGGGGATCTTCATAACATCGGCAAAAATCTTGTCGCGATGATGCTGGAGGGTGCCGGGTTCCGCGTGATTGACCTGGGCATCAACGTCAAGCCCCAGGCCTTTGTCAAGGCGGTCTCGGATCACAAGCCGGATATCGTGGCTCTCTCGGCATTGCTGTCCACCACGATGCTCAGGATGGCCGGACACGATTAACGCCCTCAAGGAAGCCGAGATGAGGGACCGAGTCAAGATCATGGCGGGCGGCGCTCCGGTCACCGATGAGTTTGTGAAGAACATCGGTGCGGACGGTTACGCCTCTAACGCTGGCGCGGCAGTCGACAAGGCAAAGGAGTTGCTGGGCCGGTGAGAGGACGGCGGGGTTGGCACGTTAAAAGGAGGCAGCAAGATGAACACGGGCTTCAGATCCCAAGTGGTTCCGGAGTTTCGGCTTTTGACGGAAGACCAGATCCGGGAGTTCCACCGCGCCGCTTTGGGAGTCAACGAGAAGGTGGGCGCGCGGATCAACAATGAGGAGGGCGTTGAACTTCTCAGACAGCACGGGTGCACGGTCACCCAAGAGAATATGGTGCTCATTCCCAACTACCTGGTGGAAGAGTGCCTGCAAAGCGCGCCGTCGCGCATCGAAATTTACAATCGCAAGGGTAAAGAGGCGATGTGCCTCGAGAATCGCAACATTTACTTCGGCCTGGGTACTGAACTGATGAACTCGTACGATATTTACACGGGCGAGTTACGTCCCTCCCTGCTCAAGGACGTTGCTAACGCCTCAAGAGTCGCGGATTACTGCAAGCACATCGACTTTGTGGCCTCTTACGCCATGCCACACGACGTGCCAGCCAACATGGCCTTCCTGGAGAACGTCAAGACGATGTTCGAGAATACGGTGAAGCCTATCTTCTGCACGGCCGCGGGCTTGGAAGACCTCGAGTCGATTATAGAGATAGCGGAGGCGGTCGTAGGTGGTGCGGACGCGCTGCGGTCCAAGCCTTGCCTGATCCACTACTCCGAACCCACACCTCCTCTGGTGCATTCGTACGGCGCCGTCCGCAAGCTATTCTACTGCGCTGACAAAGGCGTGCCCCTAATGTATGCGCCTGCCGACATCTTGGGCGGGAGCGCCCCAGTGAGCTTGGCGGGCGGCATTGTCCAGGCGCTGGCTGAGGTTCAGGTGGGGGTTGTGCTGCATCAACTTCGCCGCAAGGGCGCGCCAATTATCTTAGGCTGGGGTGTGTGTCCGATCGACATGCGAACCTTCGCCTTCAGCTACGGCGCGCCCGAAATCCGGTTGACCAACTCCGCTTGCGCCGACATCTTCCACTGGTATGGCATTCCCTCGTGGTCCACCCTGGGCACCGACGCGCATGTTCTGGACGAGCAGGCGAGCATGGAGCAAGCCTTTAACACCCTGGTGGCAGCGCTGGACGGCGCCAACCTCATCCATGACCTGGGCTACATGGGGCAAGGGCTCGTTGGACACCCGGCAATGCTCGTCATGTGCGATGAAATGGTCTCTTACGTCAAGAGGTTAATGAGGGGCTTTGATATGACTAGGGAGTTGATGGCAGTCGAGGAGATCATGAAGATCGGCGCCGAGGGCAACCACCTGGAATCAGAACACACGCTCAGGTATTTCAAGCAGGAGTTGTGGGTGGCACCGCTGGTCAATCGCGATGACATCCAGGTCTGGAAACAGAAGGGGAGGCGCACGTACGGGCAGAAGATAATTCAGAAGACAATTGAGATTCTAGAGTCCCACAAGCCCGAAGAGTTGCCGAGCGGTACCAGGGACAAGATCGAGGCGATCGCCGAGCGAGCTCACAGGGAACTGAAGGGAATTCAATTTGTGGCATAGTGGGACCGAATTGCGTTATATGACTTTTGCCCATGAAACCTGCTTCCAAAGTAAAACTAAGACATGTTAACGCCATTTATTCCCGGCGACGCTGAGTACACGGGTTCACCATAACCAAATTTCCATTCTGAGACATCCGGCTGCTTCGACCTGTGATTGAGACAGGGAGGTCCAGCAATCGGTGCAGCGAGGCTTTCGAATGGATCTCCGGATAGTTCTTGAGAACAGCCCTTCCAACCACCAAGCGCCCCGGAAGTCCGCATCGAGGACCCGAACCCCGTATATCGGGAGTTTGGATAGTTACTGGTGGGAAGGGCTGTTTTCGCCGGCTATGAGTGAACATGGGCGGGACTACGCGATATTAACGCGGGCAATGGTGTCTTGTTCGGTTGCCCAATGATTCGTGTCGGTCACTCCTTCAGCAGTCCGTGTTTCCTGAGAACCTGTTGCAATTGATCGTGCGGTAGAGCGGGGACGACCCAGTAATCGGCGCCCGTCATCGTTTTTGCGGCGATCATGGCATTGATCACGGATTCTTCCGTTGCCTGCACGACGGCGGTGAATAGGGGATCCATCTTCCAACTTTGCATTCTCTCCACCTTGGCGTTACTTGCAGTAGAGGGCGGCTCCGCGCTGTTACCTTCATCGGCGCTTGCGTTCGCGGTGGAGAACGCCAAAAAGATGTCACCCGACTCGTCGCCTTCAATTGCTCCGACCCGGCCCAATCCCACCGAAACGCGCCGGGCGAGCCGTTTCAACTGATCGGGAGTGAGGGGCGCATCCGTGGCCACGATCACGA
This sequence comes from uncultured Acidobacteriota bacterium, assembly GCA_963722675.1. GTDB lineage: Bacteria > Acidobacteriota > Terriglobia > UBA7540 > UBA7540 > CAVROP01. The sequence goes on from CAVROP010000045.1 coordinate 76,672, forward strand.
TAATGGACCCCGTTTCCGGCCTGCGTACGCCGTCCGCCGTCGTGGCGACGTTCGGCTCACAGAGTGGGGCGGGCGAGCCAAACCAGTCTAGGACTGGGGGGTCCAGCTTCTTCGCTACGCAAGGCTTCTGCAGCTTCATCTCGCGTGCTACCGGAATGCCGGCGATGCGCAAGCCGTTCGATCCACCGTAATTGCATTGCACCAGAATGCCGACCGTATAGCCTCCCGCAGACGCATCAAGTATTCGCGAGGAGGTGCCGGTCCCGCCCTTAAAGCCATTGCAGACCATGCCGGTCCCACCGCCCACATTCCCCTCGGGTAGAGGGCCGCCGGTGGCGGAATTCAGCGCGTCCCAGGCGTCCTGCGCGGTGACGTGCTGCCCTTTGATATCGTTCAACGGCACGTCCGCAGTTTCGGCAGTCACCGGGTACCAGAAGTCACCGGGATGCTTCCGCTGAACCATCCAGGCAACCGCCGAGTCGCGGACAACGCCGACGCTGCCGGTGTTCGTAATCAGGATGGGAGTCTCCAGAAGGCCGCTTTCCTCGATCCAGTGGGTTCCCGTCATGTCTCCGTTGCCGTTGCCGGCATAGTACCCCCCGAATACACTCTTCGTGCTGAGCTTCCCGCGTGGCAGGATCGCCGTGACGCCGGTCCTCACCGGTCCTTTACCGACGACCAGCTTGCCCTCACCGGAGATGAGCGTCTTGTAGCCGACCTCAACACCGGCAACGTCGGTGATGTCGTTGAACCGCCCTGGTGTGCCGTCGAAGGGAACGCCAAGGTCACGCGCCCGCAACTCCGGTGAGTGCGATTCGGAGGGGTTTTGTGCCAGTACCCCACTCGGCCCTCCGAGTATCTGCAGCAGGAAAACAGCAGCCAATGCGTAGGTCGGATTCATCGAGTTTTTCTCCACGCTTTCTGACCTCTCCTGGTTCCAGATTCAATCCTTGGTTCGCGTCTTTCGGTATTCTACACCAAGGACTTTCGGGAATTGCACCTTGGTCGTGCCCTTTTCGGATACGAAGGGAGTGGATCCTCGATAATGGTTCCCTGAGTTAAAATACCAAGAACATCGAAAGCAAGCGCCCCGATGGTCACGAGCGCGGGGCTTGGGGCCGGCGAGCCGTTCTGGACGCGCAGGGCCGGAGTCGCAAAGGGGGTTAAATGCCGGAAGAACTTCGTTTCAAGCAAAGATACAAATCAACCGAATGGCTACGACGGCATCCCCCTGGAAGCGACACGCCTTGGGATATTGGCAAACCTGACTTCAACCTGATTCAGACCGTAGCCGCAACGCCCATAAAACCCTGCAAAGCATTGGAAATTGGATGCGGAACGGGCGATAACGCCATATGGCTTTCGCAACAGAAGTTCCACGTGGTGGGAATTGATGCGTCGGAGGTAGCGATTGAGAAGGCAAAATCGAAAGCCGGAGAAAGCAACGTCAAATGCGACTTTACAGTGAGTGACGTCATGACAAGCCGCATTGAAGGGGCGCCTTTTGGCTTTGCATTTGATCGCGGTTGCTTTCATACGTTGGGTTCGGACCAAGAACGGAGGAGGTTTGCTGAAATCGTCCATGGCCATTTGGGAACAGACGGCCTATGGCTCAGTCTGATTGGCAACGCTGATGAACATCGCGAGGGCCCAGGCCCGCCACAGCGGACCGCAAGAGATATCGTGAATGCTGTGGAGCCGTACTTTGAAATCCTGTCGCTCGTTTCAGGCTCTTTCGGATCCAACCGCCCCCACCCGCCAAGGGCTTGGGTTTGCCTGATTCGGAGAAGGCATTAAACAATAATGGTGAACAGCCCGAAGCACCGAATCCACGGATAAGTGGTGGAAATCCCCAAGTAAACCGTGTGGGGGCAACCTAATTATGAGCAGTTTTTTCTGGGAAAATGGGTAACACTTCTTGAACTTCTGCAAGGGACCTTGGACCTGGCGATTCTTCGGACCCTGCTCCTCGGCCCGACTCACGGTCATGCCATCGCCAAGGCCATCGAATTCAGGCGCGACGATATGCTGTAGGTCGAGCGGGGGTCACTCTACCCTGCCCTGCATCGGCTCATCAAGCGGGGCTGGATTTCAGTCGAGGACGGCACCTCGGAGAACAATCGCCGCGCCAAGTTTTACCGGCTGACGGCGAAGGGGAAGCGCCAACTGGAAGTCGAGACCGGCAAGTGGGACAAGCTGGCAGGGGCCATCGCACGTTTTCTCAGGCCCGCCGAAACCGAGAGCTAATCGTGAGCAGCCGCAAACGCATGATGGGAGACCTCGACCAGGACATCCGCGACTTCATCGAGCGCGAGACTCAGGACAACATCGAGCGTGGCATGCCGCCGAAGGAACCGTGACGCTGCCCTGCGTAAGTTCGGCAACGTGACAAGATCGGCCTTCTAACGACGCCTGGCAAATCGTGAATCACAGCGCCCTCCGAAATCAGCCACTTGCGGCACCCTGATTTTCAACGATTGGTAATACCTGCCCGAGGGCCGATTCGCACGCCTTTCAATCACCTTTCCGATGGGTCCTCACTCCAAAAAAACCCATGCAGCAACTGCCCGCTGGCAAGTAGCCCGTGCGACTCCCGTTTGAGCCGAGACGGCAGACCAGGAAAGACCTTTTGCCCTCAGTCCCCGAATCTCGCCGGCGTTGACCTTGACCTTTGGCCGACCGAGAGTTTTGCCTTCCCGGCGTGCGCGTTCAAGCCCAGCCCTTGTGCGTTCGGAAATCCTAACTCGCTCCTGCTTGGCAAGCGTCGCCATAATCGAAATCACTGCATCGCGGAAAATGCCGCAGGAGTCGAACCACTGCTCCGTGAAACTCCGGTAGTGAACACCGTAGGCGGTGAGACGATTCAGGTGGGTGAGCGTCTCAAAGACTCCCTCGCGGGAAAACCGGTCGAGCGACCAGAAAAGCAGGACATCGAATTGCCGCCGGCTGGCGGCCCGGAACATTGCCTGGAATTGTTCCCGGTCATCGGTCGACCCGCTCTCGTAGTCCACAAACTCACTGACGATGAGCCATCCTTGTTTCGCTGCAAATCCGCGAAGCTGGTGCAGTTGGTTTTGGGTGTCTTGGCCTCGCTCGCGGGTGCTGACGCGGGCATAAATCGCAGTGCGGGTGCTCATCGCTGTGGCCTCCGTTTAGTTGTTGCCGCCGCCGTATGCTTTGCCGGGTATGGCAACGTCAGTTCCAGAACCTCGTGGGTGCCGCCCAAAAACGTCTCCCGGCGAGGCGCTGCAAGTCTTTGATTACACGTGGGGCGAGTCTTCTGGATGTACCCGCCCAATATCGAACGATTTCGAGCTGATCGTCGCAGCTTCCACGGCTCATGTGGGGCTTGGTGTTGGGAGGAATACCACACACCTATAGAATACATACCAGAGATGGACTTACTGAGGCAAAGTGGGCTTTCCGGCCAAATGACGGCCAAGACCGCAGGATTTCAACGGGGGGACGGCCATCGGATTCGCCGTTCGCCAAAGACGGCCCGGCGTTGGCGGGAATCCTGACAGCAGTGCCCGCACGTTGGGGGCAGTCGCTTCCATTAAGACCTAGTGTGTCCAACCGGACTCGGACAGACCGGCCGAGCTGTCGCGACTGGCAGCAGACTTCACGGTCGAGGAAGGGGTCGTTGCCTAGAACAAGGCGGCTCTTGTTCGTGATGCCAAGAGCGCATGGGAATCTGGGCTGCTTTCAAAGTGCAGTGATCCCACTGCCAAGGAGGGGCGTTTATCAGGCCGATTCCGTGGAATTAGACACACATCCTACCTTCCCAGTGCGTTATCCAGGAGGAATCAGCAGGCGAACGTGGGCGCAAGATCTACGGTTTGCCGACTAGAACGTTCATGTGAGCTGAGATCGTTAAACATTTCGGCGTCAGAACGAAGCGCTTCGATGAAGGCGGCGCAACCTCCAGCGGGGGCGTTCAGGACGCATCGTTTATGTGATGGCTTAAGAAAACCATGAACTTGACACGACGGCATTGGTTCTCAAACTGCCTTGCGAGGACGCATCGTTCATGCCATCATGGTTTACGAATACGATGAACTCAACACGACGACAGTGGCTCTCAACCTGCCTTACGATGGCGGTATGGCCGGATGTTTTGTCCGCCCTGCAGCACGCGCGCACGGTCGCGGGATTGCCAACCCCGCATTTTGAAACTCTGGTTGCAGGCACCGCGGGGGAGATCGAAGCCATCGCGGCTCGGATCATTCCATCCACCGGCGGCGCAGGCGCGCGTGAGGCCGGCGTCATCTATTTCATCGACCGCGCGCTGTCGACGTTCGCTGCCAATGACCGCGAGACGTATCGCACCGGGATGGCCCAGCTCCAGCAGAAACGCAAGGAGCTATTTCCGAACTCGACCACGATTTCGTCGCTGACTGTCGAGCAGCAAATGACCCTCATCCGGGCTATTGAAACGTCCAGTTTCTTCGAGCTACTCCGCACCCACACGGTGCTGGGTTTCCTGGGAAACCCAAGCTATGGCGGCAATCGAGGCGAGAGCGGATGGAAGCAGATCGGCTTTGAAGGTCAGATGGCCTACCAGCCGCCGTTCGGCTACTACGACGCACAGGTGGAGGAAGAGAAGAAATGAGCGGCGTGGCATTCTCCACCACCGATGCTGTTGACTTCCTGGTTCTGGGCGCCGGCGCCGCGGGTGGGGTCGTAGCCAGAGAGTTGGCGACTGCCGGATTTCGGGTCGTCGTGCTCGAGCAAGGACCCTATCTGCACGAGGGAGATTATTCGCACGATGAGATCAAGTACACCTTCCAGCCAGGCCTGACCAACGACCCGAAAGTCCAGCCTATTACCTACCGCAAGTCGGATGCAAATCGCGCTCGACCCATGAAGGCGATCGAGTACGGACGGCAAGTGGGCGGCGGCAGCGTTCATTTCACCGCCAACTACTGGCGCTT
>CAVROP010000046.1:0-18301 GCA_963722675.1 uncultured Acidobacteriota bacterium
AGGAATTTGCCAGGGAGAACTCCATGAATGCCACTCCACCTCTCGCGCTGGTGACCGGAGCGTCCGCCGGTATCGGCGCAGCCTACGCCCGCAGGCTGGCAGCAGAAGGCTATGACCTGATCCTGGTGGCGCGGCGGGCGGATCGCCTTGAGCAATTGGCCGCTGAGCTTGCCAGCCGGCATGGCGTGAACGCCCAGCCCTTCCCCGCCGACCTCACTCGAGACGACGAACTCAAAGGCGTCGAAGACCGCATTGCACAGGAAGAGCGCCTTGAATTCCTGCTCAACAACGCTGGATTCGGCGGCAGGGGGCGCTTCTACGAGTCTCCACTGGAACATGTGAACGCCATGCACCGCCTGCACGTCATGGCCACGCTCCGCCTTACGCACGCTGCGCTCCGCAAGATGACGGCGCGCGGCAAAGGCACGGTAGTGAACGTGTCGTCGGTCGCCGCTTTTGTCGCCCGCCCGGGTAGCGTCAGTTACCACGCCACCAAGGCCTGGATGAACGCTTTCACGGAGGGTCTATTTCTGGAACTGAAGCAAGCCCGGTCACCTGTCCGCGTGCAGGCCCTCTGCCCTGGCTATACATTGACGGAGTTTCACGATGTTTTGGGGGTGGACCGAAAACAGGTTGCCGCGAGCCTCTGGACGCCTGTAGACAAAGTTGTGGAGGCATCCCTGGAGGGCCTGAAGCGTAACCAGCTTTTCGTGGTGCCCGGCTGGCGCTATAAGTTCATCGTCGCCTGCGTCCGCGTCTTGCCACGTGCTCTCCTCCATGCGGGGAGTTCGATAGGTAGCAGGAAAACCGAATAGAGTGGAGGATTCATGATTCGATCATCACTGCGTTATGCGCTGCTTGGGAGCGCCATTCTGTTTCTTGTTCTGATTCAGCCCCAATCCGCCTCTGATGGCGAGGGTCTTCAGAGTTCCCCCTCAAAGGGCCCGACGGCCCAACGCGAGAAGCATCCCCTACGATCCATTCCTTACGAACCCGGCCTCGATCTTAACTCGATGGACCGGACCGCCGACCCTTGCGACGATTTCTACCAATATGTCTGCGGCGGCTGGATGAAGAACAACCCCATCCCGCCCGACCAGCCAAGCTGGAATGTGTACGCGAAACTCTCCGACGAAAACCAGCAGTTTCTATGGGGTATTCTGCTGGAGACTTCGGACCCCCACCGCACCCGCAATGCCTCCGAGCAGAAAATCGGCGACTATTTTCAGGCGTGCATGGATGAACCAGCCATCGAGAAGCTCGGCGCCGCTCCTCTCGAAACCGGACTCCAAGAGATTGACGCGCTGAAATCGAAGTCAGACCTCGGGAAGTACCTCGGGCACGAACATCTGGGCATCCAAGGCAACCACATGCTATTCGGTTTTGGCTCCAACCAGGACTTCTCCAACGCATCGCAGGTGATCGCCTTTGCCGACTCGGGAGGACTCGGCCTCCCTGACCGCGATTACTACACTAAGACCGATCACAAGTCGCAGGAAATTCGCGGCCAGTACGTGCGCCACGTGCAGAGGATGTTCGAATTGATGGGAGACTCCAGGGCCGCCGCCACAGGGGAAGCCAAAACGGTGATGGCGATGGAGACGGCACTGGCCGAAAAATCCCTGACCCAGGTGCAAAAGCGCGATCCCTACAACCTCTTTCACAAAATGGATCGCGCACATTTGAAAGCCCTCACGCCGCACTTTGATTGGGACAGCTACCTGGCCGCAGTGGGAACGCCCGCCCTTCAGGCCTTCAATGTCACCGAACCGGAATTCTATCGGGAACTGGACCGGCTGATCCAGAGCGAAAGCCTGGATGACTTGAAGACTTATCTGCGCTGGCACCTGGCGCATGATGAAGCTCCCTATCTTTCTCAGAAATTTCAACAGGAGAATTTCGATTTCTTCAGCCGCACGCTGCGGGGCGTCAACACGATGCAACCGCGATGGAAGCGTTGCGTGCGGTGGGTGGACCGCGACTTGGGAGAGGCCTTGGGACAGGTGTTCGTAGCCAAGACGTTCGCTCCCGACGTCAAAGCCCGCACCTTGAAGATGACCCGCGAGATCGAGGCAGCCATGGAGGACGACCTGAAAACGTTGTCGTGGATGAGCCCGGCCAGCAAACAGCAGGCTCTCGAGAAGTTGCACGCCATCGTCAACAAAATCGGTTATCCCGACAAGTGGCGCGATTACAGTACGCTCCAGATCGTGCGCGGCGACTTCGCGGGAAATGTGCGCCGCAGCGCCATTTTCGAATCCAAGCGCCAACTGGCGAAGATCGGCAAACCCGTCGATCGCGGCGAGTGGGGGATGACTCCACCCACCGTAAATGCATATTACGATCCGCAAATGAACGACATCAATTTTCCCGCCGGGGTTCTGCAACCACCGCTCTTTGACCCCAGGATGGACGACGCTCCGAACTATGGCAACACGGGAGGCACGATCGGCCACGAGTTGACCCACGGCTTCGATGACGAGGGCCGCCAGTTCGATGCCAAGGGAAACCTGCGCGATTGGTGGACGAAGCAAGACGCCGCCCACTTTGACGAGCGGATCGCCTGTGTTCGGCAACAGTACGCGCAATATATCGTCGTTGATGATATTCACATCAACAGTAAACTAACTAGCGGCGAAGACGTGGCTGACCTTGGCGGGCTCCTGCTCGCCTACATCGCCTGGAAAAATGAGACCAAAGGGGAGACCCTGAAGCCCATCGACGGATTCACACCCGAGCAGCGGTTCTTCATCGGCTACGGACAGTGGGCCTGTGAAAATGAGCGCCCTGAAGATCTGCGGTTGAGTGCCACCATCAATCCGCATTCGCCCGGTAAATACCGCGTGAATGGCATTGTTTCCGACTTGCCCCAATTCCAGCAGGCATTCGGCTGCAAGGCGGGCCAGCGGATGGTGCGGACCAAGATGTGCCGGGTGTGGTAGCCAGGCGGCCTCCAAGGGCAACATGGTTACCCTGAGGGCTGCCGCCAGGCCAGCGCCTGAGGCGAGGTTTCAGCCTGAACCTCGCAAGTTGGGCCGCAAAGTCAGCGATCCGTCGGCGTTCAAGTTTTGATGGCAAGCCCAGCGAATGGAGTGCCGAACATCCTTTACCTCAAGTTTTGCTTGAAGTTTTAAGCCTTTCCAGCCAACGCCCTTGGGAAGCACGAATTGCGCTTGGCGGATTTTCCCCGGCAAAGGATAGCCGGGGTCGAGGCTTCCTCCTGCGATCACTTTTCCGTCATCGCCGGTAACGTAGACGCGCAGCGCGCCCGGGACTCCGGCGCAACCATCGTTGGCGAACCCTACGATCAAACCTTGGCGGTCTTGTTCAGCATACTGCCAGATAAACGAAGGCCGCACGCGATAACCGATGCGCCTGCTGATCTGGTCGATGCCCTGCGGATACTGATGGTAGTAGCGCAGGATGTTCTCGGCGTTGATCTTGTGAAAATTCCAAAGCGACCAATAATTGGGGCCGACGTCGATCACGTGCGCGATGACGTTGTCGGTGTAGGTAATCCCTTCCTCGACGTGGAGAGACGCGGGTGTGCCGTCGGACATTCCCACTTCGACTACCGCCCCTACCCAGGGCGGCCGGTTGCTGAGGGTTTCAATCTGCTCGTTCTCGATGAAGATCGTGTCGGTGCGGAGCCAGTTCCCCGAGCGGACGGTGCGATCGACAAGCTCGGAGTTGCCCACACGGCTGAAATCCGGCTGGGTATTGGTCACGAGCGGCGTCCGTCGCCAAAGCTCCGACTGGACTTCGAACATCTTGATCCAGGTCTGCTCGGCCGTGGGATAGTCCGGAAATGGGTTGTTATGAAACGGCCAAGTGTGACCCTCGCCCCAGAAGCCGTACATGAAGGTATCCATGAATTCGATCTGCGGGCTGCCATCCAGTTCCGCGGCGAGCAACTGGTTCAGTTCCCGGTAGCACTCTTGAAAGAAGGGGTGATCATAACGGGGTTCGTAATAACCCGGTTTCCGGCGCGGCCCTGCGAGTCCCGTTCTCCATTCACCGATCAGTTTCACCATGGGCACTTTTTCGAGGACGAAATCCGGCAAAGCCTCCTCCGCATAATCGGGCGCCCGCATCTGGATCCGAAATCCAATCCGCTTGTTAAACCGCTTCGCCAGATCGAAGGTAAGTTTCCAGTAGTCAGGGAAGTCGAGCCGTCCGCGCCGCGGCTGCACTTCCCTCCAGGTCGGGCGGAGATAAAGCTTCTCGCCCAAGGGAAGCTTCACGAGATCTTCGATGGCTTGAGGAATATTGTCGGATTTGATCTCCGCTGTGCCCATGTCCGCGGTGATGTAAGTAATAAGTCCCTTGCCATAGTTGGGCGCAACCTCGCCCGACGGGAGTCGTGGCCATCACCACGTCGCCTCCCGGGAACACTGCTTCGGGCGGGTATTGCGGGAACGGGCCTTGATCAAGACGATCCGTGATCTGCGGACCTACTCCAAAATCATATCTGTCCCAGTTGTGCGCGGGGACGAAGGCATTTGCCCTCCCTACACCAAGACCCGCGACCGCGGCGCCAATTCCTCCAGATTTGAAGAAGCTTCGACGATCCATGAAGCGAACTCCTTTCCGCACCTTCGGAGTGCGGTAGCGCCAGCTACCGCCTTCACGTTGGGTTCCAAGGCGGCAGCGTGGCTGCCGCACTCCAAGGCGCTTCGCGCAGATTCATGCGACGCAATGGGCCGAAGGCTCGCGCGATTCCAGCCGGGTGGCCTCTTCTTGAATTCGCGCCCAAGCTCGTTCCACGTGGCGAGATTCCGTATAGGTCTGCCCCACGCAGAAGCGAATGATGAAACGGCCGTTCAGCTTGGTGTGCGTCAAGTAGAGATCGCCGCTTCGATTGAGGGCGTCCAGCAGCGCCTCGTTGAAAGCATCTCCGGCGCGGTGGCGGAAACAGACCAGATTCAAGGGCGCGGGCGCGGCCAGTTCAAATCGCTGGTCCTGCTGCACCCACAAGGCAAACTGCTGGGCCAGCGCGATGTGGCGACGAACGTGGTGGCGAAGTCCCTCCACTCCGTAGTGTCGAATCACGAACCAGAGCTTCAAGGCGCGAAAGCGCCTGCCCAACGGCACCTGCCAGTCGCGATAGTCAATGACGGCGCCCGATTCGGTGGCCTTGTTTCGGAGGTAATCCGGGAGAATTGATAGGGCGTCGATCAATTCCTTGCGCCGAGCCACGTAAAAGCAGTCGCAATCGAAGTTCGTGAACATCCACTTGTGCGGGTTGAAACAGTAGCTATCCGCGAATTCAAGACCCTCATTGATGTAGCGGAACTCCGGGCAGAGCGCCGCGGTGCCGGCCATGGCGGAGTCCACGTGCAGCCAGATGCCGTTGTCTTCACAGATACGTCCGATCTGCGGCAAGGGGTCCAAAGCGTTTGATGAGGTGGTTCCTACAGTGGCGCAAACAATGCACGGCACCTTGCCGGCTTGCCGGTCGAGAGCGATTTGCGACGCCAGAGCCTCCGGGCGCAGCGCCCAGTGAGCGTCAACCTCAATGTGGCGCAAGTTGGCCTCGCCCAGGCCCGCGATTTTCACGGCCTTTTCAATCGAGGAGTGAGCCTGCGGAGACGCATAGGCGACCAGATCACCTTTACACCCTCGCTTATTGCTGGCGTAGCCGGTCGCGCGCTCGCGCGCCGCAAGAATCGCACACAGCGTGGCGCTGGATGCGCTGTCCTGAATCACTCCGCCGCCCGTCGAGGTGGAGAGGAACTTCCCCGGCAAGCCCAACATCTGAACGAGCCAGTCGAGCACGTGAGTCTCGAGTTCCGTGCAGGCGGGGCTGGTGGCCCACAGCATCCCCTGAATTCCAAGGCCGGACGACAGCAGGTCACCCAGGATGGCAGGTGCGGAGGCGTTGCAGGGAAAGAAGGCGAAGAAATTGGGCGACTGCCAGTGCGTTATTCCGGGCAGGATCAGCTTTTCAACATCGCGCAGCAGGGACTCGAACGGCTCACCGTTCACAGGCGCTTCTTTCGGAAGTGAAGCGCGGATTTCACCCGGCTGAACTCGAGACAGCACCGGGAAAGACTCGATACGCTCATAATAATCTGCTATCCAGTCGATGACCTCCCGGCCGTTGCGGCGAAACTCCTCGATGCTCATGTGGTAGCTTTTCTCGTTCGACATCCTGCTCTCCTTCGTCGGTTGCCCGTGGTCAGTCGCCTGCCCCGGCCGTCCTTGGAGTATACAACACCCGTGCTATTTTAGGTTCCTCTCCAACGAAGAGGGCGCAGTGCAGGAAGATTGCGGTCATACGTTAATCGTTAGTGTTCCGATGGGTTGCTTTGCCGGCGCTCACCGCCTATCATAGTTGAGTAAGCACCTTCTGAAGGGCTGACTACAAGATCACACGCTGAGGTTCCCATGATCCTCCCTCTCACCCCGGTGCGGCTGAAACGGCATGCAGCGCAGGTTTTCGGCAACAAAGTGGGCGTGGTTTGCGATCAGCAGCGGTTTACTTACCGGCAGTTCAATGAGCGCTGTGACCGGCTTTCGAGCGCCCTAAGGAAGCTTGGAATACGGAACGGCGATCGTGTTGCCTACTTGAGCTTCAATTGTCATCGGTTGCTCGAAGCGTACTTTGGCGTGCCGCAGATCGGAGCCATTCTTCTGCCCTTGAACATCCGGCTAAGCCCGGAAGAGCTCATTTATATCCTCAACGACGCGGGGCCGAGAATTTTGTGCTTCGATCCGGAATTCATTCCTCTGGTGGAATCGCTGAGGTCGCCGGTGAAGGCGATTGAATACTACATCCCTTTGAGGGACACCAAGCCGGCCTGGGCGCATCACAAGCTCTACGACGAACTTCTCGCCGAGGCAGAACCTGGGGAAATTGATTACCGCGGCATTGATGAAAACTCCGTGGCCGAACTTTTCTACACCAGCGGGACCACTGCTTATCCCAAAGGGGTCATGCTGACGCACCGCAACCTCTATCTGCATGCCCTCTATACCGCCGTAGCGTTGAAGGGCGACGACAGCGAGGTTCACCTCTATACGGTTCCGCTGTTCCACGTCAACAGTTGGGGCGCCCCGCACATTATCACGCTGTCCGGCGGCCGCCACGTCATGATCAAGAAGTTCGACCCCGTTACCGTGATGGAGTTGATCCAGCGCGAGCGCGTTACCTGCCTGCAGGTTGTGGCGACCATGGTAATCGCCATGCTCAATCACCCGGACTTTTCGAAGTATGACTTGAGCAGCGTGAAGGAAGTCATCATGGGCGGTGCCCCAACCAGTACGGCGCTCGTCCGCGAGACGGAGCGACGAATGCCGGGCTGCCGGGCCATCGGCGGTTACGGCCTGACCGAAACTTCGCCGGTCCTCACGCTGGCACGCCGCAAGGCGCACTGCGCGGGCGATCCGGAGGAGTTCCAACTGCGCCGGCAAGCCACCGCGGGATACGCTTTTGCGGGTTCGGAAATCCGCGTGGTGACGCCGGAGGGCCGCGACGTCAAACCGGATGCCGCGGAGGTTGGAGAAGTGGTGGTGCGCGGCGACGTAGTTATGGAAGGCTATTGGCGGCAGCCCGAGGCCACCGCCAACGTCATCCACGACGGCTGGTTTCATACCGGCGACCTGGCCACCATCGACGAGGAAGGTTACATCCTCATCGTGGACCGCGGCAAAGACATGATCCTGAGCGGCGGCGAGAACATCGCTTCGGCGGAAATCGAACGAGTCATCTACGGCCATCCGGCGGTCATGGAGTGCGCAGTCATCGCCGTCCCGGACGACGCCTGGGGCGAAGTGCCGAAAGCCATCGTTACGCTGAAGCCCGGGCAGCAAGCTGCGGATACGGAAATCATCGCGCATTGCCGCCAGCACCTGGCAGCGTACAAGGCCCCCAAAACTGTGGAGATTGTGGAAAGCCTTCCGAAGGGTGGCACAGGGAAAATCCTCAAGCGCGTGCTGCGCGAGAAATACTGGCAGGGCCGCGCGCGGCGGGTGCAATGAGCCCGAAACTAAGAGATATCTCTCGCCTGGGATTAACGCCCGAGGGCGCAGACGAGACTAAGTTCCTGACCGCGATCATCGGCGTTCATCTGCGCCTGCGTTGGCTGCTGCCCATGAATCTGTCCGAGGGGTGGAGAGACCGTGCGCAGGCCTTCAGCGATGGCGCGCCCGATGTTGGCGACGAGGTCTGGCCTGCCATTTACCGCGTAAAGGCGGGGTGTTAGCGCCCAAACCTCCCGAATGATGCGGCGCGGAACGAGCTGGGTTTCACCTCGGCGTTGCTCCAACTCCGCCACAAGCATCGGCAAGACCTTATCGCTAAGACGCAACGCCGTGTCCACCACAAAAAGCGACAGGTCGGGCCGAAGCAGGCTCACGCGGTCGAAAAAGGCGGCCACCTCCCGAGTCGAGAGGTTCTTGGGAGGAGACGATTTCAGTTCCAGATAGATCAACTTGCCTTCCGCTGCCGCCACCACGTCCAAGTCGCCGCCCACGCCCCGCGTGTGAAGCCTTACTCCCGATGCCACATCGAAGCCGAGCCTGCGATTGAGTTCGCGCGCCACGTACCACTCCAGGGTTCCGCCAAAGCTTTTGGCAGCCCGGAGCAGCCGGTAGCGGCCTCGCCGTAAGCGTTCGGCCAGCCGCAAATCGACCAGCGACTCCGCACACGCCTTGGCTTGGGCCGCCTCGAGGTATCGTGTAGCCTCAGCGGGCGCAAACCCTTCCGACTTCTGAATCGCCCCGCGGAGGAACAGGCGGAAAGCATAATGGCCAAGCTTCTTCGCGAGTCGCTCGGCAGTCGCTGCCTCCAAGTTGTCCGCGAAAGGCACATCGAGTTTGCCTTGCGAAGGTCGAAAACCTCGGCGAACCAGCATGGCTAGCGCTTCGCCGCCGGGCGGCGTCGCGCCTTGAGCCCTCGGGGGACTAGCAGCCGCTGCCGCCTGCTCAATCTCTCGCGCGCTGGGGAGTTTTCGCATATGGCGGTTTCGCGCCCCACACCCACATCGATCATGCCGTGCGGGTAGCTCTTGTGGCCGCCCCAGAGCAACTACCAAGGTTGCCCCACCGAATCCAGGAAGCTTGCGATCTCACCTAACTCCCCGGAGCTCAGTCGAAAATCGGCCGCGCCAATTACGCCGGATACCTGTTCTGCGCGGCGAAGCCCGACGATGGCGCCGGTCACAGCGGGGTGCCGCAACGTCCAGGCAATCGCCACTTCGCCAGGCGTGCGTCCATGGCGCGCGCCAATCGCGCGCAGCAATTCCACCAGGCGAAGATGGCGGGACAATGCCGGCTCTTGAAAATCCGGGTCTTGCCGGCGCCAATCGTCATCCGGCAGAGCGCCGGCGCGATCGCGCGTCATCGCGCCACTCAGGAGTCCGGCCCTCATCGGAGAATAAACAATCACGCCGATATTCTGCTCTGCGCAGTAGGAGAGGATCTCTTTCTCAACCGCGCGAGCCAGCAAAGAATAAGGCGGCTGAAGCGAGGTTATAGGTGCGATGGCTTGGGCTCGCTTCATCTGCGGCACGTTGAAGTTCGATACCGCGATGTAGCGGACCTTGCCTTCTTCTTTAAGTTTTGTGAGGGTCGTCCAGCCTTCTTCGATCTCCTCTTCCGGATTGGGCCAGTGAACTTGGTAGAGATCGATGACGTCAACCTTGAGCCGCCGCAGGCTCGCCTCACACTCGGCGCGGAGGGAGTCGGCCTTCAGGTTGCCGCCGAGTTCCCCGCGCTCGTTCCACCGGCGCTCGCACTTGGTGAAGACATAAGGGCGGCGCGGCATGCCCTGCACGGCGCGACCGACGACCTCTTCCGAGTGTCCCAGTCCGTAGACTGCTGCGGTATCGATCCAATTGATGCCGGATTCGATCGCGAGATGGATGGCCGCGATAGAGTCGCGATCGTCCTGCGCTCCCCAACTGAAGCGCCACCCTGATCCACCCATGGCCCATGCGCCCACTCCGAGAGGAGTGATTTGAAGATCGCTGTTGCCCAGTCGCCTTAATTCCATAGGAATGCTCCTCGAGTTCGTGTCATTCTGAGCCCTTCGCTGTCATCCTGAGCGAAGCGAAGGATCTCGCTCTGGGTGCTCAGGGTAAACACCGCGAAGAATCTCGGCAGTTGCTTGATTGCGAGACTACAGGGATTCTTCACTCCGCCCAGAATGACAGAAACGTGCGAGTGAACGCCAGTTCATCCTTCGTTGCGATAATCGAGCGCGGCAACCATCGGCCGGGCGTCGCGCCAATTGGCTTCAACTTTGACGTAGAGTTCAAGGAAGACTTTGGGCGGGAACAACCTTTCCAATTCGCGTCGCGCCTCGCTGCCAATCTGCTTCAGCATCTCGCCGCCCGAGCCGATAATGATCGGCTTCTGCGACTCCTTTTCAACCACAATGCTGGCGTAGATGCGCGTGATCTTCTCGCCTTCCTCAAAGCTCTCGATGATGACGGCCGTCGCGTAGGGAAGTTCCTGCCGAGTGTGGAGGATGATCTTCTCTCGAATGATTTCCGAGGCCAGAAATCGCTCCGGCTGATCGGTGTACATTTCGGGCGGGAAATAGTGCGGGCCCTCGGGCAGCAGTCTCACGAGGGCGTCCAAAAGCTCCGTGAGCCCTTCGCCCTTGAGAGCCGAGACCGGCATGATTTCCTCGAAGTTGTACAACTCGGAATAGCGCTGCATGAGCGGCAGAAGTTGCAGCTTCCTGATTCGATCGATTTTGTTCAGCGCCAGGATGGTACGCGGTCCGTACTCTTTCAACAGGCCCACGGCAAAGTCGTCGCCATGCCCGAAGCGCTCCGAGGCGTCGACGATCAGGATCGCCAGGTCCCGTTCCGCGAGCGCCTGGCGAACGAAGCTCATCATTTGTTCGTTGAGGCGGGAAAGCGGGCGGTGAATCCCGGGTGTGTCCATCAGCACGATCTGCGCGGGGGGGCGATTGACGATTCCCAGAATTCGATTGCGGGTGGTTTGCGGCACTGCGGTGACGATGGAAACCTTGCTCCCAACCAGAGCGTTGACCAAAGTGCTCTTGCCGGCGTTGGGCCTTCCTACCACAGCCACAAATCCGGATTTAGTGGGTTCCGCCATGCTCATCAGCCGCCTCAGTGTCTTGCGGGGTAAGGGTCAAGCGAACCTTTAAGACGGTCCGCTTGTTGGCTTCCAGGACTTCGATGTTCACCCCGTTTTCCTTCACTTTCTCCCCTGGAACCGGCACGTGGCCGAGATGCGTCAGCACCAGCCCCGCCACAGTGGAATAGCCGGGAGCCTGGAGGAGAACATGCAATTCTTCGCCAATCTGCGACAAGTCTGTGTGGCCTGAAACGAGGTAGGAATTCTCCGCTTCCTTCACGATATCCTGTGCGTGGGGTTCGAACTCGTCCTTGATTTCTCCCACAATCTCTTCCAGCATGTCCTCGATAGTCACCAAGCCGCTAACACTGCCATACTCGTCGATGACGATCGCCATCTGAACGGTGGATTTCTGCAATTCTTTGAGCAGGTCCTTGATATTCCGCGTTTCCGGAACGAAGGGGACAGGCCTGACCAGGCTGCGAATTGTGATCCTCGCCTGTTCTTCGGGAGGCAACTCCATGAGATCCCGGACGTTGACAATACCTTCGATGCGGTCCAGTTGACCGCTGTAGACGGGGTACCTCGTCAGTCGCTTTTCACGAAACAGCTTTCGCAGGTCTTCAAGAGAAGCGTTCACGTCGATGGCGGCGATTTCCGTGCGGGGCGTCATCACCTCGCGCACCAGCTTGTCCCCGAATTCCACCACCGACTGCACCAGCTCAGCCTCCCCTTTCTCGATCAGGCCGTCTTGCCGCCCGACCTCGATGAACTCTTGCAAGTTTTCTTGTGGTGTGGGGGGCTCCGGTTCCTGCTCGGTGGATTCCAACAGGCGGCTCATGGTGGTGGAAATAAGAATGAGAAAAGTGAGTGGCAGGGCCAGATAAACCAGTCGTCGCACCACCGGCATCCAACGCTCCAGGATGACCTCCGGCTCGTCGTGGCGCGCTACGAGAAGGAAAGGGATGAGTTGGTCGGCAACGGCCACCGCAGTCAAGACGATAACCAGCGCGGCGCCCACGTTTCCCCAGAAATGATCCGGCCTGCGCAGAACCAGCAGCGCGGTTACACCGACGGCAAACAGGTGCATGGCGGCGCCGTGCAGGGCCGAAATCGAGACTCCCACACGCTCCCGGTCGATCGTGATGCGCCCCGGTTCGGGAGGGCGAAACAACTTCCGGGCGCTCATCACGGTCAGCCGGCGCATCAGCAGCCGCAGATAAGAGGCCACCGCGCCGGCCACGAGCAGGGCGGCCAAAACGACCAGCCACACAATAGTGATCAGGATCGTATTCGGGTCCATCACTCTCCCGAAATGCCCAGCCGGCTCCGGAGGGCAAGCTCCAACCGAATCATCTCGCCCTGATCGGATTCGTGGTCGTAGCCCAGCAGGTGCAGGAGGCCGTGCAGGATAAGCCAGCGGATCTCATTCAGGGTTGAGTGTCCTTCCTGGCGCGCGTTTCGTTTGGCGGTCTCGACCGATATGACGATATCGCCGAGATGGTTTCTGAACTCTATCTCTACGCACGCAACGAGGCCCGAACTCGCTTGCCGGCGCTGCGCGCGCCCCCGCTTTGTCCGCGCGGGGATTGGCCGCTCCGGAGCGTCCCACGGAAACGCCAGGACGTCCGTGGCACGGTCCGTTCCCCGGTAGAGCGCATTCAAGCGCCGGATCTCCCGGTCGTTCACCAGGCAAATGTTGCAATCGCGCCTGCCCAGTCCGAGCGTCCACCTGAGCTCGCCCACATATTCGCTCAAGCGGGAAGTATTGACAATGAGTTTGTCTTGCAGATTAAGAATCACCGGATCTGTTCTGGTTCTTGCTGTTCCCGCTAGCGGCGCGCATCTGGTCGTACTCCTCGTAGGCGCGGATGATGCGCTGCACCAGGGTGTGCCGCACCACGTCCCGCTCCGTGAAATAAACGAAACTGATTCCGGGAACTCGGGAGACCACATCGATGGCCTCAACCAGGCCGGAACGCCGGCCATCCGGCAGATCGATCTGCGTGATGTCGCCGGTGACCACCGCTTTGGAGTTGAAGCCCAAGCGGGTCAGGAACATCTTCATCTGCTCGCTGGTCGTGTTCTGGGCCTCGTCAAGAATCACGAAAGCGTCATTCAACGTCCGGCCGCGCATGAAAGCAATCGGTGCGATCTCAATGATGCCTTTCTCAATGTAGCGTTCCACCCTGTCCGGGTCCAGGACGTCGTAGAGCGCATCGTACAGCGGGCGCAAGTAGGGGTTCACTTTTTCCTGGATTGTGCCTGGGAGGAATCCCAGGCGTTCACCTGCTTCCACCGCAGGGCGGGCCAGGATGATGCGGCTGACCTCTTTACTCAGCAGCGCGTCCACGGCCATGGCCACGGCCAGGTACGTTTTGCCGGTACCCGACGGGCCGATTCCAAAAACCATGTCGTGGCGCTCGATCGCATCCACGTAGGTGCGCTGGTTGAGGCTCTTGGGTGTGATGGATTTTTTACCGAAGGTCCGCGGTCGGCCCGCTTCCGCAAGACCCTTCAGCGTGGCGTCCGGATCCTGTCCGGCGATGCGCAGCAGGGACTCGACCTCCGAGCTGTCAAATCGCGATCCGCCCTCCACTAACTCCGCATATTCTTCCAGGAGCTTTTGCGCGCGGCGCACTTCGTTGTCGCCGCCCTCGATTTCCACCGCGTCCTCGCCGAGGTTTACGGAAACATTGAAACACCTCTCTAGCAGGCGCAGGTTCCCGTCGTGCGTGCCTACGAGTTCTTCCACTCCGTTCGGAACCTTCACACTCGTCTTCATCTTTTGTGCATGCCTCACACCCTCCTATATGGGAGAAGCACCATCCTGCGGTGTTCGGAGGACGCGCCGAGAACCGGCGTTAGGGAGAGAGAGTTTACTTCTCATCAACTCATTAACAATTTAGCTTTGTAGGCTTCTAATGTCAAGTTCCTGCCGAGAATCGGGCAGAGGTGGAGGCCAGGGGTTATTTCTTTGCGGCGCTGTTGGGCACAGGCTCAAGGAGTTGCTCTTTGCGGTAAACCAAGGCATTGGTGTCGTAGGCGGCAATCTCAAAGCCGTGGCCGTGGGTGATGGCGTCGCAGGGACATGCTTCCACGCAATAGCCGCAGAAGATGCACCGGTTGTAGTCGATGTTGTACACCTTCGCGTAACGCTCCGCCGCGCTGATCCGATGGTCACCGGTGTTCTCGGCCGCTTCGATGTAGATGCAATTGGCCGGGCAAGCTGCGGCGCAGAGGAAGCAGGCGACGCACTTCTCCAGCCCGTTTTCGTCGCGCCTCAAAACGTGCAGGCCGCGGTAACGGTCCTCAAAATGCACCGGCTCGTCCGGGTAGTTCTCCGTCACCGTGGGCCGAAGCATGGTCTTGAAAGTGATGGAAAACCCCTTGGCCAGCGCCGTGGCGGAGTCCGCGATTTCTTTGAGTATGTTTGGCATAGCCCGGCAGACTTTAGTATAACGGATGGTCGTCAAAGGGTAAAGGATAAAGGCTAAAGCGTAAAGGCTCACGACAAATCGCGAACACCTGACGCTTAAGCATTACCCTTTGTCCTTTATCCTTTAACCTTTCACGCCATTGCTTCGGGCATCACGCGAACGGTTCCTCCAGCGACGCGCTCTGCGCCGTGAACAGTTCGGCGCCGTTTTCTGTGACATGCATGTCATCCTCCAGGCGGACGCCGAACTCGCCGTGAATGTAAATCCCCGGCTCGTCGCTGAAGGTCATATTCGGCTCGAGCTTGAGGGTGTTTCCGCGCACCAGATAGGGCCACTCATGCCCGTCCATCCCCATACCGTGGCCGAGTCGGTGCTTGAAGAACTTATAACCCGGGCCATAGCCCGCGTCAGTGATCACCTTGCGCGCCGCCGCGTCCACATCCTGAGCTTCGATCCCGGGCCTGGCGGCGTCCAGTGCCGCCTTTTGCGCGCGGCGGACAATGTCAAACACCTGCCGCATCTTCTCGGCCGGCTTGCCGAGCACGAAGGTCCGCGTGATGTCGGACGTGTAGCCTTCCACGATACATCCGTCGTCGATCATCACCACTTCGCCCTCATGGATGCTCTGGGGCGCAATCGACCCGTGCGGCAGCGCGGAGTACGCGCCGACGTTGACGCTGGCTCCGCCCGGAAAGCCGAGCTGGGAATAGGCGACGCCAATCAGCCGTCCGAGTTGGTGCTGCGTCATGCCCGGCTGGAGGGCCCGCCAAGCCGCTTCGTAGGCGGTGATGGTCACCTGGGCTGCGAGGCGCATCAAGGCAATTTCGTGCTCACTCTTGCGCATCCGGCACCCGGCGGTCACCGGCGTAGCGCTCAGGATGTTGAGCGCCGGCGCGGCCTTGCTCACACCGTCGCTGAAGACGTAGTGGACCGTCTCCTCCATTCCCAGGCGCCCGCCGGCAAGGCCTCTTTCCCTTATTCCGTCGGCGATCAGCACGTAGGGATTTTCGTCTTCCTCCCAGACTCGAATATCAGCAACGCCGGCGAAGGGACTCTGATCAATCACCTCCTCGGCGCGATCCCGCTCGAAGGAGGGACAAACGAAGAAGGCCCGGCCTTTCGCCGGGAGAATCAGGGCGAACAGCCGCTCACCGCCCCACCAACGGATGTTCGTGAAGTACTCGAGCGACGTGCCGCTCATCAGCATCGACGCATCAATCCGGTTCTCGGCCATCAAACGGCGAGCCTGCTCGATGCGTGCCCGCCTCTCCTCCGTGCCGATCGGCTTGGCGAGTTCCTTCATGGATTTCAGCGCCTTGATCGACGCCGGTAGCGAGGCAGAAGCGCCCGGCGCGGCACTTCCCTGCCCCGCAAGCGGATTCGCCGCCAGGGCCGCACTAACACCGGCCGTCAGAGCAACCCCTGCGCCGGCATGACGTAAGAATCGACGTCGAGAAGGCATCTGTTTCTCCGATGATGGATTGCCTGTAAGAGGAAAGACTAAAGCTGATACAATTGAATCGTCAAGCGCAACGTAGGGATTCGTTGGAGGAGCTATGAGAACCTCATTACTCATCCTGACTGCCGCGGCAATTCTGCTTATTTCGACCGCGTCTGTTGCGGCGGACGACACGATTACGCTGCCCGCCGGCAGCGAGATCCAAGTGCAACTGATCACCACGCTCAGCTCGAAGACCAACCAGGCCGGCGACATGTGGTCGGCCAAGGTTGTGGAGCCAATATTCCTGAAAGGCAAGGAAGTTTTTCCGGAAGGCAGCTTCGTGGATGGCCACATCACTTACCTGAAGGGGCCGGGACATGCCAAAGGGAGAGGCGAAATGCGGCTGGTGGTCGATTCGATCGCCAATCCTGAGGGCGCAAAGTACAACATCGTGGCCAGCTTGAAGGACGCCGAGGGCGCCGATGTGAAGGATCAAGAGGGCACCTTACAAGGGCCCGCCAAAGATGGGAAAGGCACGGCCGTGGAAACCGGCATCGGGGCGGCGGCGGGTGCGACGGTCGGCGTAATCGCGCACGGTGGAACCGGGGCGCTCTACGGCGCCGGGATCGGCGCGGTGGCCGGCCTCGTCCATGGCGCCCTCAAGAAGGGCAAGGACATTGTCGTTCCGGCAGGGCTTGAGATGACCTTCGTGATTCCGCGCGATACGGCGGCGAAGAGGGCAGGCAGTGGGCAGTAGGCAGGTGGGCAGATCGGCAGTTGGGCAGGGCGGAGCCGCGCAGTTGGTAAGAGTGATGTCATTCCGAGCCCTTCGCTGTCATCCTGAGCCCTCCGCTTGTCATTCTTCGCTTCGCTCGGAATGACAAGCTGTGAGGAGAACGACATGGGCAGGTCAATATTCGTGGTGGGATTCGCGGCAATAGCTCGTGTTCTCTGCGATCTGCTTTGCGGCGGAGGATGCGATTACGCTCATCGCCGGAAGAGAGCTGCATGTGCAGTTCATCACCGAGCTGAGCTCGAAAGCCAACGAAAGCGGAGACATGTGGACCGGCAAGGTTGTCGAACCCATATTCGGCCATGGGGGAGAAATCGTTCCGGATGGCAGCACCGTTGATGGTCACATCAGGTTTGTAAACCCGCCGGAGCAAGCCAAAGGCAAGGGCAAGGATAAAGAGAAGGGCGACTTTCTACTTATCGCAGACTCCATCTCAACTCCGGACGGCACGAAGTACAACATCGCCGCAAACGCTCAGGCTGCGGGCGGCGCGCAGGCCAAAGATCAGGCTGCCGGCGGCCTAACCGCCCTGGCGAGCAAGTTCTCCACCAAGAGGGGCAAGAACATCGTTATCGCTGCGGGGACCGAGGTGACCTTCGAGATCACTCACGACACGGTGGCCACGAAGGTGCCGGTGAAGCAGTAGGCAGATGGGCAGGTCGGCAGATGGGCAGTCGGCAGACAGGCAGTTGTCAGGATCTCGTGGGGTAGCAAGGGGCGAACCGTATCAGGAAAACTTCTAATACAACATGAAAGAATACCTAATATACTTATATTTATAAACGAACTATCGACCGCCGACAACGGACGACTGACAACTGACTACGGACGACTGCTTTTCGCCTTTACATCGTCCACAATCTGCTTGCCGTGGAAGCGGCCGTTCTCGATGAAGATCTCGTTGGTATCCATGCCGGCGATGATCACGCCCGCCAGATACAGGCCGGGCACGTTGGTTTGGCGAGTTTCCGTGCTGCACTCCGGCCGGCAGGTTTTCAGGTCTATGCGCACACCGGCGCTGCGCAGGAAGTCGAAGTCAGGATGATAACCGGTGAGGGCGAAAACGAAGTCATTTTCGAGGCGCACCGATTCGCCGGCGGAATCGCGCACTAGCATCCAGTCCTGCGCAATCTCAGTCAGGATGCTTCCGAAAAAAGCCCGGATGGAGCCTTCCTTGATCCGGTTTTCAAGATCAGGCCTGATCCAATACTTGATATGCCGGCTTAGTTCGCGCTCCCGCACCACCAGCGTCACCTGGACCCCGTAGCGGTAGAGTTCCAGCGCCGCAATCGCCGCCGAATTGCCGCCCCCGACCACCGCCACCCGGCGCCCGAAGAATTGGTGCGGCTCAAGGTAATAATGCGAGACCTTGGGCAGGTCCTCTCCCGGCACGTTCATCAGGTTGGGAAGATCGTAGTAGCCCGTCGCCAGCACAACGTTGCGAGAGTGGTATCGGCAGTGCTGCCCGCCGCGCAGGTCGGTGTCAATCACGAAGGCGCCGTCTTCTTTCCTGACCCGCGCCACACGCTCCTCATAGTGGATGGGCAAATGGTAATGGTCTGCCACGCG
>CAVROP010000047.1:0-63295 GCA_963722675.1 uncultured Acidobacteriota bacterium
TGCTGGATTTTTACGACCGGCTGAAGTCTGTGTCGCGCGGCTATGCGTCGCTCGATTATCACTTTGCCGGCTACTGGGTCTCCGACCTGGTGAAGGTGGATTTTCTGGTGGCCGGCGAGCCGGTAGATGCTCTTTCCTTCGTAAGCCACCGCGATCAGGCCTTTTCGCGCGGCCGCGTGCTGTGCGGGAAGATGCGCAAGCTTATTCCCCGCCAGCTCTTCGAAGTTTCGCTTCAGGCTTCCATCGGATCAAGAGTGATCGCGCGCGAAAACGTTCCGCCCATGCGGAAGAACGTCTTGGCCAAGTGCTATGGGGGCGACATTACGCGCAAACGCAAGCTGTTGGAAAAGCAAAAAGAGGGCAAGAAGCGAATGAAGCGCGTGGGTCGGGTCGATATCCCGCAGGAAGCATTCCTCGCTGTACTGAAAGTATCGGAGGAGTAGAATCTACGTAATCTGGTTAGTCTGTCGATGGAGCAAGCCATGGAACTCAAAACCGTCGCGATCGAAAAACCTGCGGACATGAATTTCATCCTCGGCCAGTCGCATTTCATCAAGACCGTCGAAGATCTGCACGAGGCCATAGCCCAGACCGTTCCCGGCATGAAATTCGGCGTGGCGTTCTGCGAATCGTCGGGTCCCGCCCTGGTGCGCTACTCCGGCAATGACCAACGCCTGATCGAGCTTGCGCAAAAGAATGCCCTGGCGCTATCTTGCGGCCATTGCTTCATCATCTTTATGGACGGCGGCTTTCCCGTCAATATACTGAACACCCTTAAGATGGTGCCGGAAGTGTGCGGGATTTTTTGCGCCACGGCCAATCCCGTCGAGGTCGTCGTCGCCGAGACCGAACAAGGTCGAGGCATCTTGGGCGTCATCGACGGCGTGAAGACCAAGGGCATCGAGACCGAAGCCGATATCAAGGTCCGCAAAGATTTTCTGCGCAAGATCGGATATAAGCTGTAGCGACGTTTTTACGCCGCCACCGAGCATTAGGTTCGAAAGGCGACAAAGAGTGAAGAATCAAGCGATTGATCCACGGCTAACCCCGAAATAGTTCTGTCCGGAAACTTTTGCTAAGACCCGAGCGTAATCTAAATGTAGTATGTAGGCATGACTGGGTGTGACTGGGTGTGACTGGGTTTACTGCCTCAGCCTATTGGTGTAAACTGTCGATTAATGGGCCTCGGGGGCTTTGCGAACAAGGCAATCAAGCCCCGTTATTGCGGTAAGCAGCCTCTTGCCAAAGAGCAGAAAGAAAGTTGCCAACGTGGCCACCGTCACTCAAGCCCGGATTGCCATTGCCGAGTCGCGATCACCACTGCGCTCGCAGACCAGTTTCTGGGTTGCGGTTCGCGAAGCCTTCTGGAATGCTCTTGGTGAACTCCGCAGCCATAAGCTGCGCTCTTTTCTCACTCTACTTGGTGTCGTCATCGCCACCACCACTCTCATTGTCGTGATGTCGGTGGTGAACGGCATGAACGTCTACATTGCGACCAAGATCGCCAATCTGGGCACCAACACCTTCGTGCTGTTTGAGTTCAAGTGGGCGCAGGGCTACGACAGCTATTTGAAAGCGCTGAGGCGCAACAAGCCCATCCGCATCGAGGAATACGACTATCTGCGGGAGACGCTGCCCGGCTATGAGGCCATGAGCGCTATCGCGCAGATGAATCCCGGCCCCCAGGCACGCTACCAGGGACATTCGATCGATGAAGTAACGCTGATGGGAATCACTCCCAGCCATGTCGACATCGGCCGGGAAAAGGCGCTTTACGGCCGGTATATCTCCGACCAGGACTACCGCCACAACGAGCGGGTCTGTTTTATTGGCCAGGACATCGTGGATAAGCTCTTTCCGGCGGTCGATCCAATTGGCAAGGAGTTACTGGTCGGTGGACAGAGCTTCCGCATCATCGGCGTGGCGGATAAGGTAGGCTCCGCGTTTGGCATCAGCGAGGACAACTTCGTCTTTATCCCGCTCGGCACTTTCCGCAACCTTTACATGCCGCGCCTGGAACTCATTGTCTTCATCAAGGCGCCCGACTCGAAACACATGATGGAACTCGAAGATGAAACTGAAGTCCTGATGCGGGCGCGCCGCCACATCCCCTACCACGACGACGACACCTTCGGCATCAACGCCTCCGAAACGTTGATGAACGCTTGGAAGAACCTTACCGGCAGCATTTTTGCCGTCACCATCGGCGTGGTAGCAGTGTTCATGGTGGTGGGCGGAATTGTGATCATGAACATTATGCTGGCGACCGTCACCGAGCGGACGCATGAGATAGGGATTCGTAAGTCGGTGGGGGCGCGGCGGCGCGACATCCTCTGGCAGTTCGTAATCGAGGCCGCGGCCTTGGCTTTTACCGGTGGGACGGCGGGAGTACTCCTTGCCTACTTCATCGCCTGGCTGGTGGCGCAGGTTTTCACGGCCTCGGTGCCGCTGACCGCGGTGGTCGTGGGGATCACCCTGTCAACGCTGGTCGGGCTTTTCTTTGGGATCTATCCGGCGATGCGGGCGGCTGCGCTTGATCCCATCCAGGCGCTGCGAGCGGAGAAATAGCATGATGACTTACTGGCGAGCGGTCGGCGAGAACCTGGTGCTGGCGCTCGACACTCTGCGCACCCACAAGTTCCGGGCCTTTCTCACGGTGTTAGGCGTCCTGATCGGCACCACGACGGTGATTGCCGTGGCCTCCATCATCCAGGGACTCGATGCCCAGTTGGTGCAAGTCGCCGAGCAGTACGGCACCAATGTGCTTTGGATTTACAAGCTTCAGATGGGGACGCCGCACCGCCTAACCCGCGAGGAGCGGCTGCGCAAACCCCTCAGTTTCGAAGACGCTCAGGCGATCAAGGAGCAATGTCCGGACGTCCAGGACGTGTCGGTGGCCCTATTCCAGCAGATCAGTGACTTTGGCCTGCCACCCTCCACGGCGCGCTACAAGGGCCGCGAGATGGCGGGCGCACAATTCATGGGCGTGGATGCCAACTACATGGCTCTGTCGAATTCGGAGCTGGCAGACGGCCGCTTTCTCACGGCGGCGGACGACCTTCACCGCCGCGACGTGGTGGTTATCGCCAACAAAGTGGTGGAACGCCTGTTCAAGCCCGATGACCCGGTCGGCAAAGAGATGGTAGTGGACGGGCACACGTTCGAAGTCATCGGCACGCTCCAAAAGTACAAGGGTATCCTGGGAGACAGTCCCGATGATAATGATATCTTCATCCCCTACTGGACCTACAAGAAACTCTACCCCGACGCTAAAGATCACTTCCTCAGCGTCCTGGTGTACCGTGGAAGAATGGATGCAGCGCAAGATGAAGTGCGCGGCTTGCTGCGGCGCCGCCGCCACGTCAAGCTTTCCGATCCCGACAATTTCGGAATCTCGACGGCGGAGTCGCTGATCTCCGACTTCCGCGCCATTATCGGCACTGTGGCGCTGGTGATGGTGGTGATCTCCTCGATTGGCCTGCTGGTGGGGGGCATCGGGGTAATGAACATTATGCTGGTCTCGGTTACGGAACGCACGCGGGAGATTGGAGTGCGGAAGGCCATCGGCGCGCGCCGTCGCGACATCATCTGGCAATTCCTGCTGGAAGCCATCGTGCTCACCGGCTCGGGCGGTCTCTTGGGAATTGCGGTGGGCTGGATGCTGAGTTTAATGATCCGACTCTTCGTGCCCGGCCTGCCTTCCACCGTCCCGCTTTGGTCCGTCGTGGCGGGCTTTGCCGTCGCGACGAGCATAGGCCTGTTCTTCGGTCTATGGCCGGCCATGAAGGCTGCCCGGCTCGACCCCATCGTGGCCCTGCGGTATGAGTAGGGAGAAGAAGTTTTACCACAGAGACCACAGAGTTCGCAGAGGATGGCATTTCCTCTGGGATCTCCGTGCGCTCTGTGGTGAGTTTTTTGCCTCGCGCCAGATTGCAACCACGCGGCGGACTACGCTTTTCTGGCGATCGGCACGCTTACCCACTGCGCCCGGGCCCGGACGCGCATCGGCTAGAACTTCCTGTTCTTAATCGTGGCCTCAAGCTCTCCTCGCGCCAGCCGAATCGAAATATCACTGTCCAGAGCTGCTGCCTCCGCGTCTCGAACGATCTTGCCGACGGCGTCGCGGGTGATCGAGTATCCTCGTTTAAGGATAGTCAGCGGGCTGCGCTCCTTCAGTATGGCTTCCACCTGCGACAAGCGGTTATTCCTCTCCGTCAGGAACCGACGGAACTCGGCATCAAACCGTGCCCAGCGATCGTCCAGCGCGGCGCGCTTCAAACCCAGCAGCCGGCGGAAGTCGTGTCGCACAACGCCTGCCGAGGCTCGCAGCCACTCCTGTCTGGACTCATTCAACCGGGAGCGCATCGAACGATCCAGCGATGCAACGCTGTCATCCACCTGCTGGGCCCTTTCGGCAATCCTGGTCGCGACCGTCTGAAAGGCATGGTGCATGCGCAGCTCCGTCAACCGTTGCCGCGCTTCGGAGAGTTGCAGCCGGATCATCTGGGCCATGTGGCGGGCGCGATTTTCCAGCTCCGCAATGAAGTCCTGCTTGCGGTGCACGACCAGCTCGGCGGCGGCGGAAGGGGTGGGCGCGCGCAGGTCGGCAACGAAATCTGCGATCGTAAAATCCGTTTCGTGACCTACGGCGGAGATTACCGGAATTCCGGAAGCCGCGATGGCCCTCGCCACCACTTCTTCGTTGAATGCCCAGAGGTCTTCGAGCGATCCCCCGCCGCGCGCCACGATGAGCACCTCAACGTTCTGCTCGCGGTTGAAGTGCTTGAGGCCCTCGACTATTTCCTCCGCCGCGCCCTCGCCTTGCACTTTGACCGGATAAAGCAGCACGCTCATATTTCGGAAGCGGCGGCGAAGCACACGCAGGATGTCGCGAATCACTGCGCCGGTGGGCGATGTCACCACGCCGATGGTCCGCGGCAGCACGGGCAGGGGTTTCTTGCGAGCGGTATCGAATAAGCCCTCGGCAGCGAGCTTCTGTTTCAGCTGCTCGAAGGCCAGTTGAAGCGCGCCCAGGCCCGCAGGCTCGAGGTATTCAACGTAAAGCTGATACTCGCCTCGCGCCTCGTACACGCCCAAATGGCCGCGCGCGATCACGGCAATGCCGTCCTGGGGTTTGAATTTCAGATACCGTGCCTGGTTGCGGAAGCACACCGCACGAAGCTGGGCGGTCGCATCCTTGAGCGTGAAATAGAGATGGCCGGAGGCGGCGGGGCGGAAGTTTGAAACTTCCCCAGTCACCCATACCTCCTTATATTGCCGCTCCAGCAGATCTTTGATTTCCCGGCTCAGCTCGGAGATGCTGAAAATCTTCCGCGTGGGGCCGAAATTTAAGAGCGCCTGTTCCACGACTGATCCTGTCAGGCTGTCAGCCTTCAGCTATCAGCTCTCAGCGAGCTTGCTGAGAGCTGAGCGCTGGGAGCTTCACTACCGCCTTGTAAAATGCGAAATGATCCAAAGCGCCAGGGTCAAGGCTACGCTCAACAGCACGCACGTAACGATGGGAAAGTAGAAGTGCAAGTTCTTGCCTTTGTACAATATATCACCAGGCAGCCGCCCTAGGCCAAAAAGCGAGAACCGCGCGCCCGCCATCAGCAACAGCCCGGCAGCAAGCAGCAGCACGCCGACAACGACCAGCAATTTGCCGAGCTGGAAAGGCAGCATATAGACATTGTACTGGAAACTTCCGCCCTCGTAGCGCCCACCTTCAGGTCGGCAGTTCCCCCGGTGCTGACCTGAAGGTGAGCGCTACGTCGCCAGGATGATTGCGGCGGCGAGCGCCGCCGTCTTGTGGTCCTTCGTCCAAGGCGGGCCGATGGAACTTCCCAAGCTTGAAACCCTGCGCTGCATTCGACTCGCCTCGCTCCCGAAGGTCGTCCTGGCCCGGTCGTCGAGGTCTCGCTCTTTAATTCCCATTACGGGAGCTTCCAGGCGCTCACAAGCCTTCTTAACAGCATCGCGAAAGAACTCACCCTCGGCCGTGTGAATCAAAGCGTGCGACGCGAGAATTGCGGGGAGGGCCGGCAGGGGGCGGCCTGAGGCCAGAAGCACAGCGCAACCTGCAATTGGACATCGCCGCGCTTGCAAATCCTCGACCACCTCTTTAATAGCCTCAAAAGCCAGGCGCTCTGCGACGGCTGCACAGTGCGCAAGATAACTCTGCGCCTCGGCAAGTCCGAGACCCGCTGCAAAGTGATAGGGCTGCTTGGCCCCTGGGACTACGGGATCCGCAGTGACGATGCGCCTTCGGTCTAATACTTCTACCGAGTCTGCATTACCGCAGATAGCCACCAGCACTCCCCAACCGGAATGCATCCGAACCCCGAGGGCTGCTCGCTTCATGCCGGAGGTCTTCATCAATAATTCAGATGGGGGCAAGCCATGGCGTGCCCCTACGCAGCTTCAGAACGCCAGGTCCACTCCCCGGAAGAAATAGCCGATCTCGTACGCGGCTGTCTCGGGAGCGTCCGAGCCGTGCACGGCATTGCGCTCGATATTCCTAGCGTAGAGCTGGCGAATGGTTCCGGCGGCGGCGTTGGCGGGATTGGTAGCGCCCATGACCTCGCGCAGGCGCGAAATAGCTTGTTCGCCTTCCAGCACCATCACCAGGGCGCGGCCCGAGCTCATGAACGCCGTGAGGCTCTCGAAGAAGGGCTTACCGCGGTGCACGCCGTAAAACCCTTCCGCCTCTTTCTTCGTAAGACTCACCAGGCGCGCCGCGACGATTTTAAAGTCATTCGCTTCGAAGATCTTAATGATGTCACCAATGTGTCCCGCCTCAACTGCGTCGGGTTTTATAATTGTCAAAGTACGTTCTATTGCCATATGCTCCCCAAAAAGTCCAAAGGTCAAAGGCTAAAGCGTAGGACCAACGTTTACCCTTCAACCTTTATCCTTCAGACTTGCCTCTAACGTCTCGCCAATCAGCGCCGGGCTCTCGGCGACCGCAATGCCCGCCCACTGGAGGGCTACGATCTTATCCGCGGCGGTCCCTTTCCCGCCTGAAATGATGGCCCCCGCGTGACCCATGCGGCGGCCCGGCGGCGCGGTGCGTCCGGCGATGAACCCCACCACGGGTTTCTTGACCTGCGCCTTAATGAAAGCTGCCGCTTCTTCTTCAGCCGTGCCCCCGATCTCTCCAATCATGACGATCCCGTGCGTTTCCGCGTCTTCATTGAACAGCCGCAGCACATCCACGAAGGTCGTTCCGATAATCGGGTCGCCGCCAATCCCGATGCAGGTAGACTGGCCGATGCCCAAAGCGGAAAGCTGGCCAACCGCCTCATAGGTCAGCGTCCCGCTTCGCGAAACCACGCCTACGTTTCCTTGACGGTGGATGTGTCCCGGCATAATACCAATCTTGCACTTTCCAGGTGAAATAATACCCGGGCAATTGGGGCCAATCAGCCGCGTCGTGGTCCCCGAAAGATAGCGCATCGCGCGCACCATGTCGAGCGTGGGGATTCCCTCCGTGATGCAAACCACCAGCGGCAACCCCGCGTCGGCTGCCTCCAGGATCGCGTCCGCAGCGAAAGGCGGCGGGACAAAAATCACAGAGGCATTTGCACCAGTCGCATCTTTAGCCGCTTGGACGGTATTGAACACCGGAATACTGTCAACGGTGCTTCCGCCCTTACCCGGCGTCACGCCGGCCACCACTTTGGTGCCGTACGCCACCGCTTGCTGCGTATGGAACGTGCCTTCGCGACCTGTGATGCCCTGGACGAGAAGCCGAGTATTTTCGTCAACAAGTATCGCCATAAGATTGATTCATTGCTTCATTGGTTCACTGATCCATTGAAATGAGTCGCCGGATCAATTCCTTGCCAGGGCAACCACTTTTTCTGCCGCGTCCTTCATGTCGTCCGCGACAGCAAAGTTCATGCCTGACTCGCGTAGGAGATGCTGCCCCAGCTCAACGTTTGTCCCCTTCAGGCGGACGACGACTGGAACTTCGGTCCCCAGGGACCTGACTGCCGCGATTACTCCATTCGCCACGATGTCGCAACGCATAATGCCGCCGAAGATGTTGATGAGCACGGCGCGCACGTTAGCATCGCTCAGTATGATTTCGAAACCGTGGCGAACCTGTTCCTCGTTGGCGCCGCCGCCTACGTCCAGGAAATTGGCCGGGCGTCCGCCGGCGTACTGAATGATATCCATGGTGGCCATGGCAAGCCCTGCCCCGTTCACCATGCATCCGACGTTGCCGTCCAGTCGGATGTAGTTCAAGCCATAATTCGAGGCTTTCATCTCCAGCGGGTCTTCCTCATCCAGGTCGCGCAGTTCGCGGATTTCGTTGTGTCTGTAAAGCGCGTTGTCGTCAAAATTCATCTTGGCGTCGAGCGCCAGCAGGCGGCCGTTGCGAGTGAGCACAAAGGGATTGATCTCTACGAGGGAAGCGTCCGTGGCGATCATTGCCTGATACAGGCTGGAAAAGAACCGCAAAGCATCGTTCACCAGCTTCGCTTCCAGGCCGAGCCCGAAGGCCAGCTTGCGCGCCTGGAATGGCTGCAAGCCCAGCGCAGGATCAATGAACTCCTTCAAGATCCGTTCCGGATGCTCGGCAGCCACTACTTCGATTTCCACCCCACCCTCGATCGAGGCCATGAATACAGGGCGGGCAGTGGTACGGTCAATCACCAAGCCCAGATAAAGTTCCCGCGCCACCTGCAGGCCTTCCTCAACCAGAAGACGCTTCACCACGCGCCCCTCGGGACCCGTTTGAATCGTAACCAGCTTCTTGCCGAGCAGCTCGTTCGCGATGCGCTGAGCTTCATCCGGGCTGTGGGCCAACTTTACACCGCCCGCCTTGCCCCGGCCTCCCGCATGGATCTGCGCCTTCACCACGACGGTTCCGCCCAATCGCTCCGCCACCGCGCGCGCTTCCTCGGGGCTAAAGGCAACTTCACCGCGCGGAATGGCTACGCCGAATTTTGCAAGTGTTTGCTTGGCTTGGTATTCGTGAATCTTCATTTTGGAGGTTTTCAGTCGTCAGTCTTCAGTTATCAGTCGCCCGCAGCCCGGCGTCGGTATCCGTGCCACGACAACCATTACGTTGACGAGATTCCATCACAGAGCCGCTTCGCGGCTAGCCGGGTTTGCAATTACTGTGTAATCTGGCAGTATAAGAAATGCGGGGTTTAATTGCAACGTGCACCGCCCCACCCGGACCAAGAAGCAGGACAACGAACGATCGGCAGTTATGCAAATCAGCGAGGTTACTGAAAAACTCGAAACTCAGCAACACCTCAGCCGCGCCGAGGCTGGAGCGGTGATGGAGCGCCTCCTGTCAGGCTCCGTACCCGACCAGGAGATCGTCAGCTTCCTCGCGGCCTTGCGGGACAAGGGCGAGCAGGCTGAGGAATTGGTCGGGTTCGCGCAGGTGATGCGAGCTCACGCTGCCGAACGCTTGTGCCAGGCGGGAATTGATCTGGAGGCGCTGCGGGCCGGCAGCCCCCTGCTCGACACCTGTGGAACCGGCGGCGATGGTCACGCCACGTTCAACGTCTCGACGGCGGTGGCGCTGGTGGCCGCAGCCGGCGGGGTCCGCGTGGCCAAGCACGGCAATCGTTCCATCTCGAGCCGTTGCGGCAGCGCGGATCTGCTGGAAGCCCTCGGCGTCTCGCTCAACCTGCCGTACGCCCGCATCCCTGCCTGCCTGGAAGAAGTGGGTATGGTTTTTCTGTTTGCGCCCAGCCTCCACGCGGCCATGAAGCACGTGATGAATGCACGGCGGGCTCTCAAGACAAAATCCGTTTTTAACCTGCTGGGGCCGCTTACAAATCCCCTTCGCGCCTCGGTGCAGCTCGTCGGAGTCTACGATGCGTCGCGCACGGAGATGATGGCGCGCGCCCTGGGCGCGGTTGGTACCGAGCGGGCTTTCGTGGTGACGGGCTCCGACGGCATGGACGAGATCACTCTCTCCGGCCCGACGCAGCTCTCCTCTTTCAATGCCGAAGAGGTCGAGACGCGCCACGTGACCCCGGAAGAGTTTGGTTTGGCGCGGACGCCCCTCGAGGCACTGCGCGGCGGAGACGCAGAGACGAACGCCCGGCTTACACTATCCGTGCTTCGGGGCGAGTGCGGTCCCCACCGGGATGTGGTGCTCGCCAACGCTGCCGCGGCGTTTGTGGTGGCGACCAAGGCGGCAGACTTTATCCACGGCGTTGCCATGGCCGCTGCGGTAATCGACTCCGGCCGCGCACTCGAGACACTACAGAGACTAGTGGACTTTACGCAGCGGAACAAGAGCCATTGATTCATTGAGCCATCGAATCATTGGTTCATTGCGCTGTCGCATCACCGCTCGCTCCCCCTTCGTCTGTCGCCCCGACGACTGATATCGGACGGCCCGCGGCGACCCTACATCCTCAGGAAAT
This sequence comes from uncultured Acidobacteriota bacterium, assembly GCA_963722675.1. GTDB lineage: Bacteria > Acidobacteriota > Terriglobia > UBA7540 > UBA7540 > CAVROP01. Next base: position 10,401 of record CAVROP010000047.1, read on the forward strand.
TGGCGAGCAACTGTTTTCCCGGCTGCGTGAGGATCGATTCGGGATGAAATTGAACCCCTTCGACCTTCATGTGGCGGTGCCGCAGGCCCATGATTAGGCCGTCCGGGGAAGTGGCGGAGATTTCAAGGCAGGGTGGGAGGCCCTCACGTTCCACGATCAGCGAATGGTAACGAGTGGCCTCGAAAGGATTCGGCAGGCCTTCAAAAATAGTCATGCCGTCGTGATGCACCTGGCTGATCTTGCCATGCATCAGTTCCGGCGCGCGGATGACCTTGCCACCGAAGGCTTGGCCGATGGCTTGATGCCCGAGGCACACTCCCAGAATAGGAACACGGCCTGCCAGCTTGTCGATCACCTCCAGGCAGATTCCTGCTTCGTTGGGAGTCTTGGGACCGGGTGAGATGACAATGGCACTGGGCAACTCTTTTTGGATTTCATCTACGGTGGTCTGATCGTTTCTAACCACGCGCATTTCCGCGCCCAGTTCACCTAAATATTGGACCAGGTTGTAGGTGAAAGAATCGTAATTGTCGATGATGAGAATCATTCCCCAAGCCCCTTCAAATTCATTATAGTTGGAACTTGCTTTTTGGGTTTTAGATTTTGGATTGGCGGAGGCGAAGATGCCGCGCACCAAACGGCGTGAATTCCTGAAGTCGGGTATTGTTTCAGCAGCGGGAATCACCGGACTTGCCAGAAGTGCCGAGGCCCTCTCCAGCCCCTCGGTACTCTTTGTGCCTGAGGCAGCCGGAACGCCTCCGCCATTTCATCTCGGCCTGGTGACGTACAATTTGGCGGCGAACTGGGACATTGAAACCATTATCAAAAATTGCGAGAAAACGGGCTTCGTGGGTGCGGAACTGCGCACCACACACAAGCACGGAGTCGAACCCTCACTTAGCAAGCAGCAACGCGAGGAGGTGAAGAAGCGCTTCGCCGATTCGAAGGTGCGCCTCGTGAGCCTGGGGACGACCTGCGAGTACGAATCGCCCGACGCCGCTACGGTCGAGAAGAACATCGAAGAAACGCGCCGCTGGTGTGAACTAGCCGAGGATCTGGGCTGCCTGGGAGTGAAGGTGCGCCCCAACGGATTCCCGCGCGATGTTCCGCACGAGCAGACTCTCGAGCAGATCGGCCATGCGCTGGCCAAATGCGGAGACATAGCGCGTGACCACGGCGTAGAAATCTGGATGGAAGTTCACGGCGAGGGCACTCAGATCCCCGCCAACGCTCATCAGATTCTCTCCGCCGCCAACCACCCGTTAGTCGGCGCCTGCTGGAATTCCAATCCCACCGACGTGGAGAACGGCTCGGTTCGGAAGAGTTTTGAGCTGTTGAAGCCTTGGATTCGCAGTTGCCATATCAATAACCTCGACAATGCAGCTTATCCCTGGCATGAGCTCTTCACCCTATTCCGATCCGTCAACTTCGAGCGCTATACGTTCGCTGAGGTTGGCGAACCGAGCTGCGAGCCCCTGCGCTTCATGAGCTACTACCACGCCGTGTGGGACTACCATGCGGGGCTTGGCAGACCGTAGGTAGGCAGGAGGCAGCGGGCAGATGGGCAGGTGGCAGTAAGCAGGAAGCAGGAATCACTGCCCTCTTGCTGGGGGAGAGGGCATGGCAACAATTCGGGAGTGTCCTAATTTCAGCGGAGCGCCCCGACCTGTCGGGGCATCTGCCGACCTAACGGTCGGCGCTACGTTCAAATCAGGACACCACCGACAATCCCCTTGACTTTCGCTTTTCATTCTCCTAGGATTTGAGTTGACAGCAACCAAACCAGCCTATGGAGGATTACATGACGATCAGCGAAGCGCTTCTGCCTGAGTTGGACGAGGAGATTACCAAGACACGCAAGACCCTGGAGCGGACCCCCAAGAAAGCAGACTTCGTTCCGCATCCCAAGTCGATGCCGCTCGGCAAGCTGGCGCCCCACGTGGCCGAGCTTGGCGGCTTCGGCCTCATGGTGCTTACTACCCCCAAGGTGGACTTTTCCGCGGGCAGCTATAAGCCATTGCCTTTCGAATCCGCGGCCCAACTCGTCAAGGTATTCGACGACGGCGCGGCCAAGGTCCGTCAGGCGCTCATCGACACACCCGATGAGGCTTGGAAGGAGAACTGGATCCTCGCTTTCGAGGGCAAGGCCATTTTTGAGGGGCCTCGGTTTCTGGCCTACCGGCAGATGTTCCTCAATCACCTTGTCCACCATCGCGCCCAACTCGGCGTCTACCTGCGGATGAACGGCGTTCCCGTGCCCGCCATTTACGGTCCGTCGGCCGACGAGCCCTGGGGATGATCAAATTACTCCGTAGGGGCACGCCATGGCGTGCCCCTACATGCGCCACGATGTGCCCCTGCGCGACGGCGATTTGTTTGCGATCTACGCCGGCTCGATCTTGTATCGCTCCCCTGTCTGCGTAGCAAACTGTACGATTTCTCCTCTCACCGCAACGGCGATCGGTGGGCTATCGCTCGCGCGCGTCACCTTGGGCTGCGCGTTGGGCCAGGGATTGACCAGCTTTGCCGTTGCACCTTTTTCGCTAAGCATCGTCACAGGTGAAACCGTTTTGCCATCGTAGGAGGCGCTGAGCAGGAAATGCCCCGACTGCACGGAGGTTTCGGAAACGCGCTCGTCCCAATCCCTGCGTGTTGGGAAAGAGGCGGATCGCCCCTGAGAAGCTCTGTAGCATGCACTCATTGAGCACAGCAGGCAACGAGAGGTTTTCCGTCCAAACGCCCATGCGCATCATGAAATCATAGTCAACGCCATCATTATACCGGCCGTCGATCTGGCGGACACGGTCGTTGGCAATGCCGTTGGGCAACTGGCAGTAGCGCACCTGGTTCTTGAACCATTGGACATCCAGCATCCCCAGCCGTGCGCGGATCAGGGGCTGATAGACAAGATCATTGCCTCCTTCCAAGCGAATGGTGCGCGCCGTGCGCCGGGCGATTTCCAACTGCTCTTCGTTGCGCCCCATCCCGACCTGATCTCCCGGAAAAACCGGGGCAAGCGTCACCGGTACGTTGTAAACGTGCTCTGGTGGAGCATTAAGCACATCCAGCCACACTTCGCCATAGGGCCCTTGGGTTTTCGGGTACGGGGCAAGATCGTTGCGAACCTCCCCCCATCGTTCGCGCTCGCCTTCGTCGACATTGAGGATCTTGGAGGCCTCGAGGACGGCATCGAGCAAGAACTGCACCATGGCCAAGTCCATAATGCAATCTCGATTGAGGCGGAAGTCCACCGTGCAGCCCCAATTTTCGGGCGAGGCCGAAGGCGCAATATGATATTTGCCGTCGGCCCCCTTTTTCACGAAGGCGACCACAAAATCGCTGGCGGCGCGGAAAATGGGATAGACCCGTTGCAGAAACTGCTTGTCGAGTGTGTACAGGTATTGCCACCACAGGCTCTGCACCGTCCAAGGCGTCTCGCAGACTTCGTAACCCCAAGGCGGCGCCGGGTAAGGCACCACCTGGCTCGGCACCGGATACGCGGAGTGCGGGAAGAAGGCGCCCGGCAATCCGAACTTCTCGCGAGCGTAGTTCCGGGCCATGGGCAGCAGGCTTTCGACCACTTCCACATAAGGAAGATTCTGGTCCACATGATTGCTTGAAAACACTCCCCAGAAGACCTGCTGGGTGTTGTAGTTCATGTGATAGTCGCCATGCCAGGCAGTGCCGATCTTGCCGCTCGTCCAGTTGCCGAACAAGCCCGGGGCCACTTTCCCATCCCGCAGGCAGCAGGCCAGCAAGTATTGGTTGTGGTACCAAATCTTCTCCAGTTGCCGGTCCTCAAATTCCACGGCAGAGCGCGACCAGAAACCCTTCCAGCCGTCTTCCGTTTCCCGCTGAAGTTGCTTCACGGGGATTTGCGCCAACCGCACCGCCTCGCTGCGGGCAAAGGCCACGTTATCCGCGTGGTCGCGCGGAGTGAAAAGCGTGAGGTCGAGGCGGAAAGGCTGGTCCATCTGACTGCGCAAGAAAACACACGGCGGGCCGTCGAAGTCCCAGTACGCTTCCTTGCTTCCCGGCCCGAGTTTTCCCAGTCGATTCTGGGTTTCTGCAAGACCTTCGATCAACCAGGAGCCTTGCATACGTCCATTCAAAGCAAAGCTGCGGTCCTTCACTGTGCGAGGTGGATTCGGGTTCTCGGGTGTAGGCACCGTCGCCGGAAAATGCTGATAGGCGGAGAACTCGGAGAAACCCACGCCCGCGTTGCCGTCAAGCTCAGGCGGCGGAAGTTTGGCCGAGGCATCAAGATTGGGGCAATAGGAGACTGAGACGAAGGGCGCGGGCTCGTCGCTGGAGACTGAAACGTGCCCGGAGTTCCAGTTTACGAAACAGCGCAACGTCAGTTTGCGACGCTTGCCGCGCAGGTCGTCGCATTCGAGCTCGAGCGTATAGAGTCCATTCGACGGGTCTAGCACCTGCCTGACGACGCGCACTTTTCGCGAGTCCCAGTGAATCCACACTATGCCGCAAGGCCAGGGGCGCGGCCAGGATTTCGCGTACGAGGAAGTCACTTTCAGGGTGTATTCGCGGAAGAAGTCGATGCCATATTCCATATAGAGCATGTCAGGCTTGCCCTGTCGCTTGGCCTCCTCGCTGGCCAGCTCCCAAAGCTTCAGCAGTTCGTTGAACGATAACACATGCTGGTAGTGATCCTCGCTCACCCGGATGTCCCAGGAGTCTTCCTTGCCCAGGTGGAGGCCCAGCGCGTCCGGGCGCACCGTGACGCAGAGCCCAATGTCACCGTTACCAAGGAGCATGCCCTCGAAGAAATTCGGCGTGGGCAGGTCGCGAATAATCTGATGGCGCTTGGCGATGTTAAATCCGTCCAGATCGGCATCCTCGGTCAGCGGACGAGCTTTGGCCGGCAGCACTCCTGCGGCGGCCGTGGCGGCGCTTGCTTGCAGAAACCTTCTTCGGTTGGTTTTCACGCAGGACCTCCCGATAGTGTTGTTCAAGGCGCATATAGTATCACCGCTCGCGTCACAGTGGCGGCTCTCGTGGCCGTCCCGCTGAGGAACGGAGCTTGCCGTCATCCTGAGCGAAGCGAAGGGTCTCTGCGGCGCGGACATTGTGCCCCGTGGGGCCGATGTGGCATAAGAGACAATTGTCCCCTGCTGAAGGGAAAACCCGGCAGAGCTGCCCCACATCGAATTAAAAGGAGATTGCATTCGATGTTGTGACACATTCCATTTATCGTTTATCTTTCGCTGAGGACTGCGGCACTTTTCTCCCCAGTCCCTGTACGCACTTTGGTGAATCTTCTTGAGAGGCTAAACTCGGAATGAAACCTTCGCTTCTGCTGTTAGCTTTCGTTGGGCTCATCTCGGCAAAAGCTCATGCGGTCGCCCCACCCCCTTGTCTGGGAGGCGTTTCGGTCAGCACTTTTCGTCTTCTGCTCCAACCGGAAGGGAAAGGCCCCGCATTGCCACTAAGCTCCGTAAACCTCATCCGGCCGGGCGACAGGCTGAAATACGAGCCCATTCACATACCTAACCCTATCAAGGACAAAGCGCAGATCGCGATTCTGCTTGTGCCGTCCTCCGCACTCTCCAGTGAGGCGGCGAACGCCGGCGCCGGCTCCGCGTCAGTGGGATCAGCGGCGGTGGGACAAAAGGGCGGCGCCACACCGCACGCGGAAAAGAGCAAGGTTAAGCAAAAGGACCTTGTGGTGTTGGAGGCACGGCCGGCGAAGGGCCCTGCGCTGTGGACGATTCCGACACAGGCCGCGGTCGTGGGCGTGGTTTTCGGTCCTCACGGGTTGGACGTAAAAAAAGTGAGCTCGATGGTTGAGAAGAATCAAGACCTGATCCCGCAACTCGCCGATTACGCCCAGCAGACAGCTACTGTCGAAGCGCTGGTTCAAACGCTTTCCCAAGTCGAGCAATCGCCCACTTACGGAACAGACTTGAATGCGGCCTTGCGCGGATTTTCCGCTGCGTATGGCGTATCGGTCTCCAAACTCGATACCGCCGCTCCTACGAATCAGCAGGCAGCGCAATTGCTTGGGGCCGTGATGCCCTCCCTTTCCACCTACGATCCGCTCACCTCGGAGCGAACAGCGATGCTCGCGCAGTCGACGGGGCTGGCCTCATCCGTGGCAGGCCTCTTCTTCGGCACGCCGGTCGGCCTGGCCGCCGGGGGCGCGGCGCTCTTTGAAAACCTCCGCATCATGGTTTTTCCGGACACCGATTTTCATGCCGCCTTCACGCAGTCTATCCCCAGCGATGGACTGGCGCTCTGTAGCAAGGACCAGAAGCTGAAGCCCCGCACCCGCCCGGCCTATCTGTGGATGCTGCGCGTTCCGGATGTGGGAGCGCCAAAGGCGTCGCTGCCGGAGACCCGGTGCCTACCGCTGGGTTGGAAATCCACCATTAAGATTGCGTGCGCGAATCCCAGCCAGCTCAAGAACCTCCCGCGAGTCCGGGATTGGGAATTAGTCTCCGCGGGCCACTCGGCGGAGGTTCCCGTGACCGTGAAACTCGGTGAACCGGACGACTCTATGGAGTTGGATCTCAGCAAAACCAAACTTCCGGAAGGGCAATACCGCCTTGTCGCCAAGTGGGATTGGGATCCGATGGAAGTGCAGGGCGACATCAACTTGCGTCCCTTTGCGGATTTTTCGCACGCCAGACTCAGCCCCGATTCCGAAGACCGCCTCGTGGAAGGCACGGGTCTGGTAAGCGTACAGCTAACGGGCGCGGATTTTGAGTTTGTCGAGAAGGTCGCACTCGTTCCTTCAGACAAAGCGGCAGGCTCCAGTCCGGCCTCTGCTCTATTAAAGGACGACGCCACACTCAAGGCCGAGGGATTTCCCAAAGAACTGTCCTTCACCGTTCCCAAGGGAAGTGGCGCGGGGGAGCAAACGACCTTGGATTTGGATATCGACACCGCCAAGTTGCCGGCGGGCTCCTATTACCTGAAACTCACCCAGACGAACGGATCGAATCATGACCTCGGGCTCGTGATCCACCCTCCCAACCCCACCTTATCTAATCTTCCCTTGCGGGCGAACCTGGGGGAGACGCACCAGACATTCACGCTCGAGGGAACCGGCATGGAACGGATTGAAGGCATTTCGAGCGACAGCGCGACGTGGACCCTGGCTCCTGTTGCGGCGGATGCACAGAAGCTGCGCGAGCGAAAAGCCACCCTCAAATTAATGCCGAAGGCGAAAAAAGGCGATATGCTCGACGCCAGCTTGAAGGTTTCGGATCTGCAAAGTCCTCTGAAAATCTTCGACGTCGTTCAAGTGGTTGGGCCGCGGCCGAAGATCACCGGGGTGAACGAATCGTCCTCTCAAGCGACGGATGTAGCCTTGCGCCAGGGCGAAATCGCCGCAGGCGGCCCGGTGAGTTTCTCGATCCAGACTGAGAACGCCGGATCGAATCCCGGCTTCGAGCTGAGCTGTGCCAACCAGGGAGACGCGAAGAAATCCCTCTCTCTCCATCCTGGCGAGCGAGCTGAATCTGCACAGCTAGATTTTGCCGGAGAAGGCATCCTGTTCCTGTCCGTTGATCCGGGATCGGTTGGCCGCTCCGGGTGCCAGTTGGAAGCCATGGTAAGCGCGGATGAGATCGGCGCCTCGCAACCCTATACTCTGGGACGAGTCATCCGCCTTCCGCACATTCAGAAATTTGTGCTCACCGACCAGAAGAAGAGTGGCGACCTTTTCTTAGGAAGCCTCACCGGCCAGGAGTTGCAAGTCATCGAGAAGACGGGATGGGATAGCCAGGCAGGATACCCTGTACAGGGAATCCCCGTCCCCGCGGCGGGTGACCCCCAGAACCAGACCTTACAAATTGAACTCCCTTGGCCGCCGCCCTCGCCGCGGGCGCCGCTCTACGTCTGGTTGCGCGGCGAAACCACGGGGCGAGTTACTGGGGCGAAGTATTAAGCCGGCAGCGCGACCTCTGGGCTTTGCGAATGGTGAACGAAAGCCTCCGCGTACTTCACGCCCAGCTCCATGCCACGGCAGCGGTTCATCTGGTCGTGGATCGCGTAGAATTCTTCGGGCTTCTGGCTGGCGTGTACGAAGCACGAGGCGCGTTTGCGCGCCTCTGTCGCCGTGATGTCCACGTACTGGGTGGGCCAGAATTGTGATGTCTGCATTCCTGTCATGACTTCGAAGTAGTAGAGTGCGAATTTCCTTTGCATGCGCAGCCACGCGTCGTAAACCAGCAGCGAAGTGGCCCGGTGATCCTCGTGCGTGTCGATGGGCCAGTGAGTGAACACCACATCCGGCCGCTCGCCCTGCAGGATTTTCAGGTACTCGTCATAGCGCGCGTAGTTCACTTCGACTTTGCCGTTCACCTGGCCTGCGAACACTGGGCGCGCTTTGAGAATCTCGCAGGCCGTCTGAGCTTCCGCGGTTCGGATCAGGCCCGCCTCGTCGTAAGTCTTACCTTGAATGCCGCGCTCGCCGCGCGTCAGGTAGAGAATCACGACCTCATGCCCCGCGTCAGAGAGCCGAGCGATGGTGCCGCCGCAGCCGGATTCCGGGTCGTCAGGGTGCGCCCCTGCGATCACTACGCGCAATGGGTTTGGCGCCACACCGGCAGCCCCAGCCAGCGGCCCGCCTGCGGCAAGTGCTCCGGCCGCGCTGGCGGCATGCCCCAGTAAACTACGCCGTGTTATTGATGTCATGATCGGTTCCTCCGCCATTCGTCGATGAAAATCTGAAGGTTGCTCCAGGTCCTGGGTGCGTCTACGGTGATGTTGTCGACGGGCGAGAGGATGAACCCCTCCGGTCCGAGTTCGGCAAGGGCGAGCCGCACGGCCGTGCAAATCTCGCTCTCTTCGCCCATTTCCACCGTGACTGCGCCCGAGACGCCGCCCCACAAGCAAAGACGCCCAGCAGCTTTCTTCTTGATCTGGCCAAGGTCGGTGTGGGTGCCCTGGACCGGATCGACGCCAATGAGGACATCTACTCCCGCTTCCACGTAGTCGTCGAGCCGTGGCAATATTCCGCTGGAGCAAATATAACCAAACTTGGCGCCGTGTTCATGCGCCAGTGTGGCATCGCTCTTGAGGTGCGGAAGGATGACCTCCCGAAAAAGCTTGGGTGAAAGGAAATCGCAGCCCTCATACCACGCCCGATAGATATAGAGATCCACTCTCCCCGAAAGCACCACGGCCATGCGCTGCTGGTTCCAATGGTGGATCATTTCCAGAAGTTCGGCGAAAAACCCCGGCTGGTCGTGCTCGAGCAACATCAGGTTCTCAAACCCGCAAAGCCAGTTCGCCATATCGACGCCCACACCCCAACCGCCCGCCAGCAACACTCCCTGCTCGCGCGCAAATGCGTGGGCACGTTCAGCTTCGACATGGAATTGTTTGACATCGTCAGGGGCAGGTGGAGTCAGCAGGTATCGCAACGCATCCAACTCCGATGCTTCACCGCTCAGCAGAGGCTTGATCGCCCGCGGCACCTGGTAATCATCGACGAAGGGAATGTGGTTTCCGTGCGGCCAGTCGTCCGAGAGGCGCACGCTGGTTTGCAGCTTGCCGGCCGGCGTCGAGTAATCCTTATGCAAAACGGCGTACCGGCCTGGATTCTCTTCTCGCCACTCGCGCGTCTCCACCGAAAGATGGAAACGCACCGGCAACCCGCGCAGGTCCGGATGGTCCAGGCGCTGCGGACGCGGCAGAGTAGGGATAAAAAGAAAGGAGTCCAGGCCCATGGCGCGCTCGGCCTTGACTAATTCATAGAGGTTTTCCTGGCAGCGCCGCCGCAACGCCGTAAAGCTCATGAAGCAACATGGAACGTAATCCGGCGCCTCATGGCGCAGCACCCGCAACATTCTTTCCCGTGAAGTGAGTTCAGGCATTCCGGAAGCCCCTTCCAACATGTCATTCTGAGCCTTGGAGTGCGGCAGCGAAGCTGCCGCCTTGGATTCGAAATGAAAAGGCGGTAGCTGACGCTACCGCACTCCAAGGGGCCTTCGGCAAATCTCACGTCTCCACCACTTGCTCGCGTTCCGCATCAAAGTAATACACCTTGCCTGTCCGGTAAGACCGAACGGAGAGGTCGCAAGCCACGGAAACTTTATAACCGATATCCACGTTGCAGTTCGGCAGTTGCCGTGACCGCACGCAATCGAAGAAGTTGTCAACGTGCTTCAGATCGCCCTCATTGCCCACGCTATCCACGCGCACCTGGTCGTTGCCGTACTTCTTGTTGAATTCCTCGACGAACGGCGATTCGGGAAAGATATCCGCGTAATCGTACTGACGCGACGGAGGGCCTTCCCACTCGTCGCTCAGATGGATAGTGGCTTTGGTCCCCCGGATCATCATCATCGGACCGTTCTCGTTGACCTGTGAAGACTGCACGGTCATCGAGTACTTACTCGGGTAGTCGGCGACGGTCAGGAAGGTGTCAGGGACCTCGCGCCCGTCGTTATAGACCCACAACCCGCCCATGCCCGCGACGCGGGTGGGGAAGTCGTTGGCCACTCCGACATGAAAGGGCGCGACGATATGATAGTGCAGGTCGGTGGCAATGCCGCCTGAATAGTCCCAGTACTTGCGGAAGCGGAAAAACCGGTCCGCGTTATACGGAATCTGGCGGGAGGGGCCGAGCCACTGTTTCCAATCGATGTGGTTGTCCCCCGTGGCGTCGGGACCGGCGGCCGGATCGATCGTCCAAAAGTCACCGCCGTTCCAGTCGCCTTCCGGGGCATTGCGGCTGTAGGTGCCCTGCACGGCGACCACTTGCCCGATCATGCCTGATTGGACAATCTCGTGGATCTTGTGCCAGCGATTCCAGGAAAGCCCCTGCACGCCCACTTGCAGGACGCGCTTGAGTTCTTTGGTCTTGTGGGCGACCGTTTTGCTTTCCTCGGCCGTGTGCGTCATGGGCTTCTCAACGTACACGTCTTTGCCGCGCTCCATGGCCGCGAGGGTGATGGGTGCGTGCCAATGGTCGGGCGTGGCGATGAACACCGCATCGATGTCAGACCGCTCGAGCACTTCCTGGTGGTGAACGTAGGTCTTTGCCCCCGGCGCCTTTGCGGAGGCCATGCTCAGCCGTTTCTGGTAGACATCACAAAGGGCTACGATTTCAATGTCCGATTTGTTGGCACGGTGCTGAAGCACCAGGTTCAAATGATCTGAGCCGCGCGCTCCCAGGCCGATCAGCGCCACATTGATGCGATCGTTCGCGCCCAGCGCACGCTGCCACGCCGGGGCGGCAGCCAAGGCCGCGCTTCCCATCGCAGCTTTCTTCAGGAAACTACGGCGGGTTGGATTATGCGAAGAAGTCATAGGTGAAACCTCCATTTGCCATTTGCACCGTGATCGACACGCTGCTGAGTCAGGCTCTATCCCACGCCGCAACAACGGCTCAAGAAACTAAGACAGCTCACGCAAAGCCGCCTTTTTCTTTGCGCACTTTGCGTACTTTGCGCCTTTGCGTGAACCCTTTCTTTTCCCCCCACGATTACTTCCGAACTTCTGCCGGCACGAAGGACGCTAGGCTGTCGAACTCTCTGTTGACAGCAGCACGACCGCAATCAACGCGCAAACTATTCCCACGGCCTGCAAGGCACTGATGGATTCGTGGAGAATGAAAGGAGCCAGGAAAACTACCACGATGGGATAAAGCGCCGTGAAGGGCGCGACGATCGAGGCTTTGCCGCCGCTCTTTAGCGCCGCCAGCAGCGCCCATGCCCCTAAAGCGTTAAACACGCCGCTCAAAAGGGCCCATTCCAGGCCACGATTGGAATATGTGAACAGTACCTTCCCCGGGTAAAGCCATGGCTCGAGAATGAAAAAGCCCACGGCCAGCCACACTAAAGCCCACTCCGCAGAGAGATGGTTGGTGGAAAGCTTTTGGAGCAAACCAACAATCCCCCACGAGACCAGGGTGATCAGACCAAACCAGAACCAAGGGGGCAGGTGCATAGGACCGGATTCTTACAAAGAGAAGATGATAATAGCCACTACAGCAAATCCCAAACCCACCATCTGAAGCCAATTGAGCCGTTCGCGCAGAACCAGTACCGCAAGCACTACCGTAATGAGGGGATAAAGAGCCGTGGCGGCGGTGATGACCGACGTGTTCCCGCCGCTCCGATAGGCTGCAAAAAGCGTCAGGCCGCCAATGCCCGCAAGAATTCCATTGCCAAGGCTGTACGCGATGCCCTTCGCGCTCTTTTCGAACTTGACGGGCTTCATGATAAGCACCAGAATCGCCACTGGAATGAAGCCGAACGCAAAGATGAACTGCATCGTGCTGGCGGGAATCTCGTTGGTCCCCAGTTTCGAACAGAGCACCCACGCCCCCCAACAAAGCACGCAAAGCAGCGAGTACCAAAACCACTTGGCTTTAAGCCCCTGCGGTATGACTTTCATGCAACTCCAAAATGAGAAGGGGTACGTCCTTCGGCAATGTCTCGCACTCGCTCCCGAAGACGCCGAAGCAAACACGAGACCGTTTCGCCACCCTGCTTCTTATAGTGAGTGCCTCCAGACTGTCAAGCTTTTTTCGGTAGTGTCCTGGTTTCAATGTAGCGCTGGCCGTCACAGCGCGCGCAAGAACGCCAGAACACCTGTCATTCTGAGCATTGACAGCCGCGCCGCTGCGCCTCCACGGTAGAAGCGTTCTTCGAAGCGTTTTTTCGCTTGACAAGCCTCTGGAGCTGTGATAGCCTATGATGGTTGTCAATCTCGGCCGCTGACAAACTGTCGTTGGCGCGGCGGCGAGAACAGGTACGGCGATACTCCCTGCAAGCTAAAAGATGGAGGGGAGTCGCGAAATAGATGTATTTTAGTACGACCGAAGCCAATATGTTGTTGAAAACACACGATCGGGTGTGCGAAACGAAGCTAAGATCGGCCCCCAAAAGCGGCACAAAATGCGCTCGAACTGCGCAATTCGGATCAAAACCGCGCGTCGAAACAGTCAAACTGGTAGGGGCAGGGGGGGCTACATAGATTCCATGCCCAACCGCGATGAGCGTCGGATGGCCACAGAGGAGATGTACGGCCCGTCCCGCAGGCCGACAATCTGTCTGGACCAGCGCCTTGCGCCCCGGTCCCGCGCACCCGAATCCTGACACCTGCCAGGCCATTCGGGTGTAGACTTGTAAGCCGCAAGCCCGAGAGTCCTCGCCGAAGGTCCTGATATGAAGATCCAGCTAACTGTATTGTTATTTGCCCTACTTATCCCCGTCACATTGTTCGTGATCGGCATGAAGAATATTGGCTTGAGTGCGGAGCAGAAGATCAGGCCGGCCCTTGTGGCGGGAGGTTTCTACCCTGCCGACCCGAACGAATTGAGAAAGATGATCGACGGTTTTCTCGCGCAAGCTTCGCCCCAGAAACTGGATGGCAGCCTCGTGGCGCTGATCTGTCCTCACGCGGGTTACCAATTCTCCGGCGGCGTGGCAGCTTACTCGTATGTCCAGCTTAAGGGACGGAGCTACGACCGAGTGGTAGTGCTCGCCCCGTCGCATTACGAGTCGTTTCCCTTCTCCTCCATCTACGACGGAGACGCTTACCATACGCCGTTGGGCGACGTTCCGGTAGACCACGACTTTGCCGCCCGGCTCGTCAAGCTGAGCTCGTCAATCAAAATCTCGGACCGCGGACATGGCCCCGTGAATGTGCGAGGCCAAGAGTATGGCGAGCACGCCATCGAGGATCAACTGCCCTTCCTTCAGCGCGTGCTGGGACAGTTCAAGATGGTGCCCATCGTGATGGGCGACATCGGTTACGACGACTGCCGCGCCCTGGGCATCGCTCTCGCCAAAGCCGTACAAGGCACCAACACGCTCATCCTGGTCAGCTCCGACCTGTCCCATTACCACACTTACGATGACGCAGAGCGGATGGACCACCAGATCCTGAAGACCCTCCAGGATTGGGATTACCTGACTCTCTCCCAAAACCTCGAGCGGAACCTCTGGAACGGTCCTTGCGGCGGCGGGCCCATCATCGCAGCCATGATTGCAGCGGAGCACCTGGGCGCCCATCACGCGCAACTCCTCAAATACGCCAATTCGGGTGACGTTACAGGAGACAAGAGCCGCGTGGTCGGCTACGGAGCCCTGGCGATCACGGCTGACAATGAGAAGGAGAACAAGAAGCACGGCCACAAGAACCCGGAGTTCTCCCTCACCCCCGCCGAAAAAGCGGAGTTGCTGAAAATTGCGCGCCAGTCTGTGGAAGTCGCGGTGCGGGAGAAGAAGATCCTGCCCGTACCCGACAATGAGCCGGAAGCGCTCCACGACGCGCGTGGCGCTTTCGTGACCTTGAAGGAGCACGGAGATTTGCGCGGCTGTATTGGCTATATGTCCCCGGTTAAACCCCTTGCCGAAACCGTCCGGGATGTGGCCGCGTACGCGGCTCTCGAGGACCGGCGGTTCCGCCCTGTCAACTCCGACGAACTGCCGCTGCTGGAGTACGAAATCTCGGTGCTTTCCCCGCTGCGCAAAGTCGAAGACATCAACCAGATTCATGTAGGCCAACATGGCTTGCTTATCCGCAAGGGAGAGTATGAGGGCGTGCTGCTTCCCCAGGTGCCCACGGAAGAAGGCTGGGATCGGAAGACGTTCCTGGAACAGGTGTGCGTCAAAGCGGGCCTGCCCCAGCAAGCCTGGAAAGATGACGATGCCGACCTGTTCATGTTTACGGCCCTGGTGTTTGGCGAGCCGCACAATCCTAAAGCGCCCGCGTTTGATGAGCCCTCAGCTCAAAAGCCGGCAGGATTGCAAGCGCCGCCGGCCCCAGGTTCACCCCGGCCATGAGGACGGCGGTTCGCAAAAAGCCATAAACCGGGAGCAGGTAGGCGCTCAGCGCCACCGCTCCCAGGCACGCCCCGGCGAGATCGAGGCCATAGAGTATCCCCGCGTTTCGCGTTGCACAGGGAGTGGAGTCGGCAGCGCGGACCTCCGCTCCTGAGGTCGGCGGCTCTTCTGAATCGATAAAGTAAAGACGACTCGCTACCGGGAACTGGAATCCGCCCATCAAACCGGCCATCAGAGCCAGCATGGGGAAGACCATGGGGTTGACGGTGAGAAGCGCCCGCAGACTTTTGACGCTGGCGAGCAGAACGAATAACGCGTAGAGGAGAAGAGGCGCTGCCGCCGCCAGAAGTTGCAGCAGTGCGAGCTTCCTGTATTCGCCGCCATCCACACTCGTAGGGGCGGTTCGCGAACCGTCCCTACGCGCCCTTGTTTTCCTTAGGGCCAGCCATGCTCCGCCCGCCATCCCCACCATGAAGAGAGCTACCAGAATGGCCAGTTGTTGGTAAACGTATCCATAGAGGGCTTGAAACCCGAGCAGGAGGAGAACTTCGAGGCCAAGCAGCGTGAACCCCATCGCCGTCACACAGAGCCCCAGCGTGGCGCGATAGGCGTGCGGCAGTCTTCTTACATCACGATCGCGAGGCGGCGTGCCATCGACGCCGCCGCGATGCCGCGCGACGCCGATGCGTTCGAACAGCCCCGACGCGACCGTTAGGGTCAGCAGGCCGAGAAACACGGCGGCCGCGGCCGCGCCGAATCTCAGAGCCGCCAGCGATTCCAGTAAATCGCGCCAGCGCGAGTGAAATCGCGAACTCCATAGGACCACGTCGAAATAGTATGCAATGGGAGAGAAATCCCGGTTAATAGGCGTCGCAGCCTTTGGCTCAATCTGCTGCTCGAGATCCTGCATGCGGTCCGGCGACATCTGGAAGGGAACGTAATACTCGCGAAAATACTGCGTGTGGATGCGGCGCTCGTGCAGCCGGGTCATCAATGCAGAGGCATCTCGGGTAAGTGTGCCCCCTCGATTTGAAACCAGAAAGTGAACCGTTTCCCCGGGAATGGCCACCCCTTGCGGGAAAACCGAGCGCAGCGTCTTTTCGAGGCACCTCAAGAGGTCCGCAAGTTCCTGGCTGATGTAATTCTCCGCCCCGGTCACCTGAAAGGACAGTACCCCACCGGGGTTGAGCTTCGCCGCGGCCTCGCGGAAAAACTCCTGGGTGTAAAAGCGGTTCAGTTGGGCGGTAAAGGGGTCAGGCAAGTTGACGATGATGACGTCGAACTTGGTTTTGCTGGTCTTGAGGAACAACCGGCCATCCATGCGGTGAACGAACACGCGAGGATCGCTGCGCACAGGCGTCCAGACTTGCGCAAAGTGGCGCTCGGCGACGCCCAGGATGGCAGGGTCCAATTCGACGTAGTCGACGCGCTCGAGGCTGGAGTATTGCAGAGCTTGCGCCAGGCTGCCGTTGATCCCTCCGCCAATCAGCAGCAGCGAGTGGGGGGCGGCGTGTTCGAGAAGTGCAAAGTGTACTGCCTCCTCGGCCGCTGAGGGGTCGGGCACGGTGAGTATCCTCAACCCGTTTTCGAAAAGGCTGTGGCTTTCGCTTGTCGCCACCAGCGCCAGATTGCCATAGACGGAATTCCGGGATTCCACGAGGCTGAAGCCGCGCCAGAGCAGCGCCAGCGATTTGGCCTCGAGCCGGCGCGCGGCGCGCGGGATGAAGAAGGCAGCAACCAGAAGCAGCGCCAGCAGGGTACGGCGATAGACCGGCGTGTGCACGCCGATCCATGCCGCGGCCAGCAGGTTGAGCAGGGCCACGCAGGCGGCCATTTCAAACGAGGTAAAATAGCGGATCAAAATCAGGCTTGCCAGTATTCCTCCCAAGCCCGACCCCGCAGCCTCGAGCAGGTAAACCGAACTCGCCGCAGAGGCCGTTGAGCTGCGCGTTTCTTCGCTGCACAGCCTGCTGCCCGCAGCGAACAGGCTTCCCGAGAGCAGGCAGAAGAGGCTGAGCGTTATCAAGGAAGTGAGGAACATCGGCGCCGGGCCCAGGATTTCTCCAGGGACGGATTCCAGCATTGGCCGGCTGGCGCGTACCACAAAAATGGTCAGCGGGAATATTCCCGCGATCAGGGTTTCCAGGCTGGCTACAACTCTTCGGGAATCCCGGCAGCGCCCAAGAAGCCTGCCAAACGCACTCGAGCCGATGGCCGTCCAAAGCAGCCAGCACGCGAGTATGATGCCGAGAGAAATCTCGTTGCCGTAAAAGACCACGATCAGCTCGCGCATCAGAACAATCTGCGCGACGACAGAAGTAAACCCAATGAGGGATAAGATGCATTGCAGTTGAGGCGGGACCTTGCCCTCTCCTCGGTGCCCAACATCGAATGTGGGTTGGTTGCTCACCAGCGTTGCGCCACGGCAAGACGGCGGTCTGCGCTACGCTTGCTTCTCTGATCCCAACCGAAGACGTTGGGTCTCGCGCCGCATGCGTTCGGTCTCGCGTTGCAACCGCTCAGTTTCTGATCGAAAGTGCTCGGTCTCGCGCTGCAACCGCTCAGTCTCTAATTGAAGTCGTTCTGCCTCCGACTGCGTAGATTCGGCGGTTGGCACTGCCATCAGATGATCCAGGAGCGGCCCCACATCACGGAGCTGGGCCGCTATCTTGAGCGCGTCCTTCCGGAGTTGTGCCCGCAGCCCCTGGTCGGAGCAGCATTTAACAAAAGCGTAGACCGCTACTGAGCCAAATTCCACTGCATTAAATAAGGCGAAGCACGAGTACTTGGCACCCAGTTCAGAGGCATCAGGACCTCGAACGAAGTATGCGTCGTCCGGAAAGACGCGCAGCCCCTGGTCCATGGAGACAATAGGATTCGCGTGCTTGCCCATGCACAGTGCGGCGTACACGCTCTGCCACTGATCCCGCAAGTGATCTCGGGCGTCTTCGGGGATGTCCAGCACAGCCACCGCTGCATTGATGCCGTCCTTGACCGTTGGGGGAAAAGTCTTTTTCCGGTTTGTGTGTGTGGCCCACTCATGCGCACGCGCTTCATCGTCACCCACATAGCATAGCGCACCCACAACCTCTTGCACCGTTGCAGCCAAGCCCATAGCCTGCAGGCCATAACCAAAGCGACTCGCAATGGAGCAGACGCGAATGTCGTTAGCCAAGCGGCCAGTCAGGATCACGCACACCTTAGTCGCGGCGACTGTCTCGGGACCTGATCGCGGATGTTCTGAGACGGCATCCAGCGCACGTTCGAAAAGAGAGTCCAGCTCATCGGCCAGCTTGACCAGAGGAGCCAAGCGCACATCGATGTGGAGTTTGGCGATCAGCTCCTCGTTGGACCGGTCGCTGTTGGTGCGCATTGTCCGAACTGACTCCTTCCTGCCCGGACACACCCAAACCCTGGGCAAACGCCCTTGACCGGCAGGTAGCAGAGTTGTCTTTCACACTCTGAGGCTCTTTGACGCCTTCGAGTGTACACGCCGCGGAGTTCGAGAGCAACTCCGCGCTACCGAAACCAAAAGGCCCCGTCGCGATTCCAGAGGGCGGATTTGAGATTTCAAATGCGGATGAGAGGCAAGTGTCGTATGCGGACGCTGGATTCCGTTACGGTGACCATGGCGCCGGATTTGAGGTCCTCACCACATTGTTCCAGCACGCGGACCAGAAGCTCCGCGAGCTGTTTGCGCTTTCAGCCCTTCGATGCGGATGCGAATCACCGACGGCCCCGCCGCGCCCGAAAGGGCCAACTGGGCATGAAAATCCGCGTCCAGGGTAACGACGATCTGCGCATGGTCCCGAGCTCGCGCGAGGATGGTGCTGTCGGCGGCAGTGGCAAGGCCAACTTCGCCGACATGGTCGGCTTTCAGGCCCGCGTCGACGCAAGTGAAGTGTGGTGGAGCGCGGCAGGCCCTGGTCGAGAAGCAGCATCAGCGGGCAACGACCGGGGGAAGGATTTTGTCGTCGAGGGAAGCGGCGGCGAAAGCGAGCGCCTGGCGAATATCTTCGTCTTCGAGTTCCGGGTACTCGCGCTTGAGCTCGGCACGGTCGGGATAAGTCGCCAGGGCTTCAAGTACGCGGCGGACTGTCAGGCGCATGTTGCGGATGCACGGCTCGCCGTTCATGCGGGCCGGGTCGGTCGTGATGCGGTCTAAGTTTGTCACGGTCTGGTTCTCGCTCCTTAGATTCTAGCAATGCGGCGAGCTAAAAGCAAAAGCGGGCATTTCATCTCGGCGGCATTTGACTTCACTGGGGCGGTCGGCTAACCTGAATTGTCAGGGTTAATCCATCCAGTGCACCGTGGGCTGCTGGAAACGAGGGTTAGGATTACAAGCGAACTGCGGAGATTCTTCGGCCCGGAGAACGGGCCTCAGAATGACATCAGTTCGAAGTAGCGTAGAAATGTTGAGAAGAGTATATCTGGACAACAATGCAACGACGCCGCTGGCGCCGGAAGTGTTTGAGGCGATGAAGCCTTACCTGCTTGAGGATTATGGGAACGCCTCTTCGATCCATTGGTTCGGACAACGGGCCAAGAACGCGGTCGAGAAGGCTCGCCAGCAGGTTGCGAAGCTGCTGAATGCGCGGCCTGGCGAAGTGATTTTTACAAGCGGGGGAACCGAGGCGGACAATGCTGCGATCTTCGGCATCGTCCAGGCAGCCCGTGTGGCAAACCCGCACATGATCACCACGAGCATCGAACACCACGCGGTCCTCCACACGGCACAGGCGCTTGAAAAGCAGGGTGTCGGTGTGACTTACCTCGGTGTGGCTGCTGGCGGCGTGGTCGACCCGGCGGACGTACGAAGCGCCATTCGGCCTGAGACCGTGCTGATTTCCATCATGCACGCGAACAACGAAATCGGCACGATCCAGCCGCTGGAAGAAATTGGGGCCATTGCCCGCGAGCGCGATATCTATTTCCACACCGACGCGGTTCAATCCGTGGGCAAGATTCCCATCGATATCGAGAAGCTGGGCGTCGACCTGCTTTCTCTTTCCGCGCACAAGTTGAACGGGCCGAAGGGCGTGGGTGCGATGTACGTTCGCAGGGGCACTACCCTCAGGCCGCTTCTTTACGGAGGTCATCACGAGCGCGACCGCCGTCCCGGCACTGAAAACGTGCCTGGCATCGTCGGTCTGGGTACGGCGGCGGAACTGGCCTGGGCTCACCTTGATGAGTATGGGCAGCGTGTGACGGCCTTGCGCGATCGCCTGGAGCGAGGTGCGCTCGAATTGGTCCCGCAAGTGCGCGTGAACGGGGACGCCGAGAGGCGGCTGCCCAACACCAGCAACCTCTGCTTCGAATGCGTCGAAGGCGAAGGCTTCGTCATCGCCATGGATTTGAAAGGTTTTGCATGCTCAACTGGGGCGGCATGTTCCTCCGGGTCGGTCGAGCCGTCGCACGTTCTCTCCGCTATCGGCTGTACGCCGGAGCAGGCGCGGACGAGCATCCGGTTCAGCCTGGGCCGTTACACTACCGCCGAAGATGTCGACGCCACACTCGCTGCTCTTCCCGCTGTCGTCGAGCGGCTCCGTGCGGTGTCGCCCCGCTACAAACCCGTTGGAGCCAGGGGTTAGGGCAATTCTGGATTTTGGATTTTGGATTCGGCATCCGCCTCACCATTTCCGAATTTCCATTTTCCATTTTCCATTTTCGAGTTTCGCATTTCGATTCTGCTGTCATGACTATCGCTGTCGCGATGAGCGGAGGCGTGGACAGTTCCACTGCCGCTGCCTTGTTGGTCGGAAAAAACTCGGATGCCAAGGTCCCCGCAGTGCGCACCCAGCCTGACTCGGTGGTCGGGCTGACGATGCAGTTGTGGAACCAGCGCCGCTTGCCGAGCTTGCAGGGCCAGCAAGGCGTGCTTAACCCGTCGGGTCACGCCAGCGGCCGCTGCTGCTCGCTGGACGATGTCTACGACGCCCGAGCCGTGGCGGAGTGCCTCGGCATCCCGCACTACGTAATCAACCTTGAACGGGAGTTCGAAGCGACGGTGGTGCGGCCGTTTGTGGAGCGTTATCAGGCCGGAGAAACCCCCATTCCGTGTAGCCTTTGCAACACAGAGATCAAGTTCGAGCGGTTCATCGCCCTGGCGCGCCAGATCGGCGCGGAGCGCATTGCCACCGGCCATTATGCGCGCCTCCGGCACGACGAAACGACAGGCCGAATTCAACTGCTGCGCGGGGTGGATCGGAGCAAGGACCAGGCCTACTTCCTCTTTGGGCTCACCCAAGAGCAGCTCGAACGGGCCCTGTTTCCGCTCGGCGAACTCCGCAAAGAGCAAGTGCGCTCGATCGCCCGCGCCAAGCGGTTGCCCATAGCTGAGAAACCCGAAAGCCAGGAGATCTGCTTCGTTCCTTCGGGTAATTACCGCGACTTCATCGACGCCTATCTTGAGGAACAAGGCAGGAAGCCGGTGGCACATCCGGGTGAAGTCGTCTCAACGCAAGGGCAGGTGCTTGCGGAGCACCGCGGGATTCACAATTTCACTGTGGGTCAGAGGAAGGGTTTGGGAGTCGCCGTTGGCTCACCGCTTTATGTCGTGCAACTCGAGCCGGAAAAGAACCGAGTGATCGTCGGGCCTGAGCAGGAGCTGTTTCACCGCAAGTTTTTGGTTCGCGACGTCAACTGGATTCGGTTGGTAGATACAGGCGAGGAGATCGGGGCCCATGTCAAGATTCGCCATAATCATCCCGGCGCCCCAGCCCGAGTGAAAGCGCATGGAGCCAACCAGGCTTCGGTCACGTTCCACCAACTTCAGCGGGCCATTACTCCCGGGCAAGCGGCAGTTTTCTATGACGGCGACGAAGTGGTGGGTGGCGGGTGGATTGATCGTGTCCTTGAATAAGTTGGGCGACCGTGGTGGGTTTTGAGTTGTCTGCTGTTGGGCACAAGGCAGCGAGACAAAACCCTCTCGGCGCATCGCAGCAAGCAAACACCGACAGCGCCGAGGCAGGGATCTGCTTCACTGATATCGCGGATCGTGCAGGGGCGCATGGCTCTGCGCCCCTCTGGATTACCGCGTGGCGTCTTAAATGAAAAGCTGCTCGTCCTGCGCTGCCTCGCTGACGCTGGTTGTCCGCCGACGCGAGAACAGGAACTCCAGCCCCGCCTGCATGCCCTTGATGACGGCTGAAACTTCCTGAACGGGCGCCAGCACCCCGCGCTGCACGGTTTCCGAGGTGGTTTCAATCTTTTCGACGAGATCGGAAACCATCCGGTCCATGCGAATAACCTGCGCGCGTGACTTGTCCACAAGCTCCGCCACCAGCCCATCCACGTCGCTGGTCCGCTCGCGGAGCATCTTGCTGATGTCGGCCAAGTTCGCGGTGATCGTCCGCAGAGGTTCGCGGGCGTTGACCAGGATTTCCGTGACCGATTGCGCCAGCGGGTCAAACCGCTGCTTGAAGTCTTGGCGGACAGCTTCGAGTTGGCCGGGAATTTTCCGCAACGCCAGAAAGATCGCGACTGTCATCCCCGCCTGGATCAGGACTGCCAAGGCGACAAGGATGAGCGCGATGGTCAGCCCTGTGTTTTGCTCCATGGTTCGCTCACCAGTCCTTCTGCGGCCCAGACTCTTACTTGGCCTTGGCTTTTTCGTCCTGGTAGGCTTGTTTGCCCGCTTCCAACGCTGCTGAGAGAAGTTCCTTCTGCTTGGTTACAAGGTCTTTGCCTTTCTCTACAGCCTCTTCCGCCTGGCGGCGCAAGTCTTCCGTCTTGGCCTTAACGTAGTCCCGGCCCTCTTCAGCTTTTCCAGCAATATACTCGCGAGCCTCTTTTCCAGATTTGGGGGCAAGTAACAGGGCGACGATTGCCCCTATGCCCAAACCCGCAAGAAAAAACCCCAGATTCGTTGCACCACTACTCTCATCGCTCATATGCTACCTCCGCATCATACTGTGGGAAGCGCGTTCCGAGCGGCTTCCTTGCCAGCATCAAGTACCTCGGCAAGCCGCTCCCGCTGTTTGTTCACCAGATCCTTGCCCTTCCCGACAAACTCTTCAGCTTGGTCCTTGAGTTCCCGACTTCTCGAAGTCACGTACGCTTTGCCTTGCTCGGCCTTCTTCGCAATCAGTTTCCGCGTCTGCTCGCCGCTCTTGGGAGCGAGGAGCAGGGCCACCGCTCCGCCGACGCCAACGCCGACAAGAAAACACCCGATTCCCGTTGCCATGTTGCTTCGAGCCATCACTCACCTCCGCCTTCCGAGAATCAATGTAGCACCTAGGTTTGTGTCAAGCAAGTAAAAAAGTTAAGTGTTTAGTGTAAGTTATAAATAGACCGGCCAGACGGCTTATTAACAGGTGGACGAGGATCAGTTATTCGCAGGTGATTCACCCCTCCCGTAGAGGAGGCGTAGGGAGCGGTCGTGGCCAACAAGCTATCCGTCCCTCTTCCCATTTGTTAGGGGTAAGGAGTGGTTCGCGTGCTTTCTGAGTGCCGCCGACGGTATGTGCGGTCAACCCGTCTTCGACAGCTTGCTAAAATGCTCCACAATCCGCTGTGCCTGTGTCGAGTTTACCACTTGGCCGAGTTCCTCTGCCGACAGACTCTGCAGTGCGCCTAGACTGCCAAAATGGGAGAGAAGCTTGCTGGCACTCTTTTCTCCGATCCCAGCGATTTCCAATAATTCGCTAGTCATTTCGCGTTTTCCGCGCCGCGCCCGGTGGAAGGTGACTGCAAACCGGTGCGCCTCGTCGCGGATCTGCTGGACCAAATGGAGGGCCGGAGAGTGATGGTCAAGAACCACCGGATCATCTTCACGTCCCAGGAGATAGAGGATTTCCTCGCGCTTGGCGATACTCGCTAAAGGCTGGTTAATGATTCCCAGGTTCTCCAGAGCCTCTGCGGCCGCGTGGAGTTGGCCGATTCCTCCGTCGATAAGAATCAGTTCCGGCAGTTGCTTATTTTCCTCTTGCAGTCTTTTGTAGCGGCGTCCCACCACTTCCCTCATGCTGGCGAAGTCATCGTTGTGGGGGACCGTCTTGACGATGAACTTGCGGTAGTCCGACTTCTTCATGCCGTTCCCTTCCCAAACCACCATCGAGGCGACGATATCCGAGCCCTGAATGTGGGAGACATCGAAGGCCTCGATGCGGTTGGGCGGCTGGGGCAGGTCGAGGGCCTCTGCCAGGCTCTCCAACACCTCGCGGGTCTTGGGCTTCAGAATTCTGAACCGCCTTTCGAACGAGTGGCGCGCGTTCCGGGCGACCAACTCAAGCAAGGCGCGTTTCCGCCCCCCTTGTGGGGTCAGAATCTTCACCGGATGTCCTCGCCGCTCGGCCAGCAACTCTTCGAGGAGTTCGCGGTCTTCGAAATCCACCGGCACGTGGATCTCGCCGGGAAGATACTGTTGGTCGAGATAGACTTGCTTGAGAAGCGAAGAGAAGAACTCGCCGGCATGGAAGCCCTCGAGGTCCTCCCAGAAGAATTCCCGCCGATCCAGCACGCGCCCGCCGCGCAGGTGAAATAGATTCACCGCCACCAGCGGACCCTCCTGGTGGAATCCCAGGATGTCAGCCTCTTGGCCTGACCAGGCCGCCATCTTCTGGCGCTCGCGAAGTTCCTCGACGGTGGTGATCTGGTCGCGGTAACGCGCGGCGTCTTCAAAGTAAAGCTTCTCCGATGCCTCTGCCATGCGTGCGTGTAGACTGCGGACCAGATCGCTCTCGCGCCCCTCGAGCAGCATGCGAACGTCCCGCACCGCCTCCGCGTAGCGCTCCGGCGTAGTCAAGCTTTCCACGCAAGGACCGAGGCAGCGATGGATGTGATATTGAAGGCAGGGGCGGGGATGGAAGCGCGTCAGATCCACGGTGCACGAGGGGACAAGGAAGTGACGGTGAATAAAATCCACAATACGGTAAGCCAGGTTGGCCGGAAAATATGGGCCGTAATAAAGTGAGCCGTTCTTCTTAAGCCTCCGTGTAACATAAACGCGGGGGAACCGTTCCTGCAGCGTAAGTTTAATGAAAGGGTAAGATTTATCGTCACGAAGCAGAATGTTATAGCGTGGCTTAAACTGCTTGATGAGGTTGTTCTCCAGCGCCATGGACTCTCGTTCGTTGTCCACGAGGATGGTCTCGAGGTCCTCGGCCATGTCCAGCATTCGGTCCCGCTTTTCATCTCCGGGACGCGACTCTTGGAAGTAGCTCCGCACCCGGTGGCGCAGCGACTTTGCTTTGCCAACATAAATGGGCCGGCCCGATTCATCTTTGAATATATATACCCCCGGCTGGGCGGGCAGGGCTTCGGCTTTTTCGAGGAGCGAAGGATTCACTGAATCTCCAGAGTTTATTATCTGCCAGGACGTAGCTTTCTCAAAGTCACAAGTCGCGCGGAGGCAGATCGCCTTGTCACTCGGCGCCGCTGTATTGACACTCCGCGTGTGGAAGGGGGAGAATTGGTTTCATGCGACGGAGAGTTTGGGTAAATTTGTTGTCATTCCTCGTGCTTGGCACGAGTGGGGCGATCATTTACGCACAGCAGCAGCCTACGAAGCCTTCCACCCCAAAAGATGATCCGGTGCGGGTTTTGCCGTCGGATTCAGCGTCGAAATCGGTGGAGATTGGGGATTTTTACCTGAGGCGGCGAAAATACCAAGCGGCGGTGAGCCGATTTCAGGAAGCGTTGAAAACCGACCCGCATTACGCGCCCGCATTCCGGGAGCTAGGAAAAGTCTACGAGAAAATGGGGCAATGGAAGAAGTCACTGGACGCGTATCAGAAATATCTGGACGAGCTTCCTTCCGCCCAAGACGCGCGAGAAGCCAAAGACATTCATAGAGCGATGGCCCGCCTGCAAAGGGATATTGTTGCAGAAGGGGACTCGTCGCACGCCGCGCAGTGACCGGTTGAAGGTGAACGGTGGTCAGCGCGCCGTGGCCGCAATTGGACAAAACTCTTAGTTCTTTCTCAGTCGTCCCTTCGCTCCCCTCTGCTTGCTCGTTCAATTCATTCCGCGGATTCCTGGCTCTCCGCTTCCGCGTCGAAATAATCCCGGAGAATGCGGGCGGCGCGTTCGGCGTCCTCTTCCCGAACCAGCAGTGGGACATCCAACACCGGCAACAGTTCCGCCGAAAACTCACCCGACACGACTGATGGAATGCCTTGGTCCTGCAAGATGTTCTTGGCCATCTCGACGTCCATCAAGGCGGTCGCGCCAGTAAAGACACGCGCGGCCACGAGCTTGGAGTCAGGGGAGCCTGCACTCGGCACCTGAGGAGGCGAGCCTGGCAAGAGCGGTGCACCACAATCTTCGCAGGTTTTTGTGCCCTCCACGTATTCCGTGTAACAGCTTGGACAATAGGCCATGGGCGGGAAAACCCTCCACGGTCAGTATAGACCTTATTCCTGCTTGCCGGTATGATTTGACAAGCTCACCACCGAGAGCACAGAGTTCACAGAGGAAAGCAGAGGTATTCTCTCCGTGATCTCTGTGCTCTCTGTGGTGGAACTTTTCTGCAAGGCCGCAAGGAGGTGGGCATGCCAACTGCGTATTCCAGAAACCCGAAGCACGGCCGGATCGCGAGAGTTCTGGCACTCTGCATTCTGATGGCATCAGCCGGCTTGCTGGGCTTGCGACACCTAGCCGCAGAGTCCGGGTACGACCTCCTGATTATTGACGGCCACATTCTCGACGGCAGCGGGAGTCCATGGTTCGAGGGCTCAGTCGCCGTTAAGGATGGAAAGATTGCCGCCGTGGGCCGCTTGCCAAATGCGGCAGCGCGGCGCGTGATTGATGCCGGCGGACTCATCATTTGTCCTGGTTTTATCGACCTGCACAGCCATTCCGACTACGCACTTCTG
The DNA here is from genome assembly GCA_963722675.1 of uncultured Acidobacteriota bacterium. Classification (GTDB taxonomy): domain Bacteria; phylum Acidobacteriota; class Terriglobia; order UBA7540; family UBA7540; genus CAVROP01. The sequence continues at coordinate 36,985 of CAVROP010000047.1, forward strand.
GTGGACGGTAAAGCGGAGAGCAAAATCCGGCAAGGAGTGACAACCGAAATCCTGGGCGAGTCGGAATCCGCAGGCCCCATCCTTGGCCCCGCCATACCGGAGTTTGACAAGGAGATGTCTCGCTATGGCCTCACGCGAGACTGGACGACCCTGAGTGAGTATCTGGCGCGCGTGGCACGGCAAGGGAGTTCCGTCAACATCGCCTCCTACGTCGGGAGCGGCCAGGTGCGCATGGACGTGATGGGGAACGTGAACAGAGCCCCTGGCCCCGAGGAAGTGGAAAGGATGAAGGCTTTGGTTGATCAAGCCATGCGCGAAGGCGCCCTCGGTCTCTCCTCCGGCTTGATATATCCCCCCAACTCCTTTGCGAGCACGGCGGAACTGATCTCGCTCGCCGAAGTTGCGGCGCGCTATGGCGGCATTTATACCAGTCATATTCGCGGCGAAGGCGAGCACTGGCGACGAGCTATCGACGAGGCCATCGAAATCGGTGAGAAAGCCCGCCTGCCGGTGCACATCCTGCATTTCAAGATCGACGGCCAATCAAACTGGGGGCAAATGGCCCAGCAGGTCAGCGAGGTTCAGGCAGCGCGCGATCGAGGTGTGGACATCACGGTGGACCAATATCCCTACATCGCCTCGATGACCGGGCTTGAAATGTGCATTCCACCCAAGTATCTCGAAGGCACCTCGGAGCAGGTGGTGGCGCGGTTGAAAGATCCCAAAGTTCGAGCGGAGATTCGTCAGGCCATCGCCCAAGGCTTGCCGGGCTGGGAATCCGATCAGGTCAAGAGCGTAGGCGGTTGGCATGGTGTGCTCGTGGCGTCGCTCCAGAAACCCGAGAACAAACGGTACGAAGGCCAGCGCATGGATGAAGTGGCAAAGAAAATGGGCAAGGATCCTCTGGATGCTCTGTGCGATCTGCTGGTATCCGAAGGTGGTTCAGCGGAAGCCGTTTACTTCAGCATGAGCGAGCCCGATGTCGAACTCGCCATGAAACAACCCTGGCTGGGAATCGGCTCGGACGGGAGTGCAGTCAGCCCGGAAATGGCTTTCATTGGGAAGCCGCACCCGCGGTTCTATGGCACCTTTCCGCGCGTGCTAGCCGTATACGTTCGAGAGAAAAAAGTGCTGCCACTCCCCGACGCCATTCGCAAGATGACTTCATTCCCTGCTCAAATCTGCGGTCTTATGGATCGAGGGCTGCTCCGGCCAGGCATGGCGGCGGATATCACCGTCTTCGACCCAAAGATGGTTGCCGATAAAGCCACCTTTCAGAATCCCCTGTTATATCCATTCGGGATCCCCTACGTCATTGTGAACGGCGTAGTGGTAATCGACCAGGGGCGGCATACGGGTGAAAAGCCGGGGTGCGTGCTCTACGGACGCGGGCGGCAGGGCTAAGCAGCGGCTGTATTTGTAAGGCCCGACCTCGCAGGGCAAGCGATCCCGGCGGTTGTGGTCGCATGGCGCGAAAGTCAAAACTGCAGATTCTTCGCGTCGCTCAGAAGGACAGCGCATGCCTCAGCAAGAGGCCGTCGAGTTCCACCCACCGGGACGAGGTGATAGAATTTCAGCATGTTGAGCACACGGCGCCGGCTCCTCATGACGGTTCTCTTCGCCTGTGGTGGCACGGGCTGCGTGTGCTGGGGACAGCAAGACGACAACAGTTACTGGAACAAAGTTTATAGCACCGGCCAGGCCATCTTTGTTCACCACCCCACCGAATTACTGGTGAACGCCCTTAAGGGCCGCCGGCCCGGCACGGCGCTTGACATCGGCATGGGCCAGGGCCGAAACAGCATCTTCCTGGCGCAACAAGGCTGGGATGTTACAGGCTTTGATCCCTCGGAGGAAGGTGTTCGTCAGGCGCGAGAACGAGCAACCAAGCTGGGCCTGCATCTGCGAACTCTGGTGGTGGATGAGGCGGATTTCGATCTGGGGACGGCGCAGTGGGACCTGATCGTCATGACTTACGTCCGCCGAATCCGACCTGAAGATGCCGGCCGTTTCGCCCGCGCGTTGCGGCCAAACGGTATCTTCGTCTATGAAAACAACAATGCCGGAAAGCAGAATGAGTTGTTGAAGTACTTCTTCGCCTGGCGCATCCTGCATTTCGAGGATGTGGACACAAGCTCCGATTGGCATCCCGAACGCACTGTTCGCGTCCAACGGCTGGTCGCGGAAAAGCCCCCAGCAGAGTAGAGCGTTACAGTTCTACCGAACTCCAGAGCTAGGCGCGTGGATTAGGGTTGCGGCGTGAAGATTACCGCTACTCCCCCGCCCGGCGCCAGGTGGACGTCAAGTTTGTCGCCGGCTTTAACGCGCTTGCTGCTGATCGCCAGACTTGTGCCCACCGTATCCGCGTCGGGACCGTCCGAGAAAATCTGGGCTCCGTACTCTGATCTACCCAGGAAATTCAGGGGCAGCTCAAGGTCTCGAGCCTCCCAGTTGGTCATGCTTCCCAGATACCACGCGTCGCCATGTTGGCGGGCGACGGTGATGTATTCCGCGGGTTCGCCGTTCAAGACTTTTGTGTCATCCCAGACGGTCGGGACTTTATCCAGGAAATCCATCCCGGGGTTGTGGTCATAGGCCTCGGGATAATCGGCCAGCATAACCAGCGGGCTCTGGTAAACGACATACATGGCCAGTTGGTGAGCGCGCGTACCCTGCGACATGGGCTCGAGGTTGCGCGCCACGAAATGGCCGCGTGCCGCGTTGTTAAAGGCTCCGGGAGTGAAGTCCATCGGCCCGGCGAGCATGCGAGTAAAGGGGATTGTCACGTCGTGCTCCGGCGTGACGCGATCGCTCCATTTGTTGTATTCCATGCCCATCACGCCTTCGCGAGTGAGAAGATTGGGATAAGTTCGTCGCAAACCGGCAGGCTTGTACGCGCCGTGGAAATCCACCACGAGATGATGCTCTGCGGCCTTGCGCACGCAGCGCTCGTAGAAGTTCACCATCTCCTGGTCGTCGTGGTCCATGAAATCGACCTTGATTCCCGCCGCTCCCCATTTCTCGTAGAGCCCCATCGCCTCGTCCATCTGTTTGTCCAGAGCGCTCCAGTACAACCAGAGCAGGACCCTCACGCCCTTCTGTTTGCCGTATGCAATGATGTCGGGAATATCCACTTCCGGGACGTGATGGAGAATGTCGAGGGCGTGCGTGTAATCGTCGGCCGGATACCAACCCGCATCGACCAGCATGTATTCCAGGTGGTGCTCCGCCGCGAAGTCAATGTAGTGCTTCATCGTCGGCGTATTCATGCCGGGCTTGAAATCCACGTTTTTGGCAAAGCTCCCCGACCACCAATCCCATGCGGACTTGCCGGGCTCGATCCAGGAAGTGTTCAACTCGTTGCGGGGCGCTCAAATCGAGAATCACGTAGTTACTCTCAATCAGCGCACCCGGCCGCGAGTTGATCAAGAGAACCCTCCAAGGAGTGCTTTTGGGCGTGGAGCCGATCACCGCCTGGTCCATCCTCTCGCGTGTAGGCGAGAGTCTGCTGACCAGAGCATTCTCCACGCCGGCAACGCCGCCCACATACATTCCGGAATAATCCGTCAGGTCAGCCTCCAGCACGCCCACCCAGGGGCCGCCGGGAATATGGACTAACAAAGGTAAATTGATAATCGAGGAAGGCTTGATCTCATCGAGGCCGATGTGCCGGTATTCACCTTCGTTGGGCGTGTTGAATTTCCCCATATTGAGCGCAAATGCGGAGGAGTCCTTGGCGAAATAGAAGCCGGTGTTCTCCGCTGCCAGCACGAACTTCCCGAGGGCCGCCTGTTCCGGAAGGAAGTAGCGGAAAGCCACGCCCTCGTTGAAAGCCCTGAAGATCAGGTCGAATTGGCGACTCGGCGCCTGGCGCTCCCGCAAATGGATCGTCAGTTGGTTGTAATGGTCAGGTACCCGCCGTTGCACATTGAAGGCGTCTTCCCAAGTTTCGCTGTGCGATTGTCGATCCGAGCCTGTAATTTCAAAATCTCGATCCATGGGCCGCGATCCCACAAAATCCAATCCGAGGGGCGAGTCTTTGAGAACCGGGATCCCCTTGTAAGAGACTCGATAATAGGCTCGCATCCCGGGCAGATAGGGTTGCGGATTGGCGTTCAGTTCAAATTCAGCCTTGAGGCTGCCATCCGGAGAGGTCACGGAGAGCGGTTGGGAAGCAATACTCGAGCTAGGAATAATCATGGATAGACCCGAGATTAGAGCAATTGCGATAACCACCGAGATGCTTGTTCGCAATGGAAAGACCTCCTGGAGGTTCAAATACGTCGTTCTACCAAGGATGGAACTGCTTCAGGCTCTTTCGAGCCTCTTCGAATTTGGGAAACTCCCGCTCCGCCTTGCGAAATTCACGCGAATGCACCACGCGCCGGTGCCCGTTGCGCTCCACCGGAAACCGCATGTGAAGCATCTCATGAAACACCAGGTATTCGACAAGGTGGACGGGAGCCTGCGGAGAGTCCAGCGCTCGGTTGATCACGATCGTTCCATGCCCGGCGTCGTAATGGCCAAGCGTACTCCGTGACTTCTGCAAGCTCCAGCCTAGACGACTTACGGAGAGTCCACCCTTGAAGAACTGCTGGTTCAAGCGCTGAAATATCTCTTCCAGGTTGTACCAGCGGCCATGGGGGGGCAGCAGGCGTTTGTTGCCCCGTCGACGCCGTGCCTGGTCAATGCGATGGCGAACTCCAGGGCGGAGAACGTAGGCCAAATAGCATTCACGCGCCTCGCGAGAAGCGCGTCGGCGATAGACTTTGCAGAGCAGGATTTCAGCCAGCGCTTCCAGCACCAGCGGCGGTGCATCCTGTAAGCCGTCGGAAAGGCACACCTCCAATTGGTCCTTCCGTAAACAGATCGTGCTTCGCAGACCTGCGAAGGGACGAAATTCAACTCGCAAGCCGGGAATCGCCGCGCCCAGGCGTAGCCGCTTGAAGACCCTTTGGAACGGCACGACGGGCTCGACCGGAATGGCCAGCGGCAGCGGCAATTGTTCAGGGGGCATGCAGGCCTTCAGCTATCAGCTTTCAGCGATCGGTCCTCAACTCGCAGCAAGCGAGAGCTTACGCTTATAGCTGAGAGCTGACCGCTGAGTGCTTAGTTTTCGTCTTCATCAGCCGGGTTTTGCTTCTGCTGCTTCTTGCGCAGTTTTTCCTCTTCTTTGGATCGCTTCTTCTCTTCCCTCGTCCGCTCCTTTTCCGACTTAGCATCCGCCTTCTCGTTCTCTCTGATTTCTCCAAAAGTCTTGATCTGATCGCCGAGAGCTTTTGTAGCGCCGTCCAGAGCATCGGTGAAATCGTCCCTGGCGTCGCGCAGGGACTTGGCGTAATCGGCGGCGTAGGCATCGGGCGCATCCTGAATTCGATGCAAGTCCTCGAGCTGTTTAGGGCCCGCTTCCAAAGCCTTCCGTAGTCCTTTGCGCATGTCGCCCCTGCGATCGTATTGATCTTGGATCCAGTTCTTCAAATCGTCTGTAAGCGAAATGTACTCCTCCAGTAAGTGGTCGATATAAGCGCCGTTGTCGTACTGGGGATCCATCGGCTTGCTGCGAAACGACGCGATTCGATCCAGACGGCTTTGGGTCAGGACAAGGTAGACTTCGATGCGCTCGGAAGGTTCCTGGGCATCACGAATCTTCTCTTCTTCTTCATCGGACACGTAATCCGGCTTTTGCGCCAGGGCCGTGGCTGCCGGAGCGGTTGCCAGCATGATGAGCGCGATAACCAGCATGAGAGGTGTTTTCACGGTCAAGACCTCTTCTCCTGTCATTCCGGGGAGCCCGTTCAGGCCGGCAAATGCCGGCCTGAAGGTCGGCGCCACACTCGAAACAGGATACCTCCGGCGAACGTTTCAATCCATCTTGCCCGCAGGTTTTGTGGCCTCCAGCGCTCGCGCCGCAGGAAAGAGCGCCTGCATAACTTCAGCATGCACGACCTCAAGTTCTTTCCCCGTCTGCTCGATGGGGCCACGGTCAAGGTAGGACACTCGGCGTTTCAGGTCATCGATGAGTCGAGCGTCTTCCCGCAATTCGATGTCCAGCTCCTTGAACCCGCGAACATCACGCGCGGCATTGCGCCCGCAGCTCTTGAGCAGTTGCCACGAATCTTTAACCCTGCCCAGGTAGACTTGGGCGAACTGTACGCCCTGCTGGATATTCCCATGCTCGTAGGCTTCAATGGCCTGCTGCAGTTTGATCCGCGCTAAACGAGTCATGCACTTGGATTTCTTTACAGGATCGGTTTCTTTTTGAATCCGCGCCAGCAGACGCTCTTCGGTATCCGAAGAGGGGCCTGATGGTGCGCCGGCGAGGGCGACCGGGGCCCCGGCGAGCAGCAATCCGATCACGAGAAGCGTCCGCCAAACCATACCTGTATTATAGCTATTTCTGCAACTGGTGTCGGAGTAGCTTGACGCGCTGCGTGGCCTGCCATTCGTGGTCAGGGCTTTGACCCTTCGATAGCTGGAGAAACCGCTCGTAGTTGTCAAGGGCCTTCTGAACGACGTGCAGATTGTCGTAAGAGGAGGCGAGGGCGAAAAAGAGAATGGGAGGAGGATTGGGCGCACGCACCAGAGCTTCCAGCATAGGGATAGCCTCTTGATAGCGCTTTTGCAAATAGAGACCGGAGGCCAGCCCTTCCGCCGCTTCACGACTCCTCGGATTGCCCTTCAAGGCCGTTCGAAATTCAGCTTCTGCCTCCGTCAGCTTGTCCTCCTCCAGCAAGGTTTGTCCCAAAGCCCTGTGCAGGTCGGCGTCCGCTGGAGCAGAGAGCAGCGCCTGGCGATAAAACTTCTCAGAGTCCGAATACTTCTTCAGAAGTGCGCAGACATCTCCCAGAGCGGCGACCAGACCGGCAGTGTCCGGTTTGGCACGGTAGACTGTTTCGAGGTCCTCGTACGCTTGGGCGTTCTTGCCTTGCTCGAGGTACAAGCGGGCCAAATGAAAACGCGTATCAAGATCCTCAGGACGGGCGGCAAGGTAATGCTCGAAATGAGTGCCCGCATTGTCCTTGTCCTTCAGTCCTTCCGCGGCCAGGGCCATGCCCAATTGAGCTTGGGAGAGCGCGGGGTCCAGATCAGAAGCCCTTTGAAAAGACCCGAGCGCCTCCGTGTAGCGCTTCTGCTGCAGGTAGAGTTGACCCAAGTCGTACTGCGCCGCGGCCAGCTTGGGATCGAGTCGCAACACCGTCTGGTACTGTTTTTCGGCGCGCTCCCCTTGGCCAGCCAACGCCAGTGCCCTCCCATAGTACAACTGGGCGCGGACATGATCCGGTTTAAGAGTCGCGGCTTTTTCCAAGTGTTCCAAAGCAGCCTGGGGATTATTCATCTGCATCAGCAGGATCCCCAGGTTCAGGCGGGCTTCAAAAAGATTGGGGTCAAGCTCCACGGCCTTGCGGTACGCCGCGACAGCTTCCTCTTGCTGATGCAGTCCGGTGTAGGCGTAGCCTAAGTTGAACCAGGCCGCGGTTAAAGTGGGTTGGGCTGCGACCACTTGTTTCAGAGCGTCCGCCGCGGCGGTAAAGTCGTTCTTCCTAAGGGCGTCTTGGGCAGTGTGCAGAAGCGTGGGTACGTCAGCATCGTGGGTTTGGAGCAGGTCTTCCTTGGCCGTCGCCGGCGCCAGCAGAATACAGCAAAGACAAAAAACGATGCGGGCCTCTTCCCAATACCGCCCGCTCCCGCGGGGCCGAACATCGCCGGAATCGTTCCCGGGGGACCAAGTGTCAGAACGAAGTGAACAGACCTCTCCCGGGGCCGCAGGCCGGAGATTTGCACGCATTACTCCTTCGCCCCCTTGTGGTTTCGCAGGTATTTGGCCAGGAACTTCCCGGTGAAAGACAGCGGATTCTTGACCAGGCTTTCGGGTGGTCCGGCCACCACAACGTAACCGCCCGAATCACCGCCCTCGGGCCCCAAGTCGATGATCCAGTCAGCGGTCTTCAGGACGTCCATGTTGTGCTCGATGATGAGCACGCTCGAACCGGCGTCGTTCAGCCTGCGAAACGCGGACAGCAACTTACTGATATCGTCGAAGTGCAAACCCGTGGTCGGTTCGTCAAAAATGAAGAGCATGTTTTCGACCGCCTGATGGGCCAGGTGTGCTGCCAGGCGCACGCGCTGGGCCTCGCCTCCCGAAAGCGTGGTGGCGGACTGCCCCAGGCGCAAGTAGCCGAGCCCGATCTCGTCCAGTATCCGGATCTTCTGGGTTACTTTGGGCAGGCCGGCAAAGAAGCTCAGGGCCTCCTTCACCGTCATATGCAGTACTTCATTAATATTTTTTCCCTTATAACGCACATCCAGAACGCTCGGTTTATAACGGCGCCCGCCACATTCCTCGCAAACCAGCTCAACATCCGCCAGGAATTGCATCTCCAGCGTGACGGTGCCATCCCCCTGACAGGTCTCACATCGGCCCCCGGGAATATTGAAGGAGAAATATCCAGGTGAATAGCCGCGCTTGCGGGCCTCAGGCGTCGCGGCAAACACTTCCCGAATGGCGTCGAAGGCCTTGATATAGGTGACGGGGTTGGAACGAGGCGTCCGGCCCAAGGGCGACTGGTCCACGAGCACAACTTCCGCCAGTTGCTGATCGCCTTCGATCCGCTCGTACTGAGCGCGCGGAGCGGGCACCCCGCGGCGTGAAAGTAGGGCGTTATAAAGAACGTCATGCACCAGTGTGGATTTCCCGGAACCCGAAACGCCGCTCACACACACCATGAGCCCCAACGGAATATCCACGTCGATCGATTTCAGGTTGTGTTCGCGCGCGCCACGAATGCGCAGCCAGGCCTTTCCAGGTTTGCGGCGTTCCGTCGGCAAGGGGATCTCCAGGCCGCCGGACAGATAACGGCCGGTGAGCGAGTGTGGATTGGCCATGAGCCCTGGCAAATCGCCTTCGTACACCAAGCGGCCGCCCTGCTCTCCCGCCCCCGGGCCCAGGTCCAGAATCTTGTCCGACTCGCGCATCATCTCCGGATCGTGCTCGACTACCAGGACCGTATTGCCGAGGTCGCGCAAGGTCTTCAGGATTTCAATGAGCCTGCCTGTATCACGGGGATGCAGCCCGATGGAGGGCTCGTCGAGCACATAGAGCGCCCCCACCAGGTTAGAACCGAGCGCCGTGGCCAACTGAATTCGCTGTGACTCGCCGCCTGACAGTGTGGACGCCAGGCGGTCAAGCGTCAAGTATTCCAAACCGACCTTGTAGAGGAATTTCAAACGCGAGCGGATTTCCTCGAGCACCTTGTCAGCTACCGTCTGCTGCTCCGGAGATAGCTGGAGTTCGTTGAAGAAGGGATAGGCTTCCTGAATCGACATGCGGCAGACTTCCGTAATGTTCTTTCCGCCCAGAAGAACGTGCAAGGCTTCGCGCCGCAGTCGGCCCCCCTGGCATTCCGGGCAAAGCGTGTACCCGCGATATCGGCTGAGGAACACGCGCACGTGCAGCTTGTACTTCTTCCTTTCCAGATAATCGAAAAACCCGCGGATGCCCGGAAAACTATCGTCGCCCTCGAGCAGCCACAGCCGCTCTTCCGGAGCCAGGCGGAAGTAAGGAACATCCAGAGGAATCCCTCTGGCCCGCGCCGCACGCTTCATGTCGTTATAAAGCACGCGGTAACGCGGCTTCGTCCAGGGATCTATGGCGCCTGCGGCCAGCGTCTTGTTCTTGTCCGGAATAACCAAGTTCATATCGAAATCGATCGTGTTGCCGAAACCCTGGCAGCGTGGACAAGCGCCGTACGGATTGTTGAACGAAAAGAGGCTTGGCTCAGGCGATTGAAACGCGATCTTGCACCGTTTGCACTCAAACCGCCCGCTGAACACCAGGCGCTCCGGCGGTACGGGCACGTCATGGCGTGCCCCTTCGGAACCGGATTCCGCAGGAAGGAACTCCAGCACCGCCTCGCCGGCTTCGCGGAAGCAAAGCTCGACGGAATCGATCAACCGCTGGCGGACCTCCGCCGCCAATGCCAACCGGTCCACCAGAACGTAGACGGGTGCAGAGAAATCGACCTCGAGCAGCGACTCCGGGGTTGAAAATTCGAAAACATGCCCATCCTGGTAAAGCCGGTTGAACCCATGTTGGCGAAGCGCAAACAATCGTGGCTTGAGTGATTCCTGCGGCGGTGTCGGTGGGTGAGCCGGAGGGCGCGCTCCTGTCATCCTGAGCGCAGCGGAGGATCTCCGCAGTTCGGCGGAGCCCCCGGGGCCAGAGAGCGACTGCGGCGATGCATCGCTGCGCTCCGGATCGACGGACCGCCGGTTCCGATGCGGCCGAAGACGCACCCGAATTCACTTGGAAGAGAACGTAAAAGCGCCGGCCGGCTTCCATCGCGCAGACTTGGTCGGCAATATCATCCACATGGTCTCGGCGCACTACTTGGCCGCATTGGTAGCAGGTGGTGATGCCGACGCGCGCAAACAACAGCCGAAGATAATCGTAGATTTCAGTGGCTGTGGCCACTGTCGAGCGAGGATTACGAGTGGTGTTCTTCTGGCGGATCGCCACGGGAGGCGCGATCCCCACCACTTCGTCAACGTCCGGCTTCTCCATGCGTTCCAGGAACTGGCGAGCGTAGGCAGAGAGAGACTCAATGTAACGACGCTGCCCCTCGGCATAAAGCGTGTCAAAAGCCAGACTGGATTTGCCCGAGCCGGAAAGGCCTGTGACCACCGTCAGCCGGTTGTGGGGTATGGAGCAATCGATATTCCTCAAATTATGAACGCGCGCTCCACGCACGATAATGGAATCCGCTTCGCCGTTCCTGGAAAGCAGACCTGATTCCGCACTCCCCGTTGGCAGAGGCGGATCACCCTGCATCCCGGCTGTTTCGACGCCTAAGGCGCCTCCACCGCTCGCGGCAGCGGACGGCGCCAGATTCCTGTCCGTCTGGTTGTGGCCTGTAGCCATGCGTTTGGCCCCTGATGGAATGCCTGCCCTGCTCGCCCTGCTTACAGCCGGCGTTCTGAGGTGCAGCCCAAAATTATCATTATAAGTCGGCAGCGGAAGGGAAGCAAAACGTACTTTCTGTCTCTTGACAACCTCGATTCAATAGGCTAGAATGCTAAGAGGAAGGTGGGTGGTGCGCCGCTTCCGTAGTCCGGTGTACGCGCCAGGGAGTCTGACGGTCGGAAAAACCGCTGGCGCGCGCCCTGACGCCGGTGACCACCCGGCTCTGATGAACGGGAACCGAAAGGGGGCATTTGCTGTTTTTTGAACGAACGAACCGGGAATGTCTATGAAAACAAAGGACACGGTCAGAAAGTCGAGAAGTCAAGGAGTTAAGGAGCCGAGCAGTGGAACGCCAAGAGCCAGCCGGAGCTTGGAAGCTAGCGGTGGGCTTCTCGGCTTCTCGACTCCTCTCAACTTTTCGACTTCAGATTTCAACGAACGACCCGGGAATGTCTATGAAAACAAAGGACCGGCATGTGGCGAGCACGTTTTGATGGGGTTCTCGCCAATCTCAGACTGGAGGTGCAGTGATGGAACCTGACCATGGAATGACTCGCAGGCAGTTTGTGTCAACGACCGCGGCGGCCCTGGCAGGAACAGTGCTCGTGCCAAATCCGGCTTCGAGCGGCATTCCCCGCACTACTATGTCTGAAAGCGCCGGCCGGGAGGCGCGCGTGCTGACCCTGGAAAAGAGCGCCTGGAAGGTCAAGCCGTTTCCGACCTCGCAAGTTCGGCTGAGAAAGGGTCTATTCCAGGACGCCAGGGAAGCCAATCGTCGCTATCTGATGTCACTGCCCCAGGACAGGCTGTTGCACACCTTTCGACTGAATGCCGGGCTGCCCTCTTCAGCCACGCCTTTAGGCGGATGGGAAAAGCCTGATTGCGAACTGCGAGGGCACTTCGCGGGCGGCCATTATCTTTCGGCCTGCGCGCTGATGTATGCCAGCGCCGGCGACGATGAATTAAAGGCTCGGGGCATCGGCATGGTGGAGCAACTGGCGCGCTGCCAGCAGGCGCTTGGAGACGGTTACCTGAGCGCGTTTCCGAGGGAGTTTTTCGATCGCCTGCGAAATGGCAAACCTGTGTGGGCTCCCTTTTACACCTTGCACAAAATACTGGCAGGCCTTCTCGATATGTACGTTCACTGTGGGAACCAACAGGCCCTCGAAGTTGCCGAAGGCCTGGCCGGCTGGATCGGGCGCTGGGTCGAACCGCTCAGCGACGAGCAGATGCAACAAGTGATGAAAACGGAGTTCGGCGGCACCATGGAATCGCTCTACAACCTCTACGCCTTGACGGGTAACTCCCACTACCTCGAGGTGGGTGACCGCTTTTATCACAAGAAAGTATTCGATCCCCTGGCGGCGCACCGGGATGAATTGAAAGGCCTGCACGCCAATACGAACATCCCGAAGATGATTGCCGCCGCGCGGCGTTATGAACTCTCCGGCGAACCTCGCTTCCACGAAATCGCTTCCTTCTTCTGGCAGGAAATCACCGGCGCGCGCGCCTATTGCACGGGTGGCACGAGCAACGAAGAACATTGGCGCACCGACCCTGGCGAGTTGGCTGGCGAACTCGGCAAGACTAGCGAGGAGTGTTGCTGCGGTTATAACATGCTGAAATTGACCCGGCACATCTTTGGCTGGACCGCTGACCCTCGGGCCATGGACTACTATGAACGCACCCTCTTTAACAGCCGCCTCGGAACGCAGGACGCCGACGGGCTGAAGAGTTACTACCTGCCCCTGGGCGGCAGCGGCTACTGGAAATCGTTCCACTCGCCCTTAGATTCTTTCTGGTGCTGCACGGGCACGGGCGCTGGAGGAGTTCGCCAAATTTGGCGACACGATTTACTTTCACGACGAGCATGGGTTGTTTGTCAACTTGTTCATCGCTTCCGAGTTGAACTGGCCTGAAAAAGGCGTCCGCTGGGTACAGGAAACCAACTTTCCCGAGGACGGAAAGACACGCCTGGTGGTTCACACGGCGAAGCCGGTGGAGATGGACTTGAACGTCCGTATCCCTTACTGGGTAACACGCGGCGGAAAGATCAGTTTGAACGGCGTAGCTCTGCCCGAGTTTGCGAGCCCGAGCAGCTATCTGACCTTGGCCCGAACCTGGAAGGATGGCGACCTTGTGGAAGTCAGCCTACCCATGGGGCTGCACGTCGAAGCGCTGGCCGGCGATCCGACGCTGCAAGCCGTGATGTATGGACCGCTAGTGCTGGCGGGCCGTCTGGGAAGCGAGAACCTGACTCAGTCCGAGATCTACTTGGGCTACGACCCAACCCCCTCCGGCGATCCGGCGCCAGTTCCCAACATCAACTCCAACTCGAAGGACCCGCTGGCTTGGGTGGAGCCGATCCCTAGCCGGCCCGCCAGTTTTCGCGTTACAGCCGGGAGCCGGCAGATCAGTCTGATCCCATTCTATAAGTTGCTCGGAGAAAAGTACGTCGTCTATTGGAAAGTGTAGGAACATTATGGACTTTCCGTTGCGTTACTGTTCGGGTGGCTGGGAGCGGCTGGAACGGCTGCGCGGACTTTACGAAGACCGGTTGCAGGACCGTATTTTGGCCTGCATGGAAATTCCCACCCAGGCGCTGCGCCGGTTTGCAGAGCGTAATCCCGAGGGGCCCACTCAATGTCCCGACCTGGAAGAGCGCGCCGCTTTTTGGGATAGCCTCTTGGCCGAACGCGCCACCCTCCTCGACGACTCAGTTGCGGCAGCCTACTTGAGCGAACTCGATCAAGGCCTCTACGGCGGAATTGTGGGCGGTGAAGTGCGCTTCATGGCTCATCCCGAAAACGGCTGGATCTCTTCCATGGTCCCGCCGATCTTCAAGGATTGGTCCCAGCTCGAGAAACTCTCTGTTGACCACAACAGCGATGTCTATCACTTCTATCTCCGCGAGCTGCGCTGCTTTCGTGGCGCCGCTGAGTGCAAATTCGGCATCAGCCATTTCATCCTCATCGATAGCCTTAATTTCGTCTTCGAGCTCTTTGGAGGCACGCGAACCTATCTCGAGCTGCTCGACCATCCGGATTACGTTCGGCAGGCGGTGGATTTCGCGTATCAGCTTAATCTGGATGTACAGCAGACTTTCTTTAATGAAATCCCCCTGCTCGAGGGCGGGACGTGCAGCAATATGGTCCAATGGATACCGGGACGAATTATTTCCGAAAGCGTCGATCCCTTCCATATGACGACCGTCGACTATTTCGAGCGCTGGGGGAGAGAACCGGTGGAGCGGATCTTCGCCGCATTTGATGGCGGCGTGTTACACATTCACGGCAACGGTCGGCATCTGCTCGAGGCTGTGTCATCCCTGCGCGGCCTTAAGGCCGTTTTTTTGGGCGACGACAAGGACATCCCCACGTCCTTCTCGGTGCTCGCTGAACTCAAGCGACGGACGGGGGACTTGCCTCTGGTTGTACAGGCTCATTTCCCTGATTTCGTAGCCGCTCTTGATGGTCACCGCTTGCCCGGCGGCGTCCTCTACAAAGTTGTAGATGTCCCTGACCGCGACACTGCGAATCGCCTGATGGATCGCGTGCGTGCCTATCGCGTTTGATTCCACTGGCTCTACCCTGCCGCTTTCATACAGCATCGGTGGACGGGGCGTAAACTCGTGCGTGAACACGGAGGGTCAGCCTCCTGCAGGCGTGAGCCTTCCGCGGTGGAGGCGAAGTTTGCAGACGGGACTTTGGCAGCGTATCGTCGGTGTGTACCTGCCAAGCCCTAGAACCTCAACACATTATTACTAGATCGTATCGCTCTTGGGTGTTAAACTTATTTGGCTTGAGGCACAGCGGCGGCTACACCCTGACTTCCACATAGTGACGATCTGGTACCGACTTGGCGATCCAGGGTGGTGTCATTTTGAACGGTGCTTCGAGGTTGAAGAACGTGAAAATCGAAACTTCCCAGATAGAAGCCGTCAGTGCCGTTGTGTACCGTGCTGGGGTTCTTCTCCTTAGAGGCCAAGCCAAGGTCTCCTGGATGCTGAAAAAGGACGGGACGTTTGTCACCGCACTCGATCTTAGGACCCAGAAGCTCATAGAAGCAAAGATGAGACGGATCTTCCCGGAATACGCATTCATAGGGGAGGAAGATCCTCGAAGCTGGGCCAGGGCGTTCAAGCCTCAATGCAGGATTATTGTCGACCCTATAGACAGGCACGGGACCTTTCGCCCGCGGATTGAACTACTTCGGAATCTCCTTAGCGGTAATCGATGAGAGCCATCTGCCACTCTTGACAATAATGCATCTCCCAGGGCTAGCGAAATGGTGTGTTGCGTCATTCGAAAACCAAGTGGCAATTCGACATCGGATTACCCGCCGTGGCAACTCCGTGCGGATCTCGAAGCATGAAACGTCGCCGCCGATGCGGATGGATTGGCGCATTGAAGACAGTTTCACTTACCTAGGCTCGGACGCCCATCAGCAACTAGGTCTGGCTGCCTACCCGGGGAAGATTCGAGCCCTCGGCTCCACAGTGGCTCATCTTGTGCTCCTCGCGGACAGGACGCTCGATCCTGCCGCCGTCATTCTCACCCGGTACCGGATATGGGATGTGGCGGCCGGTCTTGCCCTGGCACTCGCCAATGGGCTGGAGGTTCGTAATCTGACTGCCGGAACTGACATGCAGCTTGGGGAGATCTTCGCGAGGGTCACTCAAGTTCCACCAGCGCTGATGGTCGGCCATCCCAAAGTTCTACGTGACCTTGCTCGCTATGTGCGTGTTCGCGGAGGATAGCCCATGCAAGCGGCCGATGTCGGGGCAACACACATTTCGTCTCTCCGGCCGCAACTGCTGCGAATTGGTGTCGGAAAGTCCAATCGTCATGAATATGGGAGAGAAGATGGCTATTTCTAGAGCGCTGGAGATAGTGAGCGGTCTGCTGGCTAACAGGTATAAGGAGGCGGGGCGGGCCGCCGCGGAGCGGCTTCAGCGCTGGATGTCCGGCTCTGTGCCCTTCGCTTACCCGGAGGAATTGGCAAAGCATTTCTCGGAGGAACATCTCCCTTTGTTATTCGGATCCTTCCGGCAAGAATTGCCGTTTGGAACGGGAGGGCGACGGGGGCCCGTTGGCTATGGCCCCAACCGAGTAAACCCCACCATGATCGCCTTGACAGTCCAGGGCCACTGCAAGTATCTGCGCAACGCTTTTCCGGAGCGAAAGGACCTTGCCGTGGTGGTGGCGAATGATGTGCGCGTCTTCAACGATCTCCGCAAGGTATACGACTTCCTTGTTGAGCGGCATCCCCTCCTGGGGGTTTCCTCGCGATCACTGGCCAAACTAGCATGCCAGAATCTATGCTGCAAACGGCTTTATCGTTTACCTCGAGCAGCCGGAAGCTGAACACGCGGTGGTCAGCACGCCCGAACTCTCCTTCCTCATCGGAAAGTTAGGCGCGGCGGGAGGAATCAATCTCTCCGCGTCTCACAATCCTCCCGACGATAATGGAATAAAAGTATATGACGAGTACGGGAGCCAGCCGGTCGCCCCCAAGGACCAGGAGCTTACCGATGCTATGGACGCCGTCCAAGATACGACGATGATGCCCTTTAATCAGGCCTTGCAGGAAGGCAAGATTCGGGCTATACCCCCGGCGTCCGAGAAGGAGTACGTTCTAACCTACACGAGGCTTTACAACGGAACCTACGCTCCGGAGTCCGACGATCCCATTGTATACACGCCACTCTGCGGTTCGGGGGATTCGTCAGCGGGTGCTGTCCTGAGGGAATTGGGATTTCCGATCTTTGTGCCGAAAGACCAGTATCCGGATGGAACCTTCTCCGTCATCCCGTTTAGAATCCCCAACCCCGAGGTACCTGAGGCCACCGAGCCTGCCAAGGAATTTGCCGAGGCCCAAAAATCAGGGATTGTTCTGTGCAGCGACCCCGATGCGGACCGGGTGGGTTTAGAAGCCAGGCTCGCCGACGGTTCCTGGTATCACTTTGATGGCAATCAGATCGCGACGATTCTCTGCTATTTCCTGATGCTCGACCCCAAAGGGCCGCAGCGTCGGGGGCTAGTGATTGAAACCTTGGTCACAACTAAAATCCTCGGCCGATCGTCGAGAAGGCTGGAGATTCATGGCTGATTGACGATCTCCTCGTCGGTTTCAAGTACATCGCGAACGTGCTCAAACAGTTACAGCGGGAGGGGTGTTACCGGGGTATTTGCTGCTCCGTCGAGCAACTTGTGCTCGCGGCGGAAGAAAGTCACGGTGTTATGGTTGTCCCGAGCATTCGGGACAAGGATTCGACCCCCGCGTGCATGTATCTGGCTGCCCTTTATCAGAGGCTACGCGGCGAAGGGCGAACCCTGCTCGATTATTACTTGCAGATTCTACAAGAGCTCGGACCCTACGCCGATATTAGCCGCTCCATCCTGATGGCTGGGGCTGAAGGCGAATCCAAACGCGACCACATTATGAAATCCCTGAGGGACTCCCCTCCAAAGGCGTTGGCGGGGCAAGAGGTGACGCGCATCGTCGATCACCACGACCAGGAGGTGTTCGGCCCGTTCGTCAGCAAGACCGATATGGCTCCACGAAATGTCATACAGTTCTTTACCTCGGACCTGATCATAACCGTGCGCCCCTCGGGAACGGAGCCGAAGTTGAAATTCTACTGTCAGATGTTGCCTGGCTCGAATCCGCCAATGAGAACGGGCCTGGAACTGCTGCATGAGACGCGAGCCAGAGCAGAGGCCAAAGGCAAGCTGGTATACAACGAGCTCTTGTCGTGCATCGGATTGCGCTTGGAGGACGCGGGTTTGCTCCTACCCGATATCGTTTACCTTGAGCAGAAATTGGAACTCGAACAGCACACGATACCTCGACTCCGGGAAGCAATCGCGAGCAACAGGTTTCAGAGCCTAAGTGAGCTTTTGGATTGGCTCCGCCAGGAGGTGGCGGCGATGACCCCGGGAGCCAACCCCTTGCCGGCTCTCAAAGGCCCCATGGGCTCGCTTTGTCGCGCCTGGGCCAGAGAAGGCGTTGTCAGCCCGCTGCTCGCGCAATTGACGAATTGGGCCGAGCATGATCAGCGTTAGGGCGGCGAGGACCGGCGGAACTTGCAGAGTTCCGTATAGCTCAGTGCCTCTGCCCAACGATGCACCAATAGCGAGGGCAGAACGCTTGGGCAATTTTCGATTGAGGGCTTTCTTACCAAACTTGGGGAAGGAGTCGTGAGGGCATATGAATCCAGAAAACGCCAAGTCTCCGAAAGCCGTTCCCGCTGCCGACGTGCACACCCACGACGAACTGCAAAGGATGAACGCCTATGGGCCGCCAGCAAACTGCCTGTCGGTCGGGCAGATCTATCTTTTTGAGAATGCTGGAAGAGTGGATGAGGAGCTACAAGCCCGAAGAACTCTTCGACGAAAACGGGAAACTGAAAGCGGAACTGGCGGAGCTGGCGCCCAAGGGCGGACGCCGCATGGGGGCCAATCCTCATGCTAATGGAGGGACGCTGCTGAAGGACTTGGTGATGCCCGACTTTCGCGATTACGCCGTCGAAGTGCCTAAGCCGGGAGACGCCGTCGCCGAAGCCACGCGCATCATGGGCGGAATGCTGCGCGATGTAATGAAACTGAATGCCGAGTCGATTAACTTCCGCGTCATGGGGCCGGACGAGACAGTGTCAAACCGTCTGGGCGCACTGCTGGAAGTAACCGATAAGGTCTTCATGGAAGAGGTATTACCTACGGACGACCATCTTTCTCCGGACGGGCGGGTGATGGAGGTGCTCAGCGAGCACCTGTGCCAAGGCTGGCTGGAAGGATACCTGCTCACCGGACGCCACGGCTTGTTTTCTTGCTATGAGGCTTTCATCCACATCATCGACTCGATGTTCAACCAACATGCCAAATGGCTCAAGGTGACGCGGCACATCCCGTGGCGGCGGCCCATTGCTTCCTTGAATTACCTGCTCACGTCGCACGTCTGGCGGCAGGACCACAACGGCTTCAGCCATCAGGACCCGGGTTTCATTGATCACGTCGTGAATAAGAAAGCGGATATCGTCCGCGTCTATCTGCCTCCTGATGCGAACACCCTACTTTCGGTTACCGATCACTGCCTGCGCAGCCGTCACTATGTGAACGTGATCGTGGCCGGCAAGCAGCCGGCGCTCCAGTGGCTTAACATGGATTCGGCGATCGAGCACTGCACGGCGGGGATTGGAATCTGGGAATGGGCCAGCAACGACCAGGGTGGCGAGCCGGAAGTAGTGATGGCATGTGCGGGCGACATACCCACGCTCGAAACCCTGGCTGCTGTCGCTTTGCTGAGGGAGAATATTCCTGACTTGAAGATTCGAGTCGTCAATATTGTAGACTTGATGACCCTTCAGCCCTCCAGCGAACATCCTCATGGCCTCAACGACCGGGATTTTGATTCGCTCTTCACGACCGACAAACCCATTGTGTTTGCGTTCCACGGCTACCCCTGGCTGATTCATCGCCTGACCTACCGGCGGACCAACCATGGCAACTTACACGTGCGGGGCTACAAGGAAGAGGGAACCACCACCACTCCCTTCGACATGACGGTGTTGAACGAACTCGACCGGTTTCACCTGGCCGGCGATGCCGTCGACCGCGTGCCGAGACTGCAGCGCTGGGGCGCCCACTTCAAGCAGCTTTTACGCAACAAGCTCATCGAGCACAAACAATACATCGGGCGTTACGGCGACGACATGCCGGAGATCCGCGATTGGAAATGGCCGTATTGAGGTAACGCTTCGGGCCGCCTTGTCCGCCCGAGGGCGCAGCGGTTCTGTAACCCCGATCCGGCTGCCTGGGGGTGGTTTTCGCCCACAGAATTTCTTGATTTACAGGGAAAAAAAGTGAGATAATGAAAGTGGTTAATCCCCTTCGATCAAGTCGAGCAGGGTGGGTAAGACGAACTCCGAAGACGAAGTAGGGTCGGTAGGACAAACTCAAGAGAGGAAACCCTATGCGAACATTGCGTCAAATGCTTACGGTCTTTGTTTTGTCCCTTGCGGTTCTATTGCTGGGAGCTACGCCTCTCCTGGCCAAATGTGCACATCTGAAACTGAAGGTAACCCCTCAGGAAGCGTACGTTTTTGTGGATGGTATTCCGGTCGGGCCAGGAAGCGGGGTCATCTGGGCCGACCCAGGCGAGCATACGCTGGCTGTTTACAACTATGGATACAAGCCCTATAGCGCCAAATTCACGGCAGAGAGCGGAAAAACCACAACCCTGTCGGTGACGCTGGAGCAGATTCCCGGGACAACCCCCGGCCCTTGGGGACGGATCGAGCTGAAGGGCGGAGCAGGCGGCGCCGTGCTCTTGAACGGAACTACGCCGGACTATTTGGTGGGCGATGTGGGTGAGACCAAGGGCGGGAAGCGGCGCCTGCTGGTGCCTCCGGGCGACTATCAACTCACGGTACTGGGCTGCTGCTCAGGGACGCTCTATTCCGGGCCGATCACGGTCGGGGAAGGCCAGGCGACGATTATTCCACTGGCCAATCCGGGAGGGAAGACCAACGGCGACTTCGCGGCGGGGAAAACGCTGGGCGCTCTGCCCCGCTTCCAGGCAGCGGGTGCGGCCGTGACCATCGCGGTGGCCAAGCCGACGGCGCAGATGTCGGCCGCTTCCTCGACGGTTGACTGCGGGGCCTCGACGCAAATCAATTGGTCCACGACGGACGCTCCCAAGGTCGAAATCAGCGGGATTGGAGCGGTGGCCGCCTCCGGTCAACAATCGGTGCAACCCAACCAGACGACCGACTACAAGCTGACGGCCACCGGGCCGGGCGGCATTGTGACCAACGACACCACGGTGAACGTGAATGCGAACATTCAGAGTACACTGAGCGTGGAACCGTCTCAGGTGCGTTACCACAAAGTCGGAGACAAGGTCGACGAGCAAGGCAGCGCCACGCTCACCTGGAACGCGCCTGCGGCTAGCAGCGCCACGCTGGATCCACTCGGATCCGTGTCGCCCAGTGGCACTCGCACGGTTCAGCTCACGCCCACCAAGTCGGACGTGGGGCCCGTTGACGAGACAGTCACCTACACGTTGCACTCTTCAAATGCTTGCGGCGGCTCAGACACCAAGACCGCCAGTGTGCACATTGTGGGGTCGATTGACTCGGGGCGAGAAGCGCAGGCGGAAGTTCTCGCGGCCAAGCTTCCTGGCAACAGCGTCTACTTCGCAACCAACCTTCCCACCAAGAGGCGGCCGGAAGGCGGCTTGGTTTCAAGCCAGGAACAAGTCTTGCAGCAACTTGCGGACATCTTTAAACAGTATAATTCGCTTCTCCCCGATGCCCACCTGATCCTGGAGGGCCGGGCGGATCGGCGCGGATCGGTAAAATACAACATGGCGCTTTCACAGCGCCGTGCTGACCGCGTCAAGAGCTTCCTGGTATCACAAGGACTCACCGGCGGGAACATCGAGACAAAGGCTTTCGGAAAGAGCGAACAGATGGATTCCGCGACCGTGAAGCAGTTACTCGAACAGATTCCCAACCTTACGGATCAAGACCGCAAAAAGGTGCGCCGCCGGCTTCCGACGTTCGTGTTGGCGAACAATCGCCGCGTGGACATCGTTCTGAGCACCACGGGGAAGAGGTCGACGCAATACTACCCGTACACTGCGACAGACTTGAAGCAACTTCTCAAGTAGATTTGAAATGGCAAGTTAGGACCCGAATAGCCTTGAAGGGCGCGCGCATTGGATGTTTGACGCGCGCGCCCTTCTCTGTCGCTGGTTGTTCGGGCTTAAGTGTTGGGCAAGGCTGTCGAACAGTTTAAGGCACCCCTGGTTTTTCGTCCAAATGAGTAAGTAACCTTCCTCCACCCGGCTCATTCTCTTCAATTTCCACGACCATGCTCGCCGGGGCGAAGAAGATGGCCCCGGCGAAGGCACACGGCTTCATTTCTTCGAAGCGCGCTTCGGTTCACCCAGCAACACTTTCAGGTCGTCGGAGTTATAGGGGAAGTAGCGGTGTGACGTTTGGCCTGTGGTAGTGAGGCGTACGTCCACGCGGCGATTATTGGCCATGCGGAAAACCGCCAGATTGCGTCGCACACGCTGTCGCTCCTCCGGGGTGAGGTTGGGGTTCTGGTTCAGCAGGTCAATGACTTCTTGGTTGGTGAGGTTTTTCTCCTTGCCGATAGCTTGGGTTTCAATGTCCGCGGCTGCGATGCCGTTCTCGACCAGGTAATTCTTAACTCGGTCGGCACGCCGCGCCGCCAATTGCTTGTTGAACTCGGAACTCCCTCGGTGGTCGCAATGCGCCTCCAAAATGAGGTGCGCCTCGGGATGAAACTGCAAATACTGTTTGAAGCTGTTTGCGACATCGAGGACACGCTTCTCCTGGCTTGGAACCAAGCCGCCTTGCGGATCCG
The DNA here is from genome assembly GCA_963722675.1 of uncultured Acidobacteriota bacterium. Taxonomy (GTDB): domain Bacteria; phylum Acidobacteriota; class Terriglobia; order UBA7540; family UBA7540; genus CAVROP01. The sequence goes on from CAVROP010000047.1 coordinate 59,344, forward strand.
CCTTGGTGGGTACGTTGTAGGGAAAGTAGATGCTGTTCAATGTGAGCCTTTCAATCAGAGTGGCTTCGCTCACCGCGGCGCGAGCGGCCTCGATAGAACCTACGAAGTGTACGCTGGCGGTTTTCGTGTCTGATCCCCCGCAGGCATTGGAACTCCGCAGCGTATAGGTGATGGTTTCGTCCACCGGGCCCGCTTCAGTTTTGGTGGGCGAAGGTTGGATGGTCCGACTGCCACTCGGTGATACCGACCCAAACGGATCCAGCGACGTGTTGTGAGACCCCGGCGCGTTCCAGGTGAGCGTGGCGCTGCCTTGCTCGTCAACCTTGTCTCCGACTTTGTGGTAACGCACCTGAGACGGTTCCACGCTCAGTGTACTCTGAATGTTCGCATTCACGTTCACCGTGGTGTCGTTGGTCACAATGCCGCCCGGCCCGGTGGCCGTCAGCTTGTAGTCGGTCGTCTGGTTGGGTTGCACCGATTGTTGACCGGAGGCGGCCACCGCTCCAATCCCGCTGATTTCGACCTTGGGAGCGTCCGTCGTGGACCAATTGATTTGCGTCGAGGCCCCGCAGTCAACCGTCGAGGAAGCGGCCGACATCTGCGCCGTCGGCTTGGCCACCGCAATGGTCACGGCCGCACCCGCTGCCTGGAAGCGGGGCAGAGCGCCCAGCGTTTTCCCCGCCGCGAAGTCGCCGTTGGTCTTCCCTCCCGGATTGGCCAGTGGAATAATCGTCGCCTGGCCTTCCCCGACCGTGATCGGCCCGGAATAGAGCGTCCCTGAGCAGCAGCCCAGGACCGTGAGTTGATAGTCGCCCGGAGGCACCAGCAGGCGCCGCTTCCCGCCCTTGGTCTCACCCACATCGCCCACCAAATAGTCCGGCGTAGTTCCGTTCAAGAGCACGGCGCCGCCTGCTCCGCCCTTCAGCTCGATCCGTCCCCAAGGGCCGGGGGTTGTCCCGGGAATCTGCTCCAGCGTCACCGACAGGGTTGTGGTTTTTCCGCTCTCTGCCGTGAATTTGGCGCTATAGGGCTTGTATCCATAGTTGTAAACAGCCAGCGTATGCTCGCCTGGGTCGGCCCAGATGACCCCGCTTCCTGGCCCGACCGGAATACCATCCACAAAAACGTACGCTTCCTGAGGGGTTACCTTCAGTTTCAGATGTGCACATTTGGCCAGGAGAGGCGTAGCTCCCAGCAATAGAACCGCAAGGGACAAAACAAAGACCGTAAGCATTTGACGCAATGTTCGCATAGGGTTTCCTCTCTTGAGTTTGTCGTGCTGGCCTCGAGTCTCTGCTCGGGCCCGTTCTGCCAAACCCTGCTCCGATGGTTGGAGTTGGTCTTGCGCACCCTGTTCCCCTTAATCGAAGGAAAAGCCACGGTTATTATCTCACGCTTCTTGCCCGAAACGAAAAACTTGACGTTCCAGCGCAGATTTGAGGGCATTTGCGGACTGCATAGCTGTGGGGTCCAGGCTGCGCACGCCCCTTCGTCTGAAGGGGGCTCGCCTGTCATTTCTGCGCAGGTTGAGAAGCCAAACTAACGGGTAGGTGGGGGAGCGGCGGTGTTCTGATTTGGCGAACCAGAAAAGAAATCCTGGTCGATGAATGCGCCGGACGCTTCCAAGAGATGTTGAACGGCTTCGTTGGCTTTCGACTGGCGAAATTGCGATTCCAGGCCGGGCTTGGCTTCCTCGAACGGTATCACGCGCTTTTGCTCGACCTTGATGATCTCAAATCCGGAAGGGGTCGCTATAAGGTCACTCACCTGGCCGGGTGAAAGAGCGTGCGCTGCTTCAATGATAGGGGGAACAATCTTGTTGCGTTCAAGGATACCCAGATCGCCGCCGGCAGCGGCAGTAGCGCTGTCCTCGGAATACTGCTTCGCCATCTGGGCAAAATCAGCGCCAGCCAAAATTTGCTTGCGAATGTCTTCGAGCTTCTTGCGCGCCTCCGCGTCTGGCAAGCCCGGCTGGGACGGGTCACCGGATTTGATCGGCGCACTTCGCGTTCGGATCAGAATGTGGGCAACGCGGTCCTCTTCGAATTGGGCTTTGTTCTTCTCGTAGACGTCGCGCAGTTCTTGATCGCTTACCTTTATGTCTTGGGCGATGTGTTTTTGCTCGGCGTCGGCCAGGATGCTCTCACGCGCCACCGCAATGGCGCGAGCCACCTCGGGTTGCTGATCGAGTTTCGCCTTGATCGCCTCTGATGAAAGGAGCTTCATACGAAGAATATAGAAAGCCAGCCGCCGCCTTCCTTGGCCGCTATAAAAGGCGCGATAGTCGGGGGGCAGCGCCTGGGTGATCTGCTCAACCTCGCCGGCGGTCACCTTCTGGTCGCCGACCGAGAGCACCACCCGGTCATTGGGTAGGGGTTGAGAGGCTTCGGGGGCGCTGGTTTGGGGGGTGCACAGTCCAATTCTCGGCCGGCCACAGAGTGCGACCTGCAAAACGAGAAATGGCAGCAAGCTCAACAGTATATTCTTCAAGTTTCCCCCCTCGTGGAAGAACCCTCATGATCCGGAATCGAACACGTAGGCCGCTACGGGTGCTGCGGCTGCTCAGAACCGGGAGTGAGGGCGGCAGCTACTGTCAGTTGGGTCAGGGCGTGCTCAGGCTCGGTCTGGACTGAAACCGTTAGGGTCAAGGCGAGCTTACTCTTGAAGCTGAAGGTAGAGGGGTCGAGTGTCAACTCAATAGCCCCGGTTTCGCCGGGCTTGAACTCTTTCTGCTGGCTCGTCAGCCGCAGGCAGGGGCAACTCGACTGCACGCCGGCCACCGTTACTGTCCGCTGGCTGACGTTAGTAAATGGAAATCGCGCCACCTTGACCTCACCCTTATGAACAAACCCGACGCTGGCATAATTGGAGTCGAACTTAAGGTCCGAGGAGTTGATGGTAAAGTGGGGGCCGGAAGCTTGCTGTTGATCGCCTGGGCCGGGTAATCTCCCGGCAAGACGAGGGTCAGGGAGCTCCAGATACCACTTTCCACCAACCAACTGCCAGCGCGTTGTTTGGGGAAGAAAAATTGGTGGGCCGGCGATCATCGTAGGCGGGCCTGGCAGGCGGACAACCACTTGGGCGCTCCGCCCATCTGCTTCGACCTTCACAGAGTCGACTTGGTATTCGGTTATAGTTTTCTTGGGCTGAGAGCGGAAAATGCGCCTCGAGTCCTTAGTGAGGTACTTCTCCGCTTTCTTCCAATCGCTCTGCCGAAGCGCACTGTAAAGCTTGTCGACTCGAGCCCTCAGCGCCTGCTCGCTCGGCGAATCAGCCAAGACTCGCGTATTTGCCGGAAGCAAACTAAGGAGGGCGATCAAGCCAGCTCGGCTGAGGAAGCGACCAATGTTGCGTCTGTTGAGGTGACCCTGGAGCATGTAGACTTAACTTGGCACGAACTTAAGAGCGCAAACAACCTCTTCGGGAAAAGAGGCCGAGGGTCAGGGAGCTCCATATACCACTTTCCGCCAACCAACTGCCAGCGCGTTGTTTGGGGAAGGAAAATTGGCGGACCGGCGATCATCGAGGCGGACCTGGCAGGCGAACAACCACTTCGGCGCTGTGTCCATTTGCTTCGATCTTCACAGAGTCGACTTGGTATTCCGTTAAGTCTTCTTAGGCTCAGTGCGGAAAATACGCTTCGAGTCCTTAGTGAGGTACTTCTCCACTTTCTTGCAGTCGCCTTGCCGAAGAGCGCCATATAGCTGGTCAACTCGAGCTCGCAGCGCCTGCTCGCCCGACGAAGCAGCCAAGACTCGTGTATTTGCCGGGAGCAAACTGCGGGAGGGCGATCAAGCCGATTCGGCCGAGGAAGCGACCAACTTTGCGTTTGTTGAGGTAACCCTGGAGCATGTAGACTTAACTTGCCAAGAACCTAAGAGCACAAAAAAACTGCTCGGGCAAAGTAGGCAGCTCCGGTCGACCCGGAGCCGCCTCTTCGCCTTCTTCTAAC
>CAVROP010000048.1:0-17671 GCA_963722675.1 uncultured Acidobacteriota bacterium
CTACGATGCGCTCGCAAGACAATTTGAGCAGCGCCTTGTGGCAACGTTTACCGCCTTCACCGAAGCGACGTACGCGTGGTGGAAGAGATCGTAGGGACGCCATCACCCCTGCTTCCATTAGTGCAGAGGTCGTGCCGGGACCCCTTTTACACACCGCTAGTACTGTCCCAGAGCGTGAGCAATCCACAGCAGAAAACTTGAGGAGATAACTGTATGGCTGAAGCCTCGCAGATCGTATTTTCGTTCCAGAAATCGCAGAACTTATGGTCAAACGGCAGGGGATTCACGAAGGAATTTGGGGGGTATTTGTGAAGTTCGGCCTCGGTGCCGCAAATATGGGTCCGACCGAGACTGAGGTAAAACCAACCGCGCTCGTCCCAATAGTGGAAATGGGCCTTCAGAAGTTCGATAAGGAGAGTAACATTACAGTGGACGCGTCGAAGGTAAATCCAAAGACGAGGAAAAATAAGGGGGCAAAATAGTGGAAACCTTCAGGGGCCAGATTCTCCAGGGCAAGAGCTTTATCCTTGAAGATGCTGTGTTTTTGAAATGCAAACTCACCGACTGCGACCTTTACTACTCCGGCGGGGATTTCGAGTGGGCCGAAACTGTTTTTGAGAACTGTCGGTTTCACTGGCGAGGGTCGGCGAAGAATACTCTAGCACTGCTCCAGGTGATGGGCATGAATCCAACAGCGACACCACCGAAAAACTTGGGCATTCCAGCGGAGAAGGTGAATTAAAATTTTCCTCAGGTTCGCTTTTCATTTTTCTGACCCTCCGAAAGCGGAAGCCTATCATGAAGCATTGAGCGGATCAACATAAGATCGTCAGGCCAAAAGACCCCACTACCAAAGTCCTGGTCGTGCCCTGATTTGAGCTTACGAGTCGAATGCCGGGGCAAGACGAAGGTCAGCGCTGCAAATAGAATGGTTGCGGCAGAAGGCGGATCACCAGAGGTGATAGTAGCCGTCGCGTTGCGCAACCTGCACGGGAAGGCCAAATAATTTGGAGAGTCGCCGGGTGGTCAAAAGCGCGCGTTTGGGGCCATCGGCATAGACGCGGCCTTCGCGTAGCAGGATGACACGGTCGATTTCGGGAAGAATGTCGGGAAGGTGATGTGTCACCATCAGGATGCCGGTTCCGGCCCGGGCCAGTTTCCGCAAAATATCCCGGAGTCCCAGGGCAGCGCGAAAATCCAGACTGTTGCTCGGCTCATCCAGGAGCAGGGCCATGGGATCGTGCACCAGGGCGCGGCCGATGAGCAATCGGTGCGCCTCACCCGGCGAAATCCCGTTCATCTCGCGATCCGCCAAGTGCCCGGCCCCCAGAAGTTCGAGCACCTGGTTGGTCTTTCGAGTCATTGCCCTGCTGACTTGATGATAAGGCTGAACCCCGATGCTGCTGAAGAATCCGGAGAGCACCATCTCCCGGCCTGTGATCTCCCGAGTCGAGCGCTCGAGCAATTCGCCCGAGACAATCCCCAACAACCGGCGCAACTCGAAGACGTTCCACGTCTCGCGCCCCAGGATTGTCAAGGATGATCCGGGCTCAGCCAGCGGGTAACACTCCCGCGTGATGGTCTTGATCAGCGTGGACTTGCCGCATCCGTTCGGCCCCAGGATCGCGACGTGTTCCCCTGCCCCGATGGTGAGTGTAACGTCGTCGAGCACTCGTTTGCCGCTCAGCATCACTGAGACGTGACGGAAATCGAGCAGCCCCTCGCCGCTTCTGTCATTCTGAGGCCCCGCTCCTTGGGGCCGTAGAATCCCCGCAGTTTTGCCCGCGCGCGTAGCAACCTCTTCCACGGGACCTTGGGCCGGAGTCAATAGCTTCCTTGTCGGCATATGCACTAATTGAGAATGGATACGACTCGGTCGGCGCTCGGCACGTGAATATCGTCGGCGCCGCGAGGCTGGGTATGGAGGATTCTTCGGGAGCAACCCCTCACCCGGCCCGCTCCGGCTGGTCAAAGCGCCGGCAGCGGGCCACCCTCTCCCCAAGGGCTGATCATGTCCCACACTTTTTGCTGGACACCGGGGGTCCTCATGCTCTAAGCTGCCCGCATGAAGGTTTGCGGGCAAGAATTCGGTCCGCAGCTTGTGCAGCGCATTCAGCAGACCGTCGACGACGAACCTGGCATCTCGCGTCGGACCCTGTCGCGGCGGGTTTGCGAATGGTTGAACTGGCGCACTGCCTCGGGTGAACTCAAGCAGGTCAGTTGCCGCGTGGCGCTGGGGAAGCTGCAGCGTCGTGGGGCCCTTGATCTGCCCGCGGTTGCCCCGGCCGTGGTTTCTCCACCCCGGCGAGTTGCGGCCCAGCCCGCGCCGCAGCAGGTCTTGCCCACCGAAGCCTCGCTCCAGGCCTTGCAGCCGGTGCGCTTGCTGCGCATTGAGCAGGCGGATTGTTCGGCCTCGCGGCTCTGGAACCAGATGATGGAGCGCTATCATTACTTGGGAGCCGGACCTCTCTGTGGGGCGCAGATGCGCTATGGCGTGCGCAGCGGCCAGGGCGATTGGTTGGGTGGGCTGGCCTTCAGTGCCGCAGCCTGGCAACTGGCGGCGCGGGATGAGTGGATCGGCTGGAGTGACCCAGTGCGCCGTGAACATCTGCAGGAGGTGATTGCCAACAGCCGTTTTCTGATTCTGCCCCACTGGCGCGTGCCCAACTTGGCTTCGCAGGTGCTCGGCTTGGCACTGCAGCAAGTCGCCAAGGACTGGCAAGAGCGCTACGGCTATAGGCCCCTGCTGGTGGAAACCTTTGTGGACGCGGAGCGTTTTAGGGGCACCTGCTATCGGGCGGCCAACTGGCTGGAGGTGGGCCAGACGACGGGGCGAGGGCGTCAGGACCGCGAGCACACCGGCGGCCGAGCGGTGAAGCGGATTTTCCTGTATGCTTTGCACTCGCAGGCCCGCCAGCGCTTGGGCGGACACCCACCCGCTCCGCCCCCTCCTCCGGCCGACTGGGCGGAGGAAGAGTTCGGCGGAGCGCGATTGGGAGATGAGCGGCGGCGCGAACGGTTGTTGGTCCTGGCGCGCGATTTTTACGCGCGGCCTCAGGCCAACCTGCCGCAGGCCTGTCAGACTCGCGCCCGAACCAAAGCCGCCTATCGTTTCTTTGAGCATCCGGACACCGGCATGGACGCTTTGTTGCAACCCCATTATGAAGCGACCCGGCAGCGCGTGGCGGCTGAGCGGTTGGTGTTTGCCGTGCAGGACACGACGTTCCTGAACTACAGCGCCCATCCGGCGACCGACGACCTGGGCCCCATTGGCTCGAATAAGGAAGGTACGGTGGGATTGGTGCTGCACTCGACGCTGGCTTTCAATGCGGCGGGCACACCCTTGGGGTTGCTGGATGTGCAGTGCTGGGCGCGGGACCGGGCGCAGTTTGGCAAACGGTCTCGACGCAAGACTCTGCCGATTGAAGAGAAAGAAAGCAATAAATGGCTGAAGAGTCTGCGGCAGGTGGCGGAGGTGCAGCGGCGCACGCGCTGCACGCGGCTGGTCAGTGTGGGGGATCGGGAAGCCGATATTTACGAACTGTTCCATGGGGCTCTCGCAGAGGAGAACGGTCCCTGGCTGTTGGTGCGAGCCGAACGCGACCGGCTGGGCGAGGACGGCCAAGAACATTTGTGGCCGGGGATGGCGCAGCACGCGCTGGCGGGCATTCAGGAAGTCCGGATACCGCGGCGGGGTGCCCAAGCGGCACGGGTGGCGCGGCTCGAAGTGCGCTTTGCGCAGGTCACCTTGCGACCGCCCCATGGCAAAGAAAAGCTGGGCGAGCTGACGCTTTGGGCGGTGCTGGCAGAGGAAGTGGAAGCGCCCCGGGGAATCAAAGAACCGTTGCTCTGGATGCTGCTGACCACCTGCCCGGTGGACAGTTTTGCAGCCGCTTGCGAAAAGCTGCGTTGGTACACCTTGCGCTGGGGGATTGAAGTTTATCATCGCACGCTGAAAAGTGGCTGCCGCATCGAGCAGCGGCAACTCGGCACGGCCGAGCGCATTGAAGCCTGCTTGGCAATTGATCTGGTGGTGGCGTGGCGCATTTTTCATCTGACCAAGCTGGGCCGGGAAGTCCCTGATGTTCCTTGCTCCGCCTACTTCGAGGAAGCCGAATGGAAAGCGCTGGCCGCCTACATCAACCAGGATCCGAGGCCACCCGAGCAACCTCCAAACTTGCGGGAAGCGATGCGCATGGTGGCGACGCTGGGCGGCTTCCTGGGACGCAAGAGCGACGGCGAACCCGGCACCCAAACGCTCTGGCTCGGATTGCAATATCTCGAGCCACTCACCGCAATGTGGAAACTCCTCGCTCATACTGCGCACTCACCCCCGGTGTCCAGCCGAAGATATGGGTAATGATCAGCCCCAAGGGAGAGGGCCAACAATCGTTGTCGACAGCCCTCTCCCTTGGGGAGAGGGTGGCGAGCTTGGCGAACCGGGTGAGGGGTTTCTTCCCATCGAGCCTCGGAACTTCGGAATTCGGGTTCGAACGAGAGCAGCTTCACGCGACAGGGGGCTGAATCCCCTTCTTGCCACGCCTCTCAATCCACGTGGAACACTTCTTTCATGTCCGCCCACCATTCGCCTTCGGCCCGCGTCGGGACGGGTTGCTGCAGGGGCTTCATGATGGACCACCATTCTTGAGTCGTGGGGTCCGCAGCCATCTTGGCCATGTCAGCTTCGAAATCTTCACCCACATATTCAAAATAGGCGAAGAGAGTGTTGTCCTTGTAGAAAATTGAGTAATTGCGAATGTTGCAGTCGTAGATGGTCTTTAACACTCCCGGCCACACTTTCGAATGATATTCGACGTACTTCTCGTAGGCCTCAGGCTTTAATCCGATGAGCTGTCCATAACGCTTGCGCTTTGGCGTGGGCATAGGTTCCTCAGTTCTTTTCGCAGATGAGCCTGATTGATCCTATCTCGGGCTGTCTTCGGGGCGAAGAGATACTGCGTCCAACCAGGCGGTCCCTACAATCTCCGTCGGGAACACCCTGCTGCGTGGCCGCCAAAATGAAACCTTCACCGCCTGGGTATGCGGTCCGGTGGTAAAAGACACCCGCACGAGGTGCCAGGGCGTCGTCCCCACGGCGGTCTCGCTGACCGCGTCGGGAAATCCTCCCGAAGTGATATCACGGACGAGCAAACTGGGGCCCGTGTCGGAAGTGATCTCCTGCGTGCGGACATAGGCCTCCAGCCTGTAGGTTTGGCGCGGGAGGACCGGCACGATTTGATAGACGGGTTCGTATGGATCGTTGCGGCTGACCGTGAAGTCTATCCGGAGGCTGTGTTTTCCGTGGTAAGCCAGGGGAGCGGAAAAATCGACGGCCAGATACGTTGTGCTGCCGGTTCTCCAGTCAAAGCCGGAGTTCAACGGAGGTTTTTCAAACTCGCCGTTGAACATCAGGTTGCCTTTTTTTGAGCCCGGCGCGACGATTCCCAGCCGCTCGAGATCCTGCCAGACATTCACGGCCTCGTTGATTCTGCCCAGAGCAATCAGACGATCGAGGTAAGGCGCCGCAGAACGGTAAGGAAAGGAAAGAGAGCCTGCCGCCAGCCGGCGCCAAATCCGAAAGGCGGTTTCGTGGTCACCCTGATCGCTCAGGAAATCGACATATCCTACCCTGAGCTCGGCACGGGGATTATCCGCCAGCACTCGTTCGTAAACACGCTCCGGCTGGTGCAAGTCCTGAAGACTGGACCAAACCGACGCGGCGTAGGAGGGATCGAGTTCCAGCAGGCGCCGGTATTGCGCGAAAGCCGGGTCCAGCCGATTCGTCCGCAAACAAGAATCAGCCTCCAGCCAATAGTAACCCGGCGCCATGGGACATAGCTGCAGCAGGCGTTCGCGGGCTTGGTCCGTGCACTGCGCATCGCCTGCGGTTTCGCAGGCTAACTCGAGGTCCGACCAGTAGAGCCGGCTGGCAGGACTTAAGTGCGTAGCGCGCTCCAGGTGGCGCAGACCTTCGCGCCGATCGGTGTCTTTAGAAACCTGTCCGACTTGATCCTCAAGGCGAGGGTCGTTGGCATCCCATGCCAGCAGCCAGCGACCTATGGAAGGCGTGGCGAAAGAGGAGGCCATTCCCGCCAGCAGGGACTCGACCGCCAACCACACGCTGGCGACGGCGACCAGAAGCAGGAACACCGCCGCTCGCACTCGCAGGTGCAGTGAGATTTCGCTTCGGGGAACCCCCCCCAACTGCGACTGAATCATTTGCCCCCGCGGCCCTTCTACGTGCTCATTTCCGAATGCGGCGGAAGCTCAGCAGCCACCACCTAAAAAGGAGGTCCTAAAGGACGTCCTACTGGTATACAACCACTGCTGGGCGACGGTCGCGTCCGTTGGCACTGAGTGCCGCAGCAATAAGAGCCTGGCGGGCAACAGGTTGTGCCGCCGCAGCATGCCGAAAAAGGCGCACAACATTTGCCGTTGCAACAACTCCGGGGCGAGGGGCAGCACTGGGTCCCCCCACAACAGGGGGTTCGTACAGAACAACATATCCCGCCGCAGCAGATCCGAGTTTTAGGGCAGCACGAGTCACCGCAGCAACTCCGTGAATTATCGCAGCAGTGAGTATTCGAGCAGCAGGTTTGGTTAGGGAAGCACACCATCCTGTCGCCGCAGCACGTAGAGCCCCGGGGATAACAGCGCCCGTGGCAGAAGACTCCTTGGTCTCGACACGGGTTAACCTGCGCTTCCTGGGCACGGGCAGCCCTGCCCAAGCCCAAAGAGGCTAAGACGGCGCCTCCCACGGATCCCGTTACCATCTTGAACGCCTGCCTTCTGGAGACGGAACTGGCAATGACCCTGGAAATGTCGTCTATCAATGCGCCCATTTCTTCCCCCTTCTGACTACGCGCGGCCGTTACGGACGAGCGCCAGTATAGCATCTTTCCCAACCGCCGGATTCCTGGCAATCAGGCCGTTTTCCCCGATCAAGAAAGCGGCAGGCGTGGCGAGAATGTCGTACGCCTTTGACACTCTCCACTTCCTGTCCTGAAGCAGCACCGGAAACTCCATGCCGTGCTGCTGCGCCTTGCGGCGATTCTCTTCCGCACTTCCCCGTCCCACCACCACGATGCTCACCCCGTCATGGGCTCTTTCACCATAGGCGCGCACCAGGTGCGGGGCCAGCTCGTCACAAGGTCCGCACTGAGGATCGCTGAAGAACAGGAGCACCCGCCGGCCCCTGTACTCCTGGAGCGAAACCATGTGGCCCTGGAGGTCGGGCAACTGAAAATCCGGCGCGGAAGTTCCTGCGGGAAGGCCCTTTCCCCCGACACCGGAAAGAACTAGCCAGCGGTTAAGCGTCGCAGCGCGACGTTCGCACCCAACGCAAGGTTTGATTCCCAGAGCGGACGTCATGCGCTTAATGAGGTCCCCCAGCCCGATCTCGTATTTGAGTAGAAACCGCGGCAGCTTCAGCCGGTGCGGCTGGGGCGTATCGGCGGAGTGGGGTGCGTCCGCGTCCCCGTTGCGCGCTGCTGCGACCTTCTCCGTCCCAAGTGCCGGGGGCTGCGGGCCGGCGAGTTCCAGAGCCAGTGCCAGAACGTGGTCCACTCCCCGGGCCACCGGTGCCGCCACCCGCCCCTCCTCGTCCACGAGGTATGCGACCGGTGTGCCCTCGGTCTCAAAAGCCCCGCCCTCCTCCCGCCCGTTCACGAGCAGAATTGGGCATTTCAGGCCGTGCTCGGTCGCGCCCTCCTGGTTCGGGGCAGACTCGCCATGGGCCAGGAGCAGCAACTGAACGTTGCGTTGCTGAAAACTGCCCTCGAGAGAAGCCAATTGCGGGGCGATCGAATCGCAGAATCCGCACTCGAAGTTCCAGTTCACCAGCAAAACCCGCCGGCCGCGAAGGTCTTCGAGCGACACGGCATTGCCTTTAAGGTCTGGAAGACTGAAGCCCGGGAATTCACTTTGAATAGGCAAGCCGGGCGCCTCAGCGTGTTCAGCAGAGTGTTCCACCCCGTGATGACCGCTGGATAACCGCGACTCAAGTTCGTCCAAACGGATTAGTATCCGGCCCTGCTGTTTGAATAGTTGGTAAAAACCTACCCACAGGGTTACCAGGATCAAGAAGAGGAACACTACTGTGATCATTTCAGATACAGTCCCTCCCGATGACCACCTCGTGGTGCGGGTCAAAAGGAGAAGTTGTTTTTGCTCGAGCTGCCAAGCCGCTGTTACTCAGAGCACTCAGAATGGGGGTTGTTGGCTGCGGACGTTCAGAAAGGTGCTCAGCCCCCTTTCGTCAGCAAATCAACCCACTCAAAAGGCCTCTTCCGCCCACTTGCAGGCTGAGGCAGGCTCCTTCGCGGCCCAATTGTGCTCATGCGACGCGACTCGCCCCATTGGACGGGGAGGCTGCGCGTCATCAGCTCGGATGATCTGTCCGTCTCATCTCACGATATAGATAGAACATGATTTGGCGGACACTGTCAAGTAATTTTTCCCTAAAATACTCATTCCGCATAGCATAGCTATACAATACTCTACATCGAAGATCACTTACCGTATATTGTGTCTATAGCTAATCAGCCCGCCAGCTCTCAGCCTCCTTCCCCACACCCTTTCTGCAACCTATTCAAAATCCAACCGCCTGCCGGGCATACCTAAAACACGTTGCCTGGGGCGACTGGATCCATTCCTTAAGCGTCTGGGCCTGGCGATCCTTTTTTGAAATCAGCGACGGTCGCTCCGGCCACTCGATTCCTATGTCCGGGTCGTCCCATCGAATTCCGGATTCGCCCTCCGAGTTATAGACCCCTGTGCACAGGTACTGCACTTCCACGCCCTCCGAAAGGGCCAGAAACCCGCGCGCAAAGCTGGCCGGCGCCCAAACCGTTCTTCGATTCTCTGCTGAGGCTTCGGTTCCAAACCACTTCCCTAAGGTGGGTGATCCGAGCCGCAGGTCAACGGCCACCACAAAGGCTTTTCCGCGCGTCACCCGCATCAGCTTTCCCATCGGCGGATTCCACTGAAAGTGAAGCCCACGCAGAACACCCTTTCGCGAATAAGACTGGTTCTCCTGCACGAAAGTTGCGGGCAGGCCGACCTCACCCAACTGGTCCGCGCGGAAAACCTCCAGAAAATAGCCGCGCTCGTCCTGATACACTTCCGGGACCAGCACCACAACCCCGTCCAGGTCAACCGATTCAATCTTGAGCGGCATGCTTCCTCCATGCGGCGCGACCCAGGCGGCCGGCCTGCCGACCGGGGGCGAAGCGCCGGTTGTACAGCGTACCGCACTGCCCCTACCGTACTTGCGGCTGTCTTCTAATCATGGTAACAAAGAGAGTCGGAAAGGGGAATCAGGTGATGCGAGGGCTCAGGGTCCCGGCAAGTTATTTTGGAGCGGCGCTGGCTGCGGCAATTCTCTTGCAACTCCCGATGGTTCCAAGGGCAACCTCCGCACAGGACGAGCGCCCCGAGGACGCTGCCATCATCCGGCATCTTAATGCCGCAATTACTTGGTACAAGCAATTATCGAGCTCCAACGAATCCGCGGGCCAGCCGAGCGATGCATTTTACCTCGAAAACGCCCGCACCCTCGCCAAGCAGGCATTGCAACTCGCCTTCCAGTCTGCGGAAGCAGAGGCCGCATTGCTGGCCACGGAAAAAGGGGGTGGGGGCGCTGCCGCCTCCTCTCAGACTTCGACTGAACAACAAAACATTTCCAAAGCCGCCGCCAACACCGCCAATTTAATCAGCCAAACCCAGGCCCAGATCGAGGCCCTGAACCGGCAGATCGAAAAGGCCTCCGGCAAGAAACTGCGGGACTTAACTTCCCAGCGGGAAAGCCTGCAGGAACAACTCAATTTCAACAAAGCTCTTCAGGAAGCGCTACAGAAGCTGACCACCTTCATGAGCGGCAACGGAGCCGCCTCCGGCGGATTAGCAAAGGAGATCGACGATTTGAAAAACTCGGTCCCCGGCGTATTTGCTAAGACCCCGCCGAAAGCTGCCTCAACCACCGGTGCCGGCGCCCCGCCGGCCAGCACAGAAGGCACAGGACTGATCAGCCAAACGTCGCTTCTGTTCACCCGGGTCGCAGGGCTGCGTGACCTCAACCAATTGGTCGGCGGCGCGACGCGAGTGGCGGCGATGGCCCGCCAGGTTCAAACGCCCCTGCGGGCCGGGCTCCGCGATACGGTCCAGCAAGGGCGCGCCCTGGCCAATCAGCCTCCCCCGCAAGATCCGGCCGGCGTGGAAGCAAAGCGGCGAAAAATGACTTTGCTCACCACGCAATTCAAGCAAATCGCGGACGCCGCGGTTCCTCTGACTCAAGAGCTCATCGTGCTCGACGAGAGCCAGGCCAGCTTACGCCAGTGGGAATCTTCGATTCACTACGGCTATCTTCATATCCTCGAAACGGTCGCCATCCGTCTGGGGTTTCTGCTGGGCGGGATCGTCATCGTTCTGGTGCTTTCGGAAGTCTGGCAAAAGGCGATCTTTCGATACGTCCGTGATGCCCGGAAGCGGCATCAGCTTCTGCTTCTGCGCCGTATCGTCACGGTCCTTCTCATGACCATTGTCCTCGCCCTGGGATTCGTCAGCGAATTCGCCTCGCTGGCGACTTTCGCCGGTTTCATCACCGCCGGAATTGCGCTGGCCCTGCAAACCGTCATCGTTTCGGTTGCCGCCTATTTCTTTTTGATCGGGAGGCATGGCGTAAGGGTCGGCGATCGCATTACGGTTTCCGGAGTCACGGGAGATGTCATCGATGTCGGTTTGGTCCGGCTTTCCTTGATGGAATTAGGCGGGGCGGGGTCCGACCTGCACCCCACGGGACGAGTGGTGGTGGTTTCTAACTCGGTACTCTTCCAGGGCGCGCCTTTCTTCAAGCAGATTCCCGGAACCGCCTACACCTGGCACGAGGTGGTCGTGAAGTTGGAGCGGGGCGCCGACTACGCTCTGGCCGAGGGCAAACTGCTGGACGCCGTCAACTCCGTTTACTCCCAGTACCGCGATAGCCTCGAGCAACAGCACCAGACCCTGGAAGGTTTGTTTGCCGTTCCGGTGTCCGCCCCCAGTCCGCACGCCCGCCTGCAATTGGGTGAAAACCGCTTGGACCTCGTGGTTCGATACCCCGTGGTTTTGCACCGCGAGTCAGAGATCGACAATCAAGTGGCCCAGAAAGTAGTCGAGACGATCGAAAACCTACCGGACTTGAAAGCCGCCGTAGGTGCGCCCACCATCCGCCCCGTGGCCAAAAGCTGAAAACTGCTGCTTTCTCCTGCCCGGCCTCAGTACAACGGTACAGACCACGCAGGGTTCAACTGGAGGATGTAATCCTTCTTCTGGAGGTTTCGCAGGATGCCTTTCAGCTCCGCCATGTCTTCAGCAACGTGCACCTCAGCGCGCTTAAACGCCTGCCCAGGGTCGGGCACAAAGAAGATGAGCGGGTAATCAATGGTCCCGAAGGGATTGCCTCCGTAATCGCTGTGTTGAACGACGTTGCCGGCCTTGCTTTGGCATTCGTTGTTCAACTCGAGTCGAATCTTCATGATGGTGTGCGAAATATTGCCAAGGTGCTGGTCCTCTTTGGCGTTGGCGGAATTGATGAGTTCCTGGCGGTCGCCAAAGATGAGTCCGGCCCGCGCGGCCTGTTGCGTTACGAAACTCCCCGGGAGTTTCGGCCCCGCGGTGTCGGCGTCCGGAAACCGCTTCAGCAACTTCTGCATCGTGGCCCCCTGATTGGTCTTCGTCAGCGTGGCCCGAAGCGGCATCAACCGGTCCGAAACGCCTGCGCCTCCCAGGGAGGAATGCGGGAAAACGCACCACAAATCATAGTCGCCGGCCACTGCGGCCCTCACACCCAGCTTCTCGGCGGGCTCGGGATTGGTCATCCCGTACACCGGCCTGAGGCCCGGCCACCTGGGGAAGTCTCCGGGCGCCACATGGCGCAAGGTGCAAGGCTGCTCGGACTGCTGCGGGTGATAGTAAACGGCCCACATGGTGGCCTCGCAGCCGGGAGGTATGGCCGACAGCCGCACCAGCGTGAACTTGTAAATGGTCGTGCCGTCGGGAGTGGCCGTCACTTCGCTGACCAGCCCTTTCTTGCTCGTGACGGTCACCAGTTTACGCTCCACGAGTTTGTCAAACCGCGCTGCGGAAATGAACAGAGGCACGCACTGGGCGTGGTGCCCGAAGGCCTTCTCAATGTCGCGCTTCTGGTCTTCGAGCTTCTGCTTGCCCTTCGTGAACCGGTAGTCCTCCGGCACAAACCCGGCCATCGGTCCCCAGTCGCAGGTCTTTGCCTTGATGTGGAAGCCTTTGGCCGCGTAACCCTCCAGCACCAGGTCCGTGCAGAGGGGGTTCAGTTCGCGCGATGAAATCACCATTTTGTTCCGGCAAGCCACGCGCTCGAAAGCCTCGACGTGGACCTTGGGGAAACCGGCAGTAGCGTCGTATTCGGGCATTTTGGACATATCAGTCATCCTTTCGAACTACTTCGGGAATGGCAAGGAATACTCAAACCAAGTAGTGTCCCAATTGGATGGATCCCGTAAGGGGATGTCATTCCGCAGAGCGGAGCGAGGAATCTCACTCTGGTTCGCTCGATTGTGCCCCAATTGCAAGGCCAGAGCGAGATTCCTCGCTCCGCTCGGAATGACACCGCCGACGCACTTCCTATCAGCCCTTCTGAACCCATTGTGTAGTGATGCCCTGACGCCCCAGAATAGAACCGCGCGCGGTGCGCGGTCAAGGTGTTTTGCGGCCTTGTGCTGCCCTAATCTGAAATTTTGAATCTTGAATCTGGATGGCGGCCAAAGGCCGCGCTACGCTAAGCGCTCCACGGCCTTGTGCCGGCCACGAGCTTGGAGACATGCACGCCGGCCCTGTCGCCCCCGAACGCCCACCCACCACGCCCGAGCGCAGCAGCCCATAAAGCCCAACCCAACAACCCGTCTCGTCCCCAAAGTCCATGCTTACTGCACTTCTCAGGGTAGCCTTTTATGGCCAAGGTCCCCGGTCACCCCACTTGGCACTTTCGCCGCTACCTTTGCTCTTTTTGCAAACATCTTGCGTCGGGGTTTTTCGCAGGGCCAGGATCGTGCCAAAATCGGTATCGGCTGATATTAAGGATGCGGCCTTCCTTGGCGGCGCGTTCGAAAATGGCCTCGTCGGCCTCGGCCGCCATGCCGTAGTCACGCACATGAGCCGCGTCGTGTCCGGCCTGCCGCAGACCTTCAGCCACCGCCGGCGACAGAGCATTGTCGACCAGAAACCTCAAGGCGTCGTCACCAGGGGGATTTCGCGCTCACGAACCGCTTCGGCGGCATAGCGTAGGGCCTCGCGGATGTCGTCGCCGGTAAGGTCGGGAAAGGCTTTCAGAATGTCCTCGTCGCTCATTCCATCCGCAACCATTCCCACCACCGTGGCCACGGGGATTCTCAACCCCCGCAAACAGGGCACCCCACCCATCTGATGGGGATTTACCGTGATTCGTCGGAACGTCATAGGACTCATCCTTTCGCTCCTACCATTCTACCAAATGTCACGTGACTTCGTGCTTGCCACTTGTCACTCGCCAGAACTGTCCGGTCATAAGTCGAATAGTTCGAGTTGGTTGCCGGAAGTGACAACTCGATTAGGGGTTGAGGCTGCGAAAAAGCCCGTAAAAGTGGGCATTTTCAAGAGTAGGGTGGCGCTCAGAATTTGTGTCATCGCGTAGAGGCTCAGATTGAGGTGCAGCCGTTTGCGAACGATGGCCAGCAGGACGTAAACGGCGATGGCGATCCAGATCTGGGTCTTCACAGCGTTGGGTGAAACGCCGTAGAACTTCTTGATGCACAGATGCTGCTTGATCCACTTGAAGAACAACTCGACCTGCCAGCGGCATCGATAGAGTTCGGTGATGGTGAGTGCGGGCAGATGAAAGTTGTTGGTTAAGAAGACCAAGGTCTTCTCGTTTTCGCTGTCGCGAAGGCCGATGCGACGCAACGGGTCGGAATAAAACTTGGCCGTATAAAAACTCACGAGGCGAATCTTTTGGTCGCAGCGCAAACCGGTGAGCTTGTTGACGGGGGCGGCCGCCAGGCGGCGAAAGCAAAAATCTTTGCGAGCGCGGGTGATGAAGAACGCATGCGACTGATGCAGTCGATAAAGCCGCTCGAAATCCAGGTAGCCTCGGTCCACAATGTAGATGGAGCCGGGTTCGGAGGAGCGAGTTCGTCGAGCACGTGAATCTCGTGGATTTTCGCGGGTTTCACGTCGATGAAAGCCGGGATGTTGCCATGCAGATCGAGCAGCGTGTGCATCTTCACGGCGGCGTTCTTGGGGCGGTAGCGAGCCCAGGGAAAGAGCGCCAGGCAAAGGTCGATGGTGGTGCAGTCCAAAGCGTAGACAGCTTGCTGCAACTCCACTCCGAAATCTTCGTGGGCATACAGGGCGCGCGCGGTACGAATCAGCACCTGCGCCAGGTCGGCGTAGATTCGCCAGTCGCGCGTCTCGTTGGCATCGGCCAGGGTGCTGTGAGAAATGTGACCGCGAATGCCGGCGTGATAGAGTCGAGGCCCCAAGGCACGCAAGCAGGTTTCGATATCGCGCAGGCTTTCGCGGTAGGTGAGTTGAGCAAAGGCCATGCACAGAAATTGATCCCAACAGGAAAAGCGGCTGACTTTGTAATTGCCTTGGTAGCGATCCACACAGCGAGAGAACTCGTGAGCGGGAATGAAATCCATCAACTGGGCGAAAACAGTTTTGCCGGCATTCATGGTCCAAATCCTCCCCTAACTTCGGGAAAGCATGGACATAAATGCCCCACAAATTCAAATCGAAAACGCTTGGTTTGGCGGATAAACTCATAAGGTATGCCAACTTACAGTAAAATCAGAAATCAATGACCGGACAGTTCTGGCCACTAACCACTAGCCACTGTCAGGAAATAATCCCCTTGGGCTGGGTGTGGGCAAGGGTGGTCCGGCGAATGGCCTCTTCCTGCACCTGAAGTTGGCGTGCGAGATCGAGAGCCTCCAGGCCGGTGACGAGCATCAAGGCCGGTAGCCCGCCGAAGCCCATCAACAAGGTCAGGCGCACCCTCTTCGAAGGCAAACCCTCTTGACGCCGCATGTCGGAGTCGCTCACTTGCGGGAACACCTCCTTGGACCGTCCCTCGCCTGAACTCTGAGATCGATGAGAACACTTTCCTGGCCGCAAGGCAACTCGCAAGGAGTCGCAGATTCCTGGGTGATGAGGGTGGCCCGAGGGACCGTTCCTAGCAGAGTTGGCGCGTCCTACAGATTTCAGAATTCAAGATATGGATTTCCGTACGGAATCCTCTGAGTGTATCTTGCTGCCTTATTTTGTCTTGTATAATCAGCGACTTACTGGCCAAGTATGAATACTTCGTTTGGAAGGGAAATTGCTGCCGAACTGGCAGAGCATGCAGTATCCGTCCGGCTAGGTACTTATATCGAAAATTCGAGTACGGAGAGGCTGGGCATGACAAGAAAAGTCATCAAAATTACGGTCTTGTTGTTAGCAGTCGGGCTGGTTATATCGACAGGGCGGCTGTGGAGCCAGGCGGTGGCCAACGCGCAGATTCAAGGCCTCATCACGGACCCAAGCGGAGCGGTAGTCCCGAACGCCAGTGTGACGGCCAAGCAAACCAACACCGGTTTCGTACGAACAACGGTGACCGACGCGAGCGGGACCTACGTACTCCCGAATCTTCCAGTGGGACCTTACAACCTCGAGGTACAGGCCGGCGGTTTCCAAGCTTACGTGCAGACGGGCATCGTCCTCGAAGTCAGCAATAATGTCACGATTAATGTGGCGCTCCGGCTGGGGCAGGTGAGCCAGGAGGTGCAGGTGTCTGCCAACGCCAGCATGGTGCAGACGAACACCACCTCTGTCTCTCAAGTGGTCGATCAGGCGCGCATCCTCGACCTGCCCTTGAACGGGCGCATCGCCACGTCGCTGGTCATGCTTGCGGCGCGGCCACCGATACGCGCCGGTATTATAGCGATTTGACCGGTAGCAAGAACTACTTCAGCGCGGAGCGATTTCGGTGGCCGGCGGGCAGGCAGACGGGACGAATTACCGGATGGATGGCGCCGAGCAGATGGACGCCTTTTCGTGGGTGAATATGCCTTACCCTTTCCCCGATGCCATCCAAGAATTCAGCGTTGAGACCAGCAGCCTTTCCGCGCGCTACGGGTTCCAAGGCGGGGCCACCGTTAACGCGGTCACCAAATCCGGTACGAATCAGTTCCATGGCGACGCCTTCGAGTTCGTCCGCAACGGCGATTTCGACGCCCGCGATTTCGACGCTGCCACCCAGGACACGCTGCGGAGAAACCAGTTTGGCGGCACGATTGGCGGACCCATAAAAAAGGATAAAATCTTCGGCTTTTTCGGCTATCAGGGAACTCGCATCCGAACCGCTTCCGCTTAGAACATAGCTTACGTGCCCACGCAGGCGATGCTGAACGGGGACTTTAGCGCGCTGGGCTCTGCCGCTTGCGAATCCAGCGGAGTTGCGCAAACGTTTACCAATCCTGCGACCGGCCAGCCGTTTACGAATAACCAGGTTGACCCGGCGTTGTTCGACCCCGTTGCGCTTAAATTGCTCAAGTACGTACCTACCTCCAGCGACCCTTGCGGCAGGCTAGCCTATGCCATTCCAACCCCGCAAACCGAAGATCAATATATTGGGCGGGTGGATTGGAACCAGAGCGCCAAGAATAGCGTGTCTGGGCGCTACTTCATTGCCAACTACAAATCTCCCTCATTTTTCAACAATGACGTGCTGCTGACAACACAGCGTGGAGTACTGGACCGCGCCCAATCGGCGATTCTCAGCGATACCTATTCAATTACCCCCACAACTATCAATTCCGCCCATATCGCCTGGACGCGGCTGGCCATTACGCGCGGTCCCGCGGCCAATTTCATCAATTTAACGAGTTTAGGCTCCCAAATGTATTCCGCTGTGCCCAACTTTATGGATCTCGCGATTAACGGCTATTTTGGCGCGGGCTGCGGCACCTGCGCACCGTCACCCTTGACGGCAACTCCATGCAGGCCTCCGAAGATCTGGACATGATGAGGGGCCGGCATCACATCTCGTTCGGCGGGGAATGGCTGCACTATCAATTCAATTACGCGAACGTTTACCAGAGTAACGGCAGCCTCACCTTTGACGGCTACGCTACCGGCGACGCTCTCCTCGATTTCATGCTGGGATTGCCAAGCGACCTTGAGCAAGGCACTGAAGACTTTTACAGGGGAAGGCAGAACTACTTTGGGCCCTATGTCGAGGACGACATTCGGGTGAGCAAGAGTTTGAACGTGAACATCGGCTTGCGTTGGGAGCCTTACTTGCCCACCAACGAGAAGTTCAAGCATATGGACCACTGGGACTACAGCGCGTTCCTTGCAGGGAAGGACGTTAAGCATATACCCCAACGCACCCTCTCGGTCATCTTTCCCCGGCGATCCCGGCATCCCCACCAAGGGCTTCACTTATAGCCGGCTGACGGATTTTGCCCCGCGCGTGGGCTTGGGCTGGCAACCCAGCGGAAACGGGCAGCAGGTGATTCGCGCCGGCTTCGGCGTCTTCTATAACGTCATGCCGACCGCCGATCGGAAGACCAAAATCAAGGTGCTCCTTGGGCCAGTGGGGTGGATTTGCCCAGTCCTCCAGGAGGGCTGACGA
>CAVROP010000049.1:0-35407 GCA_963722675.1 uncultured Acidobacteriota bacterium
ATAGAAGTGACAATTCTCGTGCTCGTGTTTATTGTGGCCCGTGTCTTAGTGTATATGATACACTAAGAGTAGGAGGCCACTATGTCGGAACCACTCCCGGCTCTGGAGAAAGACCGTTCGGAGGTCCTGCGTCAGATATCCCATTTAGGCGATCTGCGTCCCGGCTCCATCGTGGAGGTAATGGGACGCTGTAGTAAGTCCAACTGTCATTGCGCCCAGCCCGGCGACCCCGGTCATGGGCCCCACTTCCGCCTCACGCGCAAGGTCAAAGGCAAGACGGTGGCGGAGACGCTTTCCAGTCCGGCGGCTTTGCGCAAGGCCCAGCGCGAGGTGGCGGAGTTTCGGAAGTTTCAGCAATTGAGCGCGCAACTGGTGGAGGTGAATGAAGCCATCTGCCAACGGCGGCCCGTGGAGGAGGAAGGGAATCTCTCGCGGGCGGAAAAAAAACAGCGGATGCGATCCATCATGAAGTCGCGCAAGAAGTAGAGCGCCTTCTGCAGGTGGTCTTCCGCGATCAGCGCCAGAGCCGGACGGCTCGACCTGGAGGCGGTGGAGATGGCCATGCGCTCGGCCTTGCATCGGGCCGGAGCCGCCGCTCTGACCGAACTCCTGCGTTTCCCCGCCCCCACCGCCGAGCAGCGCACCCTTCCTTGTCGCTGCGGCCGACAGGCTCACTACCGGGAGTTGCGCACCAAGCCCGTGCTGACCGCCGTGGGCCCGGTGGAAGTCTCCCGTCCCTACTATTGGTGCCCGGACTGTCACGCCGGCCAATCTCCCGCCGATGTCGAACTGGACATCGAGAACACGGAATTCTCTCCCGGGGTACGGCGCATGCAGGCGCTGGTGGGCCAGGAGGCCCCCTTCGATCAGGGCCGGGAACAGATGAAAGTTCTCGCCGGCTTGGAGGTGACCGCCAAATCGGTGGAGCGTACCGCCGAGGCCCTGGGCGCCGATATCGCTCAGCGCGAGCAAGGGGAAATCCCGAAAGCCCTGCCGTTGGACCTTCCCGTCGTCGCGGGGGAGCCGATTCCCATCCTGTACGTGCAAATGGATGGGACCGGAGTGCCGGTGGTGAAGAAAGAGACGGTGGGTCGGCAAGGCAAGATCGAGGGCCAACCGGCGCATACGCGGGAAGTCAAGTTGGGGTGCGTCTTCACCCAAACCACGTGGGATCAGGAGGGCTACCCGATCCGCGCTCCCGATTCCACCACCTATACCGGCGCCGTCGAAACCGCCGAGGAGTTCGGCCGACGCCTTTATCGGGAAGCCGGGAAACGGGGCTGGAGCCGCGCCCTCCTCCGGGTGGTGATGGGCGACGGGGCGGAATGGATTTGGAATCTGGCCGCCCTGCACTTTCCGGGCGCGATTCAGATTGTCGATCTTTACCACGCTCGTCAGCATCTGTGGGAGTTGGCGCGCCGCCTCTACCCTAATGATGAAGGGAAGCAAAAGGCCTGGATGAAGGCCCATCAGAAACGCCTGCTGGACAAGGGGAAAATCGAAAAGCTCGTGGGCGTGCTCCGCGCCATCAAATCGAGCCACTCCGAAGTCGCGGAGAAGATCCGCTCCGAGGCAGACTACTTCGAGAGGAATGCGGAGCGCATGCGCTACCCCAGGTTCCGCCGCCAACACCTCTTCGTGGGCTCGGGCGTCATCGAAGCCGGATGCAAAACCGTGGTCGCTTCCCGTCTCAAACGCTCGGGAATGTTCTGGACCCTCCGGGGAGCCAACGCCATCATGGCCCTTCGATGCTCACTTCTCAATGGCCGCTTTGAGGATTACTGGGAGGACCGCCGGGCAGCTATGGCCGCTTAACTCTAACTTCTATGTCGCACACCCTACTGTCCGGCAGTGACTCAGTTTGAACTCGTAGCGGCGAGTTTACCTCGCCACGTGGCGGCGGAAAGCCACCCCTACTTCAACCTGAAATACCGTTCTACTCGTAGACGCTCTTCGCTTCTTCGGGGCTAGGCAAGTGGTCAGTAGGTCGCGCCCACCAGACGTAGAAAGTGGGCAGCAGGAAGATGCTCATCAGCAGATCGGCGATCAATCCGCCGACAATAACGATGGCAAAGGGGCGTTGCGAATCCGACCCGATAGCGTGGGACGTAGCCGCAGGCAACAGACCCAGGGTAGCGACCAGCATGGTGATCATGATGGGACGGAGACGCCGCACGGCTCCCTCGACGGCCGCATCCTCAATCGTGCGGCCGCGCGCCCGCAGTTGGTTGATATACTCCACCATGATCACGCCGATCTGAACGGAAACCCCGAATAAAGCGAGAAAGCCCACCCCCGAAGACACGCTCAGGTGCGTCCCGGTCACCCAGAGCGCCAGCAGACCCCCCAGCGGCGCCACCAGCATGTTCACCATATTCAGGCAAGCCCATTTCGCGGAACCGAAAGCGCTGTAGATGATCAGGAAGATGAAGAAAGCGGTCAGGGGCACAATGAAGAAAAGCCGAGCCTCCGCCCGCTTCTGGCTTTCGTATTCGCCTTCCCAATCGATGTGATAGCCCCTCGGCAATTGCACTTGCGCGTTGACCTTTTGAATCGACTCCTCGACCGCGCTGCCCAGGTCGCGCCCACGCACGCTGTACTTGATGGCGATATAGCGCTGATTCCCTTCGCGGTAGATCTCGGAAGCGCCGTCCCTCTCGTCGATCTTGCAAAGCTGGGCGAGCGAAACCCGTTCGCCTGAGGGCGACAGCAAACGGATGTTTTCGATCGCTTCCCGCGTGTCACGATAGCGGGGCAGATAGCGCAGCACCAGATCGTAGCGTGCCTCTCCATCCAGCACCTGCGTGAGGGCGTTGCCGCCCACGGCGGTTTGAATCGCATCTTGTACGTCGGCGACATTGATCTGATAGCGTGCGGCCTGGCGGCGGTCCATGGTCACGTTCAAGTTGGGCTGGCCCAGCAGGCGAAAAACTCCCAGATCTTCGATCCCTTTCACGCCGCGCATAACCTCCACGATCCGGTCGGCGAGGCCTTCCAAAGTCTTGAAATCGTCGCCATAAACCTTGGTGGCCAGTTCCCCTTTTACACCGCTGACCGCCTCCTCCATGTTGTCCTCGATAGGTTGAGAGAAGTTCCAGATCACGCCGGGTATCTTTTCCAGCTCACGATTCATGGCGGCGATCAATTCATCTTTGTCCTCGTGAAAGACAGGACGCCACTGCTTTGGGGGCTTCAAACCGACAAAGTATTCCGTGTTGAAGAAGCCGGTGGTATCCGTTCCGTCGTCGGGGCGGCCCACCTGGCTGGTGGTTTCATAAACCTCCGGAAAGGAGGCCAGCAACACTCGGACTCGATCCGCCACCCGCAGACTCTCTGTAGGGCCGGTGCTGGGCGCAAGGGTGCCGCGCACCCAGAGCGATCCTTCATCCAGGTGGGGCAGAAACTCTGATCCGATAGTTCCGCTCACCACCAGGTAAGCAGCGCCTCCCAGGGCCATAAGCGCAATTCCCAGCATCGCCCAGCGATGATGAACAGTCCGGCGCAAAGCGCGTTCATATTGATGCGTCAGCCAGGCGATCACAGGGTTGTGCCATTCCCGGAATTCTCTGCGGAACACAAAGCTGGCCAACACGGGCGCGATGGTCATCGAGAAAATCACCGCCCCCAGCAGGGCAAACGCCACTGTCCAGGCCATGGGGCGGAAAAGCCGGCCCTCCACTCTTTGCAGCGTAAAGATCGGCAAATAGGCGGTGATGATGATGATAATGGCGTAAAACACCGGTCTCTGCACTTCGTGCGCTGCGGCGCGAATTCGCTCCTGGGTTGTCTTGTACACCTCTTCACGCAGGTCGAGGTGCCGAACGATATTCTCGATCATCACCACGGCGCCATCCACCACCATGCCGAAGTCCAGCGCTCCAAGGGAAAGCAAGTTGGCGGGGATTCTTCGCAGGTCCAGACAAATGGAAGCAAAGAGCAGCGAAAACGGAATAGTAGTCGCCACGATAAGGGCGCCACGAACATTGCCCAGGAACAGGAGCAGGATAATGGTGACCAGAATGAACCCTTCGGTGAGATTGTGCAGGACGGTGTGGGTGGTGAAGTGAACCAGATCGCTGCGGTCGATGAAGGGAACAATCTTGACGCCCGCCGGCAAGAGACGGTTGTTCAACTCCTCGACCTTCTTGTGCAGGCCTTCCAGCGCTTGTTCGGGCTCAGCCCCTTTCCGCATGGGCACCCAGGCGGAGACCACGTCTTCATTGTCGATGATTTTCCCGTCTTCGCGGTGAATGGCTCTGCCGAATTGGCCGAGGCGGATCTTCGGGCCTTGCTCCACTACCGCGATATCCTTCACCCGCAGCGGCGTGCCGCTCTTGGTCGTGATGACGGTATTTTCGATATCGTGCACGCTCTTCACCAGGCCCACTTCCCGCACGTTGATCTGCTGCAAGCCGGCTTCGATGAAGCTGCCGCCCGCATTGACGTTGTTGTTGGTGAGTTGCTGCTCCACCTGGCCAATGCTGAGCCCGTAGGCTATGAGCTTGTTGGGATCGACGCGAACCTGGTACTCGCGCGTGGGCCCGCCAAAGCTCGCGACGTCAACGATATCGGGCGCGGCTTTGAGATTCTTCTCCACCACCCAGTCTTCCAGCGACTTCAAATCCATCACGTCGTAGCGAGGATTGCTGCTGTAAAGGGTGAAGAAATAGATTTGACCGACCGGGCTCCAATCAGTTCCCATTTGGGGCACCACGCCGGGCGGCAGGGTAACTTGCGAGAGCCGCTCGAGCACCCTTTCCCGGTTCCAGGCGTTCTCCGAATCATCGCTGAAGATCAGCTTGAGATCCGAGAGCCCGAAGAGGGAAAACGATCGCAGGTGCACGATTTCCGGGATTCCGTTCATCACGTTTTCAAGCGGAATCGTCACCTGCTGTTCGATCTGTTCCGCGGAAATGCCCGGCCACTGGGTGATGATCTCAACATAGTTGTCCGCCACGTCAGGGTAGGCTTCGACGGGGAGCCGGTGAAACGAGATGATGCCCCAGCCGAACAGCACCAGCGCCCCCGCCAGCACCAGCAGGCGCTTGTTCAAAGCGAAATCGACCGCCGCACGGATCATGCTAGTTCTCAGTTCTCATTCGTCAGTTCTCAGTCAATCGGCCTTACCTACTGCTCGACCGTCGCCTGGAGCATCAGGGCGTTCGCCACAACCTGTTGGCCGGGGCGCAGGCCCGAGGTGATTTCCTGCGTCTCGTTGTTACCCAGCGGGGGCGGGCTTTGCACCTTCCCCGCGAGACCCGCAGGGGACGCCGCGGCGAGCATTTTTCCCCCTACGACTTCCTGACGCCGGAAACGGCCGCCTTCCACTGGGACATAGACCCAGTCGCGGTCGTGCAAGTGCAGGACGGCACTCGCGGGTACAGTAGCGTGGACTTCCTTCTTCAGTCCGTAGAAGGTCGCGGTAACGAACATGCCGAGCCGCAACATGCCAGGGTTCTCAACTTCCAGGCGGACTTTCGCGGTGCGCAGATTGGGATCGAGGATCGGCCCAATATTGCCGATTCTGCCTTTCAGCAGCCGCTCCGGGTAAGCTGTCAAATGAATGTCCGCGTACTGGCCGAGGCGGACGAACTGAAGGTCATTCTCATAAACGTCGCAAAGCACCCAGACACGCGAGAGGTCGGAAATGGTGAACGGGTTGGGTCCCGCCAAGCCTTGCACGCCCGCCGCATTCGTAACTTGCTGGTCGGTGATGACCCCGGAGGCGGGCGCGCGAATGTCGATAATAGCCGAGGGATGATTGATGTCAGCGCCCAAAACCCGCAGGTGTTCGATCGCGGTTTCGACGGTGACTTTGGCTTTCGCTTCCGAGTTCTCGGCTACTTGAAAGTCGTTGAGTGACACGGCGCCGTGGTCGTAGAGCAGCTTCGAGCGCTCGAGTTGAGTACGCGCCAAGGTCTCATCGGCGACGGCCTGGCGGTAGTCGGAAAAGGCCTGAGCAATGTCCGCGCTCTGAATGCGCATGAGAACTTGCCCCTTGCTGACGGTGTCGCCCAGGCGGGCATTAATCTCCACCACACGCCCCGAAGCAATAGAAATCACCGGGATATTTCGCGACACGTCCGGCCCGACAGTGCCCGTCACCTCGAGTTCGGGAACTGCCTCCCGCTCTCCGGCCGTGGCCAGCTTGAACTGTTCCGGATGGTCTACTTTGAATGCGCCGCCATCCTGCTCGTGCTCCACCTCGGCCGGCGGCGGAGCCTCGGCTGCAGCGTCAGCTTGCCGCCCCTTGCAGCCCAAAAGAAGGCAACAAGCAAGCGCGGCGATGAACGCCAAACTAATCGTTATGGGAATACGCCAGTTCATTATCCACCTGATTGTGAGGAAACTATCAACCGCAAACGGCGACACAAGACTCGACCACGAGCACTTCAGGCCATTTCGCGTGCGGCGGGCTTGCTGTCGCCTTTCTGTCGCGATCCGCCTTGCAATTGGCCTCAAAGGAAGCGGCAGGAAGTTGCCGCGTGCTACAAAGCCTTATACCGTTGGAGCATTCGCCGACGAACCAGGTTGCCAGAACCAAAAGGGGGGACCACGCGGCTGCGCGCGGCGCGGGGAACAACTCGGAAGGTGGACGTCGCAGAACTGAGCATTCAGGCGTTTGGTCAGGATTGCTTTGTAAAGGGAAGGTGCGTGCGAATAATCAGGCCAGTTCCTGGACGACTCCGGAACGGTCGCCTGAAATACCTCTCCGGAGAGGCCGTGCAGGATCCTGGAACTTGCATAGCGTGAGGGTCGATGGCCGAAAGCCGGATCGTTTCGAACGAACCCGCCGTGGCCGTTGTTGATCCAGACTCCGATTGGGGTAAACGACCAGGCACTGGTGATAATGAGGTCCAGTTCCCAGTCGCCGTTCACGTCGCGGGGAGTGATAAGCAGTCCCCCTCGCTGAGCTAAAACGCTGAAGGAGCTTTGCCCAGCACGAGAAGTCAGATCAAGATCAATCCGGTACCGAAAACCGCCCGGCCCCTGACCCTCGAGCTGGGCGACAGCCAGATCAGGGCGGCCATCGCCGTCCAAGTCAGCAATGGCGCACCCCTGGTCGCAAAACGTGGGTGCGATGGGCCGTTGCCGGGCTAAGGGAGGCGTCGCACTCGAGGCCCACGCCGCCACTGCCCAAAGCGTATACAGCAGCAGGATCGGCCGCTGGAGCAGCAAACGCCGGAGGACAGAACTCCGCTCTCCCATCCGCACTAAGAGAGTTATCGACGGGCAGAGAGAATGGACGGCAGACTCTGGCCCAGTGCCAGCTCCCGAATCGAACTTTGTGTTCAGACGAGGTCTCATCCGCATCACTGAATGTCTGCTGCTGAACCTGCAACGTCAAGCGTCGTCTCGCCAAACGACTTGCTAGACAACAGGTAGAATTGTATAGGCCTCGGACGGCAGGCTGTCAAGAGGAGCGGCGCTCGATGCCGCTTCCAAATGGGGATACTGGCGGGGCAGTCCCGAGGCCGGGTTCACAATCGACATCCTGCTCCCGATGGCCGGTTCGTGGTATGGTGGAATTGTAGTCCTGCTTTCCGCAGGCTTCGGCGTTTACTGACGAATCGGATGCTACAAAACAAACCAGGCGACACTCATTCCGGCCGCTCGAGCGCGGGCCCCGGAGTTCAGGAATTGATCGGCCGAGTTAACTGGCGGACGGAAGGACCCAAGCTCCTCCTTTTAGTTTGCATACTGGTTCTCGCAGGCATGTTGGTGCTAGGGCTTTGGCCGTTTCACTCTCCCAGGAATCAAGTGACATGGCTTAGCGGTGGGAACGGCTTACAGATTGGCCGTCATGGGGTGATCCTCAGCTCCGGCAGATTCAGGGCTACGGACAATTCCCCGAACAGCCCCTGCAGCTTAGAGATCTGGTTCGAGCCGGCTCGCACCTGGGACTCGGGGTCTCTCTTATCCTTCTATGCTCCAGAGCGGCGCCGACAATTCTCCCTTCTTCAATCCATGACAGATCTTAGCTTGCAGAAGTGACATTCTCGAGGAACACTACCAAACCCTCACCTCGCGACTGGATATAGCTAACGTCTTTTGGCAGGGGAAGCCGGCGTTCCTGACGATCGCGTCAAAGGGCGGTCAGACATCGGTCTATCTTAACGGCGCACCGGTCATGCCGAGCGCCAGCTTTCAGATCTCCAGCCCGGACTTCGCAGGCAGATTAATCATCGGCAACCCGCCCCGAGCCGGAGAAAGCTGGAGCGGCCGAGTGCGAGGACTTGCCGTTTATGACGATGCTCTGTCTCCGGCACAGGTCCGTCAAGACTTTGAGACATGGTCGAGGAAGGGGAGGCCGGACATTTCCGGAACTGACCGGCCCGTGGCGCTCTATTTGTTTGACGAGCACGCAGGCAACGTGATTCACAACCAAGTGCCCGGGGGAACTGACTTGTATATCCCGGACCATTACGTAGTTGTAGATCAAGCTTTTCTGCGCCCTTTTTGGGTGGAGTATGATCCGTCTCGGGGCTACTGGGTAGGCGTCGTATTGTACAACATTGTAGGTTTCATACCTTTAGGGTTCCTCTTCTACGCCTACTTCTCCCTTTCCGGACGAATCCGCAGACCCGCCCTGGCGACCATCCTTCTCGGATTCACAGTCAGCCTCACGATCGAATGCCTTCAGGCCCTCCTGCCGACGCGTGATTCCGGCACCATGGACCTCATTACCAATACCTTGGGGACTTGCATCGGGGCATGGATTTATCGGTGGAGTTTCTGGAAAGTCTGGTTGGGGCGAATCTGGAAGGGCATCGTGGGACTCTAGCCAGGGTTCTCGCTACTCGAGCTTGAAGCGCGTTGAAGCCAAATCGTAGAGCCGGCGCCAGACCAGGCGGTTGATGGTGACGACCATCGCCGCCAGGAAGATCGTTGCCGCCAGGAGCAGGCGTGAGTTTCCGCTGTCGGTCGCCTGGCTAATCAGCGCGCCCAGCCCGGTGGTTGCAAAGGTTTGCTTGCGAAAGTGAAAGTATTCCGCGACGATACTGGCGTTCCATGCACCGCCGGACGCAGTGACGAAGCCGGTGATCAAGTAAGGGAATATCCCAGGCAGCAGCAAGGTGCGCCAACGCTGGAAGTTGCCTAAACGGAACACCCCGCACACTTCCCTCAGGTCCGTGGGAATAGCGCTGGCCCCCGCAATGACATTGAAGAGGATGTACCACTGTGTGCCCAGCAGTAACAGAACAATCGAGCCGACTCCCAATCCGCCCCCCAGCCGAATCAGCACCAGCAGAATGATGGGAAACAAAGCCGTGGCGGGCACGGAGGCGGCAATCTGGGCGATGGGTTGGGCGAACGCCGAAAGCCTCGGCCGCAACCCGATGTAAAGCCCCACCGGGATGGTCCAGAGCGCCGCGAGCAGGAGAGCCGCCTCGACGCGAAGAAAGGTTGCGCCGGCTCCCAGAAGTATCTCTCCGACTTCTGAGGTCGAAAGCGCTGCCAGCATGCTGATCATCTTCACCACCGCATAGCCGACACCCAGGAGGCAGCCCATCAACAGCGTCCACAGTCCCCACTTCCCTGCCCTGCGTCCCAGTTGATGCGGCGATACGGATCCGTGTGCCCGGGCAAAGAACAGATTCAAGCGTTCGCGCAGGGGCAAGGTCGACAGGCGGGCGGCAAGATGCAGGATCTTCGAGCGGCGGAGTAAATCAAGGACCGGCGAGCGCGGCGGGAATGCCGCTTCCACCTGTTCGAATTTGAATTTCTCCGCCCAGGCAATCGTGGGACGCCAAATGACCTGGTCAACGAGCACAATTACCGCCACCATGGCGGCCAGTCCCCAAACAATGGCGCGCGTGTCGCCGGCATTGGCGGCGGTTTGAAGATAGGAACCAAGGCCCGGCAGGCGGAGGTCGCGGTTTCCCAGGACAAACATCTCACACGCCATCAGAAAGAACCAGGCGCCCGCCACCGACATCATGGAGTTCCAAATCAGTCCGATGGCCGCGTAGGGCAACTCCATCTGGGTGAACCTCTGCCACCAACTCAACCGGTAGATCATGGCCGCTTCCCGCATTTCGCGCGGAATGCTCTTCAGGGACGAGTAGAAACTGAAGGTCATGTTCCACACTTGCCCGGTGAGGATCAACACGATACAACCCAGTTCCACGCCCAGTTGGCGCGTGGGGAAAAGAGCTACCATCGCGACCATTACCGTGGGGAGAAAACTGAGTACAGGAATCGACTGGAGAATGTCCAGGAGTGGAACCATGAACCGTTCGGCTTTCGCGTTGTAGGCGGCGATATACCCGTACACAAATGTGAACAACAAACTGAGAAGATAAGCAATCGCGATACGAATGAGCGAGAACACCGCGTACTTGGGTAATGCTCCGGGATGAAGTTGAATCTCCGCCTGAGTGTTGACTGGCCCGACTCCGTAGCGGCTGAAGGACACCACGGCATAGAAAATCGCCAGTGCAGCCACGAAGATGGGAGTATCTCTTAGCAGCGATGAAACACTGCCAGGAATGATTCCCCAGGGCGGAAGTGCGCGGGCGGCTTTTTCCGTTTGTAGCATGTGTCACAAGGTTAAAGGTTAAAGGGTGAAAGATCGACGCACTCCATTGTCGTTTGTCGTTTGACCTTTAGCCTTCACCCTTTAGCCTTTACCCCGCTTTCCCGTTCCCTGCTGCGCCGTGCAACGTGAGCCTGTCGCTTTCGGAATCGTAAGAGAAAATCTCCCCGTAGCGGCCCCAATCGAGCGCCGTGTCAATCTGCCGGTTAGCCTCTTCTTCGGACAAGTGCTCCTCGACAATATCCCGAAAGAACTCCAGGGGCATGGAGTTGTCCGACTTGCCGGTGAGGCTGCGGTTAATCTGCTGAAGCAGCGGGACGTTGGCAAGCGCGGCCTGACGGAAAAGGAGTTTGCGGTCGGAAATATCGGCTTGGGCAAAGGCCTTTCCCTCGGGAGTAATCTCAACATCGCCCTTATCCGATTTGGCAAAGCCCAGCAGCGTGGTGGCCTCAACGATGGGCACCAAGTCGGCAAAATCCATCAGGAGCTTATCCGCTAAATGGTAAAGATCCTCTTTCTCGCTGTGGTCATTCATGATTTCGAGCAGCCCCGCAATGGCGCCTGGGCGTGCATGGGGCAGCATCAGGGAAGGCTTCCTGGCCGGCAGGCCTCCCGCGGCCAGGGGCGCCGGTTCCAGTTGGGGCTGCGTCATGAGTTTGTAAATGTAGTCCACATAGACAAGAAAGTCTGCGGAAGTGTGATCCCTGGGTTGGCGCAACGGAACTCTGAAGTCAGCCCGGATTCTCGCCGGGTTTCGCCCCAGGACGATGATGCGGTCGGCAAGCAGAACTGCCTCCTCGATGTTGTGAGTCACCAGGAAAATGCTGCGCGTAGGGATCTTCTTCCCCAGCCACAACTCCATCAGTTCGCCGCGCAGATTCTCCGCCGTCAGAACGTCGAGGGCCGAAAACGGTTCGTCCATGAAGAGGATTTCAGGCTCCACGGCCAGGGCGCGCGCAAAGCCCACCCGCTGCTTCATTCCGCCGGAGAGTTCTTTGGGGTACGCGGACTCAAAACCTTTCAGCCCGACTTTATCCAGGGATCGAAGGGCGCGATGGTGGCGTTCGAAGTGCGCCATGCCCTGCGCCAGCAGGGGAACCTCAACGTTATCCAATACCGTAAGCCAGGGGAACAAGGCGAAACTTTGAAACACAATGGCGAGGTTTGGGCTGCTCTCGCTGAGCGGCACGTCGTGCCAGAGGACTTTGCCGGCGGAGGGCGGGGTGAGCCCGGTGAGAATCCGAAGCAGAGTGGATTTGCCGCTTCCCGAAGGGCCCAGCAAGCGCCACGATCGAGTCCGGCTCGATCGACAGGTCGATGGGAGCGATGACCTGGATCTCTCTGCCGTCCGGCTGGACAAAGCACTTCTGAATCTGCGAGGCCGTGATGATGGGTTCCACCGCCGCCGGCGCCCGGGCAATGGCCGCACCAATAGCTTCCCCGCGCGCTGCGGCGGCCCGCTCACCCGAGAGTTCGTCCATCAGGTGCTGCCAGGCTTCCTCCGGCAGTTCGTCGAAGAACTGATGACGCTCCTGGGGCTGCGTCTTGTCGATGATGGCCCGCAGGTCCTGGATGGTCCGGGAGTGGAGCAGGACATACGAATGATAGTAGGGAAAGTGGCTGACTAGGGTTGCCGCGTAATCCACCGGCAAAGCGCGAAATACGATCTGCTGCTCCTCGAAAGGGATGCGGATGATCGAGTCGGCAGCGGCATCGGGATCGAGACGCTGGAGGAGCGCCACCGCCTGGTCAGCGCGCCCCTGGGACAAGAGCTCTTGCAGTTTCTCGGCAGCCGGAGGATTCATCGAACCCATATTACCAGAAGACTTCCGTTTTCCGTCATTCTCGCCGATAATAGATGGTGAATGTTGTAGACTCACCGCTTTTGAGAGAAACATGTCAACCAAAAGTCGTCCGGATCCCGAGCAGTTGTTGCGTCAACTTCAGGCCGAGGAGCAGTATTTGCGGGCGCGGTCGCCTCAAGATTTTCCTCGGATATGCGGGAGGCGTGGGCAAGTCGTTCCGCATGCTGGATGAGGCGCGGCGGCGGCGGGAACGGGGCGAAGACGTGGTGGTGGGCGCCATCCAACCCAAGGCTTCGCCGGAAGTTGATGCTCTGCTGCAACGCATGCTGGTTATCCCACAGGGCAGCGTGGGAGGCGTACCCACGATGGACGTCGAGGCCATTCTGCGCCGTCATCCTCAAGTCTGCCTTGTGGACGGCCTTGCCTACGACAACCCCCCGGGCAGCGCCCACCCCAAGCGCTGGCAGGACGTCGAGCACCTGCTTTCAGCGGGCATCTCCGTGATCGCCACGGTCAACCTCCAACACATCGAGGAGCGGCGCGAGCAGGTGGAAAGGATTACGCACAAGCACGTGACGGAGACCGTGCCGGAGAGCTTCTTACGCAATGCCGACGAAATCGAAATCGTGGACGCGCCTCCGGATTTCGCTCTGCAGCGTGGTTCCAATCCCTTGTTTGTCAACGGAACCGGCTCACCAGCGCTCTCTCCGCAGCAGCTCTCAGAGTTGCGGGAGATCGCACTGCTGCTGGCTGCGGATGTCGTCGATTACCAGCTTGAAGCTTACCTGGTGCGGCATGGGATTCAGCAGCTATGGGGAACCTGCGAGCGCTTTCTCGTCTGCGTGTCCCCGCACACCGACGCCGCCAGGATGATCGCCAGTGGCCGGCGCAACGCCGACCGCTTCCACGGTGATCTGTTTGTCACTTACATCAATCGGCCCGACGCCACGCCGGAAGAGAGAAGTCTGCTGGAGCGAAACCTGGAGGAGGCGCGGGCTGTCAACGCGCGAATCGAAGCTCTGGATGGAGACGATCCTGCCGATGCCATCATCGAGTTTGCCCGCAACCATGGCATTACGCAGATCTTCGTGGGAAACCGGATGAAGAACAGTTGGTGGGATCGAATCTTTGGCCAGCCGCTCGACCACCTGATCCGAGCGGCAGAGAATATTGACGTGAGAGTGTTTCCAGCATAGGATTCCGCGCATGTCCGACTCCCCTCATCGAGGCACCCTCAAAATCTTCCTGGGCTACGCTGCCGGCGTAGGAAAGACCTACCAGATGCTGGACGAAGCTCATAAGTTGAAGGACGAGGGCGTGGATGTGGTTTTGGGCTATTTTGAGCCGCACGGACGCAAAGACACGATCACCAAAGCCGATGGCCTGGAAGTCATTCCGCGGCGCAAGATCGAATATCGCGGAGCCATGTTCGGAGAAACCGATGTGGCGGCCATCCTGCGGCGCCGGCCTCAGGTCTGCGTCATCGACGAGTTTGCCCACACGAACATCCCGGGATCGGAACACGGCAAGCGCTGGCAAGACGTGCACATCTTGTTGGACGCGGGGATCGACGTGCTGACCACCATGAACGTGCAGCACCTGGAGAGCCTCAACGACCAGGTGTGGCAGTTCACGGGCATCCGGGTGCGCGAGACCATCCCCGACTGGGTGGTGAAGCAAGCCGACGAAGTGGTCATGGTCGACTTGCCTCCCCAGGCTTTGCTCAACCGGCTGATGCGCGGCGTCGTCTACACTCCCGAAAAAGCCCAACAGGCGATGGAGAACTTCTTTAAGGAGTCGACTCTGGTCGCTTTGCGCGAATTGGCGATCCGCCAGACAGCGCATGAAGTTGATGTTCGCCAACCGTCCAGGACGAAACCCAGGCCGCAGCAACGAGCGGCGAAGACCAGGGGTCGGCCGCATCTCCCCGCGCACGTTCCCCCGAATGCATCCTCATCCTGATCACCGAAGACCCCTCTTCCGCAGCCCTCATCAGGCGCGGCAAGCGTGTGGCCGATTACCTGCAAGCGGAATGTCTCGCCGTCTGTATCCTGCGCGACGGCAACCTTCAGAACATTGACGCGGCTCAGCGCGAGGCCGTCGAAAAGCACATGAAATTCGCCCGCAACCTCCAAATTGAACCCAGCGTGTTGCAGGGTGATGATGTGGCCCAGACCTTGGTCGAATTCGCTCGCTCCCACAAAGTCACACAGATCTTCATTGCCCGGCCTCAGCAACAGAAATGGCCCCTGGCCTTCGGCCGCGGCCTGGTGGAACGCGTCGTGCGGCTGGCCCACGACATCCAGGTTACCATTGTCGCCGAGCGCCGCCGCTAGCGCCGACTTGCTTATTGGGTCTGTAAACTGCTAGCCCACTAGCCCTGGCGGGCGCAGGGTGAAGCCCTGCGTTGCGTGGAGCCGGAATGAACCGAGACCGCAGAGCTGCCCTCTGCGCCAGCCCCGTACACTTTTGGGGAGCTTCAATCCTGTGTGCCGCGGACAGTGCACGTCATGAAGGCGGAATAGTTACACTCGAACGACGACAACCGGGAGCTGCTCCTTGGAATGGTCTTGTTTCAGCCGAACCATCGCGCGGCCTCGGCCCAACGCTTGGGCAGGCGAGGTCCGGCTTTGGCGATAACCCTGCGGGTCACACGCCACCATAATGTTGATTCATCAAATCGTATCAACATCGCAGGAACGTAGGTTACGTAGCGCGACAGCGGCGGACCGCTGCCCCACCAGATAACCAGTTCCTCCAGCTTTTGCCGGATGAGATGCTCGATGAGGTAGGCGCGCAGCACTAAAGAGAGAGAATGCTGACCGAACTCCTGGTCGTCATTGCATTGGAAGCACAACACCGCCCCGCGAGGCCTGTACCATCCCGCCAGTACACTTAACCACTCGCCGGTGTGACGCTTCAGCCCCATGGCGAGTGGACGATCAATAGTCGCCACCATGTTCAGCTCTGTTTCAAAACGAACCAGGTCAGCCTTATCGTAGTGTTTGGTTTTGGGCGCAAGATGGGAGACCGCCGAACGCAACTCGTCCATCGAGAGACACTCTACCAGACGATGACCCGCTGCCTCGAAACGCCGCCGATAGTATCGAAAATTATGCCGGGTGGTGTAACCCAATCTCTGGAGAAACTGCTCATAGGTACTTGGCAGAGCCAAGTGGGCATGGTTTTTCCAGAGAGTGGAATCATTAAGTACAACGCTTGAATACTGCACAGCGAGCCTTGTGGAGCTTGCGAGCTGCCTTACAGCGTCAA
The DNA here is from genome assembly GCA_963722675.1 of uncultured Acidobacteriota bacterium. Classification (GTDB taxonomy): domain Bacteria; phylum Acidobacteriota; class Terriglobia; order UBA7540; family UBA7540; genus CAVROP01. The sequence goes on from CAVROP010000049.1 coordinate 15,619, forward strand.
GGTCATCGCTATCCTGCGGGAGTGCAAGACACACACTCCCTATCCTGGGATGCGTGAGCAGGCTCTCCACTGCAACGCGGAAGAGAACCTGCCGATGCCGAGGATGCCCCAGGAGGGGAGAGGACAGACCTCCGTCGGCATAAACAATGCCACTGGGAATGCCGACGATTACTCTCTCCGCTGCATACATTATCCCGGCGACTTCGCACCCGCTACGTATGGCCACAACTCTGTGCCGCCACCCAGCAGGCACGGAGGCCAGGAAAAACTCCGGGTCCTGCATCGGATCAACTTGTTGTTGCATGAGCCGTCTTGCTACGTCCCGTAGCTGGCGAATCTCGGTATCGGATGATAAGACGACCCCTGAGTAACCGGTGGCCGAGCAGCCTTCGGGCAGATCCGCAGGAGTTCCGTTCATGACAAGATCATTCAGCCGGGATTTGATCTTTCGGTTCTTGCCTACGATTAGTACACCTCTGACCACCTCTGACGCGCCACCAGCTCACCGTAGGTGGTCTTTGAGTAGAGCACACACGCCTAAGGTCGCGAGAGCCAGCAGGGATAACCGCAAAACGAGCAACTCGACGATGCAGGAAAACCCGGTCGATGATATCTGGAAGGTCTTTAAGCAGGGGAGACATTGATTCCCTCCTCTGCGGGTTGAACTTCTGATACCGTACTCTCAACCGCCGCCGCAAGCTCGTAGACAAGCGTGCTCCGGTCCTTGAGTTCCTTAGCCCTTTCCTGCGTCTCCTTGAACAATGCTTCGAGCAGCCAAGGAATCTTTTTGCTAGCTGCCGAACGCATCCAGCGGGGACCATCGTTGAAGAGCCATTTTTCCGCTGACTCTTACGGCATCGATTCGGACCGTAGTCCCATGGGCGCAAGCGCCAACCGATACGCTATTACGATACCAGAGTGGCCATGGAAACACCAACACAAATGGCGAGTTTTTGGCGGGCTGGCGCATCTATAATGTCGTCGGCTTTGTCAAGCACATATACTTAGACGCCAGGGGTCCGTCAAAGTCGCAGGCCTACGAGCCTGAAGAGCGGAGCGAGCGCAGCGGCGGAGCGCCGGAGCGATAGAGCGGGCGCCAGCGAGGCGGAGGAGCGAGATGGCCAAGTTACGAAGCGAGGCCATGACTTGCGCGCCGGCGCCTTTGCGGACGCACGAGCGGTCCTCATCGAAGGTCACATCACGCACCCAATGTAGGCGATTCTCGATCGTCCAATGGCCGCGGCGCAACGCCAGTAAGCGTGCCGGCGTCGCACGTTCGGCGGGCAGGCTGCTGAGACCCTGCACGGTTTCGCAGCGGTATTTCTGCGAAACCATCTCGGTGACCTCGCGGCGGATGGCGAAGACTTGCGCGGCCTAGGGGAAGTCCAGGTAACCGCGCAGTTCCGTGCTGGTCCAGATGGAGCGGACTTCCACCCGGCCGGGAGCGTAGTTATCGAGCCGTGAACCTGCTGGAAGAAAACCTGCCTCAAGGGCGACAGAACGTACTTCACGTGCAACCCTACGAGATCAGCGCCATCGAGTTTCCGGCTCGATAGAGCGGCCGGGGGGAAAAGCGCAAGCAGGTTCTGGGTTCAACCAGCTTCGCAAGGAGTTTCTATCGCAGAGATGCATTGACAACTGGCCCTCACGCTTCTAAAATCAATCCCGGTTGTCGAGTTTCACCTCAACCCAAGCAAGGTCCGCTCCACACGTAGGGGGTCGCAAGAGAAGTCTGACCGAGAGGCGGTATTACGCCGCCACGTGGCGATCCCGCAGACGCGGAATCGCCAATCCAACATCAGCTTGAAGTAAAGATCCCAAACAGGAGGCATCCGCACCATGGCAGGGAAAAAGAAGCAGGTGAAGAAAGCGCCCAAGAAGCAAGCCAAGAAAACCGTCAAGGCCGTTAAGAAGCCTGAAGAAGTAAAGCCGATAACCGAGCCTCCCCCGCCAGCGCCGACCCTATAAGGGGAGATTTTGCCGCTGCGTGGGCGCATCCTTCATCGGCGCCCACGCGGCGTTCGTCTAGTTGTCAGAGAGACGCACTGGCCGCGAAGGCGCCCATCCTATCCTTGAACCTCCAGCCACAATTCACTTCACGACCAGGTTTACGGGCGACGCGGCGCCAGGCTGCGCGCCTATAAGCAACACGGGGAGAAGAAGCTATGCTCAAGAGAGTTTTAATACCCCTATGCATCGTTTTCACATCGTTTGCCGGACAAGAACCGGGCCAATACCAATCCGCCTTCCTGCGCCTCGAATTCGCGCCGCACCAGCCTGCCATAGTGGTGCTGGCCGCGGATTCTTTGGGCAAGAGCAAACTGAGCGTGAGTTCGCTCCGGCCCCTCCCGCCGTCAAGGGCTGACTATGCCTTAAGCCATACCGGCTCGAAGTTTGAATACCGGCTTGTGGGCGCGCCCGCGGCTGCGCCGCCCGCCTGGACATTCGAATGCTCGGCGCGCAGCCTGCATCTGCACTCCTCTTATACCGCCGCGAACCCTCCCCCTGCCCTGGTGCTCAATTTCAATCCCCACATTATCCATGCAACGCTTCTGGGAATGATGAATGACGACGGAAGCGTGCGCCTGCCGGCGCTCTTGCACCTGCCTGATCAGGGGACGTTCCGAATCACTTCCGGCGTGGGCGCAGGACTGGCGTTGGGCTATGACGCCTTTCGCTACCCCGAGGGCCAGCAGGGGGGCGATTACGTGAAGGTGACTTTCCCCGCGGCCTCCGCCGCCCGGCCTCGAGTTGATTACACTTGGGAAGTCGTGGCCATTCATCCCAGCGTCCCGGATCTCGAGCAAGACCCCCGTTTTGACGGCTTTCGCCGCAACTGGCTCAACATTTTTCAGTTGAATCCCCGCTTGCGCGTGCTGGCCAACCACGCTGCCAGCGACCCTTGCGCGTTCACGGTATTTGAATACTCCTCGGTGGCGGCGCGCACGCCTCTCTTGGCGCCCGGCCTGACGGCGCTCGACCTGATCCGGGCCACGTTGGACCGCTACCTCAGCGGGATGAAAGCCTACGGTATGGCGGGTTATGCCCCCAATGACCCAACCACCCGCTTCGACTACCTGGATACGTATCCCTCCCTGCTGATTGCGTCATGGGATTATGTCCGCAGCAGCCAGGATGAGGCTTGGCTGCAAGAGAACTACGCGGGGTTGAAAGACTGGGCCGGCAAAATGCTCGCCATGGATCAGGATGGCGACGGGCTTCTCGAGTACCCCGCAAGCGGCAATTCCGGCTCCTGGCCGGAGCAGATCGCTTTGCGCCCCGCCAATTGGTGGGACACCATCGGCTTCGGTCACAAGGACGCCTACTCGAATGCCCTTGCCTACCACGCTTTGCTCGGCATCGCCGAAATGGCGCGCCGGGCAAACCAGCCGGAAGACGCTCAGCTTTATGCCGCGCGCGCCGAAAAGCTCCGCTCGGTCTATTTCAACACTTTCTACAATCCCGCCACCGGAGTGTTGGCGGGCTGGAAGAGTGCAGATGGGAAGCTGCACGATTATTACTTCCTCTTCGTCAGTAGTGTGGCGATCACCTATGGTTTGGTTCCGCAGGATAAAGCCAATCCAATCATGGACCGCCTGCTGGCCAAGATGAAAGAGGTTGGCTACACGCACTTTGAGTACGGCCTGCCCGGCAACCTGATTCCCGTTCGTCGCGAGGATTACGTCGATCACGACAAGCGCTTTGGAGGACCTGAAAAGGCGGACGGCTCCGATGGCTTTGAGATCTACGAAAACGGCGGGGCCACGGCCTGCTATGCCTACTTCACCCTCCAGGCCTTATACCAGTTGGGGCGCCACAAGGACGCGGACGCGATTCTGTTGCCCATGTTGCAGGCATTTGAAAAGGGCGGCTTCCAGGGCACCGCGCCCAACGGCATGAGCTACGATTGGAAAGCCTGGGACAGAAGCCCGCACGGCTACGAGGGCCTGCTCGTCGATGGCTACCAGGCGCTGCTGGCCGTGCTCTCGCGGTGATTCGAGTTACTTCTTCTTCCGCGACGTAACCTGAAGCGAGTCGGGCCGCAGTTGACTTAGCTCAATTTTGTTTCCGTCGGGGTCTTTGATGAAATAGAGCAGCGTATTATCCGCCTGAACTTTGGCTGCTTTCTCGAAAGCATCGGCCGTAAGCGGGTACCCTCTGTCTTTCAGGGCACGCAGTGTGGCTTGCAGGTCCTTTACAAACAGGCCGAGGTGGTTGGACGAGGACGCGGCCGCTGCCGAGGGCTTCTTGCTCCCGGGAAACAATTCGATGAATGTATTGCTGTCGGCCACTCGCAGATAAATCAGCCACGCCGTGCCATCCGGACGCTTGAGCCGGAAAGCCTCTCTTAAACCAAGCTGGTCAACATAAAAGTGCAAGGCCGGCGCGAGGTCTGAGATATCCAAGCCCACATGACCCAAGGACTCAACGATCGGCGCCGCGTTGTCAGCGCCATACGAGACTGCGGCGCCGCCGCCCATTAGCACGAACATCAGCGGCAATAACCGTACGTATTTCATGTAATCCTCCTCGGACGGAAGGGCGTACTGTCAAAAACTTTCTTTCTTTAGGCCGATATTCTGTTGAATTCGTGGGAGAAGCCAGCATTTCTGCTTTCTCCCCCCGGGGGCGCAGTGTGCCGGGGTCCGTTGGTGAGTCGAGAGGCCTGTCTGCAACCGGCTGGAGCTTCTGCGGTGGGAGTTGACGGCGAGTAAAAAAGGCGGTGAAGTCTCTCTTTCCCAAACCACTCGTCAGGGAACCCACCACGGTTCCCGAGAGACTCACCGCCATGGGCAGCATACCACGATTGGTACTTTGGCTCTGCCGGAAATTTACTCGCCAGGATTTGCAGGACCTTGTCGAACAACTGCAGGAGATCCTCGCCGGACGACAGCCCGAGCCTCAGCCGCGCGACGACTTCCGCCAGCAGCATCCGCACTACCGCGATTTCTACGTCGATCCCCGCGCTCCCCTGACCCCGCCGCCCACCCCGCCACCAGCCGCGCCCAGCTTGGATTGGCAGCAGTTGTGTGCTCAGTATCAGCGTCAGCATGGTCGGCCTCTCTCGCCGGTTCGCCGACGCGCTGCCCGCCCCTTGCCACGAACTTGCCGTTGCGCCCACTGCGGCGCACCTCCGCAGTTCCTCTACCGCAACGATGGCCGTCAGGCCAGCCAGTTGCTTTGCAAAGTCTGTGGTCGCTTGTCTCAACTGGCTCGCCGCCATCGCCTCACCCGCCCTACGCGCTACGGGTGTCCCTACTGTCACAGTGCCCTTTACTGCTGGAAACAACGTGCTGACTCCACCCTCTATAAGTGCCCCTGCGATCACTGCCCTCACTACCTGCAGAAGCAACAAGCCTTAAAGTGGAACGAGAAGCTGCTCCAGAAACTCCGCCTCTCCCAATTCAAGCTGCGCTACCAATATCGCGAGTACCACTTTCAGCCTGCTCAACTGGCCCCTTCCACTCCCGCTCCGCCTGGCGTCGACCTCACCCGAATTCACCGCTCCTCAGACCTGTTAGGGCTGGTCCTGGCTTTCCACATCTCCTTTGCCCTCTCCGCACGCAAGACCGCTCAGGTCCTCCGTCAAGTCTTCGGCGTGCCCCTCAGTTATCAGTCCGTCCTCAACTACGCTCAGGCCGCGGCCTACTACTGCCACGCCTTTAACCTGTCCCACAAGGCTCCGCTCAGCCACACTGCCACCGGGGATGAAACCTATATTCGTGTCGCGGGCAAGCACCAATACACCTTCTTCTTTCTCGACCCCCAAGGGCATCACATCACGTCCTATCACGTCGCCGCAGAGCGCGATACCTTGGCCGCTACGGTGGCCTTGGGTGAGGCCGCCCGCACCCTGCCCCCAGATCAGGCCCTCCGCTTCATCACCGATGGCAACCCCGCTTATCAGGCCGGGGTGCACTTCCTCAACGCTCACCGCTCCTCTTCTCAACCCCCGCACACCTTGCGGCAGGTCATCGGCCTGGAAAACCTCGACCCGGTCTCCACCGAATTTCGTCCCTTCAAGCAACTCATCGAACGCCTCAATCGCACTTACAAACACCACGTGCGCCCCGCCTGCGGCTTCGTTACCCAGAACGGCGCGCTGGCTCTCACCACGCTCTTCGTCACTCACTACAACTTTCTCCGCCCTCACTCCGCTCTGGGCTACCGAGTTCCTGTCCCCTTGCCAGAACTCAACTCCGTCACCACGCTACAAGGAAAGTGGAACAAGATTCTCGAACAAGCGTTGGCCAATGGAGCGGCGTTGCAGTAGACTTCCAACCGGCCGGGGCGGAGGATAGGGCTACGCAGGGATGCGACCTGAGCGCCGACCCCGGGGCCGAGGTGGGTCGGGAGCGAGTCGAACTCGCTCCCCCACTTAAGGATCCACCTTGGCACCAATGCGATAAATCCAAATCCGCCATCACCACTCTCGATCCAAGCACTCCCCCAAAACCTCTCCGCCTCGGCCCCGCTCGCTTCTCATAGCTCTTTCATAGAACTTTTGACAGAACCTGTTTTGCGATCCCCTCGATTCACGACTTTTGAGCCGGCTGAGGCGGCCAGTTGGGCGTTTCAATACCGAACTGCTGGGCGTACTCCGCGTTGAGCCGTTGCCAGCCGCCGAACTTCATGGCTTCGGCACCGACGATGCGGCCGATGGGATTTCCACTGAGAAGGCGATCCAGAACATCGAAACAAATGTGCCACCCGGCCGCACCCATGGAGATGAAGCGGCGACCGATGTTGGTCCACAGCGTCAGGCGCGTGCCGCCGCCCAAGGATTCGAGTTCCCACCGCATATCGAAGCCACCCCAGTTGTACTCGAGCAGCTTGGGAGCGTCGGCTCGCGTCACAGTTGTTTCGGTAACGCGCGGCGCGGGCGCTCCCACCGTGGTGAGCTTCACGGTGCTTCCAACCGTACCCAGGCTCCCATCGGCCTCAAAGGGAGCCCACGCGCGCAGATGCGCCGGGTCGGTAAGCGCCCGCCAGACTTTTTCCGGCGAGTGGCGCATTTCTCTGGCGATAATGAGCGTCCACTTCTCTCCGTCCTTTCGTACCTGCGCCCCGCTGGCCGGACCCGGTGCGTACTGCTCGCCATCGGTCATCTTCTTCTCCTTAGCGTGAATAGCGTGCCAACTGGGTGAGCTGAATGAGGTTGCCGCAGGTGTCTTTCAGCATCGCAATGGTCGCACCGGTCACGTCGTTGGGCGGCATCGTGAACTCGGCGCCGCGGGCCTTGATCCGCTCATAGTCGCCCTTGACGTCGTCGGTGAAGAACATGGCCGCGGGCTGGCCTTGTTGAAAGATCGCCTGCTGATACGCTTTGGCTGCGGGGTTGTTGTTCAGCGCCAACTGCAGCTCAGTGCCGTCCGGCTCCTCGGGCGAGGCCACGGTCAGCCAGGGATATGGGCCCTGGCTGAAATCGGTCTTCTTGGCAAAGCCCAGTACCTCCGTATAGAAGCGCAGGGCCTTGTCCTGGTCGTCCACGTATACGCTGGTCACTCTGATTCTCATTTCGTTTCTCCTTTTTCACGTTTGAGTTTTGGGACTTGTCGTCTTCGCCTTGCCTTCCTTTTGGTTGGTGTTGCCTGATCCATGCGGTCGAGGTAGCGTTCGAGAGCATCTACGTGAGCGGACCAGAACCGGCGGAACGGAGCCAGCCAGGCATCCACCTCCAGAAGCGGTCCGGGCTTCAGCCGGTAGAGACGGCGCTGTGCGTCCACCGTGGATTCCACGAAACCGGCCTCGCGCAGCACTCGCAGGTGCTTTGACACGCTCGGCTGCGACATGCGAAGTTGACGCTCGATCTCTCCCACCGACTGTTGGGACGAGACCAGGAGGCTTAATATCGCCCGGCGGTTCGGTTCCGCAATGATTTCGAATACAGACCCCACTCTTTTTATATACTCCACAGAGCATATGCGTGTCAAGGCATATTTCTGACAGGGGGGCCAAGCAACGGTTTCAGTCGGCGCGCTTTTGGTAGCGCAGCCCGCAGCCTTCATGGTCCCTCTTCCGAATCTGGCGAGTTTCGCCACGGCATATCCTGGTATCGTTCTCGATGTGGCTACGATTAACGATCCCGCCGATGGGGCTGTCGCGACCTGGCTCCCCTCAAGGGCCGGTTCTCAGCGTGGTCCGTGACACGTTATACGGCGACATTTTTATTGGGCTGAACACCGGCGCGAAATCTCATAGGGGTTCTAGCCAGCTATGGGAGCCGGCGAAGGGTTTTGCGCCGGCGGGCATGCACGCGTGTCGACCAACGATCAGCCGACGTTATCCACGCAAACCCTGCGCCTTTTTGTGGCCTGCATCCGGGTCGGCGATGGCCAATACTCTTTGCCGCGGATGGGTACGAAAAGCGTAGAAAGTGCGAGTGCGACCGATCTATAATGCTTCTACATATGGCGAAGCCGGGGCGTCTGCAACCGAAGCCGTCTGGAGAGTTTTCCCGATTCACCGACCGGGAGAATCAGGAGGTTCTATTCCGTCAGTACCTGTTGTCTCCCATTGAACCGCCGGTGCTGATGTTTTTCGGAGTGGGCGGAGCCGGCAAGACTTGGCTCTTGAAGAAACTACAACAGCAGGTGCCCGTGGAGGTTCCTGTTGCCTTCCTCGATTTCGACACGCGGAACGGCGGTCAGCGGTTTCTGGACGATCCGGCCGCCATGATTTACGCGATCCGCGATCAGTTCGGGCAGGCAGCTCCCCGTTTTGATCTTGCCTACGGGATGCTGCGGCACAAGCAGGGGGTCTTGAAGGAACCGGCTTTTAAGGGGGTCGGCCCGGTCGGACTCGCCTGGGAACTGGTTGCGGCGGTTGTCCAAGACCTCCACAAGGCAGTCCCCGGCGCTAGCGTGGGTAGATTCGTAATTGGCAAACTCGGTGCCCCGCTGCTGGCACGGATCAAGGGCACCGCCTTCGAGCGCTTTTTGGCCAACAAAACCGGGAATGATTTCTTGCTCGCGCTGCGTTCGCAAACCAGCCAGGAAATCGGGAAAGGCTTGGTAGGATACTTAGCCGAGGACATGCGCGAGAACCTTCCGACGGCTATGAACCGGGCCGTCCGCGCGGTGCTCTTCTTCGACACATTCGAGGATGTTTACCAGGGACTGCTGAGCACCGAGCACCGGCAATTTCGCGAGCAGGGGATTCGCGACGTGGCAGCCAACTTTGATTTTGCGCTCACCGTGATCGCCGGGCAGAACCACCTGAACTGGGAGAAGGTTGACCCCGGCTGGGCAAACAACCTGAGCCAGCACTCCCTCGGCGGCCTTGCGGAGCTCGACGCGCGAAGCTTTCTTGCGAAATGCGATATCGCCGAAACAGCGCTCCAAAACGCCATTCTTGCCACGTCGCGGCAGACCGAAGACGGCTTCCATTGTTTCAGCCTTGGTCTCTGCGCGGACATTGTGTACGCGGACCGCCGCGGTGGGAGCGAACCCGAACCCATGACTCTACAATTTCGCCCGGAGGATTGGACGGCCCTCGCCGGGCGATTTTTGAAGTCTCTGGGCTCGGACACGGAGCGCCGCTGGATCGAGCGTCTGGCCATGACACCGCGCTTCGATGAGGCCGCGGCGCGCAAGGCGTTTTCCTCCGGGCACAGCGCCGCGCAGGATGTCGCATGGGAGACCCTGCCGGACTTCACCTTCGTCGACCCCCTCGCCAAGCCTTGGTTCAGTATTCGGGCGGAGATGCGCCGGGCGATCGGAAACCAGCCCTCAGCGCGGGAGCACGTGGCAGCCGATCACGAATGGTGGCAGGATTATTGGCAAACACGCTCTCAGTCCCGCGTGGATTTATTCGCGTCTCTGGCGTGGTACCACAGCTACCGGCGCGACCCCGCCGCAGCGCTGGAGGCGTGGAGCGACCTTGCCAATGCGGCCGTGGAGGCTGTGCCGCAGCGCATGCAGGAACATTTTTCGCTGATGAGCTGGTGGGATCCCGTGGGCCTGCTGGACCAACCCGTTTCGTCGGCGCAGACCGCGGAAGCCTGCTTCACGCTCGCCGGACAACTAATGCAGGCATCACTCGGCAACCGCAGCGCCAATGTGCGGCGGGTGATCGAATGCTATCGGGCCGCCCTCGGCGTCTACACCGAAAGAGATTCAAGGATGGATTGGGTGGTAACCCAGGGCAGCTTGGGCGCCGCTTTGCTGGTTCTGCCCACCGGGGACAAGGCCGAAAACCTCCGGCAGGCGATGGAGTGTTTTCGGGCCATCGAGCCGTACGTGGGCGAGTGTATCGATCCGGAGGAATTTGCCGGATATCAAGGTCTGCTGGGCCTTAGTTTGTTAGATTTGCCGATTGGCGACCGGGTCAAGAATCTCGGCCAGGCCATGACATGTTTTAACGCCGCGCTTCCAGTTTTTGCGAAGTCGATGACAACGGAATGGGCTTTGGCCCAAATCAGCCTCGGGAGGGTTTGGATGGCTCTCCCCACCGGACAACGTGCTGACAACGTGCGCCACGCCCTTGAATGTTTTAATGCTTCGCTAGGCGCCGTCACCGAGCACCAGTATCCTCGACAGTGGGCCCTCACGCAGACGGGCTTGGGCACCGCATGGTCCGTACTGCCCGCCGGCGATCCGCACGAGCGGGCGGAAAACCTGCGCCGCGCCCTGGAATGCTTCAACGCCGCTCTGCGAATCTTTAACGAAGAAAACTTTCCGACAGATTGGGCGAGGGTCCAGGCCGGTCTGGGCGGGATCTGGTCAGCGCAGCCCTCCGGCAGCGCCTCCGAAAACTTGCAGAAATCGATCGGGTATTATCACGCTGCCCTGCGCTATCTGATCGAACAGGAGTTACCCCAAGATTGGGCGGAGACGCAGAGAGGGTTAGGCCGCGCGTGGTTCCAACTTCCAGCGGAGGATCGGGCGGCGAATCTGCGGCAGGCCGTCGCGTGCTATAACGCCGCCCTGCGCGTCTACCGCGAGGCCGCTTATCCGCAGTTCTGGGCCTCCGTGCAGAGTGACTTGGGCGATGCGTGGCTCGCAATGCCCGGCGAAGACCGAGTGGAGAATCTGCGGCGAGCACGCGAAAGCTATCAGGCCGCACAGCGAGTTTACACAGAAAAGGACGATCCGCCATTCTGGGCAAGACTCCAGAACAACACCGGCATCGCGCAAATGGAGTTAGTGCACCTGGGATATGCCGAGGAGCTGCCGAACGCGATCGCATCTTTTCAGGCTGCATTACGGATTTACAAGCACCAGGATTACCCACAAGAGCATTTGGCCACTACGAAAGCTCTGCAAAACTTGCTGGATCCATCCGGGGCTGCTTCTTCGTGAGCGCTACGTGAAGCACAGGTTCTAATACTACTACGTTAAGTTATTGACCTCCCATAGGAGAGGTGCTAAGCTTCGGTCCATGACCGCGAGCGAACTCGAGAAATGTCGAAAGCGCTTGGAACAATACTTGGCCGACCTGCTGGAGCCGCTGGGGCGCCGCGAGCGACGCCACTGGAGTTGCGTGTATATCCGCGGCCTGTTGTTGGACGGCGAACGCAAAACGATCGAGCCCATGGCGGCGCGTCTGCCCGAGGGAAACGTGCAGGCGATGCAGCAGTTGATCGGACAAAGTCCTTGGCCTTGGGCTCCGGTATGGCAACGCTTGGCGCAACGGATGACGGCAGAACTGACACCCGATCCGGTCTGGGTCATCGACGACACAGGGTTTCCCAAGCAGGGTCACCACTCGGTGGGAGTGGCGCGGCAATATTCGGGCACGCTGGGCAAGACCGCCAATTGCCAGGTGGCGGTGAGCCTGCATCAGGTGGGAGCAGAAGAAAGTACCATCCTGGACTGGCGGCTCTACTTGCCGGAAAGCTGGACGCAGGATCCTCAGCGGCGCGCCGCCGCCGGCATCCCCGCCGAGGTGAAGTTCCAGACGAAGTGGCAACTGGCGCTGGCCATGATCGACGAGGCGCGAGCGTGGGATATGCGGTGTGGGGTGGTGTTGGCGGATGCCGGCTACGGGGAAGCTACGGAATTTCGCACGGGACTGGAGACTCGCCACCTTTCGTATGCCGTGGGCATTCCTTCCACTGTGAAGGTATGGACGAAACCGCCCCGCCTGCGGAAGGCGCGGGGCCGAGGACGTCGGACGTCGGTTTACAATTACGGCCAACAGCGGCCGTGCGCGGTGCGGGAAGTGGCGTCGCAGGCCCGTGGGTGGAAGCAGGTGCGCTGGCGAGAAGGGACCAAGGGCTGGTTGGAGTCCCGCTTCTACGCTGGCCGTGTCCAGCCCGCACACGGATTCGACGAAGGCGACCCGCCCCACCTGGAGGTCTGGCTGCTGGTGGAATGGCCGCCCGGCGAGAAAGAAGCCACGAAATACTTTCTCTGCCGGCTGCCGGAGAATTACGCCCTGCGACGGCTGGTGCGCATCGTCAAAAGCCGCTGGAAGATCGAACCGGATTATCAGCAGCTCAAGGACGAATTGGGGCTCGATCACTACGAAGGGCGCAATTGGACGGGTTGGCATCATCACGTTACTCTGGTCATGTTGGCCCATGCGTTCCTGACCTTGGAAATGTTGCGCAACAAAGAAAACTTCTGGGTGGACCCTGCCACGGACGCGCCGTGAGATCCAGCGCCTGTTGTTTACTTGGACCGGCAAATGTGCGTACTGTGGCAGCATAATTCGCAAACGAAACCGACCACCCTGACTTAATGTAGTAGTACTAATCAGACGCGGGCGACGGCAGATTGTCGAGGGTGGTGGAGGTTTGCTGATTGAGGTCGGCGAGGCGGGCGGCTTGGCGGAGCTTGCACTGGTCGGGCAGCCAGACGTCCAGGTCGCGCACGGGCCAGGTGGGCAGATTCACCAGCAATTGCGTCAGGTAGAGTTGCGGATCGACGTCGGGCTGGCGGCAGGTGGAGGTCATGCTGGCGAGGAGAGCGGCGGTGCGGCCGCCGCGCGGGTTACCGACGAATAGGGAATTTTTGCGATTGAGTACGATGCGCTTCATCTCCCGCTCGCTCCGGTTGTTATCGATGGGCACGGCGCCATCGGAACAGAAAACATTGAGCTCGCTCCACTGGCCAAGTGTGTAGTTGACCGCCTCGGCCATGGGGTGCTTGGGTAACAGTTGCTCTTTTCAGCCGAGCAGTTTCTGGCGCAGTTCGGCCAAGAGCGGCGCCGATTGCTGCGGGCGCAGCTGCAAGCGGTCCTCGAGGGAGAACTCCTTGGCCTGCTGTTGCAGCGCGAACAGGCGGCGCAGCACGGCGACGACGGCGCGGGCGATTTCGGGTGCGGCGCTCTCCGCCTCGATAAAGCGTTGACGCGCATGCGCCTTACCTCGAGCGCAAGATAAGGCGCATTATCCAGAGAATATGATTATCCGGGGAAGATCCACCGACCCGTGTAAAATCGCAGGTTCAAGCATGAGACTCTCTGGATGAGTTTTTCTTAAACGAACGACCATCCGATGCGTCTAACCTCGCGTGCCTGTCAATCCGCTGTGCCGCGATGATCACGAACGGGCTGTGGTTGATCTCTGGCGAAGTAACCACCTTTCGCCGGGAACGGTCGTCATCTACCTCCACTGGGTCCATCGTTTTCGCACGTATTGCAATCGGCGCGGACTCGACGAGACCGCTGAACTAACCCTCGACGGGGCACTCCGCTTCGCACGAGCTTACAGAGGGCCCAGGAAAAAGGGACCCGTAGCCGTGAAAAGCCAGTTTGGGGCGCGCAACGCTCTCCATGCGTGGGCGTGTGCCCTGCGCTCGCTGAAGGTTCCCGTCCCGCCTTGGCGTGAGAAGAGGCCGCCAGCCAGGCTGTCCCCGTTAGTCGCTGCATATCGCCGTCATCGCCTCATACATTGTAATGTGGCTGAGGGAACGCTCCAGCGCGATCTCGAAATGGCGAAGGGCTTCCTCCGCCTGTTGCGGTCGCAGGGCAAGACTGCCAGTAGAGCTACCCTGGCCGATGTCGACCGGTTCATCCTTCAACTCTCGGAGCGCGTGTCGCGACGTAGTTTGGCCGACAGAGGCAGTTCTCTTCGGGCGTTCCTCCGGTACTTGCGGATGACGGGCAAGCTGCCTCGCGATCTAGCCACAGGGGTTATGACTCCTCGCATCCGTCCTGCCGAGCGGCCGCCTCGTGCCTTACCGTGGATGGACGTACGTCGCATTCTCCAGTCAATTCCGCAGGGTCAACCACCCGGCAAACGGGATTTCGCCATGCTGCTGCTGATGGCAGCCTATGGGTTGGGAGCCGCCGAGGTCTTAGGGTTGCGCCTTGAGAATGTGGATTGGCGAGAGAAGATTCTGCGCGTGAGGCGCCCGAAGACTGGAGTGGGGATCGATCTGCCCCTGCTGCCTCCTGTCGCCCGATCACTTGCCGCCTATCTTCGCAGGGAACGTCCGCGCGCCAACGATGAACGGCGAATCTTTTTGAGAACGGCGATACCCTATGAACCGCTCACGAGCGGAGCCATCCGGCATCGTATCCGCTACTATGCTCAGCGAGTCGGGGTGACGGCGAAGGTTCTCGGGGCTCATGCATTCCGCCACGGTCACGCGAGTCGGCAGATTGATACTGGAGCGAACCTTAAAGTGGTGAGTGACATTCTGGGCCACCGTCGGGCCTCTTCAACCTCGGTATACGTGCGGGTGGCCTTGCGTCGGCTTCGCGCCGTCGCCCTGCCGGTGCCCCGATGAGCGCGCTCTTCAAAAGTCACCTGGCCGCCGACCTCGGGGCGTTCCTCCAATTCAAGCGGAGCCTGGGATATCGTTACGCCCGCGCCGAATATACTCTGAGGGAATTCGATCGATTCCTCTGCCGGGATGCCGGACGACACCGAATGGAAGATCTCGATCGGGCCATTCTGGCTTGGCTAGCCAGCAAGCCACAGCGGAAGGCCGTGAGCGTCTGCATGGACGCCGCGGTGCTCCGCCAGTTCTGCCTCTACCTGCGGCGGCGTCCGGGCCGCGCGCTCTTTCGTGAGCCGCTTTGGCCAAGGCTGCCAACTGAATCCAGCTTCGTTCCTTACATTTTCTCGGCACAGGACATCAGGCAGCTGCTCAAACTTGCCGGCCAACTCGACCGACCGCCTTTCCGTGCCGCTCTGTACCGGGCCTTGCTCCTGCTCCTCTACTGCACGGGGCTCCGGTTTGGAGAAGCGCTGCGCCTCCGCCTCCAGGACGTGGACACGCGAAAGGCAACTCTCTTTGTCGAAACATTTAAAGGGCGCGCTCGGTGGGTGCCATTTCACCGCTCCTTAGCAAAAGAGTTCGATAAATATCTCGCAGCCCGGCGCGCGTTCGCTTCGGCTCACCCGGACGAGCGCTTCTTCGTCGGCATTCATAAGAAGAGGTTGCCGACCAAGACGGCATGGGAAACCTTTCGAAGGCTATTCCGAAAGGCAAGCTTAAAACCAGATCGGGGCCGCATCGGGCCTCGACCGTACGACCTACGGCAGCATGCCGACTCCCCGATTATGCCGACTCCGGCCAGTAGCTTTCCCCATCGCCCCATCTGCCGTAGAACTCCACGCTCTACCTTTGAGTTGAAATCGGCATAATCCTGCGGTCTTCTCTGAACTGGCAACAGGCCAGAAAAGGAGAAGACCAATGCTGGAAAATTCTTTGCAACCGAATGAGCGCCAAGACAACCCATTGGGGTTCCATCTTCAGACGTTTGCAACATCGCTGAGGGAGGGCGGCTATGCAGATGAGACCGTCCGGTCGAAATTGGCGTTGCTTGCGGACTTTGGTCGGTGGTTCGGACGAACTGGGCTCACCGTTAGCTATGTTGATGAGCAGCTTGTAGAGGCGTTTGTCAAACACCGGAAGCAAGTCCGCCGGGGTGATCGGAAAACACTCGAGCAGGTTC
Organism: uncultured Acidobacteriota bacterium; assembly: GCA_963722675.1. Classification (GTDB taxonomy): domain Bacteria; phylum Acidobacteriota; class Terriglobia; order UBA7540; family UBA7540; genus CAVROP01. The sequence continues at coordinate 31,474 of CAVROP010000049.1, forward strand.
TCGATCATCTCCGAAAGGGTGCCGTGATCCCCGATCGAGAGCCGGCGCGTGACCCGTCACCCTTGGCTGACATTCTGAGTCGGTACGAAAAGCATTTGCGCTCGGAGCGCGGGCTCGTTACTGCTACCGTCCTCAATTACCAGCCTTTCATTCGTAAGTTTCTCGTCAACCGCTTCCGTGAGGGGCCGTTCCTTTTTCGAGAAGTGCAACCGTCCGACATTTGGGATTTTGTTTTGCAGCATGGCCCCAGCATGAGTATCGGAAGAGCCCAACTGATGACTTCGGCTTTCCGCTCTTTCTTTCGGTACCTGTTTCAGAGGGGGGAACTGCAAGCCGACTTGGCCGCTTCGGTACCCACCGTGGCTGATTGGCGGCTGTCCACTGTGCCCAAATACCTGGCCCCGGAGGAAGTCGAACGGGTGCTCAAAGCCTGCAACCGTCTCACGGCGACCGGCCGCCGTGACTACGCCATCCTCCTTCTGCTGGCCCGTCTCGGCCTGCGCGCGGGTGAGGTGGTGGCTCTCCAACTGGATGACCTCAACTGGAGGGCCGGAGAAATCCTCGTTCGGGGCAAGGGATTGTTCCACGACCGCATGCCCCTGCCTTCGGATGTGGGTAAGGCACTGGCGTGCTATCTGCGCCGAGATCGTCCGGATTGTCAAACGCGCCGGGTATTCATTTGCATGAAGGCGCCACGCCGTGGTTTTGCTAATCCCTCGACGCTGACGACCATCGTCCGCCGCGCGCTCGACCGTGCAGATTTACACCCCACCTTCAAGGGAGCTCACCTGCTTCGCCACAGTCTGGCTACTTCCATGCTTCGCTCGGGAGCGACGATGCGAGAAATCGGAGAAGTTCTCAGGCATCGGATTCCCAACACAACAGAAATCTACGCCAAGGTTGACTTCGATGGCCTGCGCTCCCTGGCTCAGCCCTGGCCGATGGGAGGTGGACAGTGAACCCCCTGGAGCAGGCATTGAAGGATTACCTCCGCATCCGCCGCAGCCTGGGGTTTCTGCTCCGGGAACCGGAAACTTCTTTACGGAACTTTGTTGCGTTCCTCCGAGCCGAGGGTGCTTCCTACATCACCAAGGAACTCGCGCTGCGCTGGGCCACCCAGCCTACGAAGGCTCAACCTTCGACTTGGGCTTGGCATTTGGGTATGGTCCGACGCTTCGCTCTCCGGCACAGTTCCAGCGAGCCCCGCACCGAGATTCCACCGGCGGCTCTTCTCCCTCATCGTTACCGGCGCAAGCCTCCTCACATCTATAGCGACGAGGAGATCAAAAAACTCCTTTGCCGAACTCAACAGCTCCCTTCTCCCAAGGGACTCCGCGCCCGCACCTATACCACTCTTTTCGGTCTCTTGGTGGCGACGGGAATGCGGGTGAACGAAGCCGTCAGTCTGCAGCAGCCGGATGTTAACCTCGACCTCGGAATCCTTTACATCCGACGGACCAAGTTTGGAAAATCACGCTACGTGCCGGTTCATCCGTCTACGGTAAGAGCTCTGAAAAAATACGCCGAAGCACGAGATCGCATCTTTCCTGCACCCCTCACCCCTGGGTTCTTCCTCTCCGAGCGAGGTCGTCGGATTACAGACTGCATGGCGCGATATACCTTCGCCAAGCTGTCGCAACAAGTCGGCCTCCGCGTACCCGCCAACGGTCACGGTCGCGGTCCCCGGCTGCATGACATGAGGCATCGATTTGCCGCTTGCACCTTGATCCACTGGTATCGTGCCGGGTGCGATGTTGAACGAGAACTCCCCAAGCTGGCCACCTACCTGGGGCACGTCCACGTCAACGATACCTATTGGTACCTGGAAGCGGTGCCCGAACTTCTTCAGCTGGCTACCGAACGGCTGATTCCGCGGGAGGTGCGGCCATGATCTCCGCTGACCTTCCCTCCCTTCTTCAATCCTTCTTTACGGACCGCCTGCTGCGCCAACGGCAAGCGAGTCCGCATACGATCGCGGGATATCGCGATTGCTTCCGCCTGCTTCTGCATTTTGCCCAAGAACGACTCGGCAAAGCGCCCTCCAAGCTCCGCGTGGAGGATCTCGATGCGCCCTTTGTTGGCCTTTTCCTCGACCACCTGGAAAGTGTCCGGAAAAACGGCGCTCGCACGAGGAATGCGCGCCTGGGAGCTATCCACTCCTTCTTCCAGTACGTGGCTTTCGAGGAGCCCGCGCATGCGCTGCATTGCCAGCGGATCCTGGCGGTACCCAATAAACGTCACGAACGGCGGCCCATCGAGTTCCTCGACCGGGAAGAGATCGATGCGCTGCTCGCGGTTCCGAATCCTTCTACCTGGTCGGGGCGTCGCGATCGCACCCTTCTTCTGGTTGGTGTCCAGACCGGTCTGCGGGTTTCCGAGTTGATTGGGCTGAACTGCCAGGAGGTGGTGCTGGGGACCGGCGCCCACGTGCGCTGCCTTGGGAAGGGCAGAAAACAGCGTTGCACGCCACTCCGCCCGGAAACGGCGAAGGCGCTCGCTGCTTGGCGGCGCGAACGCCATGGTCTGCCCGATAACCCGCTCTTTCCCAGCATCCGCGGTGGTAGGCTGAGCCGCGATGCGGTCGAACTTCTCATCACCAAGTACACCCACCATGCCGAACGGACCTGTCCGTCGCTCAAACGGAAGAAGGTCTCTCCGCATGTGCTTCGTCACGCCGCAGCCATGGACCTTCTTCACCATGGTGTTGATCGCTCGGTGATCGCGCTCTGGCTGGGGCATGAATCCGTGGAGACAACTCAGATGTATCTCCATGCGGATATGCGCTTGAAGGAGAAAGCCCTCTCGCGCACACCGCCGCTCGGCGTCAAACTCGGACGATACCGCCCGGATGACAAACTGTTAGCTTTCCTGGAAAGCCTCTGATTATGCCGACTCTGAACACAACCCGAGCCCCTTCCATGCGCTGTCCCCGTAAGTAGTCGGCATAATCGGGGAGTCGGCATGCTGGCGAAGATCTTAAAGCCGCGGCTGGAAGCGTCCACCGTCGAAGTGGAGGAGGGTTGGTTAGCCATGGTGTGCCGTTTTATACAGACACGAATTCGCGAGAGTGTTTTAATCGTTGCTAAGGACTAGAAGAAGAAAAGCCTATGGGGGTACCGATCAGCTGCTCGGGAACCCCAGGATATACGCGACGACGTTCTTAACGCAAACGCTGGAGGAAACAGTATGTTTCACCTAATTTGGTATATTCTTATCGGGCTAATCTCGGGGGTTATCGCGAAATCGGTGATGCACACGCACATGACGATCTTCTGGACGATCGTGCTCGGCATCATTGGATCGATCCTGGGCGGCGCCGTTACCCATTTGTTACTGCGCTCGAAGAACGAACGATATCATCCCGCCGGCCTCATCTTTTCCACACTTGGCGCGATCCTGGTTCTCTTCATTTGCTATAAGCTGAATATTCATTTTCCCCACGTCCTTATATCCCGATAGGACGGTCATGTCTCGGGCTGCTTGAGACCTTTAAAATGATTGGCATGAATGTGTTTCCTCCTCCGCTAGTGTGGCAGGAATATCTTCGGGCATCGGGATAGCAGTCACCATCACGTTTTAGGAAGATGGAGGGGAGCAACGAGGACGACCGCGGTTTTTGAACCCTTAAAGGCAGTTTTTGCGAGATCGGCGCAGTACAAACAGGCAAGTGAATCTTGGTGGGTCAGGCGTTGGTGGTCTAAGCGCCGGCGCAATCGTTGTCCAGGAGGAAACTATGTTTGGAGGAGTAAAACGTTGCAAGAACATTCTGTTCGTTGCCGCATTGGGAGTATCGTTGCTGACGAGCGGTGTCACACTTACACAGGCGGCCGATCACGACAGGGACTGTCGCAAGCGGATCCACAAGGCTGAGGAAAAGCTCAGAAAGGAAATTGACCGCCACGGTGAGCGCAGCCGCCAGGCGGAGAAACGTCGC
>CAVROP010000050.1:0-52541 GCA_963722675.1 uncultured Acidobacteriota bacterium
ACCGCAGGGGGTCGAGGGGAGGATCGACCTTCAGGAAGGACATGTCACCCTCGTGCACCTTGTAGGCTTTTTCCAACCATTCGAAGGCCCGGTCCTTTTCGCCCAGCCCGGCATAGACCAGCGCTACTTCGTTGGCCCCGACCTCATGCTTTGATTGCTCGATTGACTTTTGCAGAAGTTCTCTTGCGCCTCAGCCCGCTGACCGGCTCTCGCGTAGGCATTGCCTAGATGCCCCCATTTCTGTGAGCCGTCTGGAAGCTGTAGAAACTCCCCCAGGGCTTCCTTGTACATGCCTTTTTCCCGGTACACCGATCCCAAATCATCATGCGGTACAGTTGACTGGAGCTTATTTCCTGTGCTTTCTGAAATTGCCGTAGCGCTTCATCGTACCGCCGGTCAGAGTGGTATGCCATCCCCAGCATCAAGTAAGACCCCGCGGAGAGAGGGTTGATCTCCAGTGCGCGCCTCGCTTCCGCGATGGATTCTTGGTTTCGCCCCAGCAAACGGAAATACCGGCTATACGTGCCGTGAGCAAGCTCGGAGTTTGGATTGAGTTCAAGGGCGAGATTTAACTCGCGCTCGGCGCCTGCCCAATCCCAGTCACCCCTGTAAAGGGCATCGGCAAGCGCCACATGGGCCTCCGCAAGGCTCTCATCCAGTTCCAGCGCCTTGCGCGCGAACGTTTTCGCCTTTGTGAATGCTTCTACGGAGGAAAGCTCGACGGAGAGCGCAAGGCCTTCATATACCCAAGCCACCCCGAGGTAAGCCCGCGCAAAGTTGGGATTCTTCTCTCAATCGCGTGCTGGAAGAACTCGAGTGCCTTCTTCTTGTCACCTCGCCCTAGCCAGTCATTCCCTTTCAGGTAAAGCTCAAGGGCTTCGGGATTGACCGTGTGGGCCCGGCATAACCGGGCCTGTTCACTGGGGGCAATCTTGGCTTTGATTCCCTCGGCCATGGTTCGTGCGATTTCGCCTTGCAACGCAAGTACGTCCCGCAAATCACGCTCATAGCTGCGCGCCCACAAATGACGTTCCGGTACCGCCCCAATCAATTGCGCGGTAACTCGAACTCTGTCACCGGAGCGGAGCACGGACCCTTCAATCACCGCGTCCACGTTGAGCTCTCTCTGCAATTTGCGGCAGAGGCGTTTTTGCACCCTTGTACTGCATGATTGACGTCCGCGAGATCACGCGCAGCGACCGATTTGGCCCAGTTCCGCGATTAGTGAGTCGGTCATCCCGTCAACAAAGTATTCCTGCGCTGGGTCGCCGGACAGATTCGCGAGCGGAAGCACAGCGATGGATTCGATTCTCGGTGGGGGCAGGTCATAGCGAGCGCCTACGGCGGCCGCCAGCCGGTTGCGCAACCCGGCGAAGTTCAACCCGACCAAGATTGCGGCGAGGGCCACAAGCCCTCCAGTTGCGAGCGCGAGGGCTCGGGGACGCGCGTAGTAAGGGGGGGCTTTCACCGCCGGCTCTCCCTCATCCGAATGCCGGGGCTCGTCGAGCGCCGCTACAGCAGTCGCCGCCCCGGACGCCTGCGCACCAGTGGGCGCACCGCCGCGCTCCCCTGCCTCCACCGGCGCGATAAAGCGGTACCCGCGTCGCGGCAGGGTCTCGATGAACTGCGGCGTCTCGGTGTTGTCCCCCAGCGCCTCACGGATTCTCTTGATGGCGAAATTCACCCCGTGCTCGAAATCCACAAACGTCTCGTCGCCCCAGACCTGTTGTTGAATCTCTTTCCGAGTGACCAATTGACCTGCGCGGGAGGCGAGAAGGGCAAGGATTCTGAATGGTTGCGGCGGTAAGTGGATGACCACGCCCGACTTACGGAGCTCACCCGTTGTTAGGTCGACTCAAAAACCCCGGAACGGAGGTGAGAGGATTCGGCCATGCTGGTTCGCAGTTTAATCTCCCGTAGTCCGCTGAATCATTAGGGAAATTATACACTGGCGCAAATGCGAGGCGAGAGACAAAAGCACATTTCGACCGGCGGGGGGGAATCTTGGCGATGAAGGCCTTTTGATTTCAATACGTTAACCACTCACCTCAAACTCACCTCCAACTTACCCTTCATGTATTGATCATCCCAAGCGGCCGACTTAATGTCGCCCCACGAGCGAACGACGCCTACGGCCGTTGCCCGAGCGTCCGTCGCCGAATTTCAATCGGAGGTGAGTCTATGAACGTGATCGGAAGTTTCAGAATCTTCAGACTGGTTCCCCTTGGGCCGCTGTCCACGAGGACTTCCGTCTCAAAATGGAAATTCTGGGGTTCTGTCAAAAGTTCTATGAAAGAGCTATGAGAAGCGAGCGGGGCCGAGGCGGAGAGGTTTTGGGGGAGTGCTTGGATCGAGGGTGGTGATGGCGGATTTGGATTTATCGCTTTGGTGCCAAGGTGGATCCTTAAGTGGGGGAGCGAGTTCGACTCGCTCCCGACCCACCTCGGCCCCGGGGTCGGCGCTCAGGTCGCATCCCTGCGTAGCCCTATCCTCCGCCCCGGCCGGTTGGAAGTCTACTGCAAGGCCGCTCAATTGGCCAACGCTTGTTCGAGAATCTTGTTCCACTTTCCTTGTAGCGTGGTGACGGAGTTGAGTTCTGGCAAGGGGACAGGAACTCGGTAGCCCAGAGCGGAGTGAGGGCGGAGAAAGTTGTAGTGAGTGACGAAGAGCGTGGTGAGAGCCAGCGCGCCGTTCTGGGTAACGAAGCCGCAGGCGGGGCGCACGTGGTGTTTGTAAGTGCGATTGAGGCGTTCGATGAGTTGCTTGAAGGGACGAAATTCGGTGGAGACCGGGTCGAGGTTTTCCAGGCCGATGACCTGCCGCAAGGTGTGCGGGGGTTGAGAAGAGGAGCGGTGAGCGTTGAGGAAGTGCACCCCGGCCTGATAAGCGGGGTTGCCATCGGTGATGAAGCGGAGGGCCTGATCTGGGGGCAGGGTGCGGGCGGCCTCACCCAAGGCCACCGTAGCGGCCAAGGTATCGCGCTCTGCGGCGACGTGATAGGACGTGATGTGATGCCCTTGGGGGTCGAGAAAGAAGAAGGTGTATTGGTGCTTGCCAGCGACACGAATATAGGTTTCATCCCCGGTGGCAGTGTGGCTGAGCGGGGCCTTGTGGGACAGGTTAAAGGCGTGGCAGTAGTAGGCCGCGGCCTGAGCGTAGTTGAGGACGGACTGATAACTGAGGGGCACGCCGAAGACTTGACGGAGGACCTGAGCGGTCTTGCGTGCGGAGAGGGCAAAGGAGATGTGGAAAGCCAGGACCAGCCCTAACAGGTCTGAGGAGCGGTGAATTCGGGTGAGGTCGAACGCCAGGCGGAGCGGGAGTGGAAGGGGCCAGTTGAGCAGGCTGAAAGTGGTACTCGCGATATTGGTAGCGCAGCTTGAATTGGGAGAGGCGGAGTTTCTGGAGCAGCTTCTCGTTCCACTTTAAGGCTTGTTGCTTCTGCAGGTAGTGAGGGCAGTGATCGCAGGGGCACTTATAGAGGGTGGAGTCAGCACGTTGTTTCCAGCAGTAAAGGGCACTGTGACAGTAGGGACACCCGTAGCGCGTAGGGCGGGTGAGGCGATGGCGGCGAGCCAGTTGAGACAAGCGACCACAGACTTTGCAAAGCAACTGGCTGGCTTGACGGCCATCGTTGCGGTAGAGGAACTGCGGAGGTGCGCCGCAGTGGGCGCAACGGCAAGTTCGTGGCAAGGGGCGGGCAGCGCGTCGGCGAACCGGCGAGAGAGGCCGACCATGCTGACGCTGATACTGAGCACACAACTGCTGCCAATCCAAGCTGGGCGCGGCTGGTGGCGGGGTGGGCGGCGGGGTCAGGGGAGCGCGGGGATCGACGTAGAAATCGCGGTAGTGCGGATGCTGCTGGCGGAAGTCGTCGCGCGGCTGAGGCTCGGGCTGTCGTCCGGCGAGGATCTCCTGCCGTTGTTCGACAAGGTCCTGCAAATCCTGGCGAGTAAATTTCCGGCAGAGCCAAAGTACCAATCGTGGTATGCTGCCCATGGCGGTGAGTCTCTCGGGAACCGTGGTGGGTTCCCTGACGAGTGGTTTGGGAAAGAGAGACTTCACCGCCTTTTTTACTCGCCGTCAACTCCCACCGCAGAAGCTCCAGCCGGTTGCAGACAGGCCTCTCGACTCACCAACGGACCCCGGCACACTGCGCCCCCGGGGGGAGAAAGCAGAAATGCTGGCTTCTCCCACGAATTCAACAGAATATCGGCCTAAAGAAAGAAAGTTTTTGACAGTACGAATTCTGGTTGAAGGAGACCAATATGAGAAGAAGACGAATTGTAGGAATTCCAGAAACCGTTGCCTTTCTGCTCGTCTGCGTGGCGTTGTTCTTGAGAGCGCCGCGAGCGTGGGCGGAGGACCAGTTCGGACCATGGTCGGCGCCGGTGAGTCTCGGCCCGACAATCAACTCCAACTGTAATGACCAACATCCCGCGCTATCGAAAGACGGGTTGACGCTGGTGTTTGCCTCGAATCGCGCCGCGAACGCCGCCGATGCCTGCCTCCCGGCTGTCCATCTGTGGGTCAGCCAACGCGACAGCCTCGACAGCCCATGGGAGGCGCCACATCCGCTGTCGATGCTTAATTCGCCCCTCGACTCCACGTATGAGGATATGGCAGCCAACTTCACAACCGACGGACACTGGTTGTTCTTCCATAGCCAACGCCCAAGCGATTGCGTTCCCGCTGGCGGGATTCGGCAACTGTGGGTCGCTCATCGGCACAACAAGCGTGACGATTTCGGGTGGGGATCGCCCATTAATCTCGGCTGCCTCCTGAACGGTCCGACGGACGACGCTGGTCCGACCTTCTTTGAGGATGATAGGACAGGCACACTCTATCTGTATTTCACGCGCGATCTCACACCTCCGACGCTGGACCTGCCCGGCGTTGGATTCGACGTTTACGTCAGCACCTGCACCGCTGAGTTGGACGCCTGTAATCGGCGGCAGTTGTGGAGCGCGGGAACTTACGTGGCAGAACTTAGCAGTCCGCTTCGCGATACGCGCACTGCAATTCGACGCCGGGATGGCCTGGAGATGATCGTTACGAGCAACCGCGCCGGCACTGTCGGCGGCCTGGACCTGTGGGTTTCTACTCGCGGTTCCGTGGAGGATCCCTGGTCACTCCCTATCAATTTGAACGACGACAACATCAATAAGGGCGGCGATCCGGTTCTGGACACCACCGCGAATGATGGCGCGGCTGCGCTCTCGTGGGATGGTCTAACAATGATTTTTTATTCCAACAAGGCCGGAGGCCTCGGCGGCAACGATCTCTACGTAAGCACGCGCCAAAAGCTACCAGTCCGGTGCGAAGATGCTCATTGGAATTGCCGGTGGTAACGCCTTTTTTGGCCTCTCGACCGCATCGGAGAGCCAGGGCGGCAGGCGGCCAATGTTGTTCTTGTGAACGGCTATAGCAGCCTCCGCCCTGGAAACCGGGGGGGATGTGGTTCTCGCGACGTGTGGGCCTCGCACCGGAAGAACAAGAAGGTTGATTTCGGAGATATTGTCCGAGGCCGAGGCTTGCTTCGTAGCGTTTGCCCCTGAACCTGCTGCGCTGCGGGACTTGGACTTGCCGCGGGGGGGGAGGGAGGGAGGGAATCTCTTGCCTCCTCCCCTTTGGCGCCCGCAATCAGAGTGGCTGTCTCTCCATCTTCGCGTCACTGTCGAATGGGGAGGGTCACAGATTCTGGTCGCGGCAGTGGCCGTCGTTGCGCACAGCCCCTCGAACCGGGCGAGCACAGGCCCTACACCAATCCGATGCTTCAGGGTCTGGCCGTCCAGGTATTCCACGGCGATAAACGGGTGTCCCTTGAATTCATCGATGTCGTACACCGTGCAACCGTTGGGATGCTTGAGCGCCGAGGCGGCCTGAGCTTCGCGCTGGAAGCAGTCCAGAGCCTGCCGATCCTTGGACAGTCCCTCGGAAGGAACTTCAAGGCGACAGCACGCTTGAGCTTGGTGTCTTGGGCCTTATAGACGACACCCATGCGCCCGCCACCGAGTTTCTCAACAATGCGATAGTGAGAAATAGTCTTGCCAATCATGCGAGGAACCAGCCGTTCGGTGCCATCTTAGGCTGCGTTTGCAGCTAAGTTAACGCGATAGGACTATCCGGGACAGTTCAAGTAGCGGAACAGTTCCCAGGAGTGCTGTCTGTAACAACCCCACGCCGTCCTGGATCGACCGCCAAGTAGTCCCGGCAGCAGACCACAACTTCCCCGAAGGTCGCAGTGAAACTCATGGATGCTGGGCACAATGGATTGGGAATGAAAAGTCGGCCTCCTGGATAGTGACAGGTTTGTTCTTGGAGCGCGTTATAGCTGACGAGCACAGCCCTTCCCACAACCCATCGCCGAATAGGTGCTCCCTGACGCTGTAGGGTTTGCCGATCACAATTCACCTGACGGTTAGATGTGACCTCGGGGGACAGTTGGCGTTTAGGGGAGGGGGCAGGTTCCCATTTTCCGACCACGGGCGCGCCGCCAAAGGACAATTCGCGTAGTGCCTCAGTCTGACGTAGAGGCGGCTTTACGCCGCCATTTGGCGAGGTAAACTCGCCGCTACACCCTCAAACTGAGACATTTCGTCACAATCAATCTTCTTGGCGCGGTCTGGCTCGACACCGCGTAGAAATTCGGGAAAGTCCGCTCACTTTTTTGCATTTTTCAAGTTTCTATTTTCCAATTTCCAATTTCTATTTTCCAGCTATAATGGGCGCGCTTACGAAGGTGTATCCCTCATGTGAGGCCTCTCTATGTATTGTCGAAATTGTGCAAGGCAGTTGGCGGACAACGCGGAGTTTTGCATTAACTGCGGCCAGCGGCCGCTGCAAGGAAACCGCTATTGCCAATCCTGCGGGCAGGAGACCGTGCCGGGCGCCGAGATCTGCGTAAAGTGCGGCGTGCGGCTGGGGGCAGGGAGCGGGAAGGACTGGACAGTGGCACTTATCCTTTCTGCCCTGCTTGGGACACTGGGCGTGGACCGTTTTTATCTGGGCTACATTGGCCTGGGAATCCTCAAACTCGTGACCCTGGGTGGCTGTGGTGTTTGGTGGCTGGTGGACGTCATCCTGATCGCGATGAATAAGATCCCGGATGCACAGGGCGTTCCCCTGCGACAGAGGTGAGGGTGGCGTTGTTTTGCCGCGGAGTGCCGCGGTTACTCGCGGTTGCTATCGTGGTCGCAGGATTCTGCCTGCTGCCTCCGGAGGCCTTATCGCACTGAGAGCTGATAGCTGACGGCTGATCCCTGGCATGACGAGTTTAACTGGATTTGTCGAATCCTGGTGGAGGGAGTTACCCCGCGCCACGGCAGCGCGCTGGGCGTCGTTGTTTTTCAGCTTGCACGTCTTGACGCTGCTTATTTCGGTGGCTGCGTCGCAGGCGTTTCTTGCCGCTGCCGGAGTCGCTTATATCGTCCACTTGCTTCGCGTAGGGCGGGCGTCCCGTCCGCTCTGGCACGGGCAGCTTGCCCGCGCGCGGGAGCGGGACGCTCCCGCCACCGCGGGCGAGACGCCCGCACCACTGGCCCTTAACTTCCCGCCCATTAAGCTGCCCTTGCTCTTGTATTGCCTGGCCACCCTCAATTCCGTTCTGTGGGCCGAGCATCCGGAGGCCGGCGGATTCGCTTTGCGCAAGCTGGTCCTTTTTCTGATCTTGTTGCTGAGTGTGAACGTGGTGGTCAGCAGAAGGCACCTCAGCGGTCTCTTGCGAGGAATATTCTTCGTGGGAGCGGCGGCCGGCTTGGTAGGAATAGCACAGTTCATTATTCAGTATGAGCGAGTTCTGCGTTATTACCATAATCGTGTTTACTTTTACATGACCCTGACCCGTACGCACGGATTCATGGGCCATTGGATGAACTTTGGCGGGCAGCAAATGCTGGTTTTCTCGGCGTTGCTGGCGTTTGTGCTGTTGTCCGGCGAGGTCATTCCTCGCTCCGCTCGGGAAAGACAGCGCTGACAGGAAGTGGAGGGCGCTCTATTGGTTGATCCTCGCCGTTGTGGGCACGTCTTTGGTGCTGAATTTCACACGAGGAGTGTGGCTGGGATGTCTCGTGGCCGACTCTGTACTTGCTCGCCAGGTGGAAACCACTCACGCTTTGGGCGGTCCCGGTTCTACTGGGCGTCGTCCTTCTGGCCGGGCCTTCCCTGATTCGACGGCGCGTATGGCTCGCGTTCCACCCCAAGGAGGATCCGGCGCTTGCGATCCGCCTCGAAATGTGGCAGACCGGGCTAAGGATGGTGAGGGAACACCCCTGGGTGGGAGTCGGGCCCGACAATATACCGTGGGTCTACATGAAGTATCTACCGCCAGGCACCACGCCCCTGTACGGATACCACGATCATCTCCATGACAACCTCCTGCAAATGGCCGCGGAGCGAGGTCTGCCTTGCCTGATCGCTTGGTTGTGGTTCATGCTGGCTCTTGGCTGGCACATTCTGAGGAGTCGTCACCGTCTCTCCAGCGGGCGGTGGGTGGCGGACGCTGCTTTTGCCGCATGGCTGGCATTCATGGCCGAGGGGTTTTTCGAGTTCAATTTTGGCACTACACCGGTCCTGATGGTTTTTCTGTTCGTGATGTCGACGCCATTCATAGCGGAACGGCTTGAGAAAGTCGCGGACACTGGAGTCCGGAAGGCGAGCGAGGGAAATCATGAGCGCCACCACCGAGGCTGCGAGAATAGCCACCGCTCAGAAAGCAGAGATTTCCGCTGACCCAACTTGGCAAGGAGTTTATCGAGAAGGCGGGCTCTGCCTGGTTTTAACCGGATTAATCTACCTTATTGGCGGCTCTTATGTTGTTCTCCCCGCTTTGGCTGCTCTTTTGATCCCCTCCTGATCACCTTCGGGATCTGGTCACTATTTGCGGGTTCCAGACTTTGGAAGCTGGGAAAACGGCAGTATGTTTAAGTCGCCAATTGCTGTGGGGTTCCGCGGTAGTGGGCTTTTTCAGCCTTCTCAGCGGTGTCTCGGGCATCCTTGTCGAAACCAGCCTTGCGGCCCAACTGGGACTCTCAAGGAACGCCGACAGCTTTTATGCCGCTTTTACAATCCCCTACATCATCACCAATTTGCTTTCCGCGACCAGCCAGTTCTCCCTGGTGCCCTTCTTCTCGACGCTGGACCCGTCTGATTCGCGAGAGGGCCTTGGGCGGGGCGTCAGTTATGTGGTCAACCTGGTGTTCCTCGGGCTGGGGTTGTTTGCAGCCGTGGGGGCGCTGGCGGCGCACTGGCTCATGCGCGGAATTGCCCCGGGTTTCACGCGGTCGGAAATCGAGCTGGCCACCCAGCTTAGCCGATGGCTCTTCCTGATCATCGTACCGGCAGGCATCGCAGAGACCTTTCGCTCGTTCCTCTTGAGCCGTCATAGCTTCGTCCTCTCCTCAGCGGCGGGCTTTATCCGCAACATCGTGGTCATCGCGGTCATCCTGCGGGAGTTCGGCCGCTATGGCCCCTTCAGCATCGTGCTGGGCTACATCGCGGGATATCTTTTTCAAGTGCTGGTGCTGGGCGCAAAAATTGTGACCTCCTTCCCTGTCCGTTACTCCCTGACGCTCACGGGAAGCGGCGAAGCATTTCGCGGACAATATTCAACACTGAGCGCGCAGAGCTAATAATCGACGTAACGCGTCCGTGGGGACGGCGCAGAGAGCACGGAACAAACAACCGGTTCGGAGGCCGCTCCGCGATCTCAGTGAGTTCTTCTTCGTGTCCTCTGTGTTAAACTCTTCCGAAACGGCATGCAGCCTACCTCATCACGGTCACAAACCATCCCGCCGCTGACGCCAGGCCGCAAGATTCTCAATGCTGCCGCCAGCGTTGCCGCATGCTCGGCGGTGGCGGGCCTTGCCTCCACGGCAAAAGAGTTGGCCGTGGCACGCTGGTTCGGGCGCGGCGACGCGCTGGACGCATTTCTGATCGCGTACCTCTTGCCTTCCTTCCTTGTGACCTTGATCGCGGGGTCATTCAACGCGGCCATGATCCCCACCTTCATCGAGGTGCGCGAGGGCGAGGGAAAAGAGGCGGCTCAAAGACTCTTTTCCGGCGTAATGGTGCTCAGCCTGGCGCTTCTGGTGGGCGTGTCGGTATTGGTCGGGGTGCTCGCACCCTATTTCCTGCCGCTGTTGGGTTCAGGTTTTGGTCCGGCAAAGTTAATGCTGACCCGGCATCTTCTTTACGCCCTCTTGCCATTCATCGCCATGAGCGGGCTGGCCGTGGCGTGGACTGCGGTTTTGAATGCCGGGGAACACTTTGGCCTGCCCGCTCTATCCGCCGTACTGACGCCGCTTTCCATAATTGCCTTTCTCGTGCTGCTGGGCAACGTTTGGGGAATCTATACGTTGGCCGTGGGGACAGTGACGGGCGTGTGCTTGCAAGCCAGTGTGTTGGGCTGGTTGTTGAAAGTGCGGGGCGTGCGGCTGGAGCCTCGCTGGTATGGCTTGGAGCCCAGCTTGCGCAAGGTCGTTGGCCAGTACGCGCCCATGCTGGCCGGGGCACTGCTGATGGGCAGCACCGAATTGGTGGATCAGTCAATGGCCGCCATGCTCGAGCCGGGCAGCGTAGCCGCTTTGAATTATGCTCGAAAGATTGTCAGCATCTTCATCGTGATCGGCGCCACACCCCTGGGCACGGCGGCGCTTCCCTATTTCTCACAGATGGTTGCGAGCCAGGATTGGAGCGGTTGCCGGCACACTTTGAAAGTCTACTCGCGGGCCATTGTCCTGTTAACTGTTCCGATCACCGCGGGTCTGGTAGTTCTTTCTCATCCGTTGATCAGGATCGTCTTCCAGCGCGGGGCCTTCACTGCCGTGGACACAGGAGTAGTGAGCCGGGTTCAAGCCCTCCTTTCGCTTCAGATCCCCTTCTATTTTCTTGCTCAACTCGGTGTCCGGCTCATCAGCGCCTTGAAGAAGAACTGGGTGTTGATGGCGATTGCCGGCGTAAACATGGTCGTCAATGTGGTTTTCAATCTCATCCTGATGAGGTACCTCGGTGTGGCAGGGATCGCTCTCTCCACATCGTTCGTCTACCTTGTCTCCAGCGCATTGGTTTATGCTTCAATCGCCAAGTCGTTGTGGAGACAGGGAGGGCTTCCGCAAATGCCGGAACCGCCCCGTACGACCACCATAACCAAAGACGGGAGCTAAGAGCGAAACTCGTGGAAGTGACGCAGCGAACCCGCCAAAGAGTTTTGTTTCTCCTGCCGACCCTCAGCGGCGGCGGCGCGGAGCGAGTGACTGTGACGCTCCTCCAGAACCTGGACCGCTCCCGCTTCGAGCCCCATTTGGCGTTGATCGACGCGGTAGGTCCGCTCTTCCAGGACTTGCCGGCGGACATCCCGCTGCATGATCTTAGAGCCGGACGGGTCCGACGCGCCCTTCCGGGCATAATTCGCTTGGCGTGGAAGCTGAAGCCGCAGGTCATCCATTCAGCTATGGTCGAGCTGAATATGGCCACGGTTTTGTTAAGGGCTTTCTTCCCGCCGGGGTTGCGCGTGCTGACGCGGGAGGATACTTCGCCCAGCGCTCTAAACGCTCAAGGGCGCAACCATCCGTCCTTCTGGAATTGGCTGTATCGGCGGTTGTACCCGCGGGCAGATAAGATCATTTGCGTTGGAGACCACGTCGTCGACGATTTGGCGGAGAACTTCGGCATTCCTCGCTCCAAACTCGCGCGCATCTATAACCCCGTGGATTTGGATCTAATCAGACGGCTGGCTGAGGCGGGCGGTAATCCTTATTCCGGCAACGGTCCCCATATCGTCGCCGCAGGCCGGCTGGCAAAGGAGAAAGGATTCGATCTACTCCTGGACGCCATGCCGTCAGTGCGGGCTGCGGTTTCGGATGCCGACTTGACGATTCTGGGTGAGGGCGCGCGCAAACCGGACCTGTTGGCCCAGCAGGAGCGGCTAGGGCTTCGAGGCACGGTTCATTTCGCCGGTTTTCTACCTAATCCCCATCCCTACTTCAAGCACGCGGATCTGTTTGTGCTTCCCTCGCGTTGGGAGGGCTTCGGGCTGGTCGCAATCGAAGCCTTGGCCGTCGGGACGCCGGTCGTGGCCACAGACTGCCCGGGCGCGGTGCGAGAGATCCTTGCCGGCTGCCCCTTGGCTCAGTTGGTCGCACCCTCCGATCCGCAGGCGCTGGCGCGAGGGATCATCGCTGCCCTCCAGTCTGCACGGAGCGGATTGCAGCCCCACCAGGGTCTAGACTCTTTTCTCAGCCGCTTCGACGTGAAGACCGTGCTGCGAGAATACGAGGAAATCCTCGGCGCTTAAGCGGGCTCATGGCGCGGATTCGGGCTTTCGCGGGAAGGATGGCTTCTAACGTGATACCATGTCCTGAGAGGACAGGGATATTGATAGAAACCCAGAAAAGCAAGCTGCCCGGCGGCGACATCGCAGGTGAAGAGTTTTGGGAGGAATGGTGGAAACGGACTCGCCTGCCCTTGCCCCTGCTCTTGACCCCCAGCGCCCTGGCCTGAAGAATTATGAGGTAAGGAGATTTCATCAGGCCTTCCAGCAACTCTTCAAAGGCTACGACAACTCATCCATGGAACTGGTAGAGGTCGGGTGCGCCCAGTCGGTTTATTTGCCTTACTTTGCCAAGAACTATGGGTTCAAGGTGGCTGGGATCGATCGCTCGGAAACGGGCTGCGGAAGGGCTCGCACGATTCTGATGAGAGAAGGAGTCCAAGGGGAAATCTATTGCGCGGATTTCTTCGCAATCCCCCCGGAGTTCATCGGGCGATTCGATGTGGTGATTTCGTTCGGAGTTATAGAGCACTTTGAGAAAACAGCGGAAGCTCTGCGGGCCATGGCGAAGCTGTTGAAACCCGGCGGGAGAATGTTTGACGATATCCCGAATTTCACGGGCGTTTTGGGAAGATACCAGAAGCTGCTCGACCGAGGTATGTACGATGCGCATGTACCTATGAGCCGCGAGCAACTGGCTTCCGCCCACCGGGAGGCCGGGTTAGAGATTGAAAGCTGCGATTATTTCATGCCCATCTGTTTGGAGGTTATTAACGTGGAACGGTGGCCCAGAAATCTTTTCTACTGGTTCACGATCCGCTCCCACACGGCCGTATCCCGTGCCGTGTGGTTCGTTGATGACCACATCGTTCGGCTCCCGCAAAACCGATGGACTTCTCCATTTATCTGCTGTGTGAGCCGAAAGCCACTCAATCACGTCTAAAGGGTTCGGCACGTAGCGTTGACCTGTCGTAGCGCTGACCTTCAGGTCAGCACGGTCGCTGCCGACCTAAAGGTCGGCGCTACGCCAAGACTACGGAAATCTCGCCGGTAGTCGGTTATTGCCTGCTGAGGTGCGTCTCCCGTGAAACCCCGATTGGCTGAGTTGCTGGCCTGTCCTGAATGCGCAGGTCCGCTGCGGGTCGACGTCCAGCAGCGAGACAATGCGGAGATTCTTACAGGCCTCCTCGGTTGCCCGAAATGCCGCTGCGACTTTCCCATTCGGGACGGCATTCCGCGCTTCGTGCCCAGCGACGCGCACGCGGCGAGGTCCAGCTTCGAGACGAAGCGCCGGCTGCCCGCACAAATCGACACCGAGTCGAGAAAGCTCAGTGAGTCCACGTTTGCAGTTTCGACTGGAACACGGCCGGAAGAGCTTGCCGGAAAGCTGGTCCTCGACGTAGGATGCGGGAGCGGTCGTTTCGTGGATGTCGTCGCGCGGTCCGGGGCCGAAACTGTCGGACTCGACCCCAGTCAGGCGGTCGATGTCGGCAGAGACGACCTGCGCAGCCAGCCGAACTGCCACTTCATTCAAGCTAGTGCCCTGTTCCCGCCGTTTCGCCCTGGGACGTTCGATTTCGCGTACAGCATCGGTGCGCTGACGAACACGTCCGACAGCCGGGAAGGTTTCAGGCGCATGGCTGCGACGGTGAAGCCAAGGGGCGTGGTGGCCATCTGGGTCTATCCTCGGTGCCGCCTGACCGAAGCTTTCCAATACTTTCCGGGTCAAATGAACGAGGTGCTGGCTCAGGATGGTTACGATCAGATTCCAGCCAGATGGCTAAAGGTGGTTTCCCGCCTCGCCCCGGCGCTGGATTGGGCGAGGGAGACTTCCAGTCGCTTCGAGCGCTGCTTCACTACCCGCCTGCCCCGCCGATGGGTCTATGCTCTTTGCCACGTCGCGGTTCCGCTCTACTATGTATATCGCGTTCCGCTCTTTTACCCCTTGCGCCTCCTGGCTAAAATCGCCATGCATCCCGATTCCGAGCGGCGTGTGCTCGACACCTTCGATTGGTACTCTCCGCGTTACCAGTGGAAGCATACGTCCCCGCAGGTCCAGGCCTGGTTCGAAAAAGCCGGGTTCGAGAATATCACCCTTCTCCCGCGCCCTGTCGCCGTCCGAGGCAATAAGCCGGCGTAGAGTAGGTTCACCACAGAGGCACAGAGAACGGAGAGAAGCATCGAGTCATGTCATTCCGAGCGAAGCGAGGAATCTTGCTCTGATTCTTTCTTCCGCGCTTCGATGCGACGCAGCGCGACATTCCTCGCTTCGCTCGGAATGACAGCTTGCATTGCGAGGAACCACGGGATGCTATAATCGGCTGCCACGCGGACAATGCCATGCCTAGGACTTATCGCGTACTGGCTGTGACGAATATGTGGCCCAACGAGGCGGACCCTAGCTTCGGCAGCTTCGTCCAGGACCAGCTCGAGTCCCTTCGCCCCTTGGGGGTGGCCTACGACGTGCTTTTTGTGAATGGCCGTCAATCGCGCTGGAATTACCTGATGGGAATCGGTGAGATGTGGCGCCGGGTACGAGCCAAGCATTACGACTTGGTCCACGCTCATTTCGGCTTATCCGGATGGGTGGCCCGGTTCCAGCTTGGGGTGCCGTTGGTGATCACGTTTCACGGTGACGATGTTCTTGGCCGGCCTGCTGCGGACGGCCATATCACCCCTACCGGCCGATTCTTTCAGGCTTCGAGTTTTTTGTTGGCGCCGCTCGCCTCCGCCGTGATCGTACAGAACCGGCAGATGCGGCGGGCGTTGAGGCTGGAATCGGCGCAGATCATTCCCTGTGGAATCGATTTGGAACTCTTCCGTCCTATGGACCGCGATGAGGCCTGCCGAACTGCCTGCCTGGACCCAAGGAAGAAGTACGTGTTGTTTCCCTACAATCCCCAAGAGCAGCGGAAGCGATTTGACCTCATTGAAGCCGCCGTTGCCAAAGCGCGGGAACAAATGCCCCAACTCGAAATCCTTCAGGTGCGCAGGAAACCCCATTCCGAGATGCCGCATTATATGAACGCTGCGGACGTGTTGGTGATGGCTTCTGTGATTGAAGGTTCACCGCTCGCGGTCAGAGAAGCTATGGCCACCAACCTTCCCGTCGTATCTGTGGACGTGGGAGACGCGGTGGACTTGATCAGCGAGGGAGACGGAAACCATATCGTGCCACGGCAACTGGATGCCTTGGCAGCCAAGATCATTGCAGTCTGCAGCCGGGGAGAGCGCAGCCGCGGCCGCGAGCGGCTGGGTCCCTACTCCATGATGGCCATCGCGAAAAGGATTTTGAACGTTTATTCTCGAGTCGCGCGCTCGTGAAACTCGCTTCCTGGTTAGGGAGGATTTTCGAGACAAGCCGGTTTCACGCGAAGGCGCAAAGGACGCAAAGATCGCAAAGGGAAGCAAGGGTGTACGCCTTGCGCTTCTTTGCGGCTTAGCGTCTTGGCGAGAGATATTTCGAGTTGACTGGAATGCCCACAAACGCAACTCCTTATCGATTCTGCTGAACGCCTGCATTCTTACCTCCATCGAATCCACTACCGGGACGGAATTCTTCACGGACCTGACCCCGGGGTTCGCTTTAACCTTCGCGCCTGGCGGTTTCTGAAAAGCGCGCTCGACTTCATTCCGTGGGAAGACGATTATGTCTTCATGCAGACGCAGGGATACTGGGTGCTCACCAACTGGCAGCTTTACGAAGCAACACAGGATGCGCGCTATCGCGACATTGCCATCCGAAGCTCCGAGGCCACGCTGACCCTTGAGACCGACGATGGCTATTGGAAGTATCCGCTGCCGGAACGCCGGCACTTGATTGCTACGCTGGAAGGGATTTGGGGCGGCACGGCCCTGCTCGCGACTTACCGCCTTGAGTCGCGGAGGGAATTCCTCGACGGCGCGTTGCGCGCTTACGAATTCATCGTAAATCGTATCGGGTTCCAAGATCACACGGTCGGCAAGGTGATTAATTATTTTGATCAACCACGCGGCAAGGTGACGAACAATTCCGTGATTGCCGCCTGGTATTTTCTCCGCTTGTGGGAGGCAACCCGGGAGGAGCGCTACCTTGAACACGTGGGCGCGCTGCTGGATTTCGCAGCCGCCGCACAACTTCCCAACGGCGAATTGCCCTACATCATCGGGAATCAGTTTGAGGCGTCACGGCCGCACTACCTTTGCTATCAGTACAATGCCTTTCAGTTTCTGCATCTGGCCTGGTCGAACGCCTTAAAGCCCGGAAGTTGGGCAGAACCGTTAATCCCAAAACTGGCGGGGTTCCTTGCGACTGGAGTGCAGCCCACAGGCGCATGCGCTAAGGATTGTAGCCACGCGGGAGGCGGAGGCCCCGAAGTTGATTACTACGCGGGGGCGATGGCGGCGGCTCTTTACGAGGCTCAGCGATTGCGCCTGGGTGTTGCGCCCGAATTGATCGACGCCTGCTATAATCGGCTGCTCGCCCACCAGCGATCCGATGGCGGCTTCGACTATTCGTACCGGGACTACGGTTTCCTGTCCGATCATCGGTCCTACCCTCGCTACCTGGCGATGACGCTGTTTCACCTGCTCTACCCAGTTTGCGGGAACGGGTTTGAGAAGGTCTGATTGGTACGCAGTTTGCTTCGTGGTGCCGGCATGCAGAAACAGAGGACCAGCGTTTGCATCATCATCGAAAACTTGCCAGTTCCCGTGGATCGGCGGGTGTGGCAGGAGGCTCGTGCGTTGCGGGACGCCGGTTACCGCGTCTCAGTGATCTGCCCGAAAGCCCGAGGCTTCGAACGAAGCCGTGAAACCCTCGAGGACATCGAGATCTACCGATTCCGCGTCTGGGAGGCCTCTCGGCCGCTCGGCTATTTCGTCGAGTATGCCTTGGCGCTCGCCGCGCAGTTCGTCCTGTCGCTCCGGGTTTACACGCGCACACGCTTCCGCGTCCTCCAGGCCTGCAACCCGCCCGACACAATTTTCTTAGTGGGAATTTTCTTTAAGCTTTTGGGCGTGCGATTCATCTTCGACCATCACGATCTCAATCCTGAGCTGTACGAAGCCAAATTCGGTCGTAGAGACTTTGGATATAAGCTGGTTTGCTGGGCTGAACGCCTGACCTTCTGGACTGCCGACGTCTCGATCGCCACCAACGAGTCCTACCGTGAAGTGGCGCTGGCGCGGGGAAAGATGCCTTCGAGAACGCACCTTCGTGGTGCGAAGTTGCCCTGACCTCACGAGGATGCAAAAGCGGCCTTCGCAGCCCGAACTCAAGGAGGGCCGGTGTTTTCTGGTGGTTTATCTGGGTGTCATGGGGCCGCAGGACGGGCTTGATCTGCTGCTGGAGTCCATTGACTCGGTGGTCTACGGCTCGAATCGCCAGGACATTCTATTTGTTCTGATCGGGACCGGGACCGAGAGTGTGCGGCTTAAAGCCCTGGCTGCGCAGAAGGGTCTCGATCGACTGGTCAGGTTCCCGGGGCATCTCTCCGATGATGAGGTTGCGGCCTATTTCTCAACCGCGGACCTGGGGGTGGCGCCGGACCCACCCACGCCGATGAACGACAAGTCCACCATGAACAAGATTCTCGAATATATGACCTTTGGCCTCCCGGTTGTGCTCTACGACCTCACGGAAGGCCGCCGCTCGGCGGACGGCGGAGCACTGTTCGCGCGCCCTGGAGACACAGAGGATTTCGCCCGGGCCATGCTGAGGATACTGGACTCGGAAAGCTTGCGGAAAGAGTTGGGCGCGGGCGGGCGAAGACGCATCGAGGAAAGTCTCAACTGGCAAATCGAGAAGCGGTCGCTGCTGGCAGCTTACGCGGCGGCCCTCGGCCGCTAATTTCCGGGGACAACCCAGGTGTGTGCCTTCAAGACGATGTCGCGGGTAGTATTCGCTGCTAAAATGCCACAGATGATTCCGGAGGAACCGAATGAGTGAGAACATTCCCAAGACAATGAAGGCCCTGGTGAAGAGCCGGCCGGAGCCGGGGCTGTGGTTGGAGGAAGTGGCGACGCCGGAGATCGGCATCAATGATGTGTTGATTCGCGTGCATCGCGCGTCCATCTGCGGCACCGACCTCCACATCCTCAAATGGGACGCATGGGCCAGCAAAACAATCCCTGTGCCGATGGTGGTGGGCCACGAGTTCGTGGGCGAGGTGGCGAAAGTAGGTTCGAACGTCACTGACTTCTTTCCCGGTCAGCTCGTGGGCGCCGAGGGGCACGTCGTCTGCGGACGTTGCCGCAACTGCCTGGCCGGACGGCGCCACCTGTGCGCGCACAGTAAGGGGCTGGGCGTGCACCGGCCGGGGAGTTACGCAGAGTACATCTCCGTGCCCATGTCCAACGTCTGGGTGCATCACGCCAATATCGATCTGGAGGTCGCCTGTATTTTCGATCCTTTCGGCAATGCCGTGCACACCGCGCTCGCTTTTCCCGTCTTGGGCGAGGATGTACTGATCACGGGCGCGGGGCCCATCGGGCTGATGGCGGCCGCCGTGGTGCGGCACGCCGGCGCACGCTTTGTGGTGCAGACCGATGTCAACCCGTGGCGGTTGGAACTGGCGCGCAAAATGGGCGTGACGAAGGCCGTGAACCCGCGCGATACCGACTTGAAAGATGTGCAGAAGGAACTGGGCATGAAGGAGGGCTTCGATGTGGGCTTGGAAATGTCGGGCAACGGGTCGGCCCTCCGAGACATGCTGGCGAACATGTCGAACGGCGGCCGCATCGCGCTCCTGGGGATTCCTTCCGAGGAGTTCGTTATCGACTGGAATACCGTCATCTTCAATATGCTCACGCTGAAAGGCATTTACGGCCGCGAGATGTATGAAACATGGTACAAGATGACGGTGATGCTCCATTCTGGCCTCGATATTAAACCCGTCATCACGCACCGTTTCAGCTTCAACCAATATCAGGACGCGTTCGACGCCATGCTCTCCGGCCAGGCCGGAAAGGTGATCCTGACCTGGTAGGTGGGGGAACGGCTTTCTGTCCATCATTGAGCGCACGCTCAAACTTTCATCATGAGCGAAGCGAAGGAACTCTGAAGTTGTTCTTGGTGCGCACCTGGGGGCGACCGCGGCGATCGTCCCCATCGCGCCGTCATGCCGTGCCCGCAAAACCAAGCCCCTCACCCTCCAGGACGCTCGCGCATTTTCTAGCTAAGAATCGAGCGTGCCGCGATTCCGGGGTGGGGTGACATAATGTCGTGGCACCCGCACGCCACGATTCTCTTGCACTGGCTGTTGACACCTCTTTGCGCTTTCTCTTATAGTGGATTTTTGGGCTTTTTTTTCTAGAAAAACTCAGCGCATCTACTTCCGTTCCGGAGGAGTCTCGGGCATGGCGAATGCGGACGATGTCCCTTCCACAACCTCAGCGAAAGCTCCAGCGGCTAGTGCTGTCGCCGTTCCCCCCAAGCCGGCTGCAAGGCCCGCCGCACCTCCCAAACCGGCAAGCGCTTCGCCCGCAGAGCCCGCCGGCCCAGGCAAGTTGCGAAGGCGCATCATTTGGAGCTGCGTGTGGGGATTCGTCGCGGCCAATTTCCTCATGTTCCTTCGGTTCTTTTTCCCGCGCGCCTTATTCGAGCCGGAGACCGTCCATAATATCGGCTACGCTTCGGACTTCAGCATCGGGGTCAATGAGAAGTACAAGCAGGCCTACCGGATCTGGGTGGTCAAGGAGCCACCGCGCCTTTTCTGCATTTTTGCCAAGTGCACGCACTTGGGTTGCACGCCGGATTGGAAACCCGCGGAGGGCAAGTTCAAATGCCCCTGCCACGGGAGCGGATACACTCCCGAGGGGATTAATTTCGAAGGGCCTGCGCCGCGGCCGATGGATCGCGCCCACGTCGAGCTGAGCGCCGACGGAGAGATTGTAGTGGACACGGCGCGGCTGTATGCGTGGTTCAAGAGCCAGGGCGGCCCAGACAACTTTGAGGATCCGGGCGCGTTTATTACAGTCTAGTGCCGAGTGAAACGCCGAGAGTGGCTCGCGTCCACTAAGCACTAACCACTAGCAACTTGGAGCGGTAATGGCTGACGAGCAGAACGGGAAGGCGGAGAAGAAAGGGCTGACCGCGCTATTGGAAGACGTCCAGGCAGACGTCAAAGTTCTCCGGGAGAAGGCCAAGGAGGACCTCGAGAGCCTCAAGAAGCCCGCCAAGACTCAGCTCTATAAGTCGATCTTCCGAGTTAAGCACGATGAAAGCGAACGCAGCCGCGCCCTGAGCGTCCTCACCAACGTCTTCTTCCATCTTCATCCGGCCAAGGTCAACCGCGACGCCGTGCGCTACAACTACACGTGGGGCATGGGCGGCATGACCTTTTATCTCTTCCTGGTGCTGACCATCACCGGTGTGCTGCTGATGTTTTATTACCATCCCACCAAGGGTCAGGCTTATCGCGACATCATCTATCTGATGAACGACGTTCCGTTCGGCAGGCTGCTCCGGAATATGCACCGATGGGCTGCGCACTTGATGATCATTGCAGTCTGGCTGCATATGTTCAGGGTCTTCCTCACCGGGTCTTATAAGAAGCCGCGAGAATTCAACTGGTGCGTGGGGGTGATCCTTCTGGTGTTGACCCTGCTGCTCTCCTTCACCGGCTATCTGCTTCCGGACGACCAGTTGGGATTCTGGGCGGTGACGGTGGGAACAAACATGGCGCGGGCCACCCCACTGCTTGGGCACGAGGGGCCGTTTGGGCCACAGCTCGGAATGACCGCTTACAATGACGTGCGCTTCGCCTTGCTGGGCGGCTCGATCGTCGACGCCAACGCCTTACTGCGCGCTTATATCTGGCACTGCCTTGCTATTCCTCTCATTGCCGCGACGTTTATGGGCGTGCATTTCTGGCGGGTGAGAAAAGACGGAGGAATCTCCGGCCCGGCACCCATGGTGCTCGAGAGCGAGATTAAGCCGGAGCGGAAGTTTTAGAGAGCAAGGTTAAAGGTCAAAGGATAAAGGGTAAAGCCAAACGGGCTCGAAGGTGGTTTATATATTGACCTTTATGCACGCGCCACTTGGCTTTGGAAACTGCCGCAAACAGTAAAGAAGTCACGCGGGACCTCGTGAGAAGTCACGCATCAAGGAGTCAAGCAATTGAACGTCGAAGAGGGGGGATAGAGATTGAAACCTAGAGGGGTGACGGGTAACGGATGAAAACCTTTACCCCTTATCCTTTAGACTTCAACCTTTGAAACATGGACTGGCACCAACTCTGGGAAATCGTCTCAGCTCCCGACAACGTTCCTATTGTCGCCATCCTCTTCCTGATTCCTTTCTACACTTGGTACGCGATCCGGCAGGCCAGAGCCAATGACCGGCTGATTGCGCAACTCGAGGCTGACCCCCAACTCGCCAAGACCCACCACCGCAAGACGCAGCCCTGGAAATCCGGGTGGACGCGCGAGGTGCAAACCTGGCCTTATCTGATGCGCATCGAATTTCTGGCGGCGATCATTCTCACCGTGATTCTGATGGTCTGGTCGTTGACCCTCAATGCGCCGCTCGAGGAGCTGGCTAATCCCAACCTCACCATGAATCCGGCTAAGGCGCCCTGGTACTTCCTGGGACTTCAGGAGATGCTGGTCTACTTCGACCCCTGGATTGCCGGCGTGGTGATGCCAACGCTTATTATTATCGGATTGATGATTATCCCCTACGTGGACGCCAACCCGCTGGGTTCGGGTTACTACACACTGAAGCAGAGGAAATTCGCCATCGCCACATTCTGCTTCGGGTTCATGCTTTTATGGCTGCTGATGGTTGTCATCGGGACGTTTATTCGCGGTCCGGGATGGATGTGGTTCTGGCCGGGGCAGACCTGGGACCCCAGCCGCGTGGTGTTCGAGGTGAACCGGGACCTTCCCGATCTTTTCGGCATTACCGCCATGTGGGGGAAAGTCGTGTTGGGGGCAATCGCCATGGGGCTTTATTTCGGCGTGGCGGGATACGGGCTGCACAAGATCATCACGGCGACGGCTTTCAACCGGAAGGTTTATGAACGCATGAGCTTCCTCCAGTACGCCACCATGCAAGTTTTCTTGATCATGATGCTGCTGTTGCCGATCAAGATTTTGATTCGTCATTTATTTCGGATCAAGTACATCTGGGTCACCCCATGGTTCAACGTCTAAGGCGCCATCCCCAGTTGCTTCAGGAGGCACAACTTGCCTGACTCGCCGGACAAAGACCCGGTCGTAAGCCAATCTCTGGCGGTGTACCTGCTTATTTCCTCGGTACTCCTGCTCCTAACCTTGTGGTGGTCTCTTTACGATGAGTTCTTTGGCCTGCGGCCCTGGAAGGACTACCAGCGGGCGTTCGTGCAACACTACGGGGCTTTCCTGCGGAAGCAGGTTCCTCTTCAGCGCGCCAAAGAAAAGGCGATTGAGAGCTCTCCGGATTATCTGGCCCTCAAGCAGAAACTGGGGGAGATCGAGAAGGAAACAGCGCCCAAGGTTAAGGAACTGGACGCGAAGTCTGCCCAGGTGGAGGCCCGGACTTCCGCCGTCCTCAACCTGCTCACTACGGCGCGAGCTTACCTCGGATCACAGATCTATATCATTGAACACACCTCCAGTCCGGGAAGCAAGCAATCGCTTCAGAAAGACCTTGATGCTTACGAGCGCGGCCCCTTCCAGGTCACCCTTCCCCCTTCCCAGCTCGGAGGCAGTGACGAGACGGTGCGCCTGACCTTCGACCAATTGGAAGGCAAATTCACCGATCTGCAAAAGGAGAAAGGGGATCTCCTGCTCCGAGAAGGCAAGTCTGCTTCACCCTGTCTCGGAGCTGCAAAACCAGGTTGATTCCTATGTGAAGGACCACATTGACGGACCCACGGTCGAGGCGATACGGGGGCTGCAGAAAAAGAACGCCGACTTCGTGGTGGAGATTAGGCAGATCAACAACCCCGATGCCGGGATTGTGGACCGTTGCGAGAGCTGCCACGTCGGCATTCGCGAGCCGGTGGTGATGACCCGCAAGGACATGGGCGGGCCCAAAGATCCCATATCCGCCGCCTTCACTTCCCATCCTGATCCCGGACTTGCTGACCATTCACGACCCCGACAAATACGGCTGTACACCTTGCCACAATGGCAATGGCATGGACATCGCCCGGGTGGAAAAGGCGCACGGCCATGATGAGCACTGGCTCTGGCCGCTCCATCCCATGGAAAACGTCGAGGCGGGGTGCCAGCAATGCCATGCGAGCGACATGGTGCTCGCCCATGCTCCCACGCTATCCAAGGGCAAGCAACTCTTCGAGTGGCGCGGCTGTATGGGCTGCCATGTGTATCAAGGCTATGATTCCGAGCCGACAGAGCTGATCTCGACCCAGCGGGCGATCGAGCAGGCTGAGAAACAGCGGGCGGAAGATCGCTTGGACGTGCAGAAGAGCATCCAGGCCGGGGACCAGGCTGCGGACAACGAAACGGCCCAGCGCCTTTATTTGAAGGCCAACGAGCTTCAAGTCACCATCAGCAAGATCAACCTGGAGATCGACCAGAACGACCGGCGCGTCAAGAACTTGTTGCAGGACATGAAGAAGGTCGGGCCCGATCTCAAAGAAGTGCGCATGAAGCTTCGGCCGGAGTGGGTCCCTGTCTGGCTCCAAAACCCTCATGCTTTCCGGCCCACCACCAAAATGCCGCGCTTCCGTCTGGATGAGGACGAACTGCCGGCCGTCTCCGCCTTCATCTGGCAAAGCGGCCTCAGCGGACAACTCCCCAAGCAGCCCGCCGGGGATCCGGTCAAAGGTAAAGAGAGCTTCCAAACACGCGGCTGCATGGGATGCCACTCGGTGGACGAGGGGGCAAATGCCGTAGGCGGATGGTTTGCCGCCAACCTCAGCCGGGTGGGTGAGAAGGACAATTACGATTACGTCGTGCGTTGGGTGCACAATCCCCGCGAGCGCACCAACCCTTATTGCCCTTATGAAAAACGCGATCTGACGGAAGACGACTACAAGAAGCATGGTTTGCCGTTCGTGTTTGACACTCAGCACTCGAAGTGCCCCAACGACGGTCATGAGTTGCTGGTTGAGCAGATGACTCCCATGCCGAATCTCCGGCTGTCCTGGGACGAAGCACGGAACATTGCCAGCTACCTTATGACTTTGAAAGAGAAAGATCCGTCGAGCTATGCACCCGCTCCTTACCTCAACGACCCGAAGTTGAAGGCCCAAGGAGAAGAGATCGTCCGGCGATACGGCTGCGCGGGTTGCCACGAAATCGCAGGCCTCGAGAACGAAGGAAGGATCGGAACCGAACTTACCGCCGAGGGAAGCAAGCCGCTCGAGCAGATGGACTTCGCGCTTTTCATCAAACAGGCCGAGGAAAAGGATTGGTACAGCCATAAGGGCTTCTTCGAGCACAAGCTGGCCAAGCCGGAGATCTTCGACGAAGGAATGATCAAAGCCGAGGGTGAAGAGCTGAAAATGCCGGACTTCGATTTTGAGAACAAGCCGGGTGAAATTCGAGCCTCTCACCACGTTCCTGATGGGCAGCGTCACCTCCGAGTATCCGGAGCGGTATTTCTACCGTCCCGCAGATTACCGCCGCGATATCCAGGATGGCTGGTGGCTCGTCCAGAAGTACAACTGCATGGGCTGCCACCAGCTCACGCTTGACCAAAGCAGCGTGCTGATGAACTTGCCGCAATACCAGACGCCCGACGGCAAAGGCCAGTTGCCCCCTCGCTTGCTGACGGAAGGCGCGCGCGTCAACCCGGAATGGTTGGCCCGGTTCCTTGCCAACCCAGCCTTGAATGAAAAAGACACCGACCGCGACGGCGTACGCAGCTACTTGAAACTGCGCATGCCCACGTTCTATTTCTCCCCGATCGAGATTCGCAAGCTGGTGAAATTCTTCCAGGCGCTTTCGCAACAGCCTATACCCTATATCCCTGCCAAGGAGGAGCCGCTCAGCGACCAGGAGATCGCCATGGCCCGGGCGTTGTTTACCAGTCCGGGCGCGCCTTGCTTGAAATGCCACGCCATCGGATCGCCATCCCACGACCAGTACGCGACGGCGCCGAATTTCCTGCTGGCTGCGGACCGGCTGAAACCTGACTGGGCCCGGCACTGGATCCTCGACCCGGCACTGATCGATCCCGGAACGGCCATGCCTTCAGGCTTATTCAAGCTTCAGGCTGACCATTACGTTTTTGCGGGGCCCACGCCGCCCTCGTTCAAAGGTTACAACGGCGACCAGGCGGAACTACTGGTTCGTTACCTGTTCGAGTTGACGCCTCAGGAGCAGCAACGGCTCATCCAGATGAGCGGGAGCAACTTGAATCCGGCTTCCGCCAAACCCAAGACAACGGAGAACCGGGATAGGCCCCGTAAGCAAGTAGCACAGGCACTCTTGCCTGTGCCGTACGCACGGCACGCGTCCGCCGCACAGACAGGAGCACCTGTGCGACCAGCTCAATAGCTCGCTCCATTGCAGCGCCGCACATGTAGGCGCAGAAAGGTTAAGATCATGGAAAAACGATTCGTTTTTTCGTTCGCATTAGTTATCGCGTTGACCCTGGTCATGGCTGCCTGCAGCAAGAAGACCGAGGAAACCGCTGAGCAACCCGCAGAAAGCACGACCGCGGCTCAGCCAACTCCCATTGACCAATCCACCGTGGGCGAAGTTACCGGTAAGGTTGCTTTTGACGGTGCCAAGCCAAAACCTCACCGAATCATGATGGATCAGGACCCGGTTTGTGTTAAGAAGCACAACGGGGCCGTCTTCGCCGAAGATGAAGAGGTTAACTCCAACAACACGCTGCCTAACGTTTTCGTCTACGTGAAGGCTGGGGCTGAGAAGTACGTTTTCACTCCGCCGTCCGATCCGGTGACTCTGGACCAGGACGGTTGCATGTACAAGCCGCATGTGCTCGGGATCATGGTGGGGCAGACTCTCAACATCGTCTCCAGCGACGCCACCACCCACAACATCCATCCCATGCCCAAGGATAATCGGGAATGGAATATGTCTCAGCCGCCAGGGGCCGCTCCCATTCAGCAGAAATTCGCGCGCGAAGAAGTGGTGATCCCGGTGAAATGCAACCAGCACCCTTGGATGCGCGCTTATATCGGCGTGTTGAAAACTCCCTTTTACGCGGTGACCGGAAGCGACGGGACGTACACCATAAAGGGCCTTCCGCCAGGTGATTACACGATCGGGGCGTGGACGGCCATGGGCGGCGTGGGCGGCCAAACGCAAGAGCAGAAGGTGACCGTGGGAGCCAAAGAGACGAAGACGGTGGATTTCAGCTTTAAGGGTTGATAGTCGACAGTTCACAGTCGAGAGTTGAAAGTCGAGAGCGGCGTTCCGGCCGAGGGCCAGCACCCTGTCACTCCGGGAGAGCGGCCCGCGCCCCCTCGAGAAACTTGCCCTCTCCCTTGGGGAGATTGTGGACCGCGACGGCGTTTTCATCAGCCGTCGCGGGCCGGGTGAGGGGTTGTTTAACCTGGGCAATCTAAACGTACCGAGACGTGGCGAGCAAAACGAGCTCTTGCGTTTTTTCCGAACCTTAAGTGCTAGCGTTTCATCTAACTTAGAGGAAAGTTCCTCACTTACTGTACAGGGCTTTTCAGCTAAAACTTGACCCGTCTCAGTTCTTCGCCTTGCAGCTTTGGTGGAGCGGGGCAACTTCGATAGGAGCAATGACCTATGGGGCTGGCGATTGCACTGGTGGTCGTCCTCATCACGATCGTCTCCGGCTACTTCTTCATGGCCAAGACGTGGTGGTTCCCACCTGACATTACCGCCAACTACGGCCACGCCATCGACCACCAGTTCATGCTGACGCTGGTCATTACGGGCATCATCTTCGTGGTCGCCCAAGTGGCGCTGGCCTACGCCGTCTGGCGGTTTCGGGACCGCGGAGATGGGCGGAAGGCCGGCTACTCTCACGGCAACAACAAACTGGAGTTCACTTGGACGCTCGCTGCGGCCATCATTTTCATCGGGCTGAATCTGATGGGTTATCACATTTGGGCGTTCGTCCATTTCATGGGACCCCAGCCGGGGTCGATGCGAGTCGAGGTTTGGGGCCAGCAGTTCGCGTGGTACTTCCGCTACCCGGGTCCCGACGGCAAGTTTGGTCAAGTGCACGTCGAGAAGGTTGACGATGCCACGGGTAATTTTTTGGGGCTCGACCGCGATCACGACACGGATTCTAAAGACGACATCGTTACGGCCACCCTCGCGATCCCGGTCAATCAACCGGTCGAGCTCATTTTGCGCTCCAAGGACGTTACCCACTCGTTTTTCGTTCGTGAACTTCGAATGAAACAGGATTTGGTTCCGGGGATGGAGATTCCCATTCACTTCACCGCCACCAAGGTCGGCACTTACGAGATTGCATGTGCCGAGTTGTGTGGCCTGGGCCACTACAAGATGCGGGCCTTCCTGAACGTGATGCAGCCCGAGGACTTCCAAAAGTGGCTCCAGAGCATGGCGCAAGCGCAGTAGGGAAAACCGAAAAGCGAAAGTCGAAAATGGAAATTCGAAACTCGAAATCCGAAATTCGCCCTGTGAAACGTCACCCCCGCGAAAGCGGGGGTCCATTTTCATGGGGCAATGGATTCCCGCTTCCGCGGGAATGACTCATATTCCGGCGTTCGATTTTCGAATTTCGACTTTCGGCGCCTTGAGGGGGATGTATGAGCATCGCAAGCGTGAATGTCGGCATTTCTCGGCTGGGGCAGGTCCAAATCCGCGCGCATGATGTCAAACGGGCGACGATGTTCTACCAGGATGTGCTTGGACTGAAGCTGCTTTTCGAGGCGCCGCCAGGGCTCGCGTTCTTCGACTGTGGAGGGGTTCGGCTGATGATTGACCGCCCGGAGAAGCCGGAGTTCGATCATCCGTCTTCCATCCTGTATTTCGCCGTGCCGGACATCCAGGCTGCCCATGCGCAGTTGAAACAGAGCGGCGTGCGTTTCGAAGACGAGCCGCACGTGATCGCCCGAATGCCGGACCACGATCTGTGGATGACGTTTTTCCGGGATTCGGAAGACAACTTGATCGCGCTCATGAGTGAGGTGGCAAGATAACGAGAACCGAAATTCGAAAATCCAAACGCGAAATTCGAGCATGGCAAATGGAATTTCTAGACGCAGGTCAGCTCCGGGCAGTCGGGAGTGCCATCGGCAATGGATTCCCGCTTTCGCGGGAATGACATAGTCGGACCGGTGACTCTGTTCCGATTTTCGAATTTCGACTCTCGAACGCGGGCAGTTGGGAGGCAATGGATGTCACAAGGACACGCTGAGGCGATTGAACACCACCCGGCGCATGCGCCCTCTGGGTTTATTCGCAGGTATCTCTTCAGCCTCGATCACAAAGTGATTGGGATCCAGTATTACCTGCTGGCTCTTGTCTCAGTCTTCGTCGGCCTGACACTTTCGATCTTAATGCGCCTGCACCTTGTCTGGCCGCAAGCCAGCGTCCCGCTGCTCGATAAGCTCTCTCCGCTCGGCGCGCCGAACGGTGTTATCACCCCGGAATATTATCTCTCGCTGCTGACGCTGCACGGCACGATGATGGTCTTCTTCGTTCTGACCACGGCGCCGCAAAGCGGCTTTGGAAACTACTTTCTGCCCATCCAGATCGGCGCGGAGGACATGGCGTTTCCGCGGCTCAACATGTTGTCCTTCTGGGTGACTTTCGCAGCTTTCATCACCCTGGTGGCCACGTTCTTTATCCACGATGGCCCGCCGATCGGAGGCTGGACTTCTTATCCGCCTTTGAGTGCGGTCGGCGGAGGGGCGGGCCCGGGAATGGCCATGGGTGAGAATCTGTGGATCATTTCCATTGCACTTTTCTGCGTCGCGTCCATGCTGGGCGCCATTAACTTCATTGCGACCACCCTCGACCTCCGCGCCCGCGGGCTTTCTTTGATGAAACTTCCCCTCACCTGCTGGGCATGGTTTCTGACCGCAATTCTGGGATTGCTTTCTTTTGCGGTGTTGCTGGCGGCTGGGGTTCTTCTACTGCTCGACCGCGTGGGCGGTACCAGTTTCTTCATCCCAGGCGGCCTGATCGTCAGCGACAAGATTGTTCCTCACACTGGGGGTTCGCCTCTGCTCTGGCAGCACTTGTTCTGGTTCTTCGGACACCCCGAGGTCTACATCGCCATCCTTCCGGGCATGGGCGTCACTTCCCATATCATCTCGACCTTCTCTCGCAAGCCGGTTTTTGGCTACCGCGCCATGGTTTACGCCATGTCGGCCATCGGGGTTTTGGGGTTCTGCGTGTGGGGACACCACATGTTCGTGAGCGGCATGAGTCCATATTCGGCGTTTGCCTTCTCGATTCTCACCATGGCCATTGCAGTTCCCTCCGCCATCAAGACCTTTAACTGGATCGGGACGCATGATCGGCGGCAAGATTCGCTTCTCCGCTCCCATGCTGTTTGCCATTGGGTTCGTTTCGGTTTTCGTCACCGGCGGCCTCAGTGGCATCTTCCTGGGCCAGCCGCCCATCGACCTCTATTTCCACGACACCTATTTCGTTCTCGCTCATTTCCACATGATTATGGGCGTGGCCGCAATCTTCGGAATTTTCGCGGGAACGTATTTCTGGTTTCCCAAGATGTTCGGCCGCATGATGAACGCGACGCTCGGGAAGATTCACTTTTGGTTCACTTTTGTGGGCGTCTACGCGATTTTCATGCCCATGCATTACCTGGGTCTGGAAGGAAACCCGCGGCGCTACTCGGAGTTTATTGACAATTTCCTGCTGCCGCTGATTTCCGTGCACAAGTTCATTTCCATCGCGGCGTTCATCACCGGAGCCGCGCAGCTTTTCTTCCTGTTCAACCTTTTCTGGAGCATGTTCAAGGGCGAGAAGGCGACGGAGAACCCCTGGGAAGCCACGACCCTCGAGTGGACGATTCCTTCGCCCCCACCTTTTGACAACTTCGCGGGAAAGCACCCCGTAGTCTTTAACGGCCCCTATGAATTCAGTGTGCCGGGCGCCGCCAAAGACTACATCATGCAGAATTCGCCGGAGGGCGTTGTGGCAGGACATTAAAGGTATCCGGTGATCGGGTGAACAAGGAACGAGGCGCGCTCAGTCCCATACTTGTTCACCCGATCTCCCGATCACCTGATCTCCCGATTGCGAAGGGTTTCCATGGGATCGACGACGCTAACGCCAACCAAGCCGGAAGAGGCCGTCAGGATCGGCGATGGCCGCCCGGGCGGAGGTGGCTTCCAACCTGGCGGCTTCGGCGGGGGCGAAGGTTGGGGAGGATTTCGAGTACCGGAGCGGACCTATCGGCTGGGCATGTGGTTTGCCTTGACCGGAATTGTGATGTTGTTTGCGGCCTTCACCAGCGCCTTGGTGGTTCGCAAGGGCATGTCGTTCGACTGGGTTCCGGTCCGCGTGCCTCGGATCCTTTGGCTGAACACCTTCGTGCTGTTAATGAGCAGTGCCGCCCTGGAACTCTCCCGCCGCTCCCTGCGCGCCGGCACAGCGAAGGCTTTTACCCGCTGGCTCGCGGCGGCATTGATACTGGGCCTGGGGTTCCTCGCAGGCCAGCTCATCGCGTGGCGCGAATTGGCGGCGCGGGGAATCTATCTGGCCAGCAATCCGGGCAGCTCCTTCTTCTACGTATTGACGGCCGCGCACGGCTTCCACTTGCTGGGAGGCGTCGTGGCCCTCGCGTACGTGGTAGTTCGTGCCCAGCCCATTGCACTCGGTGAAGCACGACGCACTCCCGTGGACGTGACGGCAATCTACTGGCACTTCATGGATGCGCTTTGGATTTACGTGTTTTTCGTGCTCTTGACGTACCTGTAAGACTTCGCACCGCCGAGACGCGGAGGCGCAGAGAACTGTCGAGATGGAGAAATGGTTGTCATCCTGAGCGAAGCGAAGGATCGCTGTAGTTGATAGTCACCAGAACTAACCACAGGCAACTGCAGAGATCCTTCGCTTCGCTCAGGATGACAGCGTGAGACTCTTTTCGACTTCCTATATGGGGGTTAAGAATGACTAGCCATGAAGCGATAGGCGGGGAATTAAGCCAAGTTGCGCAGTCGGCGTGGGGGGGCGGTGTCGCGCCTTTTGCCACCGGCTCAAAAAAACTGGGCATGTGGCTCTTCATCCTCTCCGATGCTATTACCTTCTCCGCGCTTATCATGGCTTACAGCTACGTGCGCGTCGCCAGCCCCCAATGGCCGACGCCTTTTGAGTTCTATCCAGGAATTGTCAAGGCCACGCTGATGACGGTGATCCTCCTGACCAGTTCCGTCACCATGGTGATGGCCGTGCGCGCGGCAAAACTGGAAAGGCGATCAAGCGTCGTAAAGTGGCTTGCGGCGACCATGGTGGCCGGGCTCGCCTTCGTCGTCATTCACGCCACGGAGTGGGCCGGCTTGATTGGAGAGGGTGTCCGCCTTTTCAAAAACCCCTGGGGCGCACCACTGTTTGGCGCGGCCTTCTTTACCTTGACCGGCCTGCACATGACGCATGTCTTCTGTGGCGTGTGCTATCTGGCCGTCGTCGCCGTGCTCACCGCCAAAGGAAGACTGACCTCGGAGGATGTGGAGGTTAGTGGACTCTACTGGCATTTCGTTGACCTGGTCTGGATGTTCATTTTTCCGTTGGTTTACATCATCTCGGTGAAGATGGGATAAAGATGTCCGTTGTCAGTCGTCCGTCGTCCGTTGCAACGGACAACTGACAATGGACCACGGACAGATGACTCGGAGGGTTTAATGGACTCGGCATCGGAGCACAAACACGCTGACACGGGCGTCAAAATCTTCATGGTGGTGTGGTTCTGGCTCTTGGCGCTGACGGCGGTGGAAGTCTTCTTGGGTTACAAGGCCTTCGAAGTGAACGTTATGATTGTCCTTCTCATGGGCCTTTCGGTGATCAAGGCCTCCTTGATCATCGCCTACTTCATGCACTTGCGTTACGAAAAGCCGAGTATGGCCGCCACGCTCGTGCCCGCTTTGGTTATGGTCATTCTTCTGATGTTCATGGTCTTTCCTGACAGCTTCAGGCTGTTGGCGATGAGGCCACATTAGGTGTAAATTCAGATTTGGGCTTTGGTTCGAAAAATGACAACACTAGCAAAGGGTCTTCGGCATGTTATTAACCGGCTGCGATGGGCGCTTGTTCCAATAGCGTTGTTGTGTTCAACTGCCGTGGCCCACGCGCAGGGGTGCGCGATGTGTTACACCAGCGCGTCAGCGGCGAAGGCGGGCGCATTGCATGCGTTGAGAAGTGGAATTCTCATCTTGCTTCTTCCAGTACTCGCCATGTGTTCAGGCATCTCCGTGATTATCTATCGTTCCCGGGACCGGTTTCTCGGAGCGGCTGAATGGAGTCCCGAGCACGATTGTGAATTACGCCCCATGGTTACCCATGTGAAAGATATTGAAAACCTCAATCCTCAGGAAAGGTCGCCGCTGCCAGTTGGCGGCAACACGCTGCCCAAGGCACAACGATCCACGGGCAACGGACAACGGACGACCCCAGGTGCAATTATGAAAACCCAACCGCACAGTCCGTGGTTACATCGTTATGCCATGTTTGTAGCATTCTGTACTTTTATTCTGATTATCGCGGGCGCCCTGGTGACCAGCAACGACGCCGGCCTTTCCGTGCCTGATTGGCCCACTTCTTTCGGCAGCTTCCGCATGCCGCGCATGGTGGGTGGCGTACTGTTTGAACACGGCCACCGGATGATCGCCGGCACGGTCGGAATCCTGACGATCATTCTCGCTCTGGCAATCTGGCTCAGGGATTCCAGGCGTTGGGTAAAGTGGGTGGCGGGTGGCGCCGTGCTGGCCGTGCTGGCCCAGGCCGTATTGGGCGGCATCACGGTGCTCTTCTACCTGCCGGTGGCGATTTCGACCAGCCACGCCACGCTCGGCCAGATCTTCTTCTGCCTCGCGGCGAGCCTGGCCTT
Organism: uncultured Acidobacteriota bacterium; assembly: GCA_963722675.1. Lineage (GTDB taxonomy): Bacteria > Acidobacteriota > Terriglobia > UBA7540 > UBA7540 > CAVROP01. The sequence continues at coordinate 33,195 of CAVROP010000050.1, forward strand.
TTTCACGCAAGCCGGCTGGCGATGGGACGAACCCAAGCTCACGGACCCATCTGTTCCCACGCTTCGACTCCTGACCGTGGTGACCACGGGCCTCATCCTGGTGCAGTTGGTGTTAGGGGCTGTGTACCGCCACTCCGGGAAGGGCCTCGATCTGCACATTGTGGGCGCCGGGGTGGTCACCATGTTCGTGGCCTACCTTGTCACTCGAATCCTGATCAAGTTCTCGCAAACGCCAGCTTTGCTGAGGCCTGCGCTGTTGCTGGGCGCCCTCTTGGCGCTTCAGGTTTCCCTGGGCATCGGTTCTTATTTCGTGAAGATGGCTGACCGGAATGCGCCTCAGCCCCTGCCGCCGGTGGTGAACATGACCACCGCGCACGTGGCGGTGGGGGCCCTGGTGTTACTGGCCAGCCTTTACTTGACCTATCAGGCGCATCGCTTTCTGGCGCCTCGAGTCGAGGAAGCGAAAGTCGTTTCGGCCCCGCACGGGGCGGCCGCATGAACAAGCGATCAGACAACGCGAGAAACAACCCGCTGCGTCAGTGGCTTCCGCGCCTGGCGGATTATTGGACGCTGACCAAGCCGGAAGTGAACTTCCTGGTTTTGGTCAGCACCCTGGTCGGATTCTATCTTGCCTCGCGCGGCGGGCTGGATTTCTCCCGCTTATTCCACACCCTGATGGGCACGCTACTGGTGGCCAGCGGCACGGGGACGCTTAACCAGTATATCGAACGCCAGTCGGATAAGCAGATGCGCCGAACGGCCAATCGCCCCCTGCCTGCGGGAAGACTGGGTTCTGCCGAGGCGCTCTGGTTCGGAATCGTGTTAGCGGGATTGGGCGGCTGGGAATTGTGGGTATTCACAAACCCGCTGGCCAGTTCGCTCGCCCTGTTGACCCTGGGCGCCTACTTGCTGGCCTACACGCCGTTGAAAAAACGGACGCCGCTTTGTACTTTGGTGGGCGCCTTTCCGGGCGCCATGCCGCCGCTCATCGGCTGGGCGGCAGTGCGCAACAGCCTGGGCCTTGAGGCCTGGGGGCTCTATGCCATACTCTTCCTATGGCAGTTCCCGCACCTTTTGGCCATCGCCTGGATGTACAGGGAAGACTACGCTCGGGCCAGCCTGCAATTACTTCCCAGGAACGACCGTGAGGGCCGGACAACCGCTTGGCAGATTCTGGGGTATTCGCTCGTGCTGATTCCTGCAAGCCTAATGCCCGTTTTCCTGGGACAGGCGGGGAAGGTTTATCTGGTGGGTGCGTTGGTGCTTGGACTTGGATTCTTCCACTTTGGCCTGCGCCTGGCCTTTCAGCGATCAAACTCATTGGCGCGGCGCTTGGTCCTGGCCTCAATCGTTTACTTGCCTTTGGTTTTCGGCTTGCTGATGGTGGACAAGACTCGGTAAAACCTCGGGGCGCAGATCGGTTCTTTGTTCACCCGATCGCCCGATCTCCCGATTCGTGAGCGAACTCCGCCTCCAAATGCCCAATGACCGAATCCAACCAGCCGAGGAGGGCCTTTTCAGCTTCTTCGCGATCCCCAGAGTCTTCCAGCGAGGCAATGCTATCACCGTGTGCATTCAGGGGGATATAGTGGCAAGGGAGGTCCTCACCCTGGCAGTCTGCCGGCACCCATTCCCAGAGAAGGCACTCGTAACAAGGATGCTGCTTGGCCGTTTCGCCGAAGTTCAGGCAAGTAACCGAATCACGAAAAAGCTGTGTGGGCTTTTGCGGAGTATGGACAGACCGGCCGTATCCGCCGTTCTTCAAGATGTCTCGTTCCAATTTCAATTGGTCTATAATCTCTTTCAGGTCGGCTCGCATGGCCTTTTTACCTCCTCTGTCTGGTCGCCAGGGATGAGCCGCAGCTCTGCCGAGTCTGGCACAAAGGGAAGCGAGCAATTTCAAGGCCAATGGCAAGATTTTGAAAACAGGCAACTTAAATCCGATGAGGGGTAGTCCAAGAGACGGAGTGGGTCAGAATGCCCACTTCTGCCGTCTTTCGGCTCAAGCGAGGACCCACAATCCATGTTCGAGGAACTGCTATTAGCTGGTATTTGCCTTCTGACAGCCCTGGCTGGACTGGCCATTGCGGCTTGGGAGGTGATCAGCGGAAGGGTTTTCGATATTGATGGCCTGTGGTTTACCCTGATCAGCCTGACTTTGGCGGGAGTGTTCGGCGGCGTCCTCGCCTGGTCGTTTTACACCGGAGAAGGTCAGCAACTGCTCCATCACTTCAGGAAGGTCCCCGCCTCGAAGGCCGGACCTGACAAGGGTTCGCCGAATCCCACATGATCCCCTACCTTCCCAGCGTTGATGCCACTTTGAATGCTGCCAGTGCCGTTTTTTTGACACTGGGGTTCTTTTTCATCCGGCAGAGGAACATCCGCGCGCACAAGGCTTGCATGCTCTCCGCCTTTGCGACCTCAACCATTTTCCTGGTTTGTTACCTCACTTATCACTACTATCATGGAACCACGCACTTCCTCGGGCAGGGCGCGGTTCGGAGTTTTTATTTTGTCCTGCTGGGTTCGCATACGGTACTCGCCGCGGCGATCGTGCCACTAGTCCTCACCACGCTTTACCGCGCCTGGCGCCAGCGCTTCCCACAGCACAAGCGAGTTGCCCGCTGGACTCTGCCGCTTTGGCTTTATGTTTCTGTGACGGGTGTGGTCGTCTACTTCATGCTCTATCACCTTTACCCGGCCAAGCCCTGATGCATTTGATTCTTGCCGAGAGCGCGTTATAATGGGCGCTCGCAACCTTGCTTCCTCACGACGAGGACCCGCAGAGGGATCTTTCATGATTGAACCCATTCCCCGACTTGGCGATGTAATTGACGACTACTGCCCTCGCTGCCGTCTGCTTTTGAACCATGCCGTGGCCAGCCTGGTGGATAACAAGGTGGTGAAAGTCATTTGCCAGACTTGCCATAGTGAGCACCCGTACCGCAACGCGGAGATGCCCCCCAAAAAGAAACCCGGCTCCCGCGCCGTGCTCTTTGAGCAGGTCTTAACGAAGACCGCGGCCACGCCTGAGGCTGACCCCACAACGCCGGCCGAGGAACCTGCTCCGGTTGAGGCGGAGCCAGTGAAGAAAAAAAGGGTCGCAGCTCCAGCGCGCTACATCACCCGGCATCGCGGCAAGTCTCCCCGGGCGTAGGCAGGTCTCAGGTGTAAGGGATTCGCGATCCGCGAAAAGAAGAATAGTGAATGGTGAATAGTGAATTACAAATTATGAATTCTAAATTGCCGACGTTCAGCGGTAGGAACCGAGTCCTCGCGGCGCACCTTCGTTAATAATCTACAATTTATAATTCATAATTTATAATTCATTATTCTTCGTCGCAATTATCGCCGCTGCCTGACACCTGGCCCCCGGCACCTGACACCCTATGCTCTGGTTACCCACTCTCGTGGTTCTTCTCTGGTGTGTCCTGGGGGTTCGCATCGTGCGCAGTCTTCGCAGCACCATAGTATTGCGCGCGAACCAACCGTCGTCCCCCCTCGAGTCCTTTCCGAGAGTATCCATCATCGTGGCCGCCCGCAACGAGGAAGAGGCGCTTCCCGCCGCGCTCGGATCCCTTTTGGCGCTTGACTACCCCGATTTTGAAGTTGTTCTGGTGGATGATGACTCTCAGGACCACACGGGAGCCATAGCGGACGAGTGGGCATCGAAGCCGGCTGCTCGTGGTCGGCTCAAGGTTCTTCACAACAAAACACTGCCGCCCCAGTGGCACGGCAAAGTGCATGCCTTGCATCTGGCCTCGAGCGCCGCCTCCGGCGAGTGGATTCTGGCAACGGATGCCGACATGGTTCTTCACCCTTCGGTTCTGAGGTTGGCGGTGTCCTGTGCCCTTGAACGGGGCGTCCAGTTTCTCTCGATAATCCCGGAGCTGGAGTTCGGTTCCTTCTGGGAAAAAGTCGTGCTTCCAGGATTCTCCTTCCTTATCACTTCCCTCTTTCCCGTTCATTTAGTTAATGACCCAACTTCTCCCCGAGCCCTCGCCGCCGGCGCTTTTATCCTGATGAAACGCCACGACCTGGTTGCCTTGGGTGGCTACGCGCGCTTGAGGAACGTACTCATCGAGGACCTCCGGATGGCGGAGCTTTTCAAACGCCACGGACGCCGCATCTACCTGGCGGCCAGCCGCGGCCTCCTGCATACTCGCATGTACACCAGCGGCGCGGAGATGTTCGAGGGACTGAGCCGCACCGCGTTTGAAGGCTCCGGCTACTCCGTCCCAAAGGCGCTGGGAGCGATGTTCCTGGCCAACCTGCTGGCGGTATTCCCCTGGGTGGCGCTGATCACCCGGGTTCTCGCCGATTGGAAACTTGATCGGGCTGAGTTGCACGATCCTTTTCTCCTCGTGGCCGTCGTGGCCTGCCTCATTGCTTCTTCGGTCTACCTGCCTTTTATCCTCCACTCGCGTATTCCGTCGCTATACGTTTTTGCATTGCCCCTGGCGACATTGTTCTATTCCTGTGTGTCCGTCTATTCGATCTTGACCAGCAGGGTTGGGCGCGGTGTTTCGTGGAAAGAGAGGCGATACCGCGCTCCGGTGGAGTAGCCGGCGCGCCTTGCATTTTTCAAACAGCCAAGCGACAATGAAATTTCAAATTTCAAATTTGAAATCCTGATGGGAGCGTGGGTTATGGAGACAGCGAGTTTCGGTGCAGGGTGTTTCTGGGGTGTCGAGGCGGCGTTTCGGCAGACGCCGGGCGTCGTTTCAACCGCCGTCGGCTACATGGGAGGAACCCTCGAAAACCCAACCTACAAAGACGTTTGCACGGACAAGACCGGGCACGCCGAGACGGTTCAGGTCGTCTATGATCCCTCCAAGACATCCTACAACGATCTCCTGAACGTCTTCTGGCAGAACCACGATCCGACCACCTTGAACCGCCAAGGGCCGGACGTGGGAACCCAATACCGATCGGCGATTTTCTACCACACTCCTGAGCAGGAGGCGCTCGCCCGAGCGTCCAAGGAAGCTCTGGAGCGCTCAGGAGCATTCAAACGGCCCATCGTAACGGAGATTGTCCCGGCTTCCACTTTCTGGCGTGCTGAGGAGTACCACCAGCAATACCTCGAAAAGCGCGGCCTCGCCCAGTGCCAGATCAAGTAGCGGCAGAATTAGACTGAAACCAGCGCATAAGCGGAGAAACCTATGCCGGCGATTCGCACCTTCGAACCCTTTGTTCGTTCCTTGCTCCGCATCGTGGCGGGATTTACCTTCTCACTGCATGGGATGCAAAAAATCCTCGGCCTCTTCGGGGGGATGGGCGGGAAAGGCGCAACGGCTTCCTTTGGCTCGCTTCCCTGGATCGCGGGCTGCCTGGAACTGGTTGGCGGGCTGCTGTTGGTTATGGGGCTTTTCACTTCGCCCGTGGCGTTTATTCTGAGCGGCGAGATGGCCGTGGCCTACTTCCGGGTGCATTTTCCCCAGGGGTTCTTCCCGCTCGTTAACCATGGGGAGTTGGCGGCGCTTTACTGCTTCATCTTCCTCTACCTGTCCGTGGCCGGGCCCGGCCCACTCAGCCTGGATGCGATCGCACGAAATAAGCCTGACTAATCCCTCTCAATATCGATGAATTACCCTCTCCCCTGGGGCTGATCATGTCCCACACTTTTTGCTGGACACCGGGGGTCCTCATGCTCTAAGCTGCCCGCATGAAGGTTTGCGGGCAAGAATTCGGTCCGCAGCTTGTGCAGCGCATTCAGCAGACCGTCAACGACGAACCTGGCATCTCGCGTCGGACCCTGTCGCGGCGGGTTTGCGAATGGTTGAACTGGCGCACTGCCTCGGGTGAACTCAAGCAGGTCAGTTGCCGCGTGGCGCTGGGGAAGCTGCAGCGTCGTGGGGCCCTTGATCTGCCCGCGGTTGCCCCGGCCGTGGTTTCTCCACCCCGGCGAGTTGCGGCCCCCCAGCCCGCGCCGCAGCAGGTCTTGCCCACCGAAGCCTCGCTCCAGGCCTTGCAGCCGGTGCGCTTGCTGCGCATTGAGCAGGCGGATTGTTCGGCCTCGCGGCTCTGGAACCAGATGATGGAGCGCTATCATTACTTGGGAGCCGGACCTCTCTGTGGGGCGCAGATGCGCTATGGCGTGCGCAGCGGCCAGGGCGATTGGTTGGGTGGGCTGGCCTTCAGTGCCGCAGCCTGGCAACTGGCGGCGCGGGATGAGTGGATCGGCTGGAGTGACCCAGTGCGCCGTGAACATCTGCAGGAGGTGATCGCCAACAGCCGTTTTCTGATTCTGCCCCACTGGCGCGTGCCCAACTTGGCTTCGCAGGTGCTCGGCTTGGCACTGCAGCAAGTCGCCAAGGACTGGCAAGAGCGCTACGGCTATAGGCCCCTGCTGGTGGAAACCTTTGTGGACGCGGAGCGTTTTAGGGGCACCTGCTATCGGGCGGCCAACTGGCTGGAGGTGGGCCAGACGACGGGGCGAGGGCGTCAGGACCGCGAGCACACCGGCGGCCGAGCGGTGAAGCGGATTTTCCTGTATGCTTTGCACTCGCAGGCCCGCCAGCGCTTGGGCGGACACCCACCCGCTCCGCCCCCTCCTCCGGCCGACTGGGCGGAGGAAGAGTTCGGCGGAGCGCGATTGGGAGATGAGCGGCGGCGCGAACGGTTGTTGGTCCTGGCGCGCGATTTTTACGCGCGGCCTCAGGCCAACCTGCCGCAGGCCTGTCAGACTCGCGCCCGAACCAAAGCCGCCTATCGTTTCTTTGAGCATCCGGACACCGGCATGGACGCTTTGTTGCAACCCCATTATGAAGCGACCCGGCAGCGCGTGGCGGCTGAGCGGTTGGTGTTTGCCGTGCAGGACACGACGTTCCTGAACTACAGCGCCCATCCGGCGACCGACGACCTGGGCCCCATTGGCTCGAATAAGGAAGGTACGGTGGGATTGGTGCTGCACTCGACGCTGGCTTTCAATGCGGCGGGCACACCCTTGGGGTTGCTGGATGTGCAGTGCTGGGCGCGGGACCGGGCGCAGTTTGGCAAACGGTCTCGACGCAAGACTCTGCCGATTGAAGAGAAAGAAAGCAATAAATGGCTGAAGAGTCTGCGGCAGGTGGCGGAGGTGCAGCGGCGCACGCGCTGCACGCGGCTGGTCAGTGTGGGGGATCGGGAAGCCGATATTTACGAACTGTTCCATGGGGCTCTCGCAGAGGAGAACGGTCCCTGGCTGTTGGTGCGAGCCGAACGCGACCGGCTGGGCGAGGACGGCCAAGAACATTTGTGGCCGGGGATGGCGCAGCACGCGCTGGCGGGCATTCAGGAAGTCCGGATACCGCGGCGGGGTGCCCAAGCGGCACGGGTGGCGCGGCTCGAAGTGCGCTTTGCGCAGGTCACCTTGCGACCGCCCCATGGCAAAGAAAAGCTGGGCGAGCTGACGCTTTGGGCGGTGCTGGCAGAGGAAGTGGAAGCGCCCCGGGGAATCAAAGAACCGTTGCTCTGGATGCTGCTGACCACCTGCCCGGTGGACAGTTTTGCAGCCGCTTGCGAAAAGCTGCGTTGGTACACCTTGCGCTGGGGGATTGAAGTTTATCATCGCACGCTGAAAAGTGGCTGCCGCATCGAGCAGCGGCAACTCGGCACGGCCGAGCGCATTGAAGCCTGCTTGGCAATTGATCTGGTGGTGGCGTGGCGCATTTTTCATCTGACCAAGCTGGGCCGGGAAGTCCCTGATGTTCCTTGCTCCGCCTACTTCGAGGAAGCCGAATGGAAAGCGCTGGCCGCCTACATCAACCAGGATCCGAGGCCACCCGAGCAACCTCCAAACTTGCGGGAAGCGATGCGCATGGTGGCGACGCTGGGCGGCTTCCTGGGACGCAAGAGCGACGGCGAACCCGGCACCCAAACGCTCTGGCTCGGATTGCAATATCTCGAGCCACTCACCGCAATGTGGAAACTCCTCGCTCATACTGCGCACTCACCCCCGGTGTCCAGCCGAAGATATGGGTAATGATCAGCCCCTGGGGAGAGGGTGTCCCGCTGCCGGCGCGTTCATCAGCCGATGCGGGCCGGGTGAGGGGGTCTCCCGGAATATCACACCGGCCTACCAGCCTTGCCCGCCGCGTTTGACTCTTGCGCCTCGTGTCCCCGGCAGGCAAGCACCGGCAGGCGCGGATATTGCGGGTAAGCGGGGTCCGTGGCGCTCCGGCGGCAGAGATAGAAGATCGATCCTCGATCAGACCGGATAATGCGAACGTGCTTGCAACGGGCGCACAACCCCGCTGAGTCGGAGTCCGGGTCAGGTACGTCGGTCGTCACATTCCCCTCCAAAGCGTGGACGCGCGTCATGCCCCCGCGCTATTCTATTGTGAGTTATGACGTCTGATTCCTCAAGGGCGCGAAGAGCGAATTTCCAGCCCGGAACCCCGCGCAACACGTTCATTATAGTCGTCCCGATTCTGGTGGTTCTGGTCACCTTTCTTTTCTGGTATCAGACCTGGTTTGGAAGGCCCTTGAGCGATCGGGAGATGGGCCAGTATCTATCGGACACTTCTGTGCCGCACAAAACCCAGCACGCCTTGGTGCAGCTTTCGAACCGGATGGCACGCGGCGACGCGACGACCGGGCGTTGGTATCCGCAAGTCATCAGTCTAGCCGGGAGTAAACAACCTCAGTTTCGGTCGATGGCGGCTTGGGTGATGGGCCAGGACAATCGTTGTGCGGCCTTCCACCGAACGCTGCGCGGGCTGCTCGATGACCCAGCGCCGCTGGTGCGCTCCAACGCAGCATTGGCCCTGGCGCGTTTCGGCGATCCTGCCGGAGAGCAACAGTTGCAGGCCATGCTGCAGCCCTTCACGCTTAATGCCCCGCGGGCCGGCAGGCTCGAGTTCCGGGCTAGAGAAGGGGACTCAATACAAAGCGGCGGCATCGTGGCGCGCCTCAGCGTCGCAAACGACGGGAACCCGGTGGAGGTGGTTTCACCGATAGCAGGCAGCGTTGCACGGCTGGCAGCCAAAGACGGCGCACAGGTCGGCGCAGGCGACGCGATTGCCGTCATTAGCCCCGGTGAAACGCAGGTGTTTGAAGCCTTGCGTGCTCTCATACTGGTTGGGCACGCTGCAAGCCTACCCGAGGTCGACCATTACGCCGCTGGGGCTCCAGGATGGTCCGAGCGAGTCCGACAGCAAGCTGTCCTGACTGCGCAGGCCATTCGGCAGAGGGCTACACAGAGCACAACGCCCCACTGACGTTGATGTGGCGCGGGCGTCCCGCCCGCTGTCGCGGGAGCGTCTCGCTCCCGCAAAACCTCAAGGTCACACCCCGGAATCGGCGCGGCGAACAGACTATCTTTGAATGAAGCTAAAACGTGAACTTCGTCCCCAGCCGCACTTCCACTTCTTCGGTGGAGACCATCTCGATGGCGTCCCAAGGGCAGCCGTCCAGAAAACAGCCGTCGGGGCCCTTGCTGGTGCACTTCTTGCAGCCAATACAGAGTTGAGGATCAACTTCGATACGTCCGAATGGAGGGTGGTCCTCGTCCACCACCCAATACATGCAGTCGGCGACGGGACAATAAGGAACACAGGCCGGAGAGCCGGCGCAACCGGTGCAGCACTCGGTGATGACTGCCAACTCCTTGGGTTTCTTCTTGCGTGGAGTCTCAATGCCTTCCGACTTCGGCTCCAGCTTCACCACTTCGCCCACCGGAATGTAATACTCTGCCACAGGCCCTCTCCTGGTTCGAGAATCTCTACATATTGTCCCAAATGAGCCGCCAGCGCGTCAACGGCAAAGCCTCTTTGGTAGTGGTATATGAGGTAGAGGCGGCTTTACGCCGCCACTCGGCGAGGTAAACTCGCCGCTACATCCTCAAACTGTACCACTAGCCGTTTTTCGCTTGACAAGCCCAGACATCTATGATAGCCTATCACTGTGGTCATATTGTGGACATATTGTCGTAGGCAAGGGCCAGTCAGCGACGGGGCGCGAGGGATGGCGGGAACGGTCACCGTGCTCCGGGGAACAAGGCATCGAAAAACACAAAGAATAGTACGAACGAAGCCAGTATGTTATTGAAAACACAATGGGGCAAACAACAATCTTCGAAACGAAGCTAAGAAGTACTTGAAAACAAAGCGGTTATGTGAGAACAAGGTGAACGAAGCTGAGAAGTTGCTGAAAACAGATGACTTAACTTCTAACGACGGCGCCAATTATGCGCGTTTCGCGCGCAAGTTAGCGCAAAATAGAGCCTGAATGCAGCAAAAACAGCGTATTTTGCGAAAACGAAGTCAAGCGCCGGAGTCGCAAGGCGAAGTCGGGAGAGCGACAAGCAATCGGCTACACAGGGTCCTCATCCGTCACGCCGAAGTGGCCATGAACGCCCCCTCGACCGCCCTCGCAGAGGACAAGTCTCGCGGCGATGGCTTGGCGGCGTAGCGGCTTGCCGTCGTCAATTTGACTTGCCCGAAGCGGCGCAATAAGATGCTAGTTAGGACTTCGCCAAGGATATTTCTCCAACTTATTGGAGGCTAGGTTTATTCCCATGGTCGGTAAGACTTTTGGGCACTATCGAGTCATCGAGAAGCTGGGCGGAGGCGGGATGGGAGTGGTGTACAAAGCTGAAGACAGCCGCCTGGGCCGTTTCGTGGCGCTCAAATTCCTGCCGCCGGAGCTTGCTAAAGATCGTCAAGCTCTGGAGCGCTTTCAGAGGGAAGCCCGCGCCGCCTCGGCTCTCGACCACCCCCACATCTGCGCCATTTATGACGTCGGTGAACACGAAGGCGAGCCTTTCATGGTGATGCAGCTCCTGGAAGGCCAGACGCTGAAGCACCGGATTGCGGCCAAGCCTTTCAAGCTGGAGGAACTCCTGGATCTTGGCGTGCAACTCGCCGACGCGCTCGACGCGGCACATTCGAAAGGCATTGTGCACCGGGACATCAAGCCTGCCAACATCTTCGTCACCGACCGCGGGCAGGCGAAGATACTGGATTTCGGTTTGGCAAAGCAGGCCTCGCAGCCGAGGCGGGCGTCCGAAGCTGCCGATGTAACCTCCATGCCCACCCTGGGAGCCAGTGAAGAGCACCTGACCAGCCCCGGGACAGCCCTCGGGACCGTGGCCTATATGTCACCCGAGCAGGCGCTTGGCGAGGAACTCGACTCGCGGACCGACCTTTTCTCGTTCGGGCTGGTACTTTACGAAATGGCGAGTGGCCGTCCAGCGTTTCCCGGAAACACCTCGGCAGTCATCTTCGACAGCATCCTCCACAAAGCCCCCCCCTCTCTACTGCGCTTGAAACCCGACCTCCCCATGGAGTTGGAACGAATAATCTCCAAGGCGCTCGAAAAAGACCGCGAGATGCGCTATCAAAGCGCCTCCGAGATGCGGACCGACCTGAAACGCCTCCGGCGCGACACCGATTCGGGCCGCTCAGCGTCAGTTACCGCGGCAATGATAACTCCTGCCCCAGAGACCGGCAGCATTAAGGCAGTTGGGACTCCTGCGCCGCCCGTTGTGGTCGAATCTGTCACGGCAGGCCGAGTGACCGGCGGCAAGTACCGTCGAAGCTGGGTCGTTGCCGCTGCCGCGCTGGCGCTACTGGCGCTGGCGGGCATGCTCTTCCATTTCCGTCGAACCCCGGCACTGACCGAACGGGATTCTATTGTGGTAGCGGATTTCGTCAACACTACCGGTGAGGCCGTCTTCGACGGAACGTTGAAAGAGGCGCTCACCGTGCAACTCGAGCAATCCCCTTATTTAAACGTTCTGCCGGAATCACGGGTGCGGGAGGCGTTGCGCTTCATGGGTCGCTCTCCCGACGAGCGAGTCTCCACCCAGGTGGCCCGCGAGATCTGCCTGCGCGAGGGCGCCAAGGCGATGCTGGCAGGCTCCATCGCGAGCCTGGGCAGCCATTACGTGATTGACCTCAAAGCCGTCAACGCGCAAACAGGCGACTCGCTGGCCCGCGAGCAGACGGAGGCCGAGAGCAAAGAGCAAGTGCTCAAGTCGTTGGACAATGCTGCATCCAGCCTGCGGCGCAAACTCGGTGAGTCGCTGGGCTCTGTCCAGAAATTCGCCATGCCTCTCGAGAAAGCCACCACTTCTTCCCTCGAGGCGCTGCAAGCTTTCACCCTGGGACAGGCCGAGCACCAGAAGATCGATGACTTGAAAGCTATTCCCCATTTGAAACGCGCCGTCGAACTGGACCCTAATTTCGCCATGGCCTATGCTACGCTGGGGGTGGCCTATAGCAATGAGAGCGACAGGGCCAAAGCTTCCGAGTACTTGCAGAAGGCTTTTGAGTTGAGAGACAGGGCGAGCGAACGGGAGAGGTTATACATCTCCGCGCATTACTACGAAATGGTAACCGGGCAGGCGCAGCGCGCCATCGAAGTCTACGAGTCGTGGAAAGAGACTTACCCTCGCGATTGCACGCCACGCGATAACCTGTCGAACCGCTACACCGAATTCGGGCAGTTTGACAAAGCCCTGAGCAATGCCAACGAATCTTTGCAGCTCAACCCGAAAGACGTTTTCGCTTATCAGAACGCCGCGGGCGCCTACCAAAAGCTGGATCGCTACGATGAGGCGAAGGCTGTTGCGGAACAGGCCATCGCGCAGAATGCGGACTCCATGGGCGTCCACGAAACGCTCTATGAGGTCGCCTTCATTCGCGGGGATGCTGCCGCCATGCAACGCCAAATCGCCTGGGCGGCTGGAAAGCAGATGGATTTGTTCATGCTCTTTCCTCAGGGCATGGCTGATTACGCGATGGGGAGAGTGCACAGGGCTCGCGAAACCCTGACGCGGGCAACCGGGCTGGCCGAGCAGCACGGCCTCAAGAGTCTGGCGACGGAAGTTCGTGCCGGGATGAGCGTTGAGGAGGCCGCGCTCGGTAATCTACAGGAAGCGCGTAACGGGGCCGAACAAGCCCTCGCCTCCTCCAGCGACCGGGATACAAAGACATCAGCCGCAGTCGCGCTGGCGTTCGCCGGAGACACGGGCCGGGCTGAGAAGCTCGTCGATGATGTGGCGAAAGATTTCCCGTCGGATACGCTGCTCAACAATGTCGTGCTCCCCACCGCGCGGGCCATCATGGAGCTGCAACGCAAGAACCCAACCCGAGCCCTGGCGCTGTTGGAACCAGCCAAGACTTACGGAGTCTCCGACTTCGGGTCCATCTACGTTCGCGGCGCAGCCTATTTGCAGGCGCATGACGGAGCCGAAGCCGCGGCCGAGTTTCAAAAGATCCTCGATCACCGCGGTGTAAGCCCACTTGACGAAGCCTACGCACTCGCGCGACTGGAGCTGGGACGCGCTTGGGCGCTCGAAGGCCAAACCGCCAAAGCCCGCACCGCCTATCAGGATTTTCTGGCTTTCTGGAAAGACGCCGATCCCGAAATCCCGGTCTTGAAACAAGCCAAGGAAGAGTACCAAAAGCTCAAATGAATCGGCAGCCGGGAGGCAGGGCAGGCGCCCCGGCGCGGCTTATTCGCCGCCCAGGGCGATGACGAAATACTGCGCGTGCGTCGTCCCGGCGTTCCGGATGCCGTGCTCTTCGTTGGAAGCCACGTAGGCCACAGAGCCGGGGCCCAGGCGGGCGGCGCGGCCGGCGATGGTGACCTCCAGCGTCCCTTCGCGCACCAGGAAAACTTCTTCGTGCGCGTGGTGATGGGCGGGATGCGGCATGGAGCCCGGCGCAAGGTCGGTCTCGTGCATCTCGATGGCATAGCCGGTGTGAGTCTTGCCCTCGACGATGCGGCGAAGCGTGTTGCCGTTGCCGGTCTCTGCAGGCAGATCTTCGAATCGGAGGAGCTTGGAAGGGATGGGGCCTTCCGCCGCCAGGCCGCGCGAGGCCATCAGGGCGGGGATCCAACAGCAGAGTTCCCGGCGTGAGTATCTCATTGCCTTGCTCCTCCTTCACTGTCGTTCCGAGCTTCACTCTCTCGAAAGTCTGATTGAAAGACAACGAAGTGCGCAGCTCTTGCTACGGCCGTATGGCTCGTTGTTCCGCCAAGGGAGCTTGTGCGCTTGGTCGCAAGGCTGCACCTTTAGACGGCGTTTTCCCCAGTTGTTTGTAAACGGCTTCTACCTCTTCCGGAATCAACTCCGGCGCGTGCCATCTATAATTCTCCACCAGGGAATCCACCTCACGCTTCACTTGACTCAAGGATTTTCCTTCCTTGGACCGTGTTCTCGACTTCCTTCTCCAGCCACTCCAGAAAGTGGCGGAACTCTGCCAATTCCTTCTTTCCTGCGGGCTCGCCATGTCCGGGCACATACACGTCGACGTCCCACGCCTCGACCTGTTTCAGGGCGGCAATCCAATCACGAAGGTTTCTCGATTCGATGCGGGGAAAGTAGCTGTTTTGGAACAGTTCGCCGAGGAACAGAACCTTGGCGGCGGGCAGGTAAACCGCCGAGTCGTCGGAAGGTCCATTCTTAAGAAGCGTGACCAGCTTGATCTCCTGTCCTCCCAGACGCAAGGTCATCTCGTTGCTGAATGTCTGTGTCGGAATAGCGATGTGGAAGCCACGCATGCGGCTGCGTAATTTCCCATCGTCATCGTCCAACCGGCGGATCAGCATTTGGCGATACTGGCGAATGCCTTCCAGCGCTTTCGTCGAGCAAATGACGGTGGCTTGCAGCTCCGTGAAGGCTTCGTCCCCCAGGGTCTGCTCGCCGTCGGAATTGGTGTTGATGGCGTACCTCACGGGCAATTCGGTGCGATGCCGGATCTCATAGAGCAGCTCGCGGGCATGAAAAGGAGTGTTGGTGGTGTCGATCACGACCACCCCCTCGTTCGTGACCACAAAGCCTGCCGTCCCCGCGCGGGCAAACTGCGGGTCTCCGTCCAGGTCTAGGACATCATCCGAGACCCAGGCGAAGACGTTCGGCTTCACTTCCCGCACGTTATAGAGCCAGCCCGTTGCGAACCCAAGGACCGAAGGCAGAAAGCAGAGGGCAGAAAGCAGAAGGCCGAAACGGAAGAGTTTCGAGGACTGGGCGCTGAAGATGTGCCTCCTCAACTCCTTGACTTTCGACTCTCGGCTCTTCCTAAATGTCCACATACACTTGCGCGCGCCAGCCCTCCGCAGTCTCCCTTAAATCAAGCTGATGATAAGTCACCGCTTTAACCAGCAATTTCACTTGGTGTTTTCGCCGGTCGAACTTCTCGCCTCGCGCCACGGCCGTGAGAACTCGCTCAGTGAGTGCGTCAAATTGGAAGTCGCGAAACAGCCAGCCCTCCGCGTCGAAGAGATACAGAATTTCACTCAACCAGTTTACCAGCAGGCTGGGTATATCGGAAGCTTCCGCGCCCAGCGGCTTCCCCTCGCGGGGCGCTATGGTTTCCAGGTCTACCATCAAATGCGTCAGGGCGCGGGCGGCATTTCGAAACACGTCCTGGCGCGTGGCGCCAAACGCCTCGAAGCCGATGTCGGCAGTGTGTTCGAGCATGCGGAAGGGGAGCATCCTTGGTTGCTCAGCTATTGCCGGGCCAGCACTGAGACTGGCCGCGCAATAGTCCCACATCATACTCAACCTTGGTTGACTTTGGTAGATCCAGGAGGGGAGCACGGCCGGATACCGTTCCAAATTGCGGCGCTGTCATCCGTGAGTCCTGGAAACGGGTAGTGTTCTGTTTTGACTCGTAGCGCCGACCTTTAGGTCGGCAGATGCTGGCTAAAGGCCCGCGCAACGCCGAAACTGGGACACTACCTGGAAACGGGCCATTTTGCATTTATTACGGCGTCGGGCTATAATCCGAATTAAAGCTGGGCTAATTAACAAGCATGAGCGGACGGAACGACGATCCTACACTCTATTTAGCTCTCGGCGCCTGCGCTGGCGTCTATTTCTTTATTAAGGGGTTCCGCGTCTTTCGCGAGTACCGCGTGGTCGAGGACACTCCGGCCATGCCGATACGAAGCATTCCTATGGGTCTTGTTCACGTGCGGGGCAAGGCCACGGGTGAGCGGCGCGTGACCGGTCCCGTCACCGGCATGCCTTGTTTCTTCTACAAAGTTGAAATCGAGCGGTGGGAGGTCAAGGACAACAGCGGACAGTGGACTCATTACCGCACGGATGCGGACGGTGTGCCTTTCCACCTCGCCGATGGAACGGGCAAGGTTGAAGTGGACGCTCAGGCGGCCGAGCTCGATTTGCTGAAGACCGGCATGCGCAAGGTTCACGACACGCCGCATGTTTCCGCGCTGTCGGCTCCGTCGCCGAGATCGTCTACCGTCCCCACGGATGACGATTTGCGGAAGTACGTCAGCGAAGTCGGGGTCAAGCGGCTTGGCTCAAGGGTGGGCCGCGGACTGGATGCTCTAGGCCCTATCAGCGACCCTGATAAAGAACAGAAGAAGAAGGCCGTAGTGGAGATGTTTACCCAAGGGCTGAGAAACCCGGAGGTCGTTCAACAGTTCATGGCGCTCCAGAAGCCTCTCCTGCAGCGCAAGCTTGAAGAGATGGGTCCGCAGAGCGATCCCTTCCACGAACAGGCCAGGCGTGAGGCGATGGAGGCCATGAAGTATCCTGTGGGCAGCGCGGAATTCGTTGAGCACATGCAGCAAGTAATGGGGAACTTGCACGACCCGCAACAACGGCAACAACTGATGCATGCCATGGAATCGATGGCACGCGTCCAGCAGGGTGGGCTGGCCGCCATGATGCCGGCCGCCTCCGGTCAATATCGCTTAACCGAATCTTGCATAGTTCCCGACCAGACTTATGAGGTGACCGGGACGTGCGTCGAAAATCCGGCCCCGAAAGACCAGCACGACCGGAATAAGATCGTAAAAGGTCAAAGCGAACCCACCTTCCTGATTTCCTGCCGCAATGAGAAACAAATCGAGAGTAATCTTCGGCGGCGGGCTGCCCTTTATGTCTTTGGAGGGGCGGGCCTTTCCATAGTGTGCGTGGCAATACTGCTTTTTAAGTATGGCCTATTGTGAACCGCCTGAAGACTCCGTCAGCGACCGGCTAGACTTTTTCCGAGCCCTTGACTAGGATGGGCGATAGAACCAGGTGGCTCTATGTCTTCTCATGGCTCGGATATTTCGATTGCGGCTGAAGTGGGTTTCGGCGCAGGCCTGTTCTGGTTTATCAAGGGGTTTCGCGTCTTTCGGGAATATCGTGTGCTGGCGGATACGCCCGAGATCCCGATTCGCAGCGTGGCCATGGGTCTCGTAGAGATCCATGGCAAGGCCAAGGGCCTACAGATGTGATTTCCTGGCGAAGTGAGAAGGAACTCAAGAGCCGGCTGCGGAACCGCGCCGCGCTTCATATCTTCGGCGGGGCAGCGCTCTCGGTGGTGTGTTTGGCGGTTCTAATGTTCAGGTTTGGTTGGCTGTGAAAGGCAGTGACAAGTGACGAGCGCCGCTGAACCCCCAGTATGCGCAGGTCGTGCAAGGAATGGAACTCGAGTGGGCAAGCTTTAGAAATCGCTATTCCATTTGTTGTATTGGTTCTTGCTTGCCACTCGTCACTCGTCACTTGTCACTCGTCACTATCGAGAGGAGTAGACGGATGGGCGTTGTGATCCTTATTGGTTTGGTGCTGGTATTAGTTGTCGTGGGGCTCCTGGCCTATTTCATCACCATTTACAACAGCCTGGTGCGGCTGCGGAATGACCTTGATAAGGCCTGGGCCAACATCGACGTCCTGCTCAAACAACGTCACGACGAACTGCCCAAGCTGATCGAGACATGTAAGGGTTATATGCAGTACGAGCGCCAAACCCTCCAGCTCATCACCGAGGCCCGCACTGCCTTCATGAAAGCCAACACCGTGGCGGAGAAGGCGCAGGCCGATAACTTCCTCTCCGGCGCGTTGAAATCGCTCTTTGCAGTGGCAGAAAGTTATCCCGAGCTGAAAGCCGACAACAATTTCACCCGAATTCGTAGATTGATGTGCACTGTTCCGTGCTTAATCCGTTAGATTGAAGTTGGTTAGACAAAATCTACGGAGGCACAGAACAGTGCAGAGAAAAGTTAGCGTGCTTTGGGGAGAAAAGAAAGTAGTTTTGCGCCAGACGCCGCGAGCGGTGACCCCGTTCGGGGGGCTGAGCGCGTTCATCGAGTTTTTGAAGCGGATCGGTTTTGCAGAGCGGGTGCGTCAAGATTTGCCGTTTTGTTTGAGTTCGCCCAACGCGATTCCGGCGGGGGAGACGTTCACGGCGTTTCTGATCGCGGTGGTGGTGGGAGCGCGGCGATTTGCGCACAGCTCGATGCTGCGGGCCGACCGCGCCTTGCACGCCCTGTTGGGGATGAAGCGCTTTCCCAGCGATGGCACGATTCGGAATTTGTTCAAGCGCTTCACGCAAGGGATGGTGGTGCGGATGTACGAGCCGCTGTGGGCTTGGCAGGTGGCGAGGTTGCCCCCGCGCGCCGAGGGTTACAGCCTGGACTTGGACTCGACCGTGTTCGAGCGCTACGGGCAGCAGGAAGGCGCGAAGAAGGGCTACAACCCTCGCAAGCACGGGCGAGCGTCGCACCATCCGCTGCTGGCGGTGTTGGGCGAAGCCTATTTCATCCTGCACGGCTGGCTGCGGAGCGGGAACACGACGGCGGGGCGGGGGGCGGTGGAGTTCCTGCAAGAGGCGCTGGCCAAGCTGCCCAACCTCGCCTGGATTCGCGGGGTGCGAGCCGACGCCGGATTCTTCGATCAAGAGCTGCTGGAATACCTGGAAGGCCAACGCCTGTCCTATATCGTCGTGGCGCGGCTGACGCGCTGGCTGAAGCAGGAGGCGGCGCGCGTGCAGGAGTGGCGAGCGCTGGATGCGATCTACGCGGTGGGGGAGTTTCGCCTGAAGCTTTGGGGCTGGAAGTGTGAGCGGCGCTTCGTCGTGGTGCGCGAGCAGTTGCAGGAGACGAAGGGCTCGCTGGGGAAGAAGCTGTTGGAAGTGCCCGGCTACACCTTCCGGGTTTTCGTGACCAATCGAGCCGATCTGCCGGAAGAGATCTGGCGCGACTACAACCAGCGGGCCTGCATCGAGCAACGCATCGAGGAGTTGAAATCGGACTTGGCGGCGGATGACTTCTGTCTGCAACAGTTCTATGCGACCGAGGCGGCCTTCTTGAGCATTTTGATGCTGTTCAACCTGCTGGCGGAATTCCAGCGCGCCACCGGTATGACGGGCTATCGCCAGCCGGCGAGCTTGCGGGCCCAGGTCTTCCTG
Organism: uncultured Acidobacteriota bacterium; assembly: GCA_963722675.1. Classification (GTDB taxonomy): domain Bacteria; phylum Acidobacteriota; class Terriglobia; order UBA7540; family UBA7540; genus CAVROP01. Next base: position 52,334 of record CAVROP010000050.1, read on the forward strand.
TGCGGGGCGATTCTGGGCCGCGCCGGGCATCGCACGGTGCTGCATCTGTCCTCCGCCTGGGGAGGTCTGGAAACGCGCAACCCTTTGTTCGACAAACTCTTGCACTATGAAATTCCGACTTCGCGCAAGTTGGAATTTCAACCGCCAGCAACAGGGTAAAGGGACGGCTCGATGACGGCAGTTAGCCCTTCAAATCACAGTTCAACTT
>CAVROP010000051.1:0-11643 GCA_963722675.1 uncultured Acidobacteriota bacterium
GAACCCCAGAATTTCCATTTTGAGACGGAAGTCCTCGTGGACAGCGGCCCAAGGGGAACCAGTCTGAAGATTCTGAAACTTCCGATCACGTTCATAGACTCACCTCCGATTGAAATTCGGCGACGGACGCTCGGGCAACGGCCGTAGGCGTCGTTCGCTCGTGGGGCGACATTAAGTCGGCCGCTTGGGATGATCAATACATGAAGGGTAAGTTGGAGGTGAGTTTGAGGTGAGTGGTTAACGTATTGAAATCAAAAGGCCTTCATCGCCAAGATTCCCCCCCGCCGGTCGAAATGTGCTTTTGTCTCTCGCCTCGCATTTGCGCCAGTGTATAATTTCCCTAATGATTCAGCGGACTAGGGAGATTAAATTGCGAACCAGCATGGCCGAATCCTCTCACCTCCGTTCCGGGGTTTTTGATCGACCTAAAAGGGTGAGCTCCGTAAGTCGGGCGTGGTCATCCACTTACCGCCGCAACCATTCAGAATCCTTGCCCTTCTCGCCTCCCGCGCAGGTCAATTGGTCACTCGGAAAGAGATTCAACAACAGGTCTGGGGCGACGAGACGTTTGTGGATTTCGAGCACGGGGTGAATTTCGCCATCAAGAGAATCCGTGAGGCGCTGGGGGACAACACCGAGACGCCGCAGTTCATCGAGACCCTGCCGCGACGCGGGTACCGCTTTATCGCGCCGGTGGAGGCAGGGGAGCGCGGCGGTGCGCCCACTGGTGCGCAGGCGTCCGGGGCGGCGACTGCTGTAGCGGCGCTCGACGAGCCCCGGCATTCGGATGAGGGAGAGCCGGCGGTGAAAGCCCCCCCTTACTACGCGCGTCCCCGAGCCCTCGCGCTCGCAACTGGAGGGCTTGTGGCCCTCGCCGCAATCTTGGTCGGGTTGAACTTCGCCGGGTTGCGCAACCGGGTGGCGGCCGCCGTAGGCGCTCGCTATGACCTGCCCCCACCGAGAATCGAATCCATCGCTGTGCTTCCGCTCGCGAATCTGTCCGGCGACCCAGCGCAGGAATACTTTGTTGACGGGATGACCGACTCACTAATCGCGGAACTGGGCCAAATCGGTTCGCTGCGCGTGATCTCGCGGACGTCAATCATGCAGTACAAGGGTGCAAAAACGCCTCTGCCGCAAATTGCGAGAGAGCCTCAACGTGGACGCGGTGATTGAAGGGTCCGGTGCTCCGCTCCGGGGACAGAGTTCGAGTTACCGCGCAATTGATTGGGGCGGTACCGGAACGTCATTTGTGGGCGCGCAGCTATGAGCGTGATTTGCGGGACGTACTTGCGTTGCAAGGCGAAATCGCACGAACCATGGCCGAGGGAATCAAAGCCAAGATTGCCCCGAATGAGCAGGCCCGGCTCACCCGCGCCCACACGGTCAATCCCGAAGCCCTTGAGCTTTACCTGAAAGGGAATGACTGGCTAGGGCGAGGTGACAAGAAGAAGGCACTCGAGTTCTTCCAGCACGCGATTGAGAAAGATCCCAACTTTGCGCGGGCTTACCTCGGGGTGGCTTGGGTATATGAAGGCCTTGCGCTCTCCGTCGAGCTTTCCTCCGTAGAAGCATTCACAAAGGCGAAAACGTTCGCGCGCAAGGCGCTGGAGCTGGATGAGAGCCTCGCGGAGGCCCATGTGGCGCTTGCCGACGCCCTACTCCGAGGCGATTGGGACTGGGCAGGCGCCGAGCGCGAGTTAAATCTCGCCCTTGAACTCAATCCAAACTCCGACGTCGCCCACGACTCCTACAGCCGGTATTTCCGCTTGCTGGGGCGATATCAAGAATCCGTTGCGGAAGCCAGGCGCGGACTGGAGATCAACCCTCTCACAGAGTCGTCGTATATCATCTTGGGGATGGCCTACTATTTTGGCCGGCAGTACGATGAGGCGCTCCCACAATTTCGGAAGGCACAGCAGATGGCTCCCAGTCAACTGACGCATGTAGTTCTCGGATGGGTGTACCGGGAAAAAGGCATGCACAAGGAAGCCGTCGCGGAGTTGCTCCAGCTTCCAGACGGCTCACAGAAATGGGGGCATCTAGGCAATGCCTACGCGAGAGCCGGTCAGCGGGCTGAGGCGCAAAGACTTCTGCAAAAGTCAATCGAGCAATCAAAGCATGAGGTCGGGGCCAACGAAGTAGCGCTGGTCTATGCCGGGCTGGGCGAAAAGGACCGGGCCTTCGAATGGTTGGAAAAAGCCTACAAGGTGCACGAGGGTGACATGTCCTTCCTGAAGGTCGATCCTCCCCTCGACCCCCTGCGGTCCGACCCGCGCTTTCAGGACCTCGTGCGGCGTATGAATTTCCCGCCGTAAGGTCGCCCGCGTCTTTTGGCTCCCCATTCCTTACGTGCGCCTCCCATGGCATTCAGCTCCGTGAATACGCAGTTGCGGAATCGACTGGCATGCATGACAACAAGGGAGAACAGCCCTTCCGGCCACGTCTGCCAGATTGCGCCTGAGAAACAAGAACGAGCAGCACAAGTCCTACCAGGATTTCCAAGCGTTTCTGGACAAGGGTGGCAGAATCGGATTGCAGCACGACCCCCTCCTCTATGGCGCCTATAATTTGAATCCCTTTCTGGTCCGGGTCGAGCACATGCCCATGCTGGTTGTGGAACAGGGGCAAGTGGCGGTGATCAAGTCCTACGTTGGCCTGCCGACGGAAGACACTTCAGGAACGGAATTCAAATTCGGCAGCCTGGTGAAGCCGGGTCATCGCGGCATCTGGGAAGAACCTTTGCGCACCGGCAAGTACCCCATCAACCCCCGGATTTACCAAGCCGAGATCGTGCCCACCGCGATCCTGAAACTCGACTGGGCCAAGGGCGTCACGGGCGCGCACGGCCTGGACGCGCGGCTCGAACCCATTGTCGCCAAAAGCCGCGAAGGCTTCATCTTCACCCTTGACCTCCAGGTGTTGATCCATGTGCCGGATACCAAGGCCCCGCGCGTCATCTCGATGGTGGGCAGTATGCTGAACCTGGTCAACGAAGTCCTTCAGGCAGCTTTGGGAAACCATTTCCGCAACCGGCTCGGCAATATGGAGGCAGTGACCTTCATTCAGAGCCGCAAAACCGTGCAAGAGGACGCCACCAAGCACATCACCGAACAACTCGCCGAATACGAAGTGGAAACCAAGGGCGTCTACATTCAGGATGTGATTCTGCCGCAGGATCTTGTGGTGGTGCTGACACGCCGGGAAATCGCCAACCAGGAAATCGAGACTTTCATCATGCAGCAAAAGGCGCAGGAGCAGCGCGTCGCGACGGAAGCCACCACCGGCAAGGCCGATATGCAGAGAGATTTGGCCAAGTCGTCCATTGGAATCGAGATCAACAAGAACAACGCCGATGCGCGTGTGCAACAGGCGCGCGGCGAGTCGGAGTATATCAAGCAGACCGGCACGGCGCAGGCGGATGTGATCCGCGCCCAGGGAACTGCCCAGGCCGACGTGATTCGCGCCCAAGGACTCGCCAAGGCGGAGGGCTTCAGCGCTCAGAACGCGGCCATCGGCGCCACCAGCACCACTCTCGTGAACATCGCCACAGTTTTGGCCGAAAAGGGCGCCCAGTTTGTGCCCCAAATCCTGGCGGTCGGCGGCGGCAGCTCGATTGATGGCCTCGCCGCCACGTTGACCAAGGTTCTGGCAGGCAAAGCGAACGTCACCTCGGCGCCAAGCCTGCCGGCGGAACCGGAAAAGACCTCAGGATAGGCTCGCTTGCGGGCGGAAACATCTGATTCCCTTTCTGTGCAGTGCCGGAGCCTTGTCTTTGACACGACTAGTCTCGCCTTCAACCCGACGCCGGGGTAAAATCGAAGGGTATGGCTTTGTTCAATCTAGATCCGGACATTACCCGCCAACCGCCGCCCCGTGTGGAACCGAGGCGGCCAGAAGGCAGGTCCCAGGTTTGGGGCTGGTTGCTTCTCGTGTTGCTGGCCGTGCTGGTCTTTTTCTTCGTGCGCGCTCTAAGGCAGGTGCGAATCGAGGTCGCGCAACTGAGCCGGCAAACCGAAGAAATGAACCAGCGGCTGAGCGAGGTCGAACAGCGATCGCATGCGGAAGCGCAGCAGGCGGCGCAGGCGGCCCAGAGTGCGCAGGCGGCCGCTCACCAGAGAGACCTGGCGGATGCGGCTCGAGCCCAATCCCAAAGCGAAGCCCAGCAGGCGCAGCAGCAGGCGGCCACCGCCAGGCAGCAGGCAAGTGCGGCCGAGCAGAAAGCGGAACAGTACCGGCAACAGCGCGAACGGGAACTCGCCCACCTGAAGGACGTTCTGAGCCACATCGCCGACACGCGCCGAACCGTTAATGGCTTGGTCGTGACACTCGGCAGCAACTCGATTCGGTTCGATTTTGACAAGTCCGACATCAAGCCCCCATACCGGGAAATCCTAAGCCGGATCGCCGGCGTCTTGATGAGCGTGCAGGGATACGCGATTAGCGTCTACGGCTACACCGATGACGTCGGCACTGCGGAATACAACTTAAAGCTTTCGGAAAGGCGGGCACAGGCTGTGCGTGATTACCTGGTCCAGTCGGGGATCGACCCGAAGATCGTCACCACCAAGGGATATGGCAAGTCCGACCCGAGGGTTCCCGGCGACAGCGCCGCGGCGCGCGCCACAAACCGGCGAGTTGAAATTGCGATTGTCGATACAACGCTTCGAATGGAAGGGCCCGCAAACTAAGCGGATCTGCCCGGTTATTCTTGAATTACACGTCCGCGCGGGCTATGCTGCGACTATGGGTGGAACTGCTGAGACACAGTTCGCTGATGAGTTGAAGGAGCGGATGCGTCCGTTTTGCCAGAAGCACCACATCCGCAGGCTTGAGGTTTTTGGCTCGGCGGCGCGTGGCGTGATTGGTCCCTACAGCGATGTGGACCTCTTGGTGACGCTCGACGATTCCGTGCCGGTCTCCACCGCCGACCTGCTGGAAATGGCGGGCGAGGCAGAGGAACTGGTGGGCGCTCCCGTGGATTTCGTCCTTCGTCCGTCTCTCGAGAAATCGCCCAACCGCTTCGCGCGCGAGCATATCCTCTCCACCCCGGTCTGCATCTTTTCTTGCCCGTCAACAAATTGAGGGCACCGGTTGACGGGCCACTGCTTGCGTGGTAGCAGTGGCGTCCTAGCCCCGAAGGGGTCAGAATTGAGTGGCCGTGGGCAAGGGCACGATCTTCCCGCCTCGAAGGACGCTGCACTGTCGAGACAAAGAGCGGGGCGTATACGTGCAAGGAATCCATGCGCCGCGCGTGACTTCGTACCTCAATGAAGCCTCGTCCGATGTCGTCGTCAGACACCTCGAGCTGGCGAAACCAGCCAGGCAAGTCCGGGACCTGAGATGGCGTACAACACTTCGGACAGAACAGTCGCTTGGACACCTGCAACTCCTGCAAGCTTTGCTCATTTAGGATTACCCATGCTCGGCAGTTCGGTTTCAAGCACTGAATACAACGCATTAGTGGCATAGTCGACCCCTCTCTTCTTCCGAGCTGCTGGCGAACCTCACCGCTAGGTTAAGGTAAGGCGATGGGCTAACAAGACGCTTGAAGGCGCACGACTGTTAGACGCGCCCGCGCCTAACCCACCCGCCCGGCAGCCGGAATGAAAACAAGTATTCGCTTCCATACTCTATCCAAATCCCAACATGCACATCTCCCAGCAGTACCCAGCGCGCGATGACATGCACGTGCTGCTCGTGTTTAAGAGAGTCAACTCCTGCAAAAAACAAATTCTTGTTCTTGAGCCCACGAACAAGGTACGGTCCCGCGGAAGGCTGAGTAGGAACACTGATCACCATCTCGCCCTCCCGCCGAATCACCTGAGCTCGGACCGTATAGGGGGGATCATCCGGTGGGAAAAACTGAATTGAAACGTCTCGGCGTCGTCCCGTCATGGGTTCCTCCTGTGGCTAAGCTCGTGCGCCGGCAAGAAATCCGGCACAGTCCGCAATTTCAGAACCCGTCTTTAACGTCCAGGGCGACGATCGGTCTGGCAAGAAAACTTAAGTCCCCGACACCAAAACAATAACACGAGGGTACAAATTCACAAGCCCTAGGTCAAAAACACAGAGCGTGCGGTTTCTCCGTTCACCGTTCTCGTTCCACCCGCTGAAGATCGCATAAATGATTCTCTACCTTGGCCGTTTAGCGGTGGTTCGGACTTGATTCGGACTTGGAGCCAGGCGTCCCATGGCCTCCCGCAGCAACGCGTTGAGCCGCGTTTGGTATCCTTTTCCCTGCCCCCGGAGCCACGCTAGAACATCGGCGTCCAATCGGATGGTCAGCGACTTTTTGATGGGCCGGTAGAACTTCCCGATCACCGCGTTATTCCAGTTCGTGAGCGGCGGAATGTCTGTAAGGTTGATTTCCTCATCCCTCAATCGCTTAAGGTCCTGGATCTCCCTAGCTTGACGCTTCGTGACCTTCATAAACTCTCCTTTCCGTCGGGGTGGCCTTTCGCGCGGAAATGATGCGGATTACCTGCTCTTCGCCTTCGTCACGGTAAGTGTGAGCCACCAGAACAATCAAACCCTGGATCATCCCGACGGTTTGCCACCGTTCCTCATCGTCAACAAGTCGATCTTGAATGCTGCGTGAGTGCGGATCGTCGAAAACAAGTCTAGCGGTTTCAAAGCTGATCTTATGCTTCTCGAGATTACGACGGTTCTTGACCTCATCCCACTCAAAGCGCATTCTGCGTAGTTACCGCATCGTAGTTACATTATATCATTTGCTCGACTGGACGAACATGAAAAAGGGAGGTGAGCTGCAAACGCAGGCACAGGCCCACGACCCCCTCACCGGCGATCCATCGTGCTCTTGCCGATAGCCCCGAGTCCCAAGTCACTAGCCCCTGGCCCGTCTGGCGATGGTGTGGATCGGTTCTCCGAGCAGCACATCGGCGGCTTCCATCCATGCTTCGGAGAGGGTGGGATGGCAGTGGATGGTCTGAGCGAGTTCGGTGGCGGTGAGTTCGGCGCGGATGGCGGCGGTGGCCTCAGCGATAAGGTCAGTTGCCTGGAAACCGATCACTTGCGCGCCGAGCAACTGCTCCGTATTGGCATCCGCAATCCACTTGACGAAGCCGCTGGCGTGGCCGATGGCGTGAGCTTTTCCTAGTGCCCCAAAATTGAATTTGCCGGTCTTGATTTCGATGGCCGTGCTTCAACGCATCCTGCTCTGTCAGTCCGACCGCTCCGACTTCCGGCGAGCTGAAGATGCAGTAGGGAATAAGTTTTTCATTCTTGCGGCGCTGCCGAGTGCAGGCGTTCCCGGCGGCCACCAGCCCATGCGACGTGGCGGCATGCGCCAACTGAGGACCTCCCGTGACGTCGCCAATCGCATAGATCGTTGACACCTGAGTCACGCCATAGTCGTCAACCTCGATGAAACCGTGTTGATTGGTCCTGAGTCCGGCGTTCTCGAGCTGTAGTTCCTGCGTCACCGGTTTACGCCCTAAAGCGGCCAAAAGCAGATCCGCCTCGAGCGCTTCTCCGCCCGCGGTTCCCCGCACGGCATGTTCATCTGCAGTGATGTTCTCAAGACTTATGCCCGTTAATATGCGAATGCCCAACGTCTTCTCCATCTGGCGACGCAACTCGCGGCGGACGTCCGCGTCCAAGAATGCGATGATATCCTCGAGTATCTCGACGATCGTGACCTGCCCCCCCAATTGCGCCAACATGCAGGCAAACTCGCAGCCGATGACTCCACCGCCCAGAACCAACGCACGACTTGGGGCCGATCTCAAGTCGAGGAACGCGCGACTCTCGACCACCCGCCCGTGGCGCGGCAGAAAGCCCGGCATCGAGGAAGTCGCGCCGGTAGCGATAATGGTCTTCTCGGCCCCGATGACCGCGTTTCCGGATTCTGAATTCACAACAATGCGCTTGCGGCTCTCGAACGACGCCGTCCCCTCGAAGACCTTCACGCCGTTCGCTGCCAGCAACTGCTTGACGCCATTGCGCAGGCTACGGACCACCTGATCTTTCCGCTCGGCCATGGCGGAGTAATCGAAAGAGGCCGATTCGATCTTGAGGCCCAGGCTTGCCGACGACCTCATCTGCGCATAAAGGTCGGAAGTGTGGATCAACGCCTTGGAAGGAATGCAGCCGTAATTCAGACACGTCCCGCCCAGATACTCGCGCTCGACCACAGCGACGGAAGCACCCAATTGCGCGGCTCGAATCGCTGCCGGGTACCCCCCCGGCCCTGCGCCGATTACCACTACGCCAAACGTTTCCACAGTGATATCTCCTCGAGTTTTTGTTTTATGGCATTCGCAAATCGGGCGGCGGTGGCGCCGTCGATGATGCGGTGATCGGAAGAGAGCGTCATTTTCATGATGTCCCGGACAATAATCTGGCCGTCTTTGACCACCGGTTGCTTGAGCGTGCTCGACACCGCAAGGATGGCGCTCTCACCGGGATTGATGATGGCCGTGAAATTCTCGATATCCAGCATCCCCATGTTAGAAATAGTAAAGGTGCTGCCGCCCATTTCATCAGGCGTGAGCCTACCCGCGCGTGCCTTGGCAATCAGCTCGGTGGCGGCGTCGTGCAGTTCCGCCAGACTCAACTCCGCCGCGTCTCGGATCACCGGCACCAACAACCCCTGCTCGAGGTTCACCGCCAAGCCCAGATGAACCCTGCTGTGCCAGCGAACGTTTTTGCCGTCCGTAGTGCTGTTCACCACCGGGAACTCGACAAGGCTGAGCGCCACAGCTTTCTGAATGAAATCGGTCACGGTGTAAGGCGCGCCCTGTGCCTTCAGCTCGGAACGGAAATTGACCAGTTCAGTCATATCCACGGCCACGGTGACGAAGAAGTGCGGCGTGGTGGTAAAACTTTCGGTCAGCCGCGAGGCAATCGTCTGGCGCATTCGGCTCATGGGCTGCGGCTTTTCAGCGATGGCTCTTTCGACCACCGCCACGGTAATACGTCCCTGCCCGTTCTGGCCGTCCAAGGTCAGGACGTCGATGTTCTCCTTGGCCGCGAGACGCTTCGCCGCCGGGGTGATGCGAAGCCGGTCGTAACCCTTCGACTCGAGATATTTCCTAACGTCCCGCTCCACAATCCTGCCCAAAGGACCCGTCCCCACGATCGGCGTGGGATTAATGGCGGACTCCCGGGCTAGTTTGGCGGCGCGTGGGCTGATGCGGAACACTTCCGGGGCCGCCGTCACGCTGGGCGTGGGATGTAGGGGCGGTTCGCGAACCGCCCCTACGTGCGCGGCGGGCCGCTCCAAGCGCCTTTCGGCTATTCCTCTCGAGGGTGACAGTGCGACTGGACTCAGGACTTCTGCTGAGGCGGCTACCGGATTCGGCTTTCGAAGCTCGGGCGACGGAGCTGCCACTTCCGGAATTGTCTCGCCAGGATCACCCACATAACCGACCGTTGTGTTGATGGGGACAGTGCTGCCTTCCTGGACTACGGTCTTCAGCAGGGTACCCTCGAAAAAGCTCTCGACCTCGAGGAGGGCCTTGTCCGTCTCAATCTCGAAGAGGATGTCGCCTTTGGCGACGGGATCTCCCACCTTCTTCCGCCAGCGAACCAGCGTGCCCACTTCCTCAGATTGCCCCAACTTGGGCATCGTGATCGGTCGAACCATGGTCGTGATCCCTTCTTGGAGTGCGGCAGCGGCGCTGCCGCCTTTGGAACAGCCGGGCCAAGAAGGCGGCAGCTTCGCTGCCGCACTCCCCGCATTCCGTTACAGTATGACTTTCGCCGCCTGGAAAATGTCATTCGCGTTGGGCAAGAAGACGGCCTCGAGAACGTGCGATTGCGGCGCAATGCCGTCCTTGGCCCCCACGCGCATGATGGGCGCATCGAGATAATCGAAGACGTGTTCCTGAATCGTGGAAACGATTTCGCCCATAAAGCTGCCGATGGTCACCGACTGGCTCACCACCACGCACCGCCCCGTCTTTTGCACGGAAGCGAGGATCGTTTCTTTGTCGAGAGGAATAAGGCTGCGAATGTCCACCACCTCGGCGCTCGCACCTAATTCCGTTTTCAACCTTTCGGCGGCTTTGAGCGCATCGGGAATTGCCGGCCCCCAGCCTACCAGCGTGATGTCCGTGCCCGCCCGCTTGACGTCCGCGACACCCAGCGGCACCAGGTACTCTTCTTCCGGCACGACGCCTTTGACGCCGTAGAGCAGTTGAGATTCAAGGAACAACACCGGGTTGTTATCGCGAATGGCCGATTTCATCATGCCCTTGGCATCATACGGCGTTGCCGGATACGCTACGTACATGCCCGGGATATTCGCCACGCTCGATTCGAGGGTTTGCGAATGCTGCCCGCCGTAGCCCTTGCCGCCTCCGATCGAGGCGCGGATCACGAGTGGAATTTCAACCTGCGCGCCGGACATGTAATGCCATTTGGCGGCCTGATTGCACACCTGATCGCCGGCCATCAAGAGGAAGTCCATATACATGAGCTCAGCCACAGGCCGCAAGCCGATCATGGCGGCGCCTACCGCCGTCCCGCAAATTGCGGCTTCTGAAATCGGCGTGTTGAAAACCCGCTCGCGCCCGAAAGTCTCGAGCAAGCCTTTGCTCAGCTTGAATGCTCCCCCGTATTCGGCCACGTCTTCACCATAGAAGATGACGCGCGAATCGCGTTTCATCTCCTCGATTAAAGCTTCCTTGATGGCGTCACGATACGTGATCTCGCCGTTGGTCCTTTTGATCGCGGGGGGCGGGTCGATGATTTCGACTTTTCGATATTGGGGCGGGACGGTCTCGACGTGAGTGTCCGTGTACATGTACTTGATCACGTCCTCGGGGCGGGGATCGGCGGCTTCTGCGGCACGCCGCGCGGCGCGCGCATTGCGCTCGCGGACGCGTGACTCGACCTCGGCAACACCCGCTTCGTCCAGAACCGCGCACTCTCGAAGCTGCGCCGCGAGGGTGATAATGGGATCCACGGCTTTCCAGGCTGCTTCTTCCTCGCGCGTCCGGTACTCGTTGCGCGGGTCGCTCAGGGAGTGGCCGTAATAGCGGTAGGTGTTTACATCCAGGAAAACGGGGCCCTGGCCGTTGCGGCACATTTCCGTGGCGCGCCACATCGCGTCGCGAACGGCGAGCACGTCCATGCCATTCACTACCTCAGCGTGCATGTTGCCGTCTGAGAAACCCGCCGCGCGTCGCGCCAGGTGCGCCACGCCCATCACTTCATTGTCGGCGCGGCCCGTCATGCCGTAGTGGTTGTTGAGCACGAAAAAGACGATGGGGGCGCCGAAGGGGTGATCGCCGGCCAGTTCGTTCGTAAACTGAACCTGCGAGGCGAAATTCAGTGATTCGAGCACCACGCCGTTCGCGTAGGCGCCATCGCCCGCAAAGCAGCAAACCACCGCGCCGTTGCGCAGATAGCGGCTTCCCACTGCCGCCCCGGTGGCGATGGGGACGCTGCCGCCCACGATGGCGTTCGCTCCCAGGTGGCCGACCGTGAAGTCGGCAATGTGCATGCTGCCGCCGCGGCCTTTGCAATAACCGTCTTCTTTCCCGAAAAGCTCGGCTAAGTGCGATACACGTGATCCTCGAGAGCCTCCTCGAGGAGTTCCGCGTGCGTTGCGGCTTTCGACTCGGGGACGCGCCGGCGCAGCCGCTCGTCATCCATGGCGCGGATAGCCTG
>CAVROP010000052.1:0-82672 GCA_963722675.1 uncultured Acidobacteriota bacterium
CACGATTCCGGGATGAAGCTGATCACTTATTCCGATTTTAAGCCGGTCAGTTTTGGCCGGTTGTCGGAACGGTGATCGGATTAATTTCGGAACGATTTCCACAGGGTTTGGGAACGGAGTGTAGGGGGCAGATCTCGTACCGAGTATCGCCCTGGGGCGAAGCACGCTGGACAACATCTTCGGCAATGAGGTTCCACTGGAAGGTGGAGGGACCACATTGTCAATGAAAAGGTTGTCCATGCGAAAGCTCAAAGAAGTACTGCGATTGCGCTATGATCTGGGACTGGGTCAGCGGCAGATCGCCCGTAGCTGCTCGATTGGGCAGGGCACAGTTTCTGAGTACTTGAAACGCGCCGAGGCGGCGGGAATCAGTTGGCCGCTGCCCGAAGGCTGGAATGATCGCCAACTGGAGGCGGCCGTATTTGGAGGCACGCCGCGGCACGTCTACCAGACCCGCAAGCCTCAACCCGACTTTGCCCAGCTTCACGAAGAACTCCAACGCCACTCTTACCTGACGCTGCAGTTAACCTGGGAAGAATACCGACAGGCGTACCCGGACGGCTACGCTTACAGCCGCTTTTGCGAACTCTACCAACGCTGGCGACAGCAGTTGGACGTGGTGCTGCGCCAGGATCATGCACCGGGTGAGAAGCTCTTCGTCAACTACGCCGGGGCCACAATCCCCATTCATGACCCGACGGGTGAGCCGGAGCGTCAGGCCTCGATCTTCGTGGCCGTCCTGGGGGCCAGCAACTACACTTATGCCGAAGCCACCGCGAGCCAGGAGTTGGAGCACTGGATCGGCTCCCACATCCGCACCTTCGAATTCCTGGGTGGTTGTCCGAAGCTAGTCATCCCTGACAACACTAAGACCGGTGTGAATCGCGCCTGCCGCTACGAACCCGATCTGAACCGTACTTATCACGAACTGGCCATGCACTACGGGATCGGAGTGCTCCCCACGCGGCCTTACAAGCCCCGGGATAAAGCCAAGGTCGAAACCGGCGTACAGATCGTCGAGCGCTGGATTGTGGCGGCGTTGCGGCATCAGAAGTTCTTCAGTCTGGGGGAACTCAACCGGGCGATCCGCGAGTTGCTCGATAAACTCAACCAGCGGCCGTTTCGCAAACGTCCCGGCTGCCGTGCCAGCCTCTTTCAAGAACTGGACCGGCCGGCGCTGGGACCGTTGCCGCGGGAACGCTTTGAGCTGCAGCAGTGGGAGACAGCCCGGGTCAATATCGACTATCACGTCGAGATCGACCACCACTACTACAGCGTGCCCTACGTGCTGACCGGTCAGGACGTGGAGGTCCGCTCGACCCTGACGACGGTTGAGATCTTTCACCGCGGCGAACGCGTGGCTTCGCACGTCCGCAGCCACCAGGCCTATCGCGCCACCACGATTAACGAGCATCGACCCAAGAGCCACCAGCAGCACCTAGCGTGGCCACCTTCCCGTCTGCTGCACTGGGCGCAGTCGGTAGGACCAGCCACGGCGCAGTTGTTCAAGACCATTCTGGAAAGCAAGCCGCATCCCGAAATGGGCTATCGGTCCTGCCTGGGCATTCTGCGGCTGGGCCAGCGCTATTCAAACCCGCGCGTGGAAGCCGCGGCCACCCGAGCCCTGGCCACCGGCGCCTGCTCCTATCAAAGTATCAAGTCGATACTGGGACGCGGGCTCGACCGTCAACCGCTGGAGACCCCGGCGCCTCGACCGCCGCTCGCCCACGACAACCTGCGGGGCGCGGCCTATTTCGATCCCTCGGAGACTCGAGAGCACAGTCATTCCATTCCCAGAGAGGAGAACGCATGTTGAATCAACAGACCCTGGAGAAGTTGCACGCCCTGCGTTTGCACGGTATGGCGGAGGGCTTCCGCGCCCAGTCCGAGCAGAGCGGGATCACGGAGTTGAGCTTCGAGGAACGCCTCGCGTTGCTGGTGGATCAGCAATGGAACTGGCGACAGAACCGGGCCCTCGAGCACCGCCTGCGCAAGGCCAAGTTACGGCACCGGGCCTCCGTGGAGGATCTGGACTTCCGCACCCCACGCGGCTTGGACCGCACCTTAGTCCGGTCGCTCACCCAAGATTCGGCTTGGGTGCGAGAGCACCAGAATATCTTCCTGCTGGGACCGACCGGAATCGGGAAGAGCTTCTTGGCTTGCGCTCTGGCCGAGAAGGCCTGCCGGGATGGCTTCACGGCCTTCTATACACGAGCCCCGCAACTGTTTCGCGACCTGGGGCTGGCTCGCGCCGACGGCAGTCTGCGCTCGTTGCTCGCCCGGTTGGCTCGTCTGGAAGTACTGGTGGTCGACGATTGGGCCATGGCGCCCTTGGCCGACACCGAGCGTCGGGACTTCCTGGAAATCTGTGAAGACCGCTATCAACGGCGCTCCATGATCTTGACCAGCCAACTCCCGGTGGCCAAGTGGCATGAGCAAATTGGCGATCCGACCTTAGCTGATAGCATTCTCGACCGGTTGGTGCACAACGCCCACCGCATCGAGATGCGTGGCGAGTCGATGCGCAAAAAGCGGGCCGGTAAGGAATGAGCTACGTCGCTGCGCTCCGAAACCCCTGAGCGGGCGCGGTGGAAATGCCGCCCTGTGGAAAGCGTGGGAAACTCGTTCTGGGAGTTTTCCACGCTTTCCACAGGGCTTGGAAAGCCAGGGGGGGACATTTCCACCGCGCCGGCGGCGGGACAAATTTACAAGAAAGAGGACCAGAAAAGATGAAGAGAAAACCGAATTCCAGTTGACCGATCCCGATCACTTCAAGCACTATAAGAACGCCAGCGTCGCTTCGCTCCGAAAACGATCGGCTTCACTTCGGAACCAGCGATCGGGATCAAACCGGAATCACTGATCACCTTCAACGGAATACGCACTTCAGCTCGTACAGCGAGCCCTTCAGCAACTCACGAAGGGCAAGGAGTTGCCTGAGGAGGCGGCCGTAGTCCTCCAGAAGACCGAGAAGAACCCGGCGCTGGCGGCTGGCCTGATCGCGGCGAGGGGCTAACACAACAATCTCCTATCTTTATGCTACAATCTATATTAACATAAAGGAAAGTAGAGAAGCAAGAGGAAAAATGAGGAGGCGGCAAAACTTCGATGAGCTACCTGTCACATGCAGGAGAGGAACCACCGCGGAAGGAGGACAACTGGGCGTCGGAAAGGCCGTCAAAAGCGGTGTTGACGGATCGGGTAGACCGGTTGACAGACCGACCGCGGGTCAGCTGCCCAGCCTGGTTTCTTACTGTCTGAATCGCAGCTGCGCTGATTCTTCGGAGCTGCCCGGATTGCCTGACGCAAATAGAAGGTCGGACTGCTTAGGCAGGGTGAAGGGTGTTTCCGGGGCGGCGATTTTTTCCAACTCCGGATAGGACTCGAGCATGGTTTCCGGTACGCGGACGCGCTGGTTCCTGAGCAGGGCGATCAACTGGAGGGCGTTAGCGATGGCTTTGCCCTCGAAATGGTTATTGGTAATGACGAAAGTCAGTTCGGCATTGCGGGCGACATTCTGGATGCGCGCCGCCCATGGTTCCAATTCAGCCTGGCTATACAAATAGTTATAACGTTCCTCGGGATGCTCGTTGGACGTGAACCAGTGCTCGTAGTTGCGGCCGTGCAGGCGGACATATCCCACAGGTGCAGTCGCGTGGGCGCTAGGAGCGATCGACTGCCCGATGACGGGCTGATCGATGTTGCAGAAGCCCACTCCCAGCCCGGCCAGCCATTCAAAGACCTCCGGCTTGTTCCATGAGCCATGGCGCACTTCCAGCACCAACGGGTATTCCATGAATTGCATGATGAGCCCGCTCAGGTACTCATGGTTTTCAGGCGTGTTCTTGAACGACCAAGGCAGTTGCAGTAAAAGAGCCCCCAACCGGCCGTCGTTCGCGAGCGGCGCCAGTCCGTGCTTGAACTCCTTCTCGTCCTGGAGGTTGGCGTTGCATTCGTGCGTAAAGCGTTTCCACAGCTTAGCGCTGAACTTGAAGTTGGGGTTATAGGCGATTCTTGCCGCCCAAGCTTTCACGATCTCGGCGCGCGGGGGAGAATAAAAGGAAGTGTTGATTTCGATGGTGTCAAAGAACTGGGCAAGGTACGCGGCCTCGTGAAAACCGCGCGGTTTGTGGTGCGGGTAAACGATTCCCGCCCAATCGGTGTACGACCAGCCGGCAGGGCCCACCAGGATGGCGCTCTTGGATGTGGCACCCATATTCGCCTTTTCTTCGTCACCTACAAAGTTAACCCATGGACGACGTTTTGTCAAGGAGCTTTTGCCTTGCCAAGATCGGGCGTCTCTTCTCGATCTAGCCAGACGACAGCCGGCCTAATCGCAGAGCCGATTTTTCGGATTACTTGAACGCGGCGCGGATGGCTTCCAGGTTCACGTCTGAGAACCCCGACGCGACCCAATCGGCGTGTTGGAGGTCGGCTTGGTGGCGGCTGTGGGCCAGGGCCAGGCACTTCATTCCGGCGGCCTGCGCGGCCACGACTCCGAGAGGGGCGTCCTCGATGGCTAGGCACTCGATCGGTTCGAGGCCCGGTTCGCGTAATTTGGGAAGCTCTCGCAGGCGGCTGAGGGCTTTAAGATACACTTCCGGGTCAGGTTTCGAGCGCTGGCAGTCGTCCGCCGTCGCCAGCACGGCGAACTTCTCCCGCAAACCTAACTTGCGAAGAAGGTGCTCGATTTCCGCCCTCAGACTTCCACTCGCGATCGCCAGCAGGAAGCGGTTGGCGGCGTCCAGGACAAACTCCGCTGCTCCGGGAATGGCCGGCAGGCCGTCATGAATGATTTTCTCATAGGCGTTTGCTTTCCAGGCCAACAGTTCGTTGCGGCGGGGGATGCTCAATGGGCGTCCGTGAGTGCGCCAGAGGTGATCGATGACTCCGCGGTCATCGAGAGCGAGGTAGTCGCCAAAATACTCATCTTCGGTGAGGACCCAGCCTTCACGGGCCGCCATCTCCTGGATGAGCTTCATGATAAGCGGTTCGCTATCGACGAGGATCCCGTCAAAATCGAAAATGATCGCGCGTAGCAAGCGTCGCGGACTCCGGTCGTCTCCCTAATCCTGACTCCACAGACTGTCGTCATGATACACTTGGGGGGTCGAGAAGTCGAGGCGGCTCCTTAACTTCTCCACTGCTTTCCGCATCCATTAGATTGGAGCCGCGTCGCGAGGCAGGCTGAAACCATGACTCATGAATTGAGTATCCCGATTGCGTTGCTGGCGGGTCTGGTGTCTTTTCTTTCCCCCTGCGTTTTGCCCCTGGTGCCGGGCTATATCTCGATGCTTTCCGGGGCGACGATCGAGGAGTTGCGGACCGCGACGAGCCCTGCGCTTATGGGCCGCATTTTGCGCAATTCGATTGCCTTCGTAGTGGGCTTCTCGATCGTATTTGTGGCTCTGGGCGCGTCGGCAACGGCCGTGGGCAAATTTCTGCTGGCACAGCGCACCACTTTTAACCTGGTGGCCGGCATTCTGGTGATCGTATTCGGATTGCACCTGACGGGATTGGTGAAGATACCGCTGCTCTACCGGCAGGCCAAGCTCGACACCGGTGAGCCGAAACGAGGACTAGTGGGTGCGTTTCTTCTCGGGTTCGCATTCGCCTTCGGATGGACGCCCTGCATCGGTCCGATCCTGACGGCGATTCTGGCGTTGGCGGCGCAGCGGCACACGGTCTTCCAGGGGATGTTTCTTCTGGCCATCTACTCAGCGGGGCTGGCGATTCCATTCCTTTTGACCAGCCTCGGTTTGGGCCAGTTCTTGAAGCTTTACGGCGGTTTCCGGAAGCACCTGCAGACGGTCGAGATAGCTTCCGGCGTCCTCCTGATCGCTCTCGGCGTCCTGATGGCGACCAATAAGTTCACGGTGATCTCGCGGTATTTCTCGTTCCTGAACCGCTTCACGCTTTAAGAGCAGTGACGAGTGATGAGTGACGAGTGACGAGCACGGCCGCCAACGATTGTGGAGGTCGGCATCCGGTTGGGCAGGGACAAAGGCCCGAAGGACAAACGTTGTTAGGTTGAGGGCGCGGTCATCCCTAGCCCCCAGCCCCTAGTCCCTAGCCCCTGGCTTTGGGAGTTCCTTTGCACCCCATTCTGTTCAGCATTGGCTCGTTTCATTTCCCCACTTACGGGGCGATGATGGTATTGGCCATGCTGGCGGCGATTTGCACCATACTCCGGCTGGGCCGGCGGGAAGGATTGGACTCAGGGCTTTTGCTCGACTTCAGCACCTGGCTGCTGCTCGTGGCGCTGGCGGGCGCGAAGGTGTTGATGGTGATTTCCAACTGGGGTTACTACCGGGAGTATCCGGGGGAAATCTTCAGTCGGGACACGTTCTTGGCGGGCGGGGTTTTTTACGGTGGATTTATCGCTGCATTGTTGTTTGCGGTTTGGTATATCCGGCTTCATCATCTTCCAGCCTGGAAGGTGATTGACGTTTACGCTCCGGCCATCTCTCTGGGACTTGGCCTTGGCCGCATCGGCTGCTTTGCAGCCGGGTGTGATTACGGCAAGCCCACCACCTCCGCGTGGGGCGTGGTGTTCACAGACCCTCTGGCCCACCAGGTGGCTGGAACACCGTTGAACATTCCAATCTACCCCACTCAGCCCATCATGTGTTTAGCCTCGCTCTCCATCTTTGCAATCCTGATCTGGAGATATCCGAGGAAAACCCGCGATGGCGAGATTTTCGTGCTTTATCTTGCTCTTTATGCCGGAGCCCGCTATTTCATCGAGTTCCTGCGCGGCGATGAGGACCGCGGGTTCGTCTTTAATCATCTTTTGTCAACGTCGCAATTCATTGCGATTCTGGCCCTCGCAGCGGCGGTATGGCTAGCGCTAATTCTCCGCCGCAAACCCGCGCTGCGGCAACCGGTCACAGCCGTCGCCACGGAGGATTCAGGGAGTGTGAAACCCGCGAACAAGAGAGTGGGTGGCCAGGTGGCGCCCGCGGCAAGGGTCAAGGCCGCTTCGATGCCTCATGCGCAGAGGAAGGGATAGGAGTTAAGGGAGAGGATATGGACTTGAATCAACCTGAAAGTTCTGGGAACGGAGGGACGCCTGAGCCACTCGATCCTGGCGCCCAGCCGGCTCGAACCGTGAGCCGAGGCAAACTGCTGGTCGGCGCGGTCTTGGCGGTAATCGTCGTCGCGGGGTTGTACCTTGTCAACCGGTACTGGATCCATCCAGCCGTGATGATCCAGGCCAACGGCGACAGCGAACATCCCGACGCTCCGGAGATTTCACTGACTGACATCGAAGGCAAAAGGCTGGACCTAGCCGACTACAAAGGCAAAGTGGTGGTGCTGGATTTCTGGGCGACTTGGTGCGGGCCTTGCCGGGCAGAGATTCCGGGATTCGTGGTGATGCAGGAGAAGTACGCCAGCCAGGGCTTTTCGCTTATCGGCATCTCGATGGACGACGAGCCCGGGCCGGTGGTGGATTTCTACAAGGAGTTCAGGATGAACTATCCGGTGGCGGTCGGCAACCAGCGGATCGGGGAACTTTACGGAGGAATTCTTGGGTTGCCAACCACGTTCTTGATCGGGCGTGACGGCCGCATTTATGCCAAGCACACCGGCGGTATCAATCCCGCCATCATCGAGGAAGAAGTGCAGCAACTGCTGGCCATGAGCGCGACCGCGGAGAAATCGGATTTCAGGCCGGCCATGGTGGTGGGAACCGAAACCAAAATCGCGCTGGGCGATCCCGCCGCCATCGATTCGGAAGTCCCCGGCTTGAACTTGAGCAAGCTGACCGCCGAGCAGAAAGAGGCCTTGAAGAAGCAACTCGGCGATCAGCATTGCCCGTGCGGCTGTAATTTGACGTTGTTGAAATGCCGCCAGGTGGACCGGGCCTGCCAAGTCAGCTTGAAGCTGGCGCGGGCGCAGATGGAGAAGCTGCTGAAGTCGGGATCGTGAACGGGGCCGGGTGATCTGGAGATCGGGAGACTAGTCGATCAGGCTAAGAAAGCGTCCTCCCGATCTCCCGATTTCCCGATCGAGGGAATTCGAGAAAGGCGAATATGAAGACTTTCGTTGGGCTCGTTTTCTCATTCGCTCTGGTCTGTGCGGCGGCTTGCGCGCAGACTCCCAAGCAGGTGGTAAAAGCCAAGGTCGCGGTGGCGCCTGAAGCGGCGCGACCCGATTCCGTCGTGAAGGCGACGGTGGTGGCGGAAGTTCTGCCCGGCTACCACATCAATGATCATCATCCTACTCTCGACTATCTGATTCCTACGGAAGTCAAGCTCGATCCGAATAAAGCAGTCACCCGGAATGATATTACTTACCCGAAAGGGGAACCGAGGAAGTTCGCCTTTTCGGACACGCCCCTTTCCGTTTACGAGGGAACGGTTCGTGTCGATGTCGCCTTTCAACTCGATCCCAAAGTGCCGCCCGGCGACTACGAGGTCAAGGGGAAGTTCGCGTATCAGGCCTGCAACGACCACGCCTGCCTTCCGCCCACCAGTGTGCCGATATCGTTCCCCTTGAAAGTGGCGCGCCGCGGGGCTTCGGCAAGGCGCTCGGAATAGTATGCCGACCGACGAAACGAGCTCCACGGAGTTGGGAACGCCCCGCCCGCCGGACACCTCGCGTGGTCCGGCGATTTATCTTATCGTTACTCTGCTGGCGCTGGCCGCCTTGGTTTGGGAGTTGAAGCCGGACCGGCCGAACGTCCAGCCCGCTCCTTTGCAGCCTCACGGCGCAACCTGTCCGCAAGTGGCCGGCCAATTTACCCCTACCAATATCACCGACCTTCCTGGCCTCGATCTGGCCTCGCTGAGCCAAGAGCGCCGGAACCACGTGCTGCTGCGGCTGAACATGGAGCCCTGTTCGTGCGGCTGTAATGCAAGCATAGCCTTCTGCCTGGTCAGCCATGCGGGTTGCGGGGAGTGCCGGCAGCGGGCCAAAGAAATCATCGCGGAAGAGCAGGGAACAACCCGATGAAGATCGGTGTGGTTTCGGACACGCACGGTTTCTTTGACGCGCGTCTGGCGGAGTTGTGGGCGGGCGTCGAGCTGATCCTGCACGCTGGAGACGTGGGAAATCGGGAAGTGTTGGACGAACTGGAAAGAATCGCTCCCGTGCGGGCGGTGAAGGGAAACGTCAACTCACTTCTGGCTGGTCTTCCCCTGAGCTTGAGCTTAAGCCTGGGCGAAACAACTCGGCGTGGCGCTTCGCGACCCGCTGCTTCCGGTGACGCCGTTCAAGTGGAAATGCTCCACGAGTTGCCGGCGGCGCAAATCGCGCTGGAAAAATGGGCTAACCAGGCACGGACCGAGGCGCTCGCGCCGCGAGGACGGGATGCCTTCCTGCGAGCTTTCGAACCAAACACGCGCATCGTGATTTTCGGCCACAGCCACCTGCCGTGCGCCGTCACGCTGTGCGGCAGGCTGTTCTTCAATCCCGGCAGCGCCGGCAAGCAGCGTTTTTCCCTGCCACGATGTTGTGGGCTGTTGGATTTGTCGGCGAACCAGGTAGAGGCGACAATACTCAGCTTGCAACAGTATAATAGGAAGCTGCCAGACAAGGTGGTGATGCAGCTTGATCGAGGGGCGGCATTACACGGCCAACACGCTAGTGCTTAGCAGAATTAGTAAGCGACCTTATTCGTCGCAAGCGGAAGGGCGGGGCTTCAGCCCCGCCGCTGATCAGGGGAGGTGAGTAAGGGGCTTTAGCCCCTGAAGGATTTGGTTTCAGGGCCTAAAGGCCCTTCCAACCCTGGACTCCTACGCGGCGGGGCTAAAGCCCCGCCCTTCCGAAGGCCATTTGAAATTGCGCCGATTAAACCAGCTAGGTACGAGGTAGAATCGCCCCCAGTTAACTGAGCTGTAACGCCAGACTGGGGTGGTTGACCCTCGGAGGTTAACACCGATGCGGAAATTTCTGGAGATCTTGAGAAATACGAGGGAAGTTCTCATCACCGTGGGGGCGGTGCTAGCCGCGGCCATCGTCGCGGTTGAGACCTACGAAACGCTGCGCAAGAAAATCGACACGGCACGGTGATTTTCGATGGTCGAATGCCGATTGTCGATGCCTGTTTTTCGATTGGTGATTACAGCTTGGCTGGTGGGGAAATCGCCCCGCCGCTCGTTTCGATCACAATGGCCAATCGGCAGTCGCCAATCGACAGTCGGCAATCGAAAATCGTCAATCGGCAGTCGCCAGATGGGCCGCGGCTCGATGCAGCCGGTCCGCGACGCGGCTTTGCCCTAAAACCAGCATCACCTCGAACAGGCCCGGAGCAACCGCCTGACCGGTGAGCGCCACGCGCGCCGCATTAATCAGCAGGCCTGCCTTGACGCCTTTCTCTTCCGCCAGTGCCCGCAGCGTGGCTTCTGTCCCTGCGAGATCAAAGGATTTCGAATCCGCAAGCCGCAATCCCAGCTCGTCGAGCAGCTCCGGTAGTCTTGCATCTTTCCAGAATTTCTTCTGCGCTTCGGCGTCGTACTCGAACTCGTCGCTGAAAAACGCCAGTCCGGACACTGAGAAATCTTTGATGCTCCGCGCCCGGGTTTGCAGCAGGCGGGTGGAAGTTTCGAACCGCTCTTTTTCCGCGCCGGTGAACGTTACCTTCCAGAGCCCCGTGGATTTCAACTCCTCTTCAGCCAGCGCGAAGAGGCGTTCCGCAGGCAGGTGCCGGAGATACTCACTGTTCATCCAGGCAAGCTTTTCCGGGTCGAAGACGGCATTCGATTTGGAAACCGCCGTGAGCTCGAACTGCCCCACCATCTCCTCGAGTGGGAACAATCTCCTTCTGATCGGCGGCGTCCAGCCCAGCAGGGCGAGGAAGTTCACCAAGGCTTCCGGCAGGATTCCCATATCGCGATAGGCGCCCACAGAAGTTGCGCCGTGGCGCTTGCTCAGCCGTTGTTTGTCCGGACCGAGGATCAAGGGCAAATGCGCGAATTGCGGCTTGACCGCGCCCAGCGCCTGGTAGACCAGAATCTGCTTGGGCGTGTTCGAGAGGTGATCGGCGCCGCGCACCACATGGGAAATGCCCATGTCGAGATCGTCGGCTACGACCCCGAGGTGGTAAGTGGGATGACCATCCGAGCGCAGCAGAACAAAGTCTTCAATTTCCTGGTTCTCGAGCTCGAGGTGGCCGAAGACCTGGTCGTCGAAGCTGGTGCGGCCTGTGGCCGGAACACTGAACCGGAGCGCCCAGGGACGCCCTGCGCTGCGCCGCTGCTGCCGTTCCTCGTCGGAGAGGTTGCGGCACGTTCCTTCGTATTTCCAGGGTTTCTTTTGCGCTTCCGCCTGGGCGCGCTTGGCCTGGAGTTCTTCCGGCAGGCAGAAACACGCATAGGCATGACCGCGCCGCTCGAGCTCCGCGGCCACTTCACGGTAGCGCTCCAGCCGCTCGGACTGGTAGAACGGCCCCTCATCCCAATCGAGCCCAAGCCATTTCATGCTCTCGAGAATTGCCTGGCTGAGCTCGGGCTTGGAACGGTCCGCGTCCGTGTCTTCGATGCGCAGAATAAATGCGCCGCCGTGATGCCGCGCGAAAAGCCAGTTATAAAGCGCCGTGCGCGCTCCGCCTACGTGCAGGTAACCTGTCGGCGAAGGTGCAAAACGAACTCGGATGTTGGACATAGCGATGATGTTAACATGACGCTGGAGCAGACCCTAGCGGCACCTCGAGCTTTTCTTGAAATCTGGAATTTGAGATTCTTAATGTCTGCCGCGGACTATCCACTGCCTACTGCCCACTGCCTACTGCCTACTGCCTACTGCCTACTGCCTACTGCCTACTGCCTACTGCCTTCTTCTTCCACAGGTGGGTGCCTTGGCGGCCAGCGTCGATTATCATCGGAGCCCAAAATTCCTGTTCCTTGCACGCTCTCCGCCAAGGGCTCGGCGTCGCAGTGGCGAGGGACGTATCGCGTCGCCGGCAGGAGTTGCCGTTTGTTCCTTCTATCGGCACGCCCCGGCAAAACTTGAATTCGCATCTTGGAGTGCGGCAGCGCAAGTTTAAAGGGTAAAGGCTAACGAACGGAGCCTAGGGGCTTACGGTAAGCCGCCCGGATCGGCCCCTACCAGCTATTACCCTTCATCCTTTAACCCTTAACCTTTCCAAGCCGCTTGCAGCGCAGCGGCGCATCGGGTCTAATAGAATGCATGGACGCCAAGCGGCAAGCCGCTGTGGATATTCTCCGGAGGTTGCGCAATGAAGGCTTTCAAGCCTTCCTGGTGGGTGGCTGTGTGCGCGACCTGGTGATGGGCTTGACGCCGAAGGACTACGACATCTCCACCGACGCCACACCCGAGCAAGTGGCGCGACTGTTTCCGGAAAGCATTGGCGTGGGCGCGCAATTTGGCGTGATGTTAGTGCCGCGCCCCGAAGGCAACGTGGAGGTGGCCACGTTCCGCAGTGACGGACGCTACACCGATGGGCGCCACCCGAGTGAAGTTCGCTACTCCAAAACTCCCCAGCAAGACGTGCTGCGGCGCGACTTCACCATCAACGGCCTTCTCTACGATCCGGAGAAGGAACAGTTGCTCGATTATGTGGGCGGCCAGGCCGACATCCATGCCCGGCGGGTGCGTGCCATCGGCAATCCTTACGAACGCTTCAGCGAAGACCGCCTGCGGATGCTGCGGGCGGTGCGCTTTGCGGCGCGCCTGGGGTTCACTCTTGACGCGGGTGCGGCGGAAGCCGTTCGAACGCAAGCGGCGGAGATCCACCAGGTGAGTTCGGAGCGCGTGCGCGACGAGATCCTGAAGATCCTCACCGAAGGCCATCCCCGGCAGGGCTTTGAGCTCCTTGACGCTACAAAGCTTCTTCAGGAGGTGCTGCCGGAGGTCAAGCGAATGCAAGGCGTGGCCCAGCCTCCCGAGTTTCACCCCGAGGGAGATGTGTGGGTCCACACCATGATGATGCTGGACGGCCTGCGCTCGCCCACGCCCACTCTGGCCCTGGGGGTTCTTCTTCACGATGTGGGCAAGCCCCCCACATTCTCCGTGCGCGAACGAATCCGCTTCGATAATCACGTCGAGGTAGGAGCCAGGATGGCGGAGGAAATTTTGGGCCGCCTGCGGCTTCCTTCCCGCGACACGGAGCGAGTCGTTGAACTGGTTCGATACCACTTGCGCTTTATGGATTTTCCACGCATGCGCCGTTCAACCCAACTGCGTTTCCTGCGCTTGCCCGGCTTTGCCGAGCACCTCGAACTGCATCGCCTGGATTGCCTGGCCAGTCATGGCGATCTGAGCACTTATGATATGGCCAAGCGTCTCTTGGACGAGACCCCGCCGGAGACAGTCCGCCCCGCGCCTCTCCTGCGGGGCGATGACCTGATCGCGCAGGGGTACTCCCCCGGGCCGATTTTTAAGGAAATCCTTCAGGCGGTGGAAGATGCGCAATTAGAGGGCAGGGTACACAACTCCGCGCAGGCTCTTAGCCTGGTGGTTGAGCGATTTCCCCTGCCGCCTCAAACTTAGTGCGCTGAATAAAACGCAAAGAGGTAAACCACACCTCCCAGGACAACGAATGCCGCTAGAAAAAGGCCGATCTTCTCGAGCAGCACCTTCCGGTCCTTGGGCTCCGATTTTTCCTCGTTGACCATCTCGAACATGCCGGCCTCCTTACTGCGTCTCGGCACGACCGCTGCGTCGAGGCGAAACCGTGGAGGTTAAACAAGGCCGCACTGATCGGTCTCCGGAGGGGATCTGCAAGGTCGTCAGGTGTGAACGCGTGGTCTCTGCACCGCGTCCCGAACTGACCGACACTGCGGCGCGACCGAATCACTCGTCTTGCGTCCGGTGGAGATTGTAGCACAAGCCGGAAGCTTTTTCACTTCGTCAAATAATATTCTGCTATGATCCCCGAAGCAGGGGCGGTTCGCGAACCACCGCTGCGAGTAGACGCATGGTTGTGCGCGCGCATCGAAGTAACATGACCTTATTGGGGAGCGCGTGAAGGCGGTTCGCGAACCGCCCCTGCCCGACGAGGAGAATTCATGAATATGAAGCTGTGTACAAAGCTCATGTCTTTGCTTGGCCTGCTGGCCTTGACGATGCTGGCTTTGCCCGCCTCGGCCCCGGCACAGGACTTGGTGAAGGAAGCGTTGAACGGATTTCCCACCCAGACGATCCGCCTGGAGTTTTCCAGCCCCGCGAAACTGCGTGGGCTCCCCAATTACGCCAGCCTGCGCCAACGTTACATTGGACCGAAGCTGCGCAAGCTGGTTGACGAGTTGGGGCAACTGGGAATTCGCGAGACGGATATTTCAGGGTTGGTCCTCGGGTGGCAGCCCGGCAGCGCGGAAATGGCGTTGTACGGTTTCGCGACAGGCAACTTCAGCGCCCAGGCGATTGCGCAGAGCGCCCAGGAGCGGAATATGGCGCCCAATGCCATAGCCGGGAAGCAGGCCTACTGCCTCGAGGCGGGAATAGCCGGCACCTGCGTGGTGGTGCTCCAGGACTCCGTCGGAGCCTTTGGTTCCCTCACGGCGCTCACCGCGATGCTCGAAGCACGCGGCGGCCAGACTCCCAGCATCGGCTCAGACAGCCGCATGGCGGGCCTGGTGGCAAGCGCCAATAAAGACGCGCCCATCTGGGGCGTGGCCGTGGGCCCTGCCATAGCCGATTGGTTTCGAGGCTGGATGCCGAATCAAGGCAGCGTGAAACTGGATTGGCAGAAAGTCTTTGGCGATGTCAGTTCCCTCACCTACAGCGTGGCCGCCGCCGATAACGTCACCCTGGGCTTGAAGATGGATTGCAAGTCTTCGGAATCCGCCGCAAGCTTGCGCCAAGTCTTCGAGGGGCTAAAGTTGGTCCAACAGATGGCCTGGGACAGCCAGAACCCGGGCAAGCCAAATCCTTTCCAGGCAATGACTGTGGGGCTGCAAGGCAACCAAGTCTCTCTGAGCCTCACCACAGGGTATACCGAACTGGAGCTCGCGAGCGGAGGCGCCAATTAGGTTGGGGGAACTCCGCAGCCGGGTGCGGCCCGACAGAACCTCGACAAAATGACTGATTCGCGGTCCCCC
The DNA here is from genome assembly GCA_963722675.1 of uncultured Acidobacteriota bacterium. Lineage (GTDB taxonomy): Bacteria > Acidobacteriota > Terriglobia > UBA7540 > UBA7540 > CAVROP01. Next base: position 15,006 of record CAVROP010000052.1, read on the forward strand.
TCACCCGCCCTCGTACCTCGGGCACCCTCTCCCCCAAAGGGGAGAAGGCCCAATAACCCAGCCTTCGCCCCATGGTAGAGGATCCCGCATCCCTATCAAGAAGCTCATCGGTGTGACTTGGCCCTCGCCCCCTTGGGGGAGAGGGTGCCCGAGGTACGAGGGCAGGAGAGGGGGCGTCCGTCACTGCAATCTGCGCGGCTTATTGGTTGGTGTGCCGCCGGGAACGATCTCGGACAGCCCGTCCTCCTGTTCCGCATTTTCCGCTTGACAACCTCGCGGATTCGTGATAGCCTACGATGATGGTCTTGTTCTGGACACATTGTCGCAAACGAGCGCCGAGGCGCAAGGGAAAGCGGAAGGGTCCCGGCTATCGGGGAATGCAGGGAACTACAAAAAATGGAAAATAGTGGGAACGAAGCTAAGAAGTACCTGAAAACAAAGCACATCACTTTTTTGAATGCTGCAAATTATGCGCGTTTTGCGTGCAATTTAGCACAATTTAGAGCCTGAAAGGAGCAAGAACAGCACAATTTGCGCTAACGAACCGAAGCGCACGGGCCGAACGGCGAGGCCGGGCAAATGACAAGAAGTCGGCTACAGGCGGGGACCGTCGACGAAGTTATCAGGGGCCTGCGGCCCACCCGAGCGCCGGCCCCCGGCCTGCCTTGACCAGTCTGTTGCTCTCGAATTCGATTGTGCCCGCTCAGGGAACTGCCGATCCTGGGGATCCGCTGCGGAGAGAGAACTTTCAGATCGACCTGCGCGTTGCCACTCGCTTCGCGCCTTCTCACATTACCCCTCGCTCACCTGTCTAATTGTTCGGCGCGGGACGCGCGGGCCAACGGCCGGGCGGGGAAGGCTCTCGGTGCGGTGGGACACGCGTCAACATTTTCTGCGCGCAGCGCGCCAGGTCGCCGGGAGAGTAAATAGCGCAAACCGTTCCGTCCAGACGTTTCGTAAGACTGCTCAAAATATCCGGGAGTTGACTGAACTGGAAGGTGCCGGGAAAGTACTCGAAGTAGAAGAAACGCGGGTCGGGGGTTTCGCGCGCCTTAAGCCCCGCGCGGGGAACGTCTGCGGAGTAGCGTGTCCGCGGCCCAAGAATGACGACGGCATCTGCCGGATCCCGGGCCGTTAACTCCTGATTCGCGTAATTCAACAATAGCTCGAGCCCGCCTTGCCGCTGTTGCAGCACGCGGTAGGAGACTGCTCCCAGTTCCAGCGTGCGAAGTGATCCGGCGAGCTGCTCGAATCCTGCGTCATCGAATTCGTCCTCATGGAACAATTCTCTTTGCTGATCGAGATTGAAGGCCCTCAATCGAACCGAGGCACAGGGGATCTGCTTCAGCAAGCTGGACAGCGAACCCAGCAGGAACGCTCGATCCCAGGCGCGTAGCGCCGGCGTGCGGGGGTTCGTGGGCGCGGCATCCAGCAAAACCGTCAGCCGTAAGCCTCTGCCGCTCTTATCCATGGTGATGGGCCACGGACGAACTCCCATGGGGATGACGGTTCCGGGAGAGACGGCCAATTGCACAGCCTGCTTGCTGCCGGCGTGGCCCACCTTCGCCAGCCAGTTCTTGCGCGACGTGCGGCCCGTTTGCTGGTCCATGACCAGGACTTCCACTCGATACTGCCCCTCTCCTGCTGCGAATCCTCCACTCATCTGCAAGCCCTGTTTCAGTTGGCTGGATTTTGTCACATCAGTGGCCTCCGGCACCCGGTAGTCATCGGCGAACAGAACGGGCCGGCCGCCGGTCGGCGTAACTCGAGCGTAGATGAAGACGTCAGTCGCGCGCCCTGCAAATGTGGAAAGCGAGCAACTGATGATGTACCCAAGATCGAACCGAAACGCAAAGTCGAGCATGGGCCGCTGCGCTTGGATGGAACAATGCAGTGGGATAGGAGAGCGTTCGATGTCGAAAATACGGCCCACCCGCTCCGCAGCCGCAGCGCTCAAGGGTTCTTGCCCTTGGGCGGGCGAGACCGTAAGCAGCCAGATCGACAGGCCGGTCAGCAGCAGGCGGCTTTTGACAGGAACGGACGGCATAGAAGGCGGCGTTTCCGTTTTGACTTCGGTACAAGGCAGGTATATACCCACCCCGCCACCGCGTCAACCCGGAGGTTGGGCGCGGCAGCGAAACTGCGGTGGAGCGGCGTATAGGATGTGGAGTGGCCCATCAGGTTGGCACCGTAAGAGCCTCGGCTGCGGTGAAAGGGAGCGGTTGCGCGCCCGGAACGACAGCACGGAAGTACTATGGATCGCGCAAGCAAGTGGCCGTATACATTGTGGTGTCCCGGCGTACTGCCTAAGATATTGTATGAATCACCGAAGATAATGGGAAAAACACCTAAAAACTTTCCAAGAATCCCCCATAAACCCCTCAAATACCTGTTGACAGCACAGGAGCCCAGGGCGTATATGCATAGACCCAGGAGAGTGCAGCGATTCCTTGGCCTGAGAGGCTCGACTTTCGGAGCCATCAGCGAAAGAACTCAATTTGCGGGGTTCAGCGTATGGTAGAAACCAGAGAGGTTATGGACATCCGGGAAGCGTCGGAATACTTGGGAGTCTCCCGCGAAACGCTATACAAGTACGTTTTTGATGAGAGGATCCCCGCCTTCAAACTAGGGAACAGGTGGAAGTTCAAGAAAACGCTTCTGGACCGCTGGATGGAGATGCAGAGCACACAATCCAATCACCGTTCGACGCGTAGAAAACGCCTTATGGATCAGTAGGGAGCAAAGCGGATGTTTGGAAAGGGGAAAGGGAAAGGCTTGGTGGGGTTGGATATCGGGTCGAGCGCCGTCAAGGCCGTGGAGCTCATGAAGCATGGAGATTCCTACGAACTGGTGAACTTCGGCTTAGAGCTTCTGGGACAGGACACGGTGGTGGACGGCGCAATCATGGATGCCCTCACGGTCTCTGCCGCAATCGAAAGGATTTTCGAGGGCAACAAAATCAAAACCCGGAACGTGGCGACTTCGGTTTCCGGGCACTCGGTGATCGTGAAGCGAATCACGGTCAACGCGGCCAGCGACGAAGACCTGAGTGAGGTCATGCCCTACGAGGCCCAGCAGCACATTCCGTTCGACATTTCGGATGTGAACCTGAGCTACCAGCCGCTGGGAGATTCTCCCTCCGGAGAGGGAACTGACGTCATGCTGGTGGCGGCAAAGCGCGAGAAGATTCTCAACCACACGAATGTCGTGAACCAGGCGAACAAGACGCCCTTTATCGTGGACTACGACGGCTTTGCCGTCTTCAACGCCTTCGGTGCAAACTACGACGTTCCTCCCGACATGATCGTCGCCCTGCTCAACATCGGCGCCAGCATTACCAACATTGTGGTGGGACGGGGAGAATCTCCCCTGTTTGCGCGGGATGTCTCGGTCGGCGGCAATCAGTATACGGACATTCTGCAGAAAGAACTCGACCTTAGTTACGAAGATGCGGAGAAGCTGAAGCAGGGTCAGCAAGTGGGTGGCATAACGCGCGAACAGAAGATTCCTCATCTTCGCTCCGTCTCGGAGATCCTGATGCTGGAAGTTCAGAAGACTTTCGACTACTTCCGGCAGACCTCTTCTGCGGATAACACCCAGGCGATTTACCTGGCCGGAGGGACGGCCATGACCGATGGCTTGGTGGAGCAATTGAAAGAGGAATTCCGTGTTCCGATCGAAATCATCGATCCTTTTCGAAAGGTTAAAGTAGATTCGCGAAAGTTCGACGAGGCTTTGCTGCAAGACATTGCTCCCAGTTTATGCGTGGCCACAGGGCTTGCGCTGAGGAGCTTCGATTAACCATGTCATTCATTAAAATCAACCTGCTGGGGTTGGCGGCGCCGAAGCCGAAGGCTAAGCCTGCTGCGGCGCCTGCACAGAAGTCGATGCTGCAGGTGTGGATTTTTCTTGGTGCCTTGGTGGTGAGTTTTGGGATCGTGGGTCTCTTGTACTTGATTTGGAACGGGTCGATTGCCAAGCTGAATGTGGAACTCAAGAAACAGCAGGTCGAGCAGACGCGCCTGGTGGCCATCCGGCAGGAGAACGCCCGATACGAAGGCACGCGGGCGCAACTGGAGCAGCGAGTCAAGGCCGCGCAACTGCTTCAAACCAACCGCCGGGGCCCGACGGAGTTTATGAGCGTCCTGGGCGATGTGGTTGCCAAAACCCCCACGGACCTCTTTTTTGCCTCGGTGACTCATGAGGGTGCCCGGGTGACGATCCAGGGGCAGGCGGGGTCTGCTAATTCGGTTGCAACCCTGCTGGCTTTGTTGAAGAGTTGCGGGTATTTTGATGACGTTCAGCTCCGACAATTCTACGAAGACGACAAGCCGAACCTGGTTAACTATAAGTTTAATTTGGACTGTTCCTATAAACCGCCTTCAGGGGCCACGACGCTCACCCAGGCTAGCGCCGGGGAGGTCGCCCCTCAGCGGCCAGGAATGTGAACAGAGTAGGGGCGGCTCGCGAGCCGCCCCTACGAGATTGCCAAGGGGACTGTAAGCGGACTAGCGCCATGGCGATGCCCAAAACGTTCGGTGAGCTTCCGGCGCCTGTGCAAGGCGGGGTTTTTGCTTTGATCGCGGTAATTCTGGCAGGGGCGGTTTTCTATTTCCTGGTGCTCCCCCTCCAGGAAAAACGCGATACCCTGCAAGCCAAAATCGAGAAGCTTAAGGTCGAGAACTTGCGCAACGGGACGATCGAACGAGAACGCACCGAGTACCTGAATCGTATTGCGGAGCTGGAGAAGCAGCTCGAAACGCTCAAGTCGATCGTCCCGGAAGAGCAGGCTACGGATGATTTCCTGAGGATGGTGTTCGCCGACGCCAAAGCCGCCGGCGTCAACATTCGCACTTTTATACCGCAGAATCTGGTGCATAAGGATATTTACACCGAGATGCCGTTCAACCTGCGGCTCGACGGAACTTACTATGAACTACTGGCTTTCTTCGATCACTTGGCTCATGAACAGCGCATCGTAAGCGTTTCCGGTCTTACTTTAGGCCCCCCGGCAGGGGGCGGCATGGGGTCGTTCAAAATCACTGCCGACGAAACGGTGGGGGCGAATTGTGTGCTGACCAGCTACTTCAGCGCGACTTCAAACACGGCCCCAGCAGCACCCAAGAGATAGGTCAGGACTATGTCTAACGGCAGACTTGAGCTCAGGCGCGCGACCCTGGCGGTCTGTGTGTTTGTACTGATGGGCGCAATAACGGGGGTTTGCCGCGGGCAGGCAACGTCTGAAAAGACGCCCGCGACCAACATGCCTGCCCCCAAAGCCGCGCCCTCCCCTGTCAAGGCCGGCGGCAGCGCCTCATCGCCTGGGGCGGCATCCCAATCGACCGCAAAGACAGGTCAGGCCGGATTGCCGAAGACTCCGTCTGCCTTGGGCACCCACAATTCGGTGGCGCCTGCAAAGTCAGCAGCCGCTCCTGGAGGAGGGCGGGGAGTAGCTGCCCGGCCACCCAAGTCGGCGACTCCGCGCGAGTCGTCTTCTGCGGCCGGGCATCGGGATCCATTCAAGGCCTGGGTGGCGCCGAGCTCCGCGGACCACTCGGCACTCGAGCCGGTACGTCTGCCGGCAGGCACGCGCGGACTAGTGATCTCGGGCCTGCGACTCGAGGGGATCGTACTCCAGCAGCCCGCCGACGAAATGATCGCGGTAGTTACGAATGATACGAAACGGGCCTACTTCCTGAGGGTCAACGATGCCGTTTACAACGGCGTGGTTAGCAAGATCACTCCGTCGACTATTTACTTTAAGCAGAACACACTCGACTCTCAGGGCCGGGTGATTACGCGCGAAGTTGAAATCAAACTGGGTTCAGCTCTTGGAGAAGGAAGATGAGACGATTATTCACCCTATGCTTGGCGACGACATCGCTTTTGGTGGCAACGCCGCGCGCGCTCGAGAGCCGCCCAACAGAGGTTTCGGACGCGGGGGCGACCCAGCCGATTGCTCTCGCCAAGGCGGCCAAGAAGCCGTCGGTTTCTGAGATCCTGGTCACACCCAAGCCGGCGGGGGATGTCACGATTGATGTGGCGATGACGCAGCCCGCGAAATTCCAAGTCTACCGATTTGACCATCCGGACCGGCTGGTGGTGGACGTTGAGGGGACGACCAACGCCGTTCCCAGGAATCTCATTCCTGTGACCTCGGCAATTGTGAAGGAAGTGAGAGTGAGCCAGTACCGAGCGGAGGATCCCGAAGTGGTCCGCATTGTCGCCGATCTGTCGGGGAACCCGTCATTTGAGGCGCGACCCTCCGACGGTGGTATACGCCTTGAGGTCAAGCCGCGTACCACGGCCAACTCTCCAGTGGCTGCCGCGGCAGCTCCAACGCACGAAACCGGCGTCACTGGCGCGACGGCTCCGCAAGCGGCGTCATCCCACGGAACTTCCGTCTCTGCGGGCGCTGCATTGGCGGCTGCGCTGAAGAAGGAGGCGACCGAGAACCGCGCCACTCAGCCGGCGGCGCCGGCGCACAAGAAAGCTGGGAAGCCTGCCGTTACTCCAGGCCCGCCAGCGACACACAGCACTCCCGCCTCCCTGGTGAGTGCTTCGGAATCGCCAACCGTTGAAACGGCTGCCAAGCGTGATGAACCGGGACCTGGCCACGACACTCCGATCCCTGTTTCGGAGAGCCGCCGCGACTTTGCCGCGGCCCACCGGCCGACACCTCAGAACCCCACACCGGAGGCTCTTAAGGCAGACAAAGCTGCGCAGGTGCTCAGCGCAGGGAACACCTCCAACCCATCTGTAAGCCCAAGTGCCGCTCCCGAAGCGCCAGCCCCGGCTGGTGAGGAGACACCGGCTTACACTGGTGAGCAGATTTCGCTCAACCTCAAGGACGTTGACCTGAAAGATTTCTTCCGCCTTATTCACGAGATCAGTGGGCTGAACATACTTGTGGACCCCAATGTGTCGGGTTCTGTGACTATGGTTCTGGACAACGTGCCTTGGGACCAGGCACTGGACATCGTTCTCAAAGACAATGGATTGGGCAAGGTCCTGGAAGGAAATGTTCTCCGCATCGCCAGGCTTGATACCCTTATGGCGGAGCAGGAGACGGCCAACAGGTTGGCTCGCGAGCGGCTGAAGGCGGCTCCGCTGGTCACGATTTTTCGTCCCGTGAATTATGCCAACGCTAACGACCTCATGACTCTCTTCCGGACCTGGTCCGGGAACACCGGAAGGACCGGGAGCGAGTCCGGCGCAGGGCCATTGACATCGCGTGGTACGGTGCTTGTGGACAAACGCACCAACACGCTGATTATCTCCGATGTGGCCTCCCAGATCCCCAAGATCGAGGAGGCGATCGCCAAACTCGATACGAAGACCAAGCAAGTAGCCATCGAGGCCAGGATCGTCCTGGCCAACTCGACCTTTCAGCGCACCTTGTCGGCCGCCTTGCTGGGAACGTCCGCGAATACTTCGGGTTCTACGAGTGGCGCTATGCAGACGGGGACGGGATCCAGCATTACTCCCCCCACCCCGCAAACGCCAACGTATACCATTCCGTCCAACGCCACGACGGGCTTCGGCGTGGTGGCGATTACCAACTTCTCGGAGCGTTACCTGATTGATGCGGTGATTTCGGCGGCGGAGATTCGCAGCCAGGCAAAGACCATCTCGCGCCCGAGCATCATCACCCAGAACAACACTGAAGGGATGGTTCAGCAAGGCACTCAGCTTCCGGTCCAAACCAGTATCAACAACACCATTTCAGTACAATATGTGGACGCAACCCTCAAGCTCTCCGCCCTGCCGCAGGTCACCAACGACGGCCACATCTTCCTGAAGCTGGAAGTGCAAAACGCCAGCCCTGGCAACATCGTCTTCAATGCGGCCGTGAGCATTAATATGCAGCAAGCCACCACCCAGGTGCTCGTTCCGGACGGAGGGACCGTGGTGTTCGGCGGAGTCACGGTGACTCAACGCCAGAACTCCGTCACGCAGATCCCGTTGCTTGGCAGCATCCCCCTACTCGGGAATCTTTTCAAGTCGACGAATGTGCAGGACTCGGACCAGGAGTTGCTTTTCTTTGTTTCTCCCAGGATCCTGACGCCCGGCTAGTGTTGCGTTCGGAAAATGCGTTTACCTGTAGCGCCGACCTTTAGAGCCTGCCCTGAGCGCAGCGAAGGGTGGGCAACTGCCGAGCCCAAGCTCGGCGCGACGACGATTTGACGGTTCTCGAATCAGCCACCACTCCTCCATGAACAACACGTATGGCAAAAGGCAAAACGCTCTCCGGGCGGTGTTGGAAGAGCACCGGTTTCCTTTCTTCCTGATCACAAATCTGACCAACATCGCATACTTGACAGGCTTTCGAGGGACTGCGGGAATCGCGCTCTTCAACTCGCGTGAAGGAATTCTCTGGGTGGATCCGCGCTACACGCTCGAGGCCCGCGAGGAAGCTCGGGGCGTAGAAGTGGTCGAGGAGAGGAAAGGCCTTCACAAGGGGGTTGCGTCGTGGGTGAAAGCGCATAAAGTCCACCGGATTGGTTACGAACAGGCGCACCTGAGTTGTGCTGACTTTTCACGGCTCGAGAAGGACGCCGGCCGGCGTGTCAAGTTTCTCCCGGCGCAAGGATTGGTCGAGAAACTCCGTGCCGTGAAGGACGAGGAAGAAGTGGCAAGGATTCGTGATGCCGGGAAAATCACCGCTGAGGTTTTTGTGAAAGTCCTTGAGATCACCAGGCCGGGAGTCAGCGAGTGTGACCTGGGCGCAGAGATTGAGTATCTGATGCGAAAGCGGGGCGCGGAGGGCGCGGCCTTCGAGACCATTGTGGCCTCTGGCCCGCGCGCCGCGCTTCCTCACGCCCGTCCGTCTCGCAAGTTATTGACCGAAAATGAATTGGTGATCTTCGATCTCGGTGCTATACTTGGCCACTACACTGCTGATATGACTCGAACGGTGCACCTGGGGCCGCCGTCCCGGCGTGTGCGGCGAGTCTTCAACGCTGTGGCCGAGGCTCAGGAAAGAGCTGCCAGGTCGGCGCGGCCGGGAGTCCGCACCGGTGATGTCGACGCGATGGCAAGGCGGACCCTGGCGGCGCATGGGTTGGCCAGCTTTTTCACTCACAGCACTGGACACGGTGTAGGCATGGAGACCCACGAACTGCCCCGTCTGGGACGGGGAGATAAGACTCGCCTTCAGGCAGGCCAAGTGGTCACCGTGGAGCCCGGAGTTTATTTGCAAGGCTGGGGTGGAATTCGCATCGAGGATACTATCTTGGTTGGGCCTGATGGTCCGGAAGTGTTGACCCCTGCCCCTAAGGATCACTGGATTATCGCGGAGTAGGGACGCTTCGCGAACCCCCCATGCTGAACGGTTCGGAGAATGATGAAAATGGCTGGGAAGAAACCGACGCGGGGCGTCGAAGGAAGCGGGAAGGTTTGGGGACTCGAGGAAATCGAGCAGCTCATCGACGCTCTGATTGAGCGTCAAGTGACTGAGTTTGAATTAGAGCAGAACGGCGCAAAGATTCGGGTTAAGCGCGGGACCTATGTGGCCTCGAGCGTGGGTGCCGGAGAGGTTGATCTCTCGGAACCTGCGGCGCCCCCACTTACGCCGTTGCCCGCGGCGCCTGCCGCTCCGCTGGGCGCACCGCTTCCGGCGGAAGAGCCCCTTGCCCCCGAAACACCCGCAGAATCCGCGGAGGATCTGTACGTCATGAAGTCCCCCATCGTGGGCACCTTTTACGCGGCCTCATCTCCTAATGCCCCGCCCTTCGTTAATGTCGGTGACACCGTGCAATTGGGTCAGGTCCTCTGCATCATTGAAGCCATGAAGCTGATGAATGAACTGGAAGCGGAGGTGGCGGGAGAAATCGCGCGCATTTACGTGGAGTCCGGTCAACCTGTGGAATACGGCCAATCCCTGTTTGCGATTAAACCCTCGCGGGGGAAATGACGGAAACTGGAAATTGGAAACTGGAAACTGGAAACTGGAAAATAGAAAATGGAAGACGGGACTTGGCACTGAAACTTGGAATCGAGCGTTGGTTCTTCCAGTTTCCATTTTCTAGTTTCCATTTTCGAATTTCCGTATGTTCAAGAAGATTCTCATTGCCAATCGCGGCGAAATCGCCCTGCGAGTGATCTGCGCGTGCAAGGAGCTGGGCATTGAAACGGTGGCCGTCTATTCCGAAGCCGACCGTTACTCGCTCCACGTACGCTTCGCGGATGAGGCGGTGTGCATCGGGCCTCCGCGCAGCGCCGATAGTTATCTGAACGTTGCGAGCATCATTTCGGCTGCGGAAATCACCGGCGCCGAGGCGATTCATCCGGGGTATGGGTTCCTGGCGGAGAGCGCTTACTTCGCCGAAGTCTGCGAAGCCTCCAACCTGGTCTTCATTGGTCCGCGTCCGGACGTCATGCGAATGATGGGGGACAAGAACCAGGCGCGCCGGGCGATGGCGGAGCTGGGCCTGCCCATTCTTCCCGGCTCCGACGTGATCCGATCGGAGGCGATGGCGCTGGAAGAAGCAGAGCGCGCGGGATATCCCGTCATGGTGAAAGCGGCGGCGGGCGGCGGCGGGCGCGGCATGCGCATTGTACGGACACCCGACGAGCTGCCGCACGCCATTCAAGCTGCCCAGAATGAGGCGGCGGCCTCGTTTGGCACCCCGGACGTTTATCTGGAGAAGCACATTCAATCGCCTCGCCATATCGAGTTCCAAGTGATGGGCGACCAATACGGCAAGGTGGTGCACTTCGGCGAACGGGAGTGCACCATCCAGCGCCGGCACCAGAAGTTGGTGGAGGAATCTCCTTCCACCCAGCTTGACCAGGAGACTCGGGAACGGGTGGGGTTACAAGTCGTTGAGGCCTTACAGAAGATTGGCTATACGAGTGCCGGCACGGTCGAATTCCTGATGGACGAGAATCGCAACCTCCAGTTCATGGAAATGAACACCCGCATTCAGGTCGAACATGCGGTCACCGAGATGGTGACGGGAGTTCGACTTGCTTAAAATGCAGATTAACATTGCGGCAGGTGGTCATCTGAATTTTGGAGGGAAGGCGATAGGGCTGCTGGGGCATGCGATTGAGTGCAGGATTTGCGCTGAGAATCCGGAAACCTTCGCTCCTTCTGCCGGAAAGGTCACGGCCTTCCATGCCCCAGGCGGCACTGGCGTGCGTGTGGATACCGCCGCCTACGCCGAGTCCGTTATCCCTCCCTTTTACGATTCTCTGATTGCCAAACTGGTGGTGTGCGGTAATGACCGGCCCGAGGCTATAACCCGCATGGCTCGGGCTCTCGAAATGTTCATCATCGAAGGCGTTGCCACCGGCATTCCCATACACCAGAAGATTATGGCTGATCCGGATTTTCGCTCAGGGGAGTTTGACACGCATTTCCTACGACGCTTCATCAAGAACAGCGATGATATCATTTAGTGTTCCGGGGTAGGGCAAGCCCTGCCCCTACAACCTGTAGGGGGATGGCTTGTCGTTTCCGGTGTGTATGCTTGCCGATTCGTTATTGCCCATGAGTGTCTCGATTCCACGCCTCTACGCCATAATCGACCCGGCACGGTTGGGCGGTCGGGCGCCGGCAGCGGCAGCGAGAGCGCTCATGGCGGCGGACGTGCGGCTTATCCAATACCGTGACAAGCACGCTTCGTCCCGTCAACTCTACGAGACTTGCATAGAACTGCGGGGGCTCCTTCACGACTCCCGCTGTCGCCTGATTATAAACGATCGTGCCGATGTGGCGCGGGCGGCAGATGCGGACGGCGTTCACATGGGGCAGACCGACTTGCCGGTTGAGTTGGCGCGCCGGGTTCTCGCCACCGGGCAGTGGCTGGGGTGTTCCACCCACTCGCTCGAGCAAGTCGTCGAAGCGGACGGTACCACGGCGGATTACGTTGCTTTCGGCCCTGTCTTTCCGACCGCCGGCAAGGAAAACCCGGACCCGGTGGTTGGGTTGGAGGGGCTGCGGCAAGCGCGGCGCGCTACGAAGAAGCCTTTGGTGGCGATCGGTGGCATCAGCTTACAGAACGCCCGCGAGGTGCTTGCCGCGGGCGCAGATTCGGTGGCAGTGATTGGCGGGCTTCTCGATGCGCCGGACCTTGAACAACGGGCGCGAGAGTTCTTGAGCGCCCTGGAGTGCTAGAGCGCGCCATGCCATGAAACCGTGTCCGCGCTCTGCATAATTGCGGGAGGGCTTCTTCATGGGGCGCGTTGATTCTCCGCAGGGGAATCCGCTCACAGCGCTGGTTCTGGAATTTGAAATCTGAAATTCTGAAATTTGAAATCTGAAATTCGGAATTGTGGCTCCGCCGCGCTGCTCTTTTCGTGGTGAATTTGGCCTGACATGTCAGCATCCACGTCCCAAGCCGCGACTTCCCAGGCCTCGTCCTCGGAACTCGTCAAGGGCCTCCGCCTTTACGATTGCACTACTATCGTCATGGGCTCGATGATTGGCTCGGGGATTTTCATTGTGGCCGCTGACATTGCGCGCCAAGTGCAGTCCCCGGGCCTCCTTCTGCTTTGTTGGGTGGTCAGCGGAGTGATGACGGTTGCGGCGGCGGTGACTTACGGCGAATTGGCAGGCATGATGCCGACCGCGGGCGGGCAGTACATTTACTTGCGCGAGGCCTTCGGGCCGCTTTTCGGATTTCTTTACGGCTGGACCCTTTTCCTGATCATTCAGACTGGGACGATGGCCGCGGTGGCGGTGGCCTTCGGGAAGTTCCTGGGGGTTTTGGTGCCCTGGGTCTCAACCCAGAATCTCCTCATCAATCTCGGGCGGATTGCGGTTTTTCATCACACGGTTTCGTTAACGCTCTCCTCACAGCAACTGGTGGCGGTTGTTGCATTGCTTTTTCTCAGCATCTTGAACGTCTTCGGGCTGCGGCTCGGGGCTTGGGTGCAGAATGTTTTTACGACTCTCAAGGTGGCCACGCTATTGGGGTTGGTAGCGTTGGGGGTTTGGTGGTTGAATCTTCACCCAGCGGCAGGTGCACACCAGGCGGGACTTTGGAGTGGTGTGCATTGGAATCTGGCGACGTTGACCGTCGTTTCCGTAGCTTTGGTGGGCCCGTTGTTTTCGTCCGATGCCTGGAACAACGTTACGTTTACGGGCAGCGAGATTGTTAATCCCCGGCGTAACTTGCCGCTGGCGCTCTTTATCGGCACCGTCACCATTTGCTGCCTTTACGTGGCGTGCAACTGGATCTATCTCCGCGTCCTGCCTTTCTCCGGCATCCAGCACGCCGCAGAAGACAGGGTTGCGACGGCGGCGGCACAGGTCATGCTCGGGGGCAGAGGCGCTACCCTGATGGCCGCAGCGATCATGATTTCGACCTTCGGGTGTATGAACGGCCTGATCCTGACCGGCGCCCGCGTCTACTATGCCATGGCGAAGGACGGCTTGTTCTTTCCTTCCGTGGCCAAAGTGCACCCCACACACCACACCCCGGCAGTTTCCCTCGGCGTGCAAGCAGTGTGGGCAGCACTGTTGACTTTGAGCGGGACCTATAGCGAATTGCTAGATTACGTGATTTTCGCCGTGGTTTTGTTCTATGCTTTGACTCTGGCGGGTGTTTTCCAGCTTCGGCGGACTCGCCCCCTCGCCCCGCGACCATATCGGGCCTGGGGGTACCCCGTGGTCCCCGCGATTTACATCGCCTTTGCCGCGTTTGTGGAGTGGGCGCTGCTCACGCACAAGCCCGGACGCAGCCTTGCGGGCCTCAGTATTGTGGCACTCGGAGTGCCCGTTTATTTCCTCTGGCGCAAAAGAGCAGTGACAAGTGATGAGTGACGAGCCGGAAAAGCAGGCGTCCGGTGGGTGCCGTCAGCGTTGTTCTTGCTGATGGCTGAGAGCTGATGGCTGATAGCTGCAAAGGGAGATGGGATGCCAAGCATCTGGGCAAAAAAGAGCATCGAGGAGTTGAGGAAAGAGGCGGTTGAATCCGAGCACGGCTTACGGCGCGCGCTGGGACCGATCAACCTTCTGACGCTCGGCATCGGAGCGATCATCGGGGCAGGAATTTTCGTAATTACCGGCCAGGCCGCGGCGCAGTTTGCCGGGCCCGCGATCCTGCTCTCGTTCATCCTCGCGGGAATCGCCTGTGCCTTCGCCGGCTTGTGCTACGCCGAGTTCGCTTCCATGATCCCGATCGCGGGCAGCGCGTATACCTACTCCTATGCCACGCTGGGAGAGTTAGTCGCCTGGATCATTGGCTGGGACTTGATTCTGGAATATGCCTTCGGGGCGGCCACGGTGGCAGTGGGCTGGAGCGGACACCTGCGGGCTTTTCTCAAGGATATTGGTTTGGGCCTGCCGCCCATGCCGCATTCCGATTTCATGCTCTTCGGCAGACACGCGCATTTGACCTATGACTACATTGGTTTTCTGGTGATCCTGGCGATTTCCGCGATTCTGGTGATCGGCATTAAAGAATCGGCCAACTTCACTACGGCCATCGTGATTCTCAAAGTTGCGGTCGTATGCGTGTTCATCGCGCTGGCAGCCGCATTTCTGCTCTCCCACAAGGGGTGGCCGGATTACTGGCATCCGTTTATCCCGCCCAATACGGGGGAGCAGGGGCACTTCGGGTGGTCGGGCGTCTTACGCGGGGCAGGGGTCGTGTTTTTTGCTTATATCGGCTTTGATGCAGTTTCCACGGCTGCTCAAGAGGCCAAGAATCCCAAAAAGGACATGCCTTTTGGCATTCTGGGATCGCTCGTGATCTGCACCGTCCTCTATATCCTGGTCTCTGGACTGCTCACGCGCCTTGTTCCTTACACCCAACTGAACGTACCCGATCCGGTCGTGGTGGGAATTCGCGTCACCGGGCAACACTGGGCGACATTCATGGTTGAGATTGGGGCTCTGGGCGGGCTGGCCACCGTCATGCTTGTGATGTTGTTAGGGCAGTCGCGCGTCTTCTATTCGATGTCGCGCGATGGGTTGCTGTGGCCCTGGGCGAGCGCTATTCATCCCCGCTTCCGCACGCCGTACAAAAGCTCTATCGTCGCGGGCCTCTTCGTGGCGGTGTTGGCCACGCTGGTTCCGTTGAGCGTCCTGGATGAGATGACCAGCGTGGGAACGCTGCTCGCGTTCATGCTGGTGAGCGCGGGCGTGTGGGTCCTGAGGAGGACGCATCCCGAATTGAGCCGTCCGTTCAAAACGCCCATGGTGCCGCTGGTGCCGATCCTGGCAATCCTGTTTTCGGGTGCTCTAATCATCGGCCTCTCCCCGATGACGAAACTTCGCCTGGTCGTGTGGCTGGTGATCGGCTTGGTGATTTACTTCAGCTACGGCCGCCGCCATAGCATTCTGCAACACCCTCCAGTTCCTAAAGAAAGTTCGCCGGTACATTCCTGATGTTGAACAGGCTGCTCAAAGCTCTGCTGCGAGAGTATCGAACACACCGCATGGCCCGTTTTACCGTCTGGGTGTTAGCCTGCGGCGCTGTCCTGGCGAGTGTGGACCGGCTTGCCGGCGGCGTTCCAGCAACGCTCTGGATCCTGTTTGGGCTCGTGGCCGCTGTTTGCCTGTTTTACTATCTGGGCCGGCTCGTGGCATTGATCCGGCCGTGGCGCCTTCGCTGGCGGTTGATCGTTGCTTACGTGTTTATCGCCATTGTCCCGATCCTTCTCATCGTGCTGCTGGTGGGTCTGGGCATGTTCATCGTGGGTGGTCAATTCGGCGCGCTTCTCGTAACCGCAGACCTGCGCGAGCGCCTCAGCGCGCTTCAGCAACTCAATCGTGCCGTGGCTCACGAGGCACACTTGAATGCCTCCGCAAAACCGGACCAGGTCCTCGATCGGCTCCAGAACTTTCTACGTAAACGAACTCAAGGAGCATGCCACCAACTATCCCGGGCTCGAAATAACACTGCGGATTGGATCGCAAGACAGGGCGTTTCGTTTGCAGGGGACCAAGATTCAATCCCCTTTGACGACTCCGGCCTGGTTCGATGAGGAGGAGTTCTCAGGGATTGTGACGGACAGGGGCCAACTGGCCTTGCGTTCCATAGCGCGAGTGCCTACGGCAGCGGGAAATCTGGTTACTATTCTTTCCCAGCCTTTCACACCCGAGCTGCTTGACATGGCGGGCGAGGGCATTGGACCGGTCGGTATCATGACTACGCGGTCCGCGCATAACGACGTCCCGTCGTTGAATTCAAGGATGCACGCGCAGTTCGATACCGCCCAGGGATCCTTCTATCAATTAGCGAGCCTTCACTCCAAGAGAATAAGGCTTCCTGAACCCACCAACCGGTTCGATTTCACGGTGGTTGGCGCGTCGTCGCTCGATCCCGTTTCCTGGCAAGGCGACACAAAACAGAAGCTGGCCGCAGCCGCAGTCGTCTATGTGAGTTCGAGGGTTATGGCTCTCAGCCGGCGCCTGCTGGAAACGCAGGGAGAATATTCCGACGTCTACGTCATGCTGTTCAAAGTCGTCGCCGTAATCCTTCTCATTATCGAAGTCATCGCACTTCTTATCGGCGTGCGCTTGACGCGCTCCATTACGCAGGCCGTGGACAAGCTTTATGAAGCTACCGAGCAGGTGAAGAAAGGCGATTTTTCTTACCGCATCGGCGTTCCTTCCAACGACCAACTCAGCGCGCTCGGCGAAGCTTTCGACAGCATGACCGCCTCGGTAGAGCGCCTGCTGCGGGAGTCCGAAGAGAAACTGCGTATGCAGAGCGAGCTTGAGATCGCGCGCGAAGTTCAAACACAGTTGTTTCCCCGCTCGGCGCCGGAAGTTCCCGGCTTGGCGCTCTATGGAGTTTGCAAGGCAGCGCGCACCGTCAGCGGCGATTATTACGACTTCCTCAATCTGGGTGAGAACAGAGTTTGCCTGGTCCTCGGGGATGTCAGCGGCAAGGGGATTTCGGCCGCCCTGCTGATGGCCGCCATCCAGTCGGCTTTGCGCGCCCAGTTCTACGATGGCCTCGTGCCCACCGGCGGATCGCCGGCAAAGGCTCTCTCGACCGCCGAGGTCGTCAGCAGGCTGAACGTGCAACTTTACGAGAGTACGCCGCGGGAAAAATACGTGACCTTCTTTTTTGCAGTCTACGACGCTGCCTCCCGCTCCCTGACGTACACCAATGCCGGGTCACCTGCCTCCCGTGTTGCTCCGTCACGGCAAAGTCGAGCGGCTTAACGTGGGGGGTACGGTGGTAGGTCTTTTCTCCCCCATGACCTATGAGCAAGCAGAAGTTCAAATTCAGCCCGGCGACTTGCTGGTGGCGTTTACGGATGGCATCACCGAGCCTGAGAATATCTACGGCGAGGAGTTCGGAGAAGAACGGCTGCTGCAAGTGGTAAGGCGCGCGCGGAGCGTTTCGGCACAGACCCTCACGGAAGAAATCTACCGCAGTGTAAGCGATTGGACCGGAAGCCCGGAACTTCAGGACGATATGACCATGCTGGTCGCAAAGGCGTCGGAGTGAAGTGGAGTCGAAAGTCAAGAGTCGAGAGTCGACAGTTTAAGATCGAAAACCTTTGGACTTCCCGACTCCTCAACTCTTGACTCTCGACTTTCGACTTCGTTAGACTGCATCAAGTGATCACAGTTCAGGGAGCTTCAGTTTGTCTTTGCGGAATCGAGTAGCCTTAGTCACCGGCGCCTCGCGTGGCATCGGAAAAGAGATTGCGCTCACTTTGGGCCGAGCGGGAGTGCGTGTAGCGATCAGCTACCGAACAAATAGAATGGGCGCCCAAAAGGTGGCCGACGAACTGCGCAACGTGGCCGCGGAAGGGGCGGTTTTCCCTACGGACGTTACCGATCCCAAGCGCGTGGCGGAATTGATTGAAGCCATCGTGCGCCGATTTGGCAGTCTGGATATCCTGGTCAACAACGTGGGCGTTTTCGAATGGAAGCCGCTGGTGGAGTCAACCCTGGAGGAATGGCACTCCGTTGTTGCCTCCAACCTCTACAGTGTCTTCTATACGACGAAGTTCTCCGTGCCCATCATGCGGCAGAGGCGCTGGGGGCGAATAATTAACCTGGGAGCGGTGGGAGCGGAGCGCGCTTTCGGGCAAGCCAAGATCTCCGCTTACTCGGCGGCCAAAGCCGGACTGGTTGCCTTTTCGCGCTCCGTAGCGCTGGAAGAGGCACGCCACGGGATTACCGTGAACGTTGTTAATCCCCCCGTAATTGACGAAAAGGCATTATCGCTTGAGGAAGCAGAGAAGTTGATCGACGCCAGGTTTCCAGTGGGCCGCCCCGCCACCGGCCGCGACATCGCAGAGGCGGTGAAATTCTTTGCTTCTGACGAGGCCGCCTTCATTACCGGCCAGGTTCTTAACGTGAGCGGCGGGTGGATGCTTTAGAGCTGTCCGTTGTCAGTTGTCCGTCGTCCGTTGCCAGTAGTTGTTTCTTGGCCCCGGGACCACGGGCTACGGACCACGGACCACGGACAACTGACAACGGACAACTGACAGGATGAAGATCCTCACGGCTCAACAAATGCAACGCATCGACCGCTTGACCACCGAACGCTATGGTGTGCCCAGCCTGTCGTTGATGGAGAATGCGGGACGCAAGGTGGTGGAGTTTCTCTCGGAGCGTTTTGCCCCGCTCGCAGGGCAGCGAATCGCGATTCTGTGCGGCCGCGGAAACAATGGCGGCGACGGACTGGTAGTGGCTCGCCTGTTGCGCGAGCAAGGTCTGAAGCCAAGAGTTCTCCTGTTCGCAGATCCTGCCAAGGTGAGCGGCGATGCGGCGGCGAACTTCGGGCGACTGGCGGATTCCGGCATGCCCGAAGTAATCGAAAGTCCTGAATCGTGGCAGGCGATCAAGGCGAGCCTGCGAGGAACCACCTTGGTGGTCGACGCGCTTCTGGGAACTGGGCTTACCAAGCCCCTCGGTGGCCTGCTGCTGCAAGTGGTCCGAGAAGTTAACGAGGAATTGGCCTCCGCGCAGGTTGTGGCGGTGGACCTGCCTTCCGGCATCTCCGCCGAATCCGGTGAACTGATCGGAGAGCATGTGCGGGCGGATTTCTCCGTCACTTTCACGGCCGCCAAGATCGCGCATGTCTTTCCACCTGCGTGTGAGCATGTGGGAGAATGGGTCGTCAGGCAAATCGGAACGCCGCCCGAGGCGCTTGAAAGCGATCCGGACCTCTTCTTGAATTTGGCCTGCCGCGAGGACTTTGCATGGCTGGTTCGGCCTCGCAAGCCCGACTCCCATAAAGGGAGTTACGGCCATGTACTGATTCTGGCCGGGTCGGTCGGGAAGACAGGCGCAGCCGCTCTCTCGGCCAAGGCTGCTCTGCGCGCCGGCGCGGGTTTGGTGACCGTGGCGACTGCGGAAAGCGCCATGCCGACCGTCGCATCGCTGGGCATGGAATACATGACGGAGCCTCTGCCGCAAACCGAGGCTGGCACGATTTCGCTGCGCGCCCTCGATTACGGGCGGCTGGATAAGTTACTTGATGGCAAGACGGTGCTGGCCATCGGGCCGGGGATTGGCACTGTTCCTGAAACTGCCGAATTGGTTCGCACCCTGGTAAACGCCCGCCGTCTCCCCGTCGTCTTGGACGCCGACGGCCTGAACGCCTTCGACGGCCGCATGGATCAGTTTCAATCCGGGGGAGACTTGGCTGACGCCATATTGACACCGCACCCCGGCGAATTGAGCCGCTTGCTAGGCGTGAATACGGCGGAAATTCAAGCGCGCCGCCTCGAGAGCGCGCGTGACTTTGCCCGCAAGCATCAAGTAAGCCTTGTCTTGAAAGGCTTTCGGACGCTTACGGCTGCCCCCGACGGGAAGGTTTGGGTGAATCCAACCGGCAACCCCGGCATGGCCACCGGGGGAACCGGCGATGTTCTGACGGGCATGACGGCCGGGCTTGTGGCACAATATCGCCATAGGCCGATCAGCGAGGTTGCGGCAGCCGCGGCCTTCCTGCACGGCTTGGCGGGCGACCTGGCGGCAAAAGAAACGGGACAGGCTTCACTCATCGCAGGCGATTTGATCGAAGCGTTGCCAAAGGCGTACAGAGCAGTGACGAGTGACGAGTGACGAGCCGGAAATGCAGGTGGCGGGTGTCGGGTGCCAGGGAAGGGCAGTGTCGAGTGAGATGTGATGAGTGAAGAGTCAACCAACGAACCTCAGTCTCCGGCTCGTCACTCGTCACTCGTCACTCGTCACTGCTCCATCATCACTCGTTCGCCCGAAGAAACGGTCGCCTTCGGACGCGAGTTGGCGAAAGAAGTTCAGCCGCCTTGCACGGTGTTGTTGGAAGGGGAACTGGGAAGCGGCAAGACGACCCTGGTGAAAGGGATTTTGGCGAGCCTGGCTTCGGTCCCCGAGGACGAGGTGACAAGCCCCACCTTCACCTTGGTGCACGAGTACGGTCCCGAAGGCAGGGTTTATCACGTGGACCTCTATCGCATCGAGGGCGCGCGTGACCTGGCGACGCTCGGCCTCGACGATCTGCTGAACCGGGAAGCGACCGTTCTGATCGAGTGGGGCGAAAAGTTTGGTGAGGAGGCGCCGCGGCCCTGCCTGCGGGTTCGCTTCCAGCACCTGGGTCGCGATGAACGACGCATCACGGTCGAGCGCCTGGCTTGATTGCCGATTGACGATGGTCGATTGCCGATTGGAACGGTAACCGGCCATGGTCAATCAGCAATCGTCCATCGGCAATCATCAATCGACAATACTTTGGTTTTGGAGAAAAACATGACGGACGCAGGACCTACGCCCTGGGCGTTGATTATTGGTTCATCGAGTGGATTCGGCGCCGCAACCAGCCTCGCGCTGGCGCGCGCGGGGCTGAACATTTTCGGGGTGCATTTTGATCGGCGCTCGAATATGCCTCAGGTCGAGCAGGTCATTGCCGGCATTCAGCAGGCGGGCCGCGACGTCCAGTTCTATAACATTAATGCCGCGGACCCCGCCAAGCGCACGGATGCTTTGGACCGCATGCAGGAACACTGGCGCAGCCAGGGCGGCAGCCATTTCGTGAAGGTGGTCCTCCATTCGGTCGCCTTCGGGTCACTGAAGCCCTACCTTGCCGATTCACCCCAAGATGAACTGACTCAATTGCAGATGGACATGACCGTGGACGTGATGGGGAACAACCTCGTCTATTGGGTCCAGGACGTGTTTCGCCGCAAAATGCTCGCCCGCGGCAGCCGGGTTTACGCCATGACCAGCGCCGGCGGGCACAGCGTGATTCCTAATTACGGTCCTGTTTCCGCTGCCAAGGCGGTCCTCGAATCACACATCCGCCAACTGGCCTACGAACTGATGCCGCACGGAATCACCGCCAACGCCATTCAGGCGGGCGTCACCCTAACCCCGGGATCGAGCAAGATCCCTGGCATCGATAAGTTGGCGGAGTTCGCCCAGATGCGGAATCCGGGAGGGCGGCTGACGACGCCTGAAGACGTTGCCTCCGCCATCGTAGCTTTGATGGACGACCGCACCCATTGGATCACGGGAAACGTCATCCGTGTGGACGGCGGCGAGGATATCGTCACCTAGCCCGCCTCGATTTTTGCAGAACTCAACGTCCTTACCGTCCTGCGGTGGCATTCCGAGCTTGCATGGACGTGCGGTCCACCCACGGGGATGACAGGGACTTTCATCCCCATGGGTGGGCCGCAGGCCCATGAACAGTCAGAATGACGGACTTTCGAGACAGCGCAGCGAGGAACCTCGCCCCGGGTGCGCTTTTGACCCACTTCCGGGAATCTGTTAGCATGAAAGCTTACGAGGGATCAGTCCTTTCGAAGAGGGCAAAAGAAGAAGTGGCAATGAAGCTCAGGAAGCTGCTGCTCGCCAAGCCGCGCGGATTCTGCGCAGGCGTGGATCGAGCTATCGATGTTGTTCACATGGCCCTCGAGCGTTTCGCGGCGCCGGTGTACGTCCGCCGCGAGATTGTCCACAACACGTACGTCATCCAGTCTCTTGCCGCCAAGGGCGCTGTTTTTGTAGACGAGATCGAGCAGGTCCCGGCGGGAGCCGTGGTCATTTTCAGCGCCCACGGAGTTCCCCCGGAAGTCCGAACCCAGGCGGCGGAGAAGCACTTGCGAGTCATTGACGCCACATGTCCGCTGGTCACGAAAGTTCATACCGAGGCCGTGCGATTTGCTAAAGAGAGCCGGTCCATCATCCTGGTCGGGCACGCGGGGCATGACGAGATTATTGGGACCATGGGTGAAGCTCCGGACTGCACTCAGTTGGTCAGCAGTGTGGAAGAAGCGGAAAGAGTCCAGGTTTCGGATCCCGAGCGGGTTGCCGTGACCACCCAAACCACCCTCGGCGTTGACGACACGCGAGAGATTATCGAAGTTTTGCGGCGCCGCTTTCCCAAAGTGGTGACCCCTACCAGCGACGATATCTGCTATGCCACTCAGAACCGTCAAATGGCGGTAAAACTTCTCGCCAAGGAAGCAGGTGTGATTCTGGTCTTGGGCTCCGAGAATAGCTCCAACTCGAGACGCCTTCGAGAAGTCGCGGAAATGTCGGGTGCGCGCGCTTTCCTGATTGAAGACGCGGCAAAAATCGACCCGGCCTGGCTCGACGACGTTGAGTGTGTGGGTATCACCGCCGGAGCCTCCGCTCCTGAGCATCTGGTTCAAGAGGTTATCGCTTACTTCCAGGCAAGAGGAGTTGAGCAGACCGAGGAAATTGAAGCGGTCGAAGAGAAGGTGACGTTTACTCCTCCCCCCGAACTTGTCCGCGTCATGGCTAATGAGGAGTCCAGGAGTCGAGAAGTCGAGGAGTCCAGAAGTTAAGAACGCGCCCGATCACCCGCCGCAGTCAGTTTCTAACTCCTCAACTTCTCGACTCCTGAACTTCTCGACTGCCTCAGACCGTTTTGTCGCGCGCGTCGCAGATTGACTCGAGAGGGCAGTCGGCGCAAAGCGGCTTGCGCGCCTGGCAGATTTTCCTTCCAAACCAAATCACCTGATGGCCGAAGGAGATCCACCGCTCCTGCGGAACCAGCTTGATCAGGTCCTGTTCAACTTTTTCCGGCGTCTTCTGATTGGAGAGTTTCAGCCGATGCGCGATGCGGAACACGTGCGTGTCCACCACAACCCCCGTGGGGATACCATAGGCTGTCCCTAGCACCACGTTCGCCGTCTTTCGCGCTACTCCCGGCAAAGTCAGCATCTCGTCCATCGTTCGGGGAACCTCGCCGCCGAAATCCGCCACCAACTTCTTGGCCATTCCGATAATGTTCTTGGCTTTGTTGCGGAAGAACCCTGTGGAGCGGATTTCCCCTTCCAGAACGGGCTGCGCCAATGCGGCGAAGTCCGGCGGCGTGGGGAATTTCTGAAACAGTCCGGGCGTGACTTTGTTCACTCTCTCGTCGGTACACTGTGCGGAGAGTATGGTGGCCGCCAGAAGTTGGAAAGCGTTATCGTGGCGCAGAGCACACTCGGCTTGGGGAAAGAGTTTGTCCAAGGCCGCAAAGATTTTCTGCAAGCGTTCCGGCGAGGTATAGGTTGCCTTCGGTTTGCCCTTCGGTCGTGGCGCGGGCGTCTCGCCCGCGGTCGCGTGGGCATCTTGCCCGCGCCCTTTGGCGGGAGGAGACGCTCCCGGGACAGCGGGCGAGACGCCCGCGCTACATCAACCGGCTTTTTAGTTGACTTGAGTTTGCCAGGCATGGTCGCACCGCCTACCCTCCAAGGAGGTCCAGGACTTCCTTCACTTCGCGATGAATGCAGGTGAAGGTGGGAGTGTCGCGCACGGTATAACTGGTGGCTTCGCTGTGCCGCAGCTCCATCACCAGGTCGACAAAGTGCTCGGGCTTGTCGCTCTCGAACGCGACCACGAATTCCTGATCGTCGAGCCCGAAAGAGTAAGTGGTGTTCAGCCGCACGGTGGGATACCGGTGACCGACTTCGATATGCTCGTCCATCATGCCTTGGCGGGCATGTTTAGTGAGCCGGTACCAGGCTTTGCTTTTCACAAAGGGATAAACGAACAGGTATCGGAACTGGCCGGGGACCAGTTTGAGGCGAGTTCCTTCCTGGCCCTCGTGCACGTGCTTATCGACATAAACCGAGCGCTTGGTCATCGACAAGTAGGAATAGGGAGTGGTCAGGTATTTGCCCAGGTCCGTGGCAAGAAGTTGCGCGCTCATTTCCTGGAGCTTGAGCGCATCGTAGCCAATTCGCCACAGCATGAAGTCGCAATCTCCGCGAATGCCCACCAGCGAATAAGCGGTCACCAGCACTTCCTGTTCCCACTTGGTCACGACATCCAGGAACTGACTCTTCCCACTCTGGCGCTCCTCTGCCGGCAGGCGGCGCCACGCTGGGTCCACCTTGTAGAATGCGAAATTAACATATTGGCGGCGGTCGTCGCCGCTTGCCACTTTTTCTTTTTGTTCCATGAGCTTTCAATATAGCATGAAAAACTAGAACTCGCTGTGCAGCACATTCTCCCCGCGCCGGAAGATCTCCCGCGCGTAATCAGTCCACGCTCCCTGTCCCCAGTAGCGGAAGTCGCTCGATTCCAGCAGGAGGTTGTAAAGCAACGCTCGGCGATACCGCGGCTGTTGGGTAAGGTTGTCTTTGCCTGCCAGCGGGTCCACCTTCTGATGAAACAGCGCGCTCAATTGAGCCATCGGAGTCAGCACATTCTCATACCCTTTTACCCAGCTACGATCGTTGGTCCACGAGCTGCCCTCCATGTGGAAATTGGGATTCTCCTGCTTCAATTGTTTGATGGCTTCCTCCACGGCTCCCGGGTTGAGCTTCCCGGAGGGAAGACGCTGCCAGAGTTTATGCTGGCCGACAGGTTGGCAAGGAGGGTAGCCAGGAGCAGCCGGCCGCCTCGATGAGTTCCAGGTATTCGGTGCCCGTCAGCCCCACAACTCCCCGCGTCCCGCCTCCCGCCTGTGCCATTTCCTGCCAGGCTCTCCAAAACGCCGGAACGAATTCATTCATCATGACGCCGCCGTTTTCGCCGTCGCCAATCTGGGTCACCAGCGGCGGAATCGAAATTCCGCCCAGATTTTGGCGCGACAGGGTTTTGGCTTCGTAGTAGGGCTGCATCTGGGCCACCAGTTTGGTGTCGGACCCCTGGGTCTTGATCAAGGCGGTGAGGGCAAGTGTCTCGCCTTTGGAATTGCGCGCCACCAGCCGGTGCGGAACGTGCTTGTAGCCTAAAGCCTGCCCCGAGGGCGTTTCCACCGAATGCTCCTGAACCATGATCCAGCGATATCCGCATTCCTTAAGCGCCTTGATATATTCATACAGAGTGTCGGGATGATTGGGCAAGGCCATCTCAGGGGGCGAAAATCCCTTCACGCGCGCCAGGGCGTCCCAACCGAAAATTGCCGCGAAATAGTGTTGCCACGCCAGGATGTGGAGTTTGAGGTCCGGAATCGGCGTCGAGGGCGCGACGGCGTGGCCCCACATGGTGCCCAGCCATTCAACATAAGGTTGATAGCGAGGATCACACGTGATACGCTTCAGATTATCCAGAATGTCTCCGCGCCCCATCTGGCGCAGGCCCCAAAGCAAAGCGCCCGAGTAATCCAACATGACTCGCGGGTTCAGGCCCTGATTGACCTGCTCCGGGATGATGTCCCCCATCCGTTTGTAGCAATTGGCGAAGGGTCCCGGCATCGTGATTGTCTCCTTCGTTCGGGTGCTCGAACATATGCTGCAGATTGCTGATGAGCTGCCCATTGTGTCCGGCGGGGATGATCGGCTGGTGCATGTGCAAGGCCACGGCAAACGCCGAGCTAATCTCGTCGACGTGAATATTGGTGGTTGGAAGGAAAACAGGCCTTTCGGTTTTGGACCACTTCCAGAACGTCGCTTTCCCAGCCTGAGAAATTCGGCAATCCGTCCAGCACCTCAGCCAGCGCGGGTAGTTCACTCCTCTCGATCGTGACGGTCATGGTGCTTGCCTCCAGTTTGAAGCCCTGAAATACTTTTGCCCCGTTCCCATCATACCTCTCGGGCGGATTCGATCCAAGCACGGCGTTGGTCGGTAGCGTCCTGCTTTGATGGATCCGTAGGCGGATGTCATTCCGAGCCCCTCGCGGTCATCCTGAGCGAAGACGCCATGATCCTTCGGCTCACCACTGAGCATGAAAATGCCCTCTCCCCCTTGGGGGAGAGGGTGGCTCGCGACGGCGCTTTCACCAGCCGCCGCGTGCCGGGTGAGGGGGTCGATTTTCATAGCAGTCGCGCATGCCCGTCCGCTGACGGGCACCCTGAAACCATGAAAAAGCGCGTAGCGCCTTGGAGTGCGGCGGCTTGACGCCGCCTTGGAACTTTGGGGCGCGACGGCACGGCTCAGAACAGCGTTCCGTCCGCGCGGTGCGAAGGCGGCGTCAAGCCGCCGCACTCCAAGGTGCCTTCGGCACAGAGATTTTCAAAGCAGCGAAGGATCTCGCTCTGGTTCGCTCGCTCGTGCGCCAATTGCAAGGCCAGGGCGAGATTCTTCGCTTCGCTCAGAATGACGGCAACTTATCGTTCACATAAATAAAACCTTGCTGTTAGGCAGGAGTGAGCGCGGTGGATGGCGCGAAAAGAAAGGCTGCCACAAAACTTTTTCACTCGCGAAGTCGTCATATAAAGTGTCGGCAAGACCAGGGGAAAGCTCAGACGCATGCTTTTTAGCTGATGCTCGCTCAATGTATATCATTGCCTCCGAAAAATCCGTCCATCCTTTTCATGCTGAAAACCGAGCAAAGCCCCCTTTCCCAAATAAGCTAAAAGCTGGTGGTGTGGCGTGAACTGCGACACACACTTGTGACGGAAGATCCACCTGGCTTTAATACTCGAGACGCTGAGTCCATGCGAGGTTAAGGAGTCGGCGGCAGCGCCGTCAGCATTCTTCCAAAGTCCGGTGACGGCTTCCACAGATCCCGGTCAGGGCAAATTTAATTCTAGCGAGGAGGAAGTGGTAATGCGTATCGCACTATTATCCTGGGAATCCCTGCATTCGATTCCCGTGGGAGGAGTTGCCGCCCACGTCACGGAGTTGGCGGCGGCTCTGGAAAGGAAGGGACACGACGTTCACGTATTCACCCGCCTGGGTCCGGGCCAATCGCACTATCAGCTTATTCATGGTGTGCATTACCACCGCTGCCCGTTCCCGTTGCACCCCAACTTTGTCGAGGAAGTCAATAACATGTGCCGCTCTTTCGTCCATTACGTTTTTGCGACGGAGAATCTCCTGGGGCCGTTTGACATCGTGCACGCCCACGATTGGCTGGCCGCCAACGCCATGATCTGGATAAAACAAGGCCGACGACGGAAGTCGGTTTTGACCTTCCACTCCACGGAGTACGGACGCTGTGGTAACCACTTTTATAACGGCCAGCCGGCCCGAGTTCGTTATCAGGAACGGGCTGCGACTACTGGGCGGATCGGGTCATCACCGTTTCACAAGTCCTTGAAGAAGGAAATCATGTGGATGTACGAAGTCCCGGAGTGGAAAGTCCGTCCGATTTACAATGGCGTGAATCCCCAGCATTTTGAGGGCTGGCTGGATCCCGGTGAAGTAAAGGCTCGCTATGGGATCGGCCCCATGGATCCTATGGTCTTGTTTGTCGGACGCCTGGTGTATCAAAAGGGTCCCGACCTTCTTGTGGAAGCCATTCCCGGGCTGCTGAAGTTTTATCCGCGAGCCAAATTCGTCTTTGCCGGAGATGGAGAGATGCGGCGGGGCCTCGAACATCGGGCCTGGCAACTCGGCGTGGCGCATGCCACACGCTTCCTGGGATTCAAGAACGGTCGCGAACTGCCCGAACTTTACAAAGCCTGTGATGTGGTGTGCGTGCCAAGCCGCAACGAGCCTTTTGGGATTGTCGTGCTCGAAGGCTGGAGCGCCGGCAAACCCGTGGTGGTGAGCAAAAACGGTGGGCCGGATGAATATGTGTGGCACGAGGTGAACGGCCTGAAGATTTATCCTAACCCGCAGTCGGTCGGCTGGGGACTGGGCACGCTCTTCACCAACTTCGATTGGGCCCGGTGGATGGGACACAACGGAAGGGTTGCGGTCGAGTCCGGCTTCACTTGGGATCGCGTCGCCGACCGGGTCCTGGAAGTTTACTGCCATTGATCGTGGCGCGGGCGCCCTGTTGTCGTGGTGCGGGCGTCCCGCCCGCACCACAACCCCAGCCAGGGTACTAGTACCATCCTGGCCTATCCTCAGATAAGTTTTCGCTTGACAAATCAGCCCTATACTGATAGCCTATAAATACCCCACACCATTCCGGGGGAGCTTTCTTTCCCCGGCAACCTAATCCTCTGCCCTAGGAGGGCTTATGTCTATCCGCAATTCGCCACAGCTTTCTTCGCAGTTGCTCGACGCCGCCCGCGCGAACGCCCGGCGCTCCCACGGCCCGCGCACCGCGGCCGGAAAGCACAACTCCAGAATGAACGGCGTCAAACACGGCGAGCGTTCCGCCCCCGAAAATCACTACGAAGTGATGCGCGCCCTGGGCGAAGACCCGGCCCAGTTCGAAGCTCTGAAGCAGGAGCTTCGGGATTCCTTCGGTTCGGGCGACGGGCGCTTTGAAAAACAGGTTGACGATCTCGCCCGGCTCTACTGGCGGCGCGACCGCCTGGAGCGCTCCCAGACCGGCCTGATGCGGCGCGCCTTGCTGGCGGTGGAAGAGCAGCAGCATCGCCGCCGGAAGGAAATCGAGGGCGCCAGCTTCGAGGTCGGGCAGGCCATCAACATCTCGATGCAGGCGCCCGCCGACCCCGCCGCGCGCCTGCGCTTGCTGTTTTCCTTTCTGGGAGTGATTCGCGAGCAGGTGCGGAGCCGCGCCTTCCATGCCTGGCACGCCTCCGAACTCGCAGGGTTTTGCGAGAAGAGGGGCGGCTGGCGGACGGCGCGGCTTTGCCATCTGCTGTGCGTCTTCGCCGAGAGCGCCAGCCGGATGCCGGAGGATGGCGCGAGCCAGGAACCGCCCGTGGAAGAGGCGGACGAGCCCCAGTACAAGGAACTTCTGCAATTGCTCAAGGAAGAGATGGCGAGCGTCGAGGAGGAGTTCGAGTACGAGGAGAAGCTGAACGAGGAGCGGGCGGCGATCGAGCGCGATGCCTGCCTGGCTCCCTCAGGTGAGGAGTGGAAGCTGATGCTGCGCCGGGAAGAAACCCTGGACCGCTCGATTGACCGCAAGATCAAGCTGCTGCTCAGCCTGCGCAAAGCGGCGGCCCAGACGCAAAAGCCGCAGACCTTGGAAAGCAGGTCTGCGCCAGCCGAGGATGTAGGGGCGCCCCTTGTGGGCGCCCAAGTCGGACAAAAGGGCCGCCCCTACAGCGAGCCAGCCGTACGCGAGGCAAAAATCGACGACCGATCCGGGAATGTTGATGAAAACAAAGGACAGCTTATTTCAGCCGCCGGCCAGCGGCAAGATGGCGCACCTGCGGAACAGCCAGTGTGCGCCACAGAAGTCGGGGTCGCTGCGGCCTAACCGTGTGGTGCGGGCGTCCCGCCCGCGTGCGACAGCGGGCGAGACGCCCGCACCACACCCGTGCTGCAACTCGGGCCTCCGGTTGCGGCCACAGCCCACGATGTACTACTATGGTCAGGTATCTTCTCGGCGCGCGAAGATGCTCCGCCTGAGGACTCGCACTGACCGTAGCTCCCGGAATTTGGAATCTGGCTGCTGGGTGGGCTCAAGTGCTCAAGAAGGAGACTATTCTTTATGAAGTGTTGGTTTTGCGAACAAGAGGCAAGAGGCGTCTGTGCTGCCTGTGGCCGAGCCCTCTGTCATCAGCACGCACACATTCATGACGAGATGACGCTTGCCAAATCCGATACGAGCACGGGTTACAGCACCTACTATAACGTCTACGGAGCGCTGAAATGCGGGGATTGTCGCTTGGAGTGGAAGTCCTTCGGGCCAGGCAAATAAGTGGCATTCGCCGAGGGTTTGGCAGAGCTGAAGCATCCTGATCGAGAGGCCACCGTGGACAAGAGTCAGGAGGAATCGAAGCTACTCGACAGTGCGTCGCCTGACGTGATCCCGGACGAAGCGGAATCTGGAGAGGAGCGGATCAGCGAGGAACTTTACGCGCGCACGCGAATGGAAGACGAGGAAATCCCGGGCGGCGATGAGGAAACAAAGGTAGCCCTGCTGCCTGTCAATCCCCACCTGCTCTATGTTTACTGGGAGTTTTCGGCTCGTGACCTGGAAGAAGTGGGCAGGGTGTTCAGCCGGCTTGGTCCGCGGGCTCGACCGGTGCTGAGGTTTTACGAGACCACTCAGGCGAATTCTGACAGCTTGAATTCCGCGAGCTGTTTTGAGGTGGCCATTGCCCTGAGCGCTGGAAAATGGTACGTCCGCCTGGAGCATCCTGCCCATTCCTACTGCCTCGATTTAGGGCTGTGCTTGGGTCAAGGTTCGTTCCGTTGGCTGGCGCGGTCCAACGTTGCGGAGATGCCCAAGGATTTCCCGTCGCACAAGACGGAAGAGCGCCATCTCCGTGTCGAGGGCAACCACTCCCCCGCAGAGGTGGTGGCCGCTCCGGCAGAGGGCAGGAGCGCATCGCAAAGCGCTCCTTCGGAGGGCAAGACGCAGGCCCCGCCGACTGTCCCTGCGTCCGCCGGGCACCCGGGCGAGGAAGCGAAGTTGGCTGCACATCCGAGCGCCTCCCACACCCGCCCTCCGTATGACGAGTCCGAAGACGACGGCGGGATTGACCGAGAATTCGAGCGGACGAGGTTTTCACGCGACGCGCCGGACGAAGAGACGCAACGGCAACTCGCGGAGTTTTACCCGCAGCGAAGCTGGGAGTGGGCCTGGTGGTCGCCAGGAGAGAAAGACAGGGACCAATCCCCAGCCGCAGCGGAGTTGCGCGCCGACCTGACCGAATTGAGCGAAAGAAGCTTTCGCGCGGGTCTGTCGTCGGGGCAAGTCGAGTAAGGAAATGTCCAAGGGTTATCTCAGCATCATCTTTCACGCCCACCTGCCGTTCGTCCGGCATCCCGAGCATCAGGACTCACTCGAGGAGAACTGGTTACATGAAGCCCTGACGGAAGTCTACCTTCCTTTGCTCTCTGTGTCTTCGAGGGCCTTGTCGAGGACGGGGTGGATTTTCGCCTGACGTTTTCCTTTACGCCAACTCTCCTCTCGATGCTTCTCGATCCGTTTCTGCAATCTCGTTATTTGCAGCGCATCGATCGCCTGATTGCGCTAGCTGAAAAGGAGACGGAGCGAACGGCTCAGCAGCCGGAATTCCACCGCTTGGCTCAACTCTATCATCAGCGCTTCCTCAGCCTTCGAGATGCTTTCGCTCAACCGCTATGGCCGCAATCTGGTGGAGGCTTTCCGGAAGTTTCAAGAGCTGGGAAAGATCGAGATCTTGGGCAGCGCCGCCACTCATGCCTATCTGCCCTTGCTGTCGCTGAACCCCTCCGCAGTGCGAGCGCAGATCCAAACGGGCATCGCCTATGGCGAGCAGGTGTTCGGTCGAAAGCCGGAGGGTTTCTGGCTGCCCGAATGCGGTTATTCCCGGGAAGTGGGCCGAATGCTGAGCGAAGAAGGCATCCGTTTCACCATCCTGGAAACTCACGGGGTCACGCGCGCCGAGCCTCGGCCGAAGCAGGGTGTGTACGCGCCCATTTACTCTCCCTCGGGGCTGGCGGCCTTCGGACGCGATCCGGAATCATCGCGCCAGGTCTGGAGTTCTGTAGAAGGATATCCCGGAGACTACGACTATCGCGAGTTCTATCGAGATATTGCGTATGACCTGGATATTGATTATCTCCGGCCATACATTCATCGGGATGGCATTCGACTCGACACGGGGACTCAAATACTATCGGGTCACGGGAAAGACAAACCACAAGGAGCCTTACGTTCCGGAGAGGG
This sequence comes from uncultured Acidobacteriota bacterium, assembly GCA_963722675.1. Classification (GTDB taxonomy): domain Bacteria; phylum Acidobacteriota; class Terriglobia; order UBA7540; family UBA7540; genus CAVROP01. The sequence continues at coordinate 46,793 of CAVROP010000052.1, forward strand.
CGGAAAACAAGGCTGAAATCCACGCCGGCAATTTCATCTTCAACCGCCAGAGGCAAGTTGATTATCTGGCTTCGGTCATGGACCGAAAGCCGCTGATTGTGGCGCCTTACGATGCGGAACTGTTCGGCCACTGGTGGTATGAGGGGCCGGCTTGGGTGAATCACCTGGTACGCAAGATCGCGCAGCGGCCAGGGATCCCTGCGCCTGATAACCCTTTCCGAATATCTCGAGGAATACCCGATCAATCAGGTCGCAGCACCGGCCATCTCAAGCTGGGGATACGAAGGTTTCAACGACGTGTGGCTGAACGGCAGCAATGACTGGATCTACCCTCATTTACACCGGGCGGCCCGTCTAATGGAGAAACTATCGGACCGGCAGCGTCGCCCCGGGCCGCTGGCCGACGCGTGCGCTGGCCCAGGCCAAAAGGGAACTGTTCCTCGCCCAGGCCAGCGACTGGGCGTTCATGATTAATTCCGGGGCCATGACGGAATACGCTACGCGAAGAACCAAGCGTCATCTTTCTCGCTTCTTTCGGCTTGGCGAACAAATCCAAAACAATGCCATTGACGAGAGCCTGCTCCAAGGTTGGGAGGTGCAAGACAATATCTTCTCTTCACTTTTATGAAAAGCAAACTCCTCGAGCATTTCCCCGTCATCGTCTCGCTTCCCTTACAGTGGGGAGAGCAGGACCCCCTCAGCCACGTCAACAACGTCGTCTACTTTCGGTGGGCCGAGACCGCGCGCATCGCTTATCTGACCCAAGCCAACGCCTGGGACGGGTCAGCAATTGCCGAGGCGGGGCCGATCCTGGCGGCGATCCACTGCGATTTCCGTTTTCCTCTCACCTATCCGGACACCATTCAGGTTGGCGCCAGCCTAACCGCGCTCGGCAATAGCAGCTTCAAAATGGCGCACCGCATCGTGAGTGCCGGACGCGGAATCGTAGCGGCAGACCTCGACTCGACGCTGGTCTGGATCGACTACCGCAGCGGCAAGCCCGTCGCCTTGCCTGCCAAACTGCGTGAGGCCATCGAGAAACTGGAAGGCCAACGGCTCCCCGTGCTTACCAGGAATCGAGCCTAGCAAGGGCCTTGACAGGTTGCGGAAAAGCGTTTTCGGCTGTCATCCTGAGCGGAGCGAAGGATCTGCATTTGCTTTTTTCGAGGAGGTACTGCAGATGCTTCGCTCCGCTCAGAGCGTGTGACTTTTTTGAATTTAACTGAAAAGTGGCACTGATAACAAAAGAGTTAAATGCCCTTAAACGGCCAAAAAACCAAAAAAGTCACAAGCTCTCAGCATGACCGATGACCTTTTTCCGCAGACTGTTCAGGCACATGGGGGTAGGTAGCCGCTCGGATCACATGCCCGCCCTTGTCGGGAAGGGAGCCGCTTCGGCCCGGAAAGTAACGGGCCGCGATCTCGGCCGGCCCAAGGTCTTCGATCCCGGCGAATCCCAGGGCCGCTAATCTGGGGTGGAGCCTCTCAGCCTCAAAGTATGTGACCCAGGCCTCCCCCAGGTCGGCTACGCGACGAGCCCGCCGGTCGTGATGGGCCCGCCCTTCGGGTGTCAAGGATGCCGGGGGATCGCTGTAGTCAAACACGACATGCGCCCCGTTGGGCAGGCCGGCGATGAAGGCCAGGGTAGACAATACGGCTTCTTCTTTCAGGTAGGGGACCACTCCAAGCCAGGTGAAGAACGTCTGCTGCGTGCGATCAAAACCGGCCGCCGCCAATCGTTCCGCCAGAGTCTCGTGTTCGAAATCAACCGGGACATAGGCCAAAGACCCGGGCGCCGGAATAGCTGCATCTCGCAGGAGTTGTTGTTTCCAGGCCTGGGTGGCGGGGTGGTCAACTTCGAAGATGCGCAAGCGCTCGCCGAAGGGATTGCGGTACGCATAGGTGTCAAGTCCCGCTCCGAGCACCACCGCCTGGCGCACACCGTTCTCAAAGGAGACAGCCAGTGCATCTTCGGCGAAGCGTGTTCGGACGGCGATGAACAGTCGCATGCGGCGTGCGGCAGGGTTCTCCTCGGCCCGGCGCGCCACACTCTGCGCGTCCATTCCCAGGATTCGAACGGCCAGTGGATCGGAGAAGATCCGGCCCTGCTCCAACACCTGATGGGCGGCCCGGTGAAAGGCGGCGGCAAGAGCAGTCTGGCTGGGTTTTCCAGTTTGCATGCGGTCAACTCTTGGTAGACCGCACCTGCGACGGCTGCGTATTGCCTCCGTATTTTCGCTCCATCTCGGGAAGCCATTTGGTTGCGAGGCGCTCGAAACGCTTACAATAGTGGAGCCTACTCAGTCCCCCTTTCTCTCGGTAGTGCTGTGCAACAGGCTTGACTTTCTCCCACACAAGTCCGATGTCGTCGCCGTGAAACTGGTATAGCGCCTTATCGGATATCAGTTTCTCGATCACCATATATCCAACCCGATCATATGCCACCGCGACCAGACGGATCATTTCGATGTCATTTGGTTTCAGCTCAGTAACTTCATAATTGGCCTGCAGATCGTAAAGGACATATGAACGGGCTTTGCGAACCTCGGGCGATCCAATTTCTGTCAATAGCTGAGTGGTTGCGGTGAGTTCTCTGGAACGTGTTGCCTCGGTTAGTTGGTGCTTCGCGTAGAAAAGTGCGAAGACAACGACGACAAACTGGATTATGGTAATCAACGCGGCCCAATCTTGCCAATTGGAAGGGAGCCAAGACATAACGTGCCTCCTCTAAGTCAGGACCTCGTATGGAATGCGGAGTTCTCGCGCAGTTGTCATCATTTCCTTCAGGAGAGCTTGCCTGAGAGCATCCGCACCCGGGCTCTGGCGATAGTCCTCAGTGCCCACGTGGGCCCGTGGCAGATTCACCGTCACCATAGTGCTCTTTGGGGGGAGATACAACTTCGAGCGCTGGTCTGAACGATCGGTGCTCAGTTCTAGATGGAATGCTGGCAGTATCGTCTCCCGAATGCGACGCAGAAGAGAGTGTAGAAAATCGTGCGTAAGTACGACGAGTAGCTGCTTGTCCAGGGTGGCCGCGTAATTGCGAGCGCTTGCGCCCAGCACGTCTATCTGTACTGCTCCATTTTCGGCATATATGATGTATGGGTTTTCACGAATCCTTGGGTTTACCCCCAGGGAGGCATCCAAGTGGAAGTGTCGCATGAAGTCCAAATTCTGTTCGTACGAAGAACCCGTGAGAATGATGATAAAAGGCCGTCCATTTTGCCCCATGCCTTCCAGAATTTGCCTCAGCCTAGCCCTCGCTCTGCCGTCTTCGTTCCAGATTAGGACGCCATCGCGATCAGTGAACACGACCTCGATTCCTTCGTCGCAACAACGGGCGTAGAAATCGAGGAATCCTTCGAAGACGCTCCTCGTTGAGATATAGGCTCCACGAATCGCTTTAAGTGCCTCCTTAACTGCGGGTTGGGCATTGCTAGGTGCGCCGACCAGACCAAGACCAGAAATCCTAAGAAACGGTAGGTCATTTGCGCCGTCCCCAATCCCGGCTACGCGCGACAGAGGGATGCCAGTCGATGACGCGAAGCTCTTAATCGCTAAGTCCTTGGTCACGACGCTGGCGTCAACAGCATCTGTGGACGCAGAAAGATATATGCGGTTTGCAGCCATGTTGTATGCATTATACCGCGATTGGCAACGGAAGGAGTGCCTGCGTCACGCGGCAGGTCGTCCTGGGCCTTCGCTAGGCGAAGGGAACATTCAGGCGCGTTTCGGCGTATTATGATGCTAGAAAGCGAGGTCAACGCTATGCAGTGCGCTAACTGTGGTGCTCCAGTCGTGCTCGGTCTGAGATTCTGCAACAAATGCGGCCAGCCGGTCGCTGGCGTGGCGCCTCCCGTCCCAGTCGCTGCTCCTGTGCCGCCGCCTCAGCCTGCGCCGCCAATTCAAACTACCATGCCCGGCCCCGGCGTAGGATACACCCGGCCCTCGCGCGTGGCGCGGCACATCACCGCGCTCGGCCTGCTCTGGATCATCTTTTCCGGTGTTCCATTTGTTCGGCGGCCTGGCTTTGGTCGTGTTCGGCCATGTGGGATTCCCGTTCATGATGATGGGGATGCCTGCGCCTATGCGCCTCTTCCTGGGTCCTTTTTTGGGCGGACTGGGAGTAATCCTTTCGGGATTTGCGATTGCCGGACTGATTGCGGGTGGAGGACTGTTAGCGCGTAGCCCCTGGGCTCGCATGCTTACAATCGTGCTTGGCTGCATCATCCTGATCCGCATTCCAATAGGAACGGCCCTTGGAATATACACCTTGTGGGTGTTGGCGCCCAAGACGCTGCCGACGCAGAGTATCGGATTCTGGCCAGAGCCAACTGATGTGGGTCGGCCACCGGCCCATGTCCACATCAAGGTGACCAAGCGGTGAGGTATTCGATCAGGTCCAGCAGTTGACGAAATGCCTTGCCACGATGTGAGACGGCGTATTTCTCGGTCGGGTTGCAGCTCGGCAAAAGTCATACCGAGCGGCGCATAGAAGAAGTAGGGGTCATAACCGAAGCCTCCCGTTCCCCGCGGTTCATCAAGGATCACACCGTCCGCTCTTCCCTCGCTAACACAGAGAATGCGGCCTGTTTGCGCCAAGGCGATAACGCAGACGTAGTGCGCGGCCCGAGTGGGCCTGCTCGCGGCATCGTGCACGCTCTCGATGCGCCTCAACTCCTCGATCAGTTTGCGATTGTTTTCATCGTCGGTCGCGTCAGGTCCTGCGAAGCGGGCGGAGAATATCCCCGGCGCGCTGCCCAGCGCGTCCACTCGGATCCCCGAATCGTCCGCGAACACTGCGCCCGAAACGAAGGCGCTGTAGTGCAGTGCTTTCTTGCGAGCATTCTCTTCAAAGCTGTTGCCATCTTCGATGCAGGCCGGAAGGCTCTTGAAACCGGGTAAGGGTTCTACACGAATGCCGCGCGCTAAGGCCGCGGCGCTGAACTCCCGGAGCTTACCAGGGTTCGAGGATGCCAGATAGAGCGGCGAATCGGGAGTGATAAGGGGCATCAGGGAAATCGGAGTATAAAGTTTGAAGTATAAAGTATAGCTGGTTTACGAACAACTACAGAGATCCTTCGCTTCGCTCAGGATGACAGGGTTTCATCAAGGGACCTGCCCACCTGCCCATCTGCCTACCTGCCCATCTGCCTATCTGCCCATCTGCCTATCTGCCCACCTGCCTACCGTGGTTCCAATTTCAGAATCGAGCGCTGCACGGCCAGCAGCTTTTCGATGCCCGGTCGAGCGACTTCGATCAGGGTATTGAGATTATCGAGGCTGAAGGGTTTGCCTTCCGCAGTGGCTTGCACTTCCACCAGGCGGCCGGAGCCGGTCATCACCACATTCATGTCCACGTCGGCATTCGAGTCTTCGGCGTAAACCAGATCGAGCAGGGTTTCTCCGCCCACAATTCCCACACTGATCGCCGCGACATAGTCCCGGATGGGATTGCGGCGCAGGGCCTTGAGTCCCGCCAGCCTCTGGAAAGCCAACCCCAGCGCCACGAGGGAACCCGTGATCGAGGCCGTTCGAGTTCCGCCGTCCGCGCGGATCACGTCGCAATCGATCCAGATCGTGCGCTCGCCCAACGCCTCGAGGTCGGTCACGGCGCGCAGCGATCTTCCGATCAGACGCTGAATTTCCATGCTCCTGCCGCCTTGCCGCCCGCGCATCACCTCTCGCGGAGTGCGGTCTTCGGTGGCGCGGGGGATCATGGCGTATTCACTGGAAATCCAGCCTCGACCAGTGCCTTTCTGGAAAGTCGGAACACCGTCTTCAACCGTGGCCGTGCAAATCACCTGAGTTTCACCCAGGCGAATCAGCGCCGATCCCTCCGCGGAAGTGATGAAGTTTGGTACGATTTCGACAGGCCTCAGTTCCGCGGCGGGACGCCGGTCCGGACGGACCAGCTTGCCACCGGAATAAAGCAGGCCTGATACGAGTTTTGGCGTCGAGGACATGCGATCTCCTGAGTTGTAGGGGCGGTTCGCGAACCGCCCCTAGGCACTTCACGGGTTGCCTTTCACCAGCGTTGGATCGGGAACGATAGCTTCGGTCAGGTCCGCGTGGCCCTCGAGCGTGTCAACTTCCTGGCCCTGAATAAGGATTTTGACCCTTTTGACCGCAGGGACGTTGGTCGTAATTGAGTTCACGATGGAATAAACAGCCAGAGACTCGGCTTCAATTCCCGGATAAATGCCGCTGACCAAATCGCTCGAAAGGTCTACGTAAGCTGTTCCGTCCAAGGTTAAGAAGACGGCGCGCACGGTGGTTGCGGCCGCCAGCGGGTGGCCGAGGCGTTGGCTTGGCCCCTCCGCCAGCGCCAGCAGAACCTGGCGCACTCGGTCGGCCGCGGACGGCGCCCATTTGATCGGCCGGCTCTCCGCCACAAGGCCCCGGCCGCTCACCGAAGGGAAGAACAGGGCAGCGATTTCATTGGGCCCAGCGCCCGACTGCAAGACCGCCTCGCTCAAGCGGGCTTTTGCAGATTCGTCACTATGCGCAGGAGGTTCAAAAAAGACACGCCGCGCCAGCGAACGCAGATAGAAGAGCCCTCCGGCAAACACCACCAACAGGGCAATCCAGAAAATCTTGGCGCGGCGGCTCATGTCTCAGGCGCCTCCAGCCTGCAAAGCGCTCAGCGCTTCAGCCACGATGGATGAAAGGTGGAGTTGAAATGCCGGGTCGGTCAGCGGGCCGGCGTCGACATCGGGCGATAAGCTGCCGATCTCAATTGCCACGGCCGGCGCATTGACACTGCGCAAAGTGCGTTCCGGCGCTGTGGTAGCCGGATCGACAGTGACTCCGGCAAGCACGGCAAGGTCCCGTTCGATGGTCTGAGCAAGTTGGCGGCTTTGGCCGATGTGGTTTTCCTGGATTCGATCCCACGCCACGAAAAAGGGATTGGCCCCGCCTTCTTGGGAAGGGTTTGCCAAGCCAGGCGATTGGTAGGTGTAAATTGCGACCTGCGGCGAGACGCCGCCTAAGTCGCCGGCATGAAAGGTGAGGAAATACGCAGCGCCTGCCACATTCGCGGCCACGGCGCGCTGTTCGAAGGTCACATTCGCGTCGCCTGTGCGGGTCATGACGACCCGGAATTTGCCCGTGGTAAGCAGTGCCTGGCGCACCCGCTCCACGAGTTGCGCAACCAACTCTTTCTCCAGAACGCCGTCTCGGCTGCGCGCGCCGTTGTCCTCGCCGCCGTGCCCGGCGTCCAATGCCACGACCGGCAAGGGCGGACCCGGCGGCGTGGCTGGCCCGGCTGGCGCAGCAGCGCCCGTGGCAGTCCCTGGTGCGACGGGTGGTGCAGGGGCGGCAGTCGAAGACGGCGTGGCGGGCGGAGGCGCATTCGCCGTCTGGGGCGGGGGCTGCGCCGGCTTGGAGACCTCAGCTCGCAACATCTTGCCACCTTCGGACAATTCGGGAACGAAGTTCAGGCCCCCTGCGGAGGGAGTGATGACAAGCTTGGGAAGTCCGTCCTGATCGTCGAATCGCACGTCACTGACATAAGGATTCTGGAAGTGAAATGATTGTTCAAGAGGTTGGATGGGGTGATCCCCCAGGTACATGACCCACTTCCCGTTGACCGACTCCGTGTGAACCGTCACCTTGTCTGTGAACTGAAAGGTGAGCCTCGCGCCGCTGCTCTCCTGTTCCATGCGCAAGGTAAACGAGCCGGGTTTGATATTGCCAATGAAAACCCGGTTCGTTCCGACTTGATACTCCACATCCTGGTTCGTTAGCTTGGCCAGGACGGTGGTGAGAAAGTCGCTGGGCACCATCCATTTCCCATTGGAAACCCGCACCGCAGCCGCCAGAATCAAGGTCTTCTTATCGAGACGAACTCTCGGATCGCCGTCATGAAGTTCGATGTGGCTGTCTCCAAAAGCCACCTTGAGATTGTTCCGGCGTTCCGTCAGGCCGTTCACGGTTCCCACCAGGTTGAGGACCGGAAGAAGGGGCAAATACTGGACGCTATCGATCACTTCCAGAGGAATGACGCGCCGCGAATTGGGGAAGTAAAAAACGAAGTTATCACTTCGCAGAGTACGCGCAGGCCATAAGAGCAGACCCAAGCCGCTGATGAGAAGGGTCAGGGAAAGCAGAAGCTTACGCCCGGAGCCAGGCAGATGTTTTTTCAGCGACTGCAAGCGTTTTCCCTTCTCGTCGCGTTCAAAGTCAATGTCGAAGCAACCTTGCCATTCTATAGCAATCGCCGTCAACCGTTCAATCAGGCGCGGATAGGGGCGATGGTGCAGTTGGGTGTAGAGGCGGCTTTACGCCGCCATTTGGCGAGGTAAACTCGCCGCTACAACATCGAACTGCACCACTACCCCGATAAGTGGGCAACTCCAAATGTGCAAATAAATCCCCGATGTGAGCAAGTTTGGACTGACAGTTGCTATCAAGTGATGTTTAGATTTTAGTACTATGGACATCGTATGCGCTCTCGCTGTATTGTGGGAGCTTCAATTCGTGCGTAGTGTAGCCAGACAAACTTGTGCACTGCTGATGTCGTAGAAATGAAGGGAAGGTGTTTCGGTGAAGAACCTGCGCGTTACCATTGTCGAGTTAACCGCCACTGTCGATGGGCGGCTGGACGGCCGAATGGCGAAAGACGTCTATTCGCTGTTCCGCTATCCCGCTCGCGGCATACCCTTGCTGGCAGCGGTTTGCCGGCGGGCGGGTTACGAGGACGTGGTCACGCTCGACCCGCAGTACAACCACACCGCGGGCCGCCTGGATGCGGATGATTGGAAGCGCTTAGCGGCCACCGATGTCTTGGGGCTCTCGGTGATCACCCGCACGGCGAATCAGTCGTTTGAATTGGCGCGTCGCGTTCGCGCTCTCAATCCGGGCGTGAAAATTGTCTTTGGCGGCCCTCACCCCACGGCGCTGCCGGACGAGTCGTTGCAGTTTGGCGATGTCGTCGTCTCCCATGAAGGTGACTACACGCTGCCGTTGTTGCTTGAACGTCTGCAAGAAAGCCTGGAGCGGCCGCATCTCGACGATCTGCTGGGAGTGAGTTATCTCGGTCCGGACGGCGAAGTCATCAGCAATCCGGATCGTCCCTACCTGACCGGCGAACAACTCTCCGACCTGCCTTTTCCTCTGTACTCCGACCGCGTCAGGCGGGGCATTACTCACAACGTTGTCAATACTTCGCGCGGCTGCCCCTATGAATGCGAATTCTGCTCGGTGATTGAGAACTTTGGGCGCGGATTCCGCTTCCTCAGCGACGATGCGGCTGTGGCCTTGGTCCGTTACACCATCCAGTTGAACGGCAAGCCGATCTTCTTCGGCGATGATATCTTCGCCGCCAATCGCGCCCGCACCACGCGGCTGCTGGAGCGGCTGCTCGCGGAAGGAGTCAAGATGCCGCGCTGGTTCGCGCAAGTGCGGGTGGAGACGGCGCAGGACGAGGAACTGCTGAGGCTGATGAAGCGCGCCAACTGTGCCATGGTCTTCATCGGCCTCGAGTCGGTGAACGAAGAAACTCTCAAACTCTTCAACAAACACTCCACCCTCGAGAAAAACCGGCGCGCTATCGCGGCGTTTGAGGAAGCCGGGATCCGCGTGCATGGCATGTTCGTGCTGGGCTCCGACGCCGACACCCCGGAGACCCTGCGCGAGACGCTGGAGTTCGCTCGAAACTCAGGCCTCACCACCACACAGTTCTTTGCACTGACTGCCGTGCCGGGGCCACCCCTGACCCGCCGCCTTGCCGAGGAGAAACGGATCTTCGCCTGGGGCGACTGGCAGCTTTTCGACGCTCAGCACGCGGTGGTTTGCCCTTCGCTCATCAGCCCCTCCGAGCTTCAAGCCGGAATCTTCCGTATTTCCCGCCAGTTCTACTCCGTCAGCGAGGCGCTCCGGCAACTGGTCCGCGGGCGCTGGTTCGATTTTGCCATCCGCCTTCAGGGAGGTTTTCTTACCCGCCGCATCGAGCGAGACAACGCGTCGTACAGCCGTGCGCTGGCCAGGTTCGACAAGGTTCGCGCCGATCTCTCCACAGAACTCGATAAGCTAACCGAGAAAGCCCGGGCTAAACTGCATGGGTACGGAGTGGAACTCGAAGGCGGCCAGGCCCGCGCCAAAGCCTATTTCTCCGATCTGGTTCAGCAGTTCGAGTCCGCCTGCGATCAGTTCAACCTCGAACTCGTCCCTTACGGGCACGCGCTGCGAGAGATGGCGAGTAAGAAGCTCGAAAAATACCTTCACGCCCTGGCCACCACCGCGATGTAGGCGGAGGGCTTGCCTGACTCCTACGATCGGCGGCCGATGATCAGCCCCGAGGGGCCGGGCAACCGGACATGTCGCGCGTCCTCGAAACCTGCTTCCGTGAGCCAGGCAGCATATTCCGCCTCGGTGTAGGCGCTTCCCCCACGTGTCCCCACCAGCATGTTCAATGCAAACAATGCGGCTGACTTGGGCGCGGTCTTATCGGGCTCGAGGATGAAGTCCTGGATCACCAGGCGGCCGCTTGGTGCAAGGGCCTGGAAGCACCGCTTCAAGAGATCCCTGTTTTCATCGACGCCCAGCATGTGGCAGATGGCCGACACCAGAACGAGGTCGTATCCAACTCCAAGTTGGTCGGCGCGCAAGTCTCCCGGCCGCGTCCGAATGCGACCCGCCAGACCTGCGTCTTCGATGTGTCCTTGCGTGATGGGGAGGACCTCCGCCAAGTCCAGCAGGTCAACTTCGAGATTTTCCATTGCGCTCGCAAAGGCGATGGAATAGGCGCCCGAGCCTCCGCCCACATCCAACATGCGGGACACATTTTCCGTGCCGACGGCACTGACCACCAGCGGCGCTCGCGCGCGTGCGTTACGGTGCATGGCAGCGATGAAAGCGTGCGTCCAGTCTTCGCCTCTCTCTGCCCTTGCCTGGCGAGTCACCGAGGTGCCGGCGCGAACGCACTCGGTGAGCGTGGACCACGTCTCCCACAGGTGCGCCACATGCAGCGTGGCAGTCCGCGAGTCATCCGCAGAACCCGCCACGAAATACCTCGCGCTCGCAGGAGAATTGCTGAAGATGGCGCCGTTCTTGACCAACCATCCCATCGCGACGAGCGCGTTCAATAGCATTTCCGTGGCGCGCACATCGCCGCCCACGCGGGCAGCTACCTCAGCGGCGGTCGCCCCATTTCCCACGGCGGTAAACAGATCCAACTCGACGGCCGTGAGGACCACCCGGCTTTCCTGAAATCCTCGCAGGGTGCGGTTCATCTCGTCGGGAAGGACGCCGGAGGCGGCTTGCGCGCGTTGCGCGGCTATGGCCTTGTCGCGGTTGGCGCAGATTTCCTGCTTGAGAGCGGCCACATCATTATTCGCCAAGCGCTCCACAACCTGTCCACCCTGAAAGTGCGATTTCACGATTTCCGGCACGTCCTGCGGCCCCACGCTTGAATACCAGACGCCCTCGGGGTAAACAATCATGTTCGGCCCGCGATCGCAGAGGCCGAACGAGCCGCAGGCGGTGACCAGCACGTCATTCGCCAGCCCCCTCTGAGCCACCTCTTTGCGCAATGCCTCGAGCACCTTCGCAGAGCCGCGTGCCGCACAGCATGGCACCCCCTCAGCCTTCTGCTGCTCGCAGACGAACACGTGATAACGGAAAGGTCCCATGGTCTCCACCTCGCAGCCAGATTAACATAATCCTCCAACCAAAACCCCTTGCAACCGGACCAAACTCGGTTTTATATTCAGTGAAATGCAACTCCGCGGGGGGAGCTATGAAAATTAAAGATCTCATCGATTCCAGGAAGGATTTCTACTGTATCGCCGATGACGTCACCGTACACGAGGCTGCGCGCTACTTGCGTGAAAAGCAGATCCGGTCAGTCGGCGTATGCGATCGCCAGGGCAAGCTCCTCGGTGTTGTGTCACAAAGCGACATTTCTAATAAGGTCGCGGCGGAGAACAAGTGCCCTGCCTGGATGCGCGTGTCGGAAGTCATGACCTCAGAGCTTACCGTCGTGCCGCCCGAAACGTCTTTAGATGAGTGTGTGCGGCTCATGGAGAAGCACGGCTTTTTCCACCTGCCGGTCGTCGACCAGCAGGGACAGTATCGCGGCATGATTTCTGTAAGGGATATCCTCACGCTTATTGCGTTGGACGAGAAGGCCCGAGCAGACATGCTGGAATCGTTTATGTTCCCACAGCGGTAAAGGAAGGTGTCAGGCGCCGGGTGTGAGGGGCAGGGGATTGGAGACTAGGGGGGAGGGTTATCGTAATGGTCAAAAACGCTCGCCACGCAAGCGCCGCCGTCTTGCTCCGGCGGACTCTGGCAATCGTGCCGCTGCTTATTTTGGTGATGCTGATGTTTGCGGTGTCCGGAGCGTGTGCCCGGGCAACAGGCTTCGAAGATGGAATTGAAAACCACTTCATTTGAACCCGGGGGATTCATACCCAAGCCCTTCACCTGCGAGGCTGCGGATGTGTCGCCCGCGCTGTCGTGGGGCGACCCGCCCGCCGGCACGCAGAGTTTCGCCATCATCGAGGACGATCCCGACGCCCCCTCCGGGACCTTTGTGCATTGGTTGGTTTATGATTTGCCGGCAGCTCACCGTAGGCTTCCGGAAGCGTTGTCGGGAAACGATCAAATGGCCGGCGGGGGAAGACAAGGGACCAACGACTTTTCAAGGACCGGCTACAGCGGTCCCTGCCCTCCGCCGGGTAAGCCTCACCGCTACTTCATTCGGCTTTACGCTCTGGATGGGAAACTCGATCTGCGCCCTGCGGCCACGCGAAAAGAGCTGGATAGTGCAATGCAGGGCCACATTCTAGCTCAAGCGGAGCTGATGGGCCGCTTTAAGCGATAAACAGGACCTTTATCCTTTAGCCTTTAGCCTTTAGACTTTAGCCTTTACCCTCTTGGGGGGCACGCCCTTCGTGTGGCAGTCCGTGCATTTGACGAAGTGGATGTTGTGCGGACTCGTCGTGGAACGGAAGGTCGTGTCCATTTTCTCCACATCCAAGCCGCAGTTCGACAGTTGCGGATGACAGCTCGAACAGGAAGCGCGAGTGGTTTGCCCGTGCGTTTCATGGCAAGCCAGGCAGCTCAGCCCTTCGTGCACGCCCACCGGCGTTCGATCATCTCCGGAATTCACTTCGAGACTCGCCAGCGGAGCATGGCATTGGTAGCAAAGCGCCTGGCGGGTGTCCGGACTGATTTTGACGGCGCGCGTCCCCTGATGCATCTGGGGAAGGGAAAGGCTCTGCAAGGGAACGTGGTCGAGTTCCCGCCGATCAAAAAGCGCCAGGGACGGCCGGGCAATCTCTTCGCTGGCGCTGGCGTTCGCGGCCTTGACGGCGGGCCGTGCCAAGGGCAAGCCTTGGCGGTGCATCTGGTGGCAAGTCAGGCAAGGAATGACAGGGCGAGCGGCAAGTTCAGGCTTCAACAGGCGCCAGGGGCCTGTGGAATCGATGGGAGCCACCAGGTCGCGGATGCCGCCCTGGAAGTGCATGGCGTGGCAGCGCAGGCAATCGTCCATCAGGTGTTGCTGGCTGTTGTGCTTCTTATCGAGGAAAATCTGGGAGTAAGTGGCGCTGTGCGAACTGGACGCCCAAGCGGCGTACTCGGCCTGGTGGCAATTCCGGCAGCTTTCGTTCACCTGGAAATTGTCCTTGGTGCGGAGCGCCACGCGTTCCGGAAGTTTACCCGAAAGATGGTCCGCCAGCCGCCGGATGTTGTTCAAATGAAAGCCTGCGTCCAACGTCAACACACTTCCATGACAGGCCGAGCAGGGGACATTCCGGTGCGCGGAGGTGTGCCAATCCGTGTAGGGCTGCCAGATTTCATGGCAGCGGGCGCAGGCCTTTCCCTGCGAGTATTCGTAATAGAGGCTGCTGCCCGGAAGAGCGAGCACCAAAAGCACCAGGACGATCAGAATCAGTTTGCTATAAGGTCGAGTTGACATAGGCAATGGAAAGACGAAGAGCAAGTCAAAAGGCAAAGCGCAAAAGGCAAATGGCAAAAGTGGAAGAACAAATCAAAAGGCAAATCGCAAAAGGCAAACCCGCTTCTCATCTTGTCCTTCGGTATCTTTCCGTTCTCGATGTGCGTTCGTTCAGTTTTGCCATTTGACTTTTGCGCTTTGCCTTTTGACTTGTTCTTCCGTTCTCAGCTCCTGAAATCGCGTGCCTTTCCACTCGCCCACGATATGCGCGGACGCATAGTAGGCGATGGCCATAATGGTCAGCACGGGGTTAAACCCGCCGTTGTTCACGTGGACGCTGCCATCGACCACGAAAAGGTTATCCACGTCGTGCACCTGGCAGTAGCGATTGACCACGGAAGTCTTAGGATCGTTGCCCATTCGGCAAGTTCCGGCCTGGTGCTGGCCTCCGCTCAGGCCCACGCGCGGCGGACGCGGCCAGGTGGAGACGGCTCCGGCTTCCTTCAGCCAGGCGTCGGCCTTGGCGGACAGCATCTTGCCCAACTCGACCGTATGCGGGTGGTTGGTGCCGGACAGGCGCACCACGGGTATCCCCCAGAAGTCCTTGACGCGCGGGTCCACCTGGACCCGGGAGTCGAACATGGGCATCTCCTGCGCCGGGCCCATCACTACGACGGTCCGCCGGTAGGCCTGGCGCATGAAGTCTTTGTGCGCCTTGCCCCAGCGCGGCAGGTTGGGGGGAGTCATGGAAGAAAAATGGATGGGCAAACGGATGAACTCGTTGCACAGGGCGCCACCGCCCACCATGCCCGGGTTGCCGTGGTTGTAATCGCAGATGGCAATGGACGCGCCGGGGCCGATGTCGTCGTAAACATCATAGTCGAAAAGGCCATAAGCTCCCGCGTAGCCATGCCCCTGTAGATTCCGTCCCACCCAGTCGGTGCGGTTGCCAATCCCTTGAGGGAACAGGCTGCTTTGGGAATTGAGCAGCAGGCGGGCCGTTTCCGTGGCGCCGCAGGACGCCACCACCAGGTCTGCCGGCTGCATCTCGAGCTTGTCCTCCGAGTCGAAGTAGGCCACACCTATTGCCCTGCCGCGGTTGTCGGTCAGAATCTCCTTCACCACGCACTCGGCGCGCAGCTCGCAGTTTCCGCTGGCCAGGGCTTTGGGGATCACGGTGTTCTGGGTGCCGTTCTTGGCGTCGACTTCGCAGGCAAATCCCACGCACCAGCGGCAGCGCATGCAGGCCCCGCGCCCGTTGTAGGGCGCCGAATTGCGCAGCATGGGAATGTCAAAGGGATGCAAGCCCAGCCGCTGGGCGGCGGGTTTCAGGATAGCGTGTTCGCGCCCGGGCGGGAGCGGTGGCATGGGCAACGGTTTCTTGCGCGGGGCGCGGAAAGGATTGTCCGTATCGTCCCCCGAGACCCCGATTTCCCACTCCGCTTTCTCGTAGAACGGTTCGAGATCGGCGTAGCTGATGGGCCAATCGTCCAGAGTGCTGTTCGCGACGGGGCCGTAGGTGGAGCGCATGCGGAAGTCTTTTTCCATGTAACGCCACGCCATCGCGCCGTAGCTGGCCGTGCCGCCGCCCACGCAGGCGGCGTTGTTCCCGTAAGCGCCGTCGCTCGGAAGCACCACTCGCTCGTGACCCTGGAGGTCCACGAACACGCGGCGATTGCGCTCGTCGTCCGGACCGAAGCCGCAGCCCAGGACGGAAGTACGCTGATTGCGCAGATCGTCTTTGCGGCAGTCGAAGGCGGTGTACCACTTGCCGCGCTCCAGCAGCACGACGCTCAAGCCCGCCTCCGCCAGTTCTTTCGCCACAATCCCGCCCCCGGCCCCCGCTCCTACCACCACCGCATTGACGTGTTTTAGAGACATACCAGAGAAACCTCTCACCTAGAGGCGACTCTTGTGGCCGCCCAGGGAAAGCGCAAGTCAAAACTCAAAATGCAAATGGCAAAAGGCAAAGGTTCCGTCACACCCCTCACAACCTCCCCATCTGCCTATCTGCCGACCTGCCCATCTGCCACTCGTCAAGTCGTAGTGCAACCGCCCGCGAATGGGCGGGTAAGGCAAGCCGACCATTTTCCAACTCGCTCGCCCGCGGTTTCCCCCGTGCCGGGGGTCGCCGTAATAGCCTTGCATCGTGTGGCCGAGGATGAGCGTAAAGAAGTCTTTGGAGGAGATTTCCTTCCAGGCTTCTCCCGTCGCCCCGCCTCGTTCCAGTTCCTTCAGTACTGCGTCCTGCTTTTCCGCACTCAACTCGGTGAAGCGTTGTCCATACATCTGCCGGCTCGTCTGGTCGACGCCTTTCAGGCCTTGGCGATAGCTCGAGCGAAAACGCTTGTACGGGACCCATGAGCTGAATATCAAGGAAGTTCACTACGCCCACTTGCGACGCACCGGGATCTTGATCCGCAGGAATGAGGCGCTCGCAAATCGCGTCTGCCGTCTGCCCTTCCTCGAGGGTGAAAAAACGCCACGGGCTCCTCCCCCTTGTGCAGCACACCATCGATCCGGCGGCCGCGGCAGACGCCACCTGGATGAACTTGCGGCGTGTTACTCGGTTCATGGTCGTTCCTTTCGTTGGAGCTTTCGCAGTGCTCCCCACCCCCGATAAACCAGAGCAATCGAGGGTCCAATCGCGCCAAGGGAGAGGCAGTATAAAGCCTGTGCGCGAAAACGCAAGAGACACAAAGTCACTCCCCCGCCTCCGCTCTGTGCGAGAATGATAAGGGAGGGTTGACGGTCAACTCGTTCACCTTCGGAAATGATTGCCAGACGAAGTTCCCGCATCTTTAAGGGCCGGCAGTGGGCAGATGGGCAGATCGGCAGGTGGCCGGGAACTGGGGAGAGGGCACTCGCATCGTGCGGGGAGTGCCTATGTTCAATGCGACAAGCAATCATCAATTGGCAATGGTCTGGAGTTCGCCGGGCAATACTCCCATCGCCAGCACCACGCCTCTCGCGATTTGACGAAGCCGGCTCGCGCTGATGGTCCGAAGTCGCGACCGTGATGGCGCCAGGCTTTCTTTCCTTACGGTAGTAATATTCTCCGCTTGCGCCTCGCAGGCCTCAGCCAAGCCGGTCTCGCCCGGTTCCAACCTTGCGTGCGTATCAAGTGCGCGCAATGTTGTGGAGAGCGGAACGACCAGCACCGTGCTGGCCCGCGGATGCTGGTTCCTTACGTTCAGAGAAACAACAACCACGGGACGGGCGCTCTTATCGGAGGGATCGGAAGGCATTCGAACAAACCAGATTTCACCGCGGCGCGGTTGACAGGGTTGGTGGTTCGGCACGGGGCTCACTCCTCTTCAAAGGCAAGCGCTGACTCTCCCAGCCTGGCCCAGGCGCTGAGTTCTTCGCCCTCTTCGGCCCCTATCGAGTCGTAGTATTGAGCGGTATGCGCGTTCAAAGCTCCGAGTTCCGCGCGCGCATGGGCGTCGGCGAGAAGCCGTTCAATGTAGGCGCTCACAGACGCAGCCCCGCTTTGTCGACTGTGGGCCTTAAGGAAACGAACCTTGTCTTTGGAGAGCGAAACCGTAATTCGCTGCTTGCCGGGACTGGCGTTCGAGGTCTTGAAGCCGGCTGCGCGGCTATTCGGCTTCTTACGAATCATATGCATGTTCCTCATACTAGACCATCGCCTGGCATCACGTCAAGGACCGCGCACCCCGTCGTTGCGGACCCCGCGTTTTCCGTTGGTTAACTGCCTATTAACGGCTGCTCATTCGGTCGAAGATCGTCAATCTAGAGTCTTGGCGATGCCCTCGCGGTTCTGGCGACATCGCAGCTCGGCTGGATTTGAGGCATAATAGGAGCGACGTCGGCAAGGCAGGAGGCACACAGGTGGGGGCACATGGTAGATCAAAAGCACATTGACGAGCTGACTGAGCGGATTGCCAGCGAGTTTCATCCGGAGAGAATCATCCTGTTCGGTTCCTATGCCTACGGTCAGCCAGGGCCGTACTCGGACGTCAACCTGCTGGTGGTGCTGCCTTTTGAGGGCACGGGGTTCCGGAAGTCCCTGGAGATTTTGAACCGCGTAGATCCGGATTTCTCGGTCGACCTTCTCGCGCGGCGCCCTGACGACACCGCCCGCCGCTACTCGGAGGGAGACCCGCTGATCCGGGAGGCCCTCGATCGTGGAAGGATCATGTATGAACGGCACCGTTAAGGAGTGGATCCGCTACCCGAATGCGGTCCAAGCTGCGCGAATTGTTAGATTGTAGCTGATCTGGATTATTCGTTCTGATATCTGTAATCTCGAATTTGGATCCGGCCAAAAGTCCGCTCCGTGCCTCAGAAGCTCTACGGTTCAAACCCCCCCAAAAGAAAAGGGGCCAAGACGGCTTGGCCCCTGAGTCGAGCATAGTAATTTGTTGATAGTCCTAGAAGTACACGCGGGCGCCGAGTTGGATGACCCGGCGGTAGCCGTTGCCGATAGCGCCGTACTCGCCGCTGATCACCCCGAAGTCGCCAGGGTCCTGGAGACTCAGGTACGGATCGCCCCACTGCATGTGATTCAGGGCGTTGAAGGCCTGCGCGAAGACCTGGACGCCTACACGCTCGGTGATTCGGGTGTCCTTGGTGATGCCGAGGTCGAGGTTCCAGCGCCTTTGCCCGCGCAGCGGGCCCTCGTCGTAACTCCGGCCGTCGATCCCGACATAGTTGAATCGGAAGCTATTGAAGACCTGTTGGGGGTTCGCGAACATATTCATGCCGATCCCGCCGTTGGCCGGGTCACCAGAGGTCCCGACACCGGTGCTGCTGTTGCCGTACACGTGCGGATGCGGGCTGTTGCCGTACTTCAATACGTCGCCAAGGGGCACCATGCCCGCGTACCACGGGTCGTAGCCGTTCCCCCACTCTAGGCCGGAACCGCTATAAGCCTCGATGGGTAAGCCGCTGGCCCAGGTAAAGATCGGGTCAACCGACCAGCCGCCGATGATCCGGTTCACAATGCCACTGCCGATGGTCCAGCGATGGCCTTTGCCGAAGGGCAGTTCATACGTGCTCAGGAAGTTGATGACGAGTTTCCGGTCCCAGGGGTTCGGACCGTAATCCGTACGGAGATTCCAGGGATTCTCGACATTGGCTAAGGTGTATTCCTGGTTGAGTGAGAACTGGCCCAAGTCGTGGCCATAGGTCAGGTTGCCGTTGAAGGTCAGGCCGTGGCCGGTGCGCTTGGTCAGGGTGGCAACTAAAGCCTGGTAGTTGGCGAAGCCGAGGCTGGTGTCGCTGTAAGTCCAACTATCCTGGTTCATGAAGGGAATGGTGTTCTGCCCAAACACGAACGCGCCGGAGGCATCCATGTTTGCCCACGTATCCGTCAGGTCATCAGTGGCTATGTACGGAGCCTCATGGCTGGCCACCGCGGCGGTGCAGCTCGAGAATCCACCGCAGTAACTGCTGCCTGCCAGTGCCTTCTCGAACCAGGGTTGCACCGCGGGAGCCGTGCCGGCCTTGCTCGCCAAGGAAACGCCGTCCCAAGCCTGGGCAAGGGTCTGCCCGCCCATTTTCATCATCCAGGGCACGTCGTTGATGTCCACGCCCTGGAAAATGTGTTTGGCCCAGCGGCCCGTGTATCCGATCTCGACGAATCATGTTGCCTTTCAACTGCCGCTGGATACTCAGGTCGAGTTCATCGCTCGACCCTGGCCGATACGCCGTGTCCATGGTGGCGCCCAGGGATACTGCCGGGGCATTAATGCCGGGCATAACCGGGGTTGGCAAGGAAGGCTGGATGGCCGGCAAGGGGGGAGTGTTCCCATCTACGCCGATGCGGAAGATGGAGGAGGGAGTGGTGCCGGAGCCGCCCCTGCACGTCCCCGTCGTGTCGGCCCCGATGCAGGCAATGGGCTGGAGGAAGCCATCGCCCAACACGGGCGTCGAAACCAGGTTGATGCCCAGGCCACGGTCGTAGAAGCGAGAGTAGCCGCCCCGGATGACGGTCTCCTTGTTGCCGAAGATTTTGTGCAGCACGCCGCTGTCAAACGCCGGACTGTAGGCGAGCCCAACGCGCGGGCTCATGCCGCCATAGAAAGGCGAGTACGGATACTTGTTCTGCCCATTAATGCTCACGGCACGAATCGGGGTGTAACCGAAGGCGGGGTCATAGATCTGCCCATTCTCCGCGGCAGCCTGCTTGGCGGCCAGGTAAGCCTCCGCGTTCATGGGGTTGTTGCTGGCATCCACCATGATGTCCTGCGTGCCATGGAGTTCGTAAGGCGGCATCTGGACGCCGTAGTTCAGCCCGTAGGTGAGCGTCAGGTTTGGCTTGATGTGCCAGGAATCGTTGAAATACAGGCTGTAGGTGGGAACGATCGCGTAAGAGTGGGCGGGCGTCCCGGGAGCATTGGGAGTCAGGTTCACGCCGGAGCGGCTAAGGACAACCGCAGTCTCTCCGATCATGCCCAGCGTGTTGGCGTAGAGACCGTTCCAGGAGCCGAGGTACTGCGAGCCGGCAGGCAGTCCGTCACGGAAGTATCGTCGCAGGAGGGTGGCTGAACATCAGCGGTCATGACGGGATTATTCTGGACCCTGGCCATCTGTGAGACGTGGCTGGTGATACCACTCACCACGTCGTCATAGCGGTCGAAATGCCACCACTGGTGCAAGTAGTCGCCGCCGAATTGGAAGTAGTGATTGCCCTTGATCCAGCTCAGGGTGTCGCGGTAGTCGAAGTTGTGCTCTGCCCAGAGGCGGGAGCGGGAGTTCTGGGTATTCATGTTGATGGGCGCGAAAAGGGTACCCGAAGTTGCGGCTTGTTCGCCGAATTCGAGACCATCGGGAATGCCGGACACGTACGGCAGCCCGCCTAATCGGTTGTACCGCCAGTAGTTTCGGGTGTAGCTGAAGTGGGCTTCGTTGGTTACGGAGGGAGTGAGGTTGGCCGTGAGGCCCAGCACGATGTAGCGAGGTTTCGTTACGTTGCTGGAAGCCGCAGAGGGTGTGCCCATTTTATCGCCCGGCACCACGCCGCCCCAGTCGATCTGGTCCTCGGTAGGATTGTTGTCGTTGAACCACCGGTAGCTCGCGAATCCCCGCCACTTCGTTCCAAAGTCGTGGTCGAGGCGGCCGACAAAGAAATTGTCGCTCTGGGGATAGGTAACGTTGCCGTGATATCCGAAGTAGTTCCCATTGGTCAAGTCGCCGTAATGCATGTCGTTAGCTTGGGGCGTGTACTTTGACCAGATCTCGCTGACCACCGGGTTGAGCCCGATGCCGCGCGGATCGCACGCTTCCGTGCCGGTGGCGCCGCATCCCGTGGCTTGACTGAGGTCGTACTGGACTCGATCCCCGGAAGCGTTGACGTATTGCAGGACTCCGCGCCCGCAGGGTGGCTGACGGCACACCCATCTCGACGGTGGCTGAGCGCGGGTAGCGGTAGCCTTCGTAATTGAAGTACAGGAAGGTCTTGCCGCCCCAGACTACAGGACTAATGGGGCCGCCGATCGCGCCGCCGAAGCGGTTCGAGTGCGCGGGTGACTTCCGAATGGCGAGGAAGTTATTGTGCCAGTCGTTTGAGTTGAGTGCTCCGCCCTGGTAGTAGTCGTAAGCTGCACCGTGCCAGGTGTTGGTGCCACGTTTGGTAGTGACCAGCACCTCGGCCCCCGAGGCGAGACTGAAGTCGGCAGTCATGTTGTTGGTATTGACCTTAAATTCCTCGGTGCTTTCCATGGGCATGGGCACGACGCCATGGCCCCCGTTGATGTAGGCGTTGTCGCCTTCGAGGCCGCTGGAGTTGTTTCCGCCGTCCAGATAAATGATGTTCTGGTCGCTGGTGGCCCCGGCAACTTGGCCCGCCGTAGTGTTGCCTTCAGCGCCGTGGAAGTTGGGCGCCGTGGTGGGTGTGTAATAGAGGATCCCTGCCACGTCGCGGTCCATAGACGGGAGTTGGACCAGGCTGGCGCCGGTCACGCTGGTGCTCATGGTGGAGTTCAGGGTTTGCAACTCCGCACCGGGAGTGGACGTGACTTCCACCGTCTGTGTGGAAGTGCCCACTTCCAGCGTCAGGTTGAGCGTGAGTTGCCCGCCGAGCACAAGTTCCTGATTCGCTACCATCCAGCTTTCGGAAGCCCTTCATCGTCACTCCAACGTCGTACATCCCGGGCTTCACGCTGCTGAAGGTGAAGCGGCCGGTTTGGTTAGTGGGCTGGACTTGGTAGGATCCGGTGGAGCGGTCGGTAAGCTTCACTTCCGCACCCACAATGACGGCTCCGGACTGATCCGCCACCGTGCCGATAATCGTTCCGGTCCCGGTGACTTGTCCGAAAGCCAGGACTGGCGCCAGTGCTGCAACCGCCAGCGCGAACG
The DNA here is from genome assembly GCA_963722675.1 of uncultured Acidobacteriota bacterium. Classification (GTDB taxonomy): domain Bacteria; phylum Acidobacteriota; class Terriglobia; order UBA7540; family UBA7540; genus CAVROP01. Next base: position 69,021 of record CAVROP010000052.1, read on the forward strand.
AAAGCACAAGAACAATCCTCACTCTACGCATTCGCCATACCCTCCTTAGCTATACCTCCTGCGATTTGGCCAAGACGAATCCGGCGGCCGACGTGCCCCCACACGGCCGAAAACTATGAAAAAATTTCGTTGGGAATTGCAACTGTGCGTGGCATTCCTCCGTTGCACGTATTCTTGCACCCGTGCGCAACGTAGGCCGCCAGACCGTTGCGTTCGCGACTTACCTGAGTGTTGAGAAGAAACTCTAAGACTACCCGGGATCAACCGCTCTCTAATGTCCTGGAACCAGTTCTGTTCTGTTCTGCGACTTCAGGAACCAATCCCCCCCTGGGAGAGGAGGGATTAAGGGATGGTACTTCCGCAACTTCCCGAGCCTTCAAAAATCAAGCAATCCGCATTCCAAATCGGAGAAGTTGTCCATCCCTATGATTTAACTAGCTAAAGCTCGTCCATTCCCGCTTCTGAACTTCCTGAATCATTCCAAAAAAAGTATGCATCTACAGAAAACTGGAGCCGCAAAAAATTCTTATCATCGTGATGCGTTTCAGTGCTAGTCGAATCTCAGGACGGATGTTCTTGATACATCCGCTTAACATTTTTGTCAAGAAAAAAATGATGCGCTTGATGGGCGATAAGCAGAAATCGCTTGCAGAGTCATGCCATGGCGGGCTTCGGTGTATTAACTCATAGGGTAATAGACAAATAAATCTACGTGGCTTTACACTGCGCGCCCCCACCAAGCACGGCGGAATGTTTCACCAAAGTCCGCCCGCCTTTTTTCGCATTTGTTCGATGTAGAGGCGGCTTTACGCCGCCATTTGGCGAGCTAAACTCGCCGCTACCGCATCAAACTGTACCACGACCCGGAGCTGGGCAATTAGTCTAGCCTCAGAATTTGTTAATACGCTTTTTGGAAGTTAGTTTCCTTTTTTGGAATTTCGTTGCTTCGAGTTGCCGCCCCGCTGGAAGCTATCCCTATGATAACAATTAGCTTCGATAACTTCCAGGTTTTGGAAAAGCAATTGCGTGCGTACCTGTTGGCGGTGTCGGAGGACGTGTCCTCAAAGGCAAATCTTCCCGCCTTCCTAGAGTGAGCCCGACGTTAGTCGAAATCCAAGACACGCAGAGAAACGTAGCGCAGAATATGCTCTAGCACGAGTTTCCCCTCCAGTCCGGTTAGGTCTGGAGGACCTCCGGCATTCTCTCACAGCGGCTTGCACTAATTGCAATGTCTCCGACCGATCAACCCGAGTTATGCAAGATTGGCGGATCCTCTCAGCCGAGTCCAAAGTCATGCAGTCGTGGGGGCGCGACGCATGGTTTTTGCACGGAAAACATGTCAGAGAGATCCCCAGAACCTGAGAACAGGAGGAAATAAAGCATGCGAAAGACTCAGCGCATACGAAAGTCGGAATATTGGCCATTCTAGCAGTGGCTTTGTTCACCTTTGGAACGTCCCACGTCAGCCAACGCCCAGACGACCATCTCGACTGGCAGCATTGTCGGTACGGTTACCGATCAGAGCGGCGCCGTCGTGCCGGGCGCCACCATCACTATCACCAGCCAGGCAACGGGACAGCCTATTCACACAACAACGACGGGCACGGGCACTTACACTTCGGGCCGCTGCTGCCCGGTGATTACACCGTACGAGTGGAAGCGGGGGCTTCAAGACGATGGTAATACCCGTGACCGTTCAACTGGGTGTCACCAGTACGGTGAACGTTAAGCTCGAAGTCGGGAAGACGTCCACCACCATTGAAGTCGCGGCAGTCGGGGTTCTAGTCAACACCGAGCAGGCGATCGTGCAGGGTGTTGTGACGCGGCAGGAGATCGATCAACTCCCCGTGAACGGTCGAAACTTTCTATCCTTGGCGTCGCTCGAGCCGGGGGTCCAAATCCAGGACGGTTCGAACTTCGACCCCACCAAAAACGGGTTTTTCCTCGGTCTCCTTTCCCGGACGTTTCGGCCGCACGGCGCGCATTGAAATGGACGGCTTGGACATGAGTGACGAAACCGTCGGCACAACGACAATGAACATTCCAGAAAGCGGCATCCAGGAGTTTTCGGTGGAGCAGTCATCCCTCGACATGTCCACCGAGTTGACTTCCTCGGGGGCGATCAACCTCAGCAGCAAATCCGGGGCAAATCAGTATCACGGCGAAGCATTCTTCTACGGCCGCTGGCACAACGCGGCGGCGCGCATTGCGCCTACGGACCTGCCTTGGCGGCGCGACCAGTGGGGGGTTGATATCGGTGGCCCGGTCATAAAGGACAAGCTCTTTTTCTTCGCGGACTGGGAGCGCAACCGGCAGGATCTCTTCACGCCGGTCGAGCTTGCGGCGCCCTTCTCCGCCCTTTCCGGAGGCTTCAATGGCCCCTATCGTGAACAAATGTTGCAGGGCCGGCTCGACTGGACGATAAGCACCAACTGGCGGAGCTTCTTCCGTGTCCTCTATAACCGGAACACAGACGTAGCGGCGTCCGCCGCAAACAGCTACAGCCCCTTTCTTAACGAGGACAACACTCCGAATTACGCCGCGGGCCTGGATGGCACAACCGGGAAGTTCACGCACAGTATCCGGTTCGGCTTTCTCCACTTTGCCAATGGCATCGGAGACGCAGTGTCTGGCACGAATATCACGAACCCGGCGCCCCGCGGTCGAAATTGCCATCGGCACAGATAGCCAATTTCTCTTCCGGCCCCAACTTGCTTGCGCCCCAAGCCACGCTCCAGCACAACACGCAGATCAAGTATGACGGAAGCGCGATTTCTGGCTCCCATATCTTGCGGTACGGGGTGGGTTTGAACAACATCCAGGGCGGCGGGTTCGCTAAATTCTTCGGCATTGCGCCATATGTCGTTGTCCCGAGCCTCAGCGCTTCGACTTTGGCGTTTGCCGCCGCGGGGCCTTTCCCGGGGGGCGAGTCCAATCCTCTGAACTACCCCGCCTTAGAGGTCATCTTCGGGAACGGCCAAGGTTATTTCACCGAGATTAAAAACCTCGGCTTCCCGGCCGGCGGGCAATACGACACCCGTTTTAACGCGTACTTCGGCGACACGTGGAAAATCAAGCGTAATCTTACTCTCACTTACGGACTCCACTATGTGCGAGACACCGGCCGTGCAGACTCTGACCTGGCGCCCATCCCGGCTCTGAACCAGTTCGGCCCGGGATTGGGCAACCGATTAATCAGCCGAATCACAACTTCTCTCCTATCGTGGGCATCGCGTGGGACCCGTGGAAGACGGGCAAGACAGTCATCCGCGCTGGGGCCGGCGTTTATTACGAGAACGCCATCTTTAACAACATTATGTTTGACCGGCCGGGGCGGTTGCAAGAAGGTCTGTTCTTCGGGACGGCTCTAGCCTGCCCGACGGGCTCCGTTCCCTTGCCTGGGGGCGGCACTATTGACACCTCAAGCCTCTGCGGCCAGCCGATCGGCAGCGTGGCCAACCAGCTTGCGGCCGACCAGAAGGCCTACCAAGCCGCTATCATAGCGGCGGGCCCTCGGCCAATGGGTCCTACATCGGAACAACCTTGACAGAGGGTGGCGATTCAACGGGCAACAACCTGATTGGCCCGGACTATCGCAGCCCTCGCTCCTATCAAATGAACGTTGGATTCCAGCGCCAGATTAAGTCCGGAACAGTCTTGACCGCAGACTACGTGCGGAACGTCGGCGTAGGCTTCTTGCTCGCTTACGACACCAATCACGTCGGCGACGCGCGCTACCTGAATACTACGGCCGCGACGAATGCCATCAATGCCACCAATGAATCGTTTGGCTGCCCGGACGGACCGGGGGGCGTCGGCTGTGCAATCACTGCCGGAGCGAGCATCGTGGACTATGGCAACAACGGGCTCGATTCCGGAAGGACCTACCTGGCTGGTTTCCCAGCTTCATACTTCGGCCTTACGCCCGACACCGGCGCGGCCTTCCCCGGCATCAACCCCAATGTGGGTGAAAACTATATGCTCTTCCCCATCGGCCGCTCGGTCTATAACGGGCTGCAAGTGAAGCTCCGGCAGAACCTCGACCATCCCTTTCGTGGTGTGAGCGCAATGAATCTCATCGTCAGCTATTCGCTCTCGCGAGCCGTCAGCCAGGCCCAGGACCAGGACTTCATCAACGGTGTCACCGACAATGACAACATCAACCACTATATCGGACCGAACGGACTGGATCGCACGCACCAGATCGCCCTCGGGGGGGTGTTTAGTTTCGCGCACAATTTCCGCGCCTCGTTCGCGTCGCACTACGCGACGGCGCTTCCTACAACTCTCACTGCCCCCTCCACCGGAGAGCCCGGGGATATCTTTGTTTCGGACCTTACAGGCGATGGAACGGTCGGCGATGTCCTTCCAGGAACCAACATCGGATCGTTTGGCCGCGACGTCAAAGTCAGTAACCTGAACCAGGTGATTTCAAATTACAACAGCGCCTATGCCGGGAAATTAACGCCCGCGGGGCAGGCATTGGTCTCCGCTGGTCTGTTCACGCAGGCGCAACTGGCGCAATTAGGCGCCACGGCCGCTCGCGGTTTCGGCAGCTCCCGCGGGACAGATGCCGAACGACAGATTCACGAGCACCGACCTTCAGCTCAGCTACCTTTACCAGCCTCTCCATCGCGCGGAGCGGTTCACCATCGAGCCTCGGATTGGCATCTACAACTTGTTCAACCAAGCCAACTACCTTCCGCTCACCGGTACTCTTGATGGATCGGCTGGTTCGGCCAATGGAACAACCCCCGGCCTCCGAGTTAATCGAATTACGCTCGGCTCGGGACTCTACGGCTTCGGCGCGCCGCGAATGATGGAATGGGGGTTGAAGATTAGTTTCTAGGGTGCTGTCCCGGCCAGCGCTCTGCAGCAACTACGCCTTGGCTCCTCCTTATTGGGAGGTGAGCCAAGCTACCACAGCCGCTCCTCTCTGAGCAAGGGCCAGGGGGGGGCGTATGTGGGAGGAATCGGATGGAAAGGGGCAAGGCGCGGGTCAGCGGGAGATTCCGCGGCGCAAGTGCTTCGAGAGCTTCTCGATCCGTTTCAATTGTCCACTCAAATCCTTGGGCAGCCGGCCATTCTGCACCTGTTGAACTTCGGAGGGAATGAGCTGTGCCAGGCTCAAGAGCTCGTCAGCTTCCCTCATGCCCGGCGGAAAGGGGTGGATTTGGCCTGCCATTACCAACACACACGAGAGCACAGAAGCAAGCACTAGGAGTCGGAATATCATGCGGCGGCTTTGCCTGACTGCGCCCAAGCGCGCCTACCGCAGCAATTGCTCTTCTGCCTCGAGGTGAGCGCGCATTTCACGAATCATGCGGCTGCCGAGGGTCAAGAGGACGGTTGGGTCCTTGGACAGGCCGTAGGAAACCATCTGCCGTTCGAATTTATCCAGGTCCACTCCAAAGCGCTCGTGCTCGGCGCGAAGGGCCGCCAGCTTTGGAGCGGCGTCGGCATCCTGGAGGAGGGCGGGGAACGATTCCGATTCCTCGCGCCGGCAATGTGTGGTCAGGACTGCCTTGAAGTATTCCAGCGACTCGCGCAAGCAGGCGTCCGCCGCCTGGCGCTCGGTGGCTTGGGCGCCATTGGCGGAAAGCCGCTGGAGCGCGGATTCCCATTCTTGTAGCCTCGCGCGGATCTGCGCGTGCTCGTCCATCCAGCGCTTCACATCAATCGCCGTATCCTTGGCAGGCGCTGCAAGCTCGACACGACAGGGCGTCTCTTCGGCAAGGTACTGAGCGGCCAGACCCCGTCGCTCGAGCGTGGCGGCCACCTCCCGGCGCGGCGGATAGTCGTGGGTCGAAAATTGGCCGGGGAGATGCCGGCGCAAGTAGGCGCCCGGCAGCGTCTCGCAGTCCACGGTGAAGAGATCGCCGGCAGACACCAGCGAAATGTTCAGGTCGTAACTCTCCCGGGTGTTGAAGAACAGGCGCGACCTGGGAAAGGCCATATGATAAGCGCTGACCACGAGGCGGAAGTCGTCGTCGGAGACGGTGAAGCGATTGGGCTTCTGCGAGGCAAGGACGCCCCGCGCCGGTTTCAGACGCGGGATGCCCAGGGTGTGCGGTTCGATTCCGTAAGTGCGGCGCAAATAGCTTGCATGCTCGATAACCGCCAGGGCGTCGTGGCGGAAATCGTAAAGCCCCAACAAGACGCCCATGCCAATCCTGGTAATGCCTGCGGCGATCGCATGGTCCCAAAGGTCCAGGCGCGACTCGAAGGCGCGTTTCGGCGAGCTGCCATAGTGCCAGCGGTCGAAGTGGGGGCGGTGATAGGTTTCTTGCCACTCGACCACCCAATCCAGTCCGGCCTCTCGCAAGCGGACGTAATCCTCTTGCTTGTAGACAGGGGAGCACAAGGCGACCATGCCGCCGCCCAGGGCATCGAGCTTGCGGCGCGTGGCGGCGACATAGCGAGCCACCCTATCCGGGCCGAATTCCGGGTCGTCGGAGAGCACCAACTCGATTTGGCGGTGTCCCCAGGAGAGAATCAGGTCTAGTTGCTTCTCGAAATCCTCCTGGCTCAGGCGCACCCGCTCGGCGATGGGATTGCTTTGGCGATAGCCGCAATAGAGGCATTCGTTTTGGCAGAAGCTGGTCAAGTAGACGGGGATGATGAATTCAACTGTCTTCCTCGCCCATTGCATTCGAATCCGGTTTGCCGCCGCCTGAAGCTCGGCTCGAAAGGCCTGATCGCGTGCGGCGGCGTAGAGCGAGGCTACATCTTCAGCCTCGAGACCCCTCCCCTGGTCCGCAATGCGAATGATCTCCTGCGGCCGCCGGAGCGGCTCCGAGATTGCCGCCAGGCGTTCGAGGCGGGCTTGCTGACTTACAAAACTCTCGCTAAATCCAGTCACTTTCTTTTGTCCTTCCACAGCTTCGCAGTAAATCATTCTACTCCCGTCGCGGGTTCTGTTGGGGAACAGCCTGCGTTGGAACTGTGAGGAACAAGTATATCAATTCGCTGAACCTCACTGAAAGCGCCGTCGCTAAGTTTTACCTTCAGAGTTGCGGAGGTCTGTTCGGGCTCCGCCTGGCGCTTCCTGTGGTACCATGATTCGACTTTCAATGCAGTCGCTCATGGTCTGCGTCAGCACTAAGAGACAACGTTAATAGTGACGCGGCACAGGCGTCTTGCCGGCCAGGGCTGGCGCGTGCTGCCAGAGGCGGCCGGCAGGCTGCCGGCGCTACGGATTCTCAGAGCGGGAGGTGGTTATGCAGCGTCGAGGGTTTGTTGCCCAAGTTCTGGGAAGCGGTGTCGTTTGGCGCGCGAGCGCCGAGAGCAGAGGCCAACCGCCCGCCGCGGCCGGCAAGCCTCCCGAATGGGCGCGTGTCCCGGAGGTGGTGATTGAACGTCCACTGTCAGGCCGGCCCCACTCCGGCAAGGTCCTGGCCGCCATTCAACCCCATGCCGATGACATCCCTTTTTTTGCCGCGGGGACTGTGGCCAAACTCGTCGGGGAAGGCTACACAGGGCATCTGATCAGAACCTCCAATGACGAAAAGGCCGGCAGCGGCACGGTGGGGGAGACCATCCTGAATAACGAACGCGATAACGATGCGGTGGCCAAGGCGCTCGGACTCGAGAAGGTGTTTAGTCTCGAGTATCGCAATCACGAAATGGATGGCATCGCGCGCGAGGAAATGCGCGAGCGCCTGATCTTTCTGATCCGTCTGCTGAAGATCGATACCGTGATCTGCTATGACCCTTGGGGTACCTATGAAGAGAATCCTGACCATTACGTCACCGCCCAGGTGGTGGAGTCGGCGTGCTGGATGGCAGGAATGGACAAGGATTATCCGGAACATCTGGCGGCAGGGCTCGAGGCCCACAGTGTGCGAGAGAAGTACTACTTCGCGCGAGGGCCACAATTGGTAAATAGAATCGTGGATATATCGCCCTGGATTGATAAGAAGGTGGAAGCTAACCGCGCCAATAAGACTCAAGGGGCGGCGGGAGACAATGGCGCCAGGTTGCGATCCCGCTTGGCCGCTCAAAAACTGCGCCTTCCGATTCTCGGTGATAACGACGAGGCTGCGAATCGAGAGTATATCAAGCACTTCGTTCTCGATCAGGATTCGAGGTTTCTCCGGGGTGTGCCCTCGGACCGGGAAGTCGGCCGCTCCTATGGTCTCGAGTGGGCGGAGGCGTTCCACTACATTGGACCCGTCGAGTCGATGCTCGACCGCTATATCGCAGAGCACGCCGTGCCTCTGTAGACTTCTGCTAAGTTAGAATTGAACTTCCGGCGGTAGAGGCATAGAATATCAGACGCAATGGCCTTTAAAGTCTTCTTGAGTCATAGCCTTGACCCCGCTGAGCAAGCGCTGGCCTGGCGCTTGCAAACGCTGGCTGCCGCTCATGGCATTGAGCTGTTTGTGCCCTACCGTGGCTCATTAACCCCATTCGCCCCAAAGACTGCCCTCAGTAGTGTACAGAGCGCGATTGACCGGGCAGATTGCGTGCTGGCTATCATTACTGCGGAAGCTAACGCGGGCGTTCAGAAGGAACTGAGATACGCACTTGCCAAGCACAAGCTCGTCATACCCATCGTGCATTCCGGGCTCGCAAATCTTTCCCTGGTCGCGCAATTTCCGCGAGTGTTCACCTTCTCACCGCAGGAGAATCCCGGCAAACTTGAGGCAGAGGTCGTCGAATTCCTAGAATCGCAGCGCCTCAGCAAGGAAAAGCGCCAAGCGGCGGGAGCCCTTGTCGCCGCCGGCCTTGCTCTGCTTTTGCTTTTTGCGCTGGCCGAAAAATAGTGCGAATCGCCGTCATCGACAGTTCTCCGCTTATCTTCCTTTCGGCCCTGGGACTCGCCCCAGAGTTGCTTAAGATTTTCGACATTGTCTACGTCCCGCGAGCCGTCCACAGGGAAGTAAGCAAGAAAGGCAGATTTCGGTCCCAACTCAAAAGGCTATATGCGACGCGCCGCTTTGCGAGATGCAGGGCGGCCGACGCAACGAACGTCCGCCTCCTTTTGGATCAATTGCATGAGGGTGAAGCAGAGGCACTCGTCCAAGCGACCGAGAAGGCTGCCCAGTTTTTCATCGGAGATGAAAAACGCGCGCGTGAAATCGGCAAGAACAAAGGGCTCAAGCCGGTAGGAACTGTCCGGCTTCTCGCGAGGTTACATCTGGAGGGCTGGGCTGAAGAACCCGAGGGTCTGGTGCGCAGGCTTTGCCGGGATCATGGTTTTCGAGTATCCAGCAGCGTCGTGAGCGAAGCCACTGCCATGGCCGACGAACCAATTTGAGACATATCAGTTTCACTGCTCCTCGCGCCGCTGGTCACAGTATGTTCCCAGCCTAGGGTGTGAGTGGCGACGTTCCCTTTAATCATCAGGAGGCGTTATGGAAAGGTTCAAGATCTCTCGAAGGGATTTTAACAAGACCGCGGCGATGGCCGCCGCGAGCCTGGCGCTATCGGCGGGGCCAGTGGTGCGCAATGTACTAGGAGCCAACGAGCGTGTCGGCATCGGGCTGATCGGAGCCGGAGGAATGGGCCAGGCGGACTTGCGTGATTTCCTGCATACGGGCCAAGTCGACTGTGTGGCGATTGCCGATCCCTATCAACCCCATCTGGATGACGCAGCGACGATGGCCCCCGGCCAGGTGAAAACCTACAGAGATTTCCGCCGGGTTCTTGATCACAAAGAGATCGACGCGGTGATTGTAGCCACTCCCGACCATTGGCACGCTATTCCCATGATCGCTGCTTGTGAAGCCGGGAAAGACGTGTACCAGGAAAAGCCTCTGTCTCACACTTTATTCGAAGGGCGCAAGATGGTGGAAGCGGCGAGGAAGCACAATCGCATTGTGCAAGTGGGGACTCAACAACGTTCGGGCGAGCACTTTCAGAAGGCCGTGGAACTGGTGCGCAGCGGCAAGATCGGAAAGGTGACGCTGGCCGAGACTTGGATTTACGGCAACCAGTACCCGGAAGGAATCGGCAACCCGCCGGACAGCGATCCTCCCCCCTGGTTCGACTGGGACTGGTGGCTGGGCCCAGCGCCCAAGCGTGCCTACAATCGCAATCGCGGGATATACAACTTCCGGTGGTTCTGGGATTACTCGGGCGGGATTCTGACGGACTGGGGTACTCACCTCATCGACATCGTACACTGGGCGATGGGAGTGGAGGCGCCGAAAACGATTGCAGCAACGGGCGGGAAATACGTTCTCGACGATAATCGCGAGACGCCGGATACGCTTGAAGTCATGTACCAGTATCCCGCGTCGGCCATGAGTGGAAGGGAATTTGTGGTCCGGTTTTCCAACCGCGTCGCCAACGACCGCGGTCCGGACGGCCACTCTTACGGGATTCAGTTTTACGGGACCGATGGGACATTGTTTATTGACCGTGGAGGCTACACTCTGTGGCCGGAAGCGTCGCGACTCGGCCCGGAGCGCTTCAACTCGGAAGGCGCGATCAGCGCCGGGGGTTCCCCTCAGCACTATCCACATGTGCTTAATTTCCTGGATTGCCTTAAGTCCCGGCAGAAGCCGAATTCGGATGTGGAAACCATGCACCGCTCAACGAGCGCCGGCCTGCTGGCGGGGATTGCCTACAAGCTGGGCCGCAAGCTCACCTGGGACGCAGAGCAAGAGCAATTTCCCGGCGATGCGGAAGCCAACAAATTGTTGACGAAGGAATATCGGAAGCCTTGGGTAGTCGCATGACGGCAAGATCCGATGGCACCGCAGGGCTTGGTTTTACTGGAGTGAGGCGGTCTTCACCAACTTCACCTCAACCTCATTTCGAGGGGATGAGTGGAGGGGACAACAGCTTCAAAATTGCCAAAAAAGGTCTTGACAAGATTTCGCTGGTCATAGTACCTTAAATGCGAAATCGAAGAGATTGGAAAAACCACGATGGGTTAGGGAGGCGACGAGCAACCCGGCCCACAAAAAAGGAGAACCAATAATGTTGAGCAGGAATTGCATCGCGCGTTTTTCGCTGTACCTGATCCTCCTGGGATTGGTCGCTGTGGCGCCGGTGTTTGCGGGATCGGCGGTCGTCGGATCGGTGGCGGGCACCATGAACGCAACAGTGGGCGGCCAGACTCTTCTTCCTAACACAACCCTTTTCAGTGGTGACAGCCTCCAGGTGAAAGATGGCGTGGCCGTGGTAGCCCTGGGGAATGCGAGCCGCATGGTATTCGGCCGTGACACCGTGGCCTCGTTCCTGCGGGATTCCGATGAGGTAACAGTACTGCTGGGCCAAGGCAACGTTTCTGTCTTCCACGATGTGTCCGGGACTCCGGTTCGAATGAAGATCGGCAACGTCTCCGTGGTTCCAGTTTCCGGTTTCAAAACTCTGGGTGAAGTGGCAATGCTGAATGGCACGGTCGTCGTCACCGCGAAGGACGGTGCGTTGCGCGTGGACCAAGGCAACGGCAAAGTGGTCAACGTTGCGAAGGGCAAGACGCTGACGGTGACTCCGCAGATGAAGGCGCCGCAAGGCGGTGGATCAGCGGGGCGTTGCTGCGGTGGCAGCGCAGGCGTTTGGCCGATAGTGGCTACGGCCGCGGCTGGCACAGCAGCGGTTTTGGCAGGCGTCGCGGTTTCTCGCGCTGGGAAGGCAAAGGACAACTCGACTGATGCAGCTTCGGCAGCGGCAGCAGCGGCAGCAGCGGCAGCAGCGGCAACTTCCACGGCGGCGGCGGCAGAGTCAGCAGCTTCGGCAGCGGCCGCAACGGCGAACGCAGGTAGGTTGCGCCTTGAACGTACTTGCGAACGACCAAGGCCAGCCGAGTCCCTACGTGCCTCCGGCAGGCGAGAGCTGCTCGTAGTAGTTGCTGATAAGTCCAGGGAAGATTACAGATCGGGTAGACCGCTGGCAGAGGGCGGAGCTGGCACAGACACCAGTTCCGCCCTTGCCTGTTTTCAGGGTCGCTCATCCTTAACTCCATACGAACCTGACCTAGTTTTTCCGCGAGGCTTCGAGCTGCGCTGCGGGAACGGAAACGCGCTGGACGTGTAGCTTGTCGTCGACCCAAAGATCGACGTGGGTGAGGTCGGTGGTAATGAGCGAGATGCCGCAAACCGGTTTTCCCCGAGCTATCCGGTGTTGCAGCGACTCCCAGGTCTTCCACGGTCATAAGGCTGGGCAATGCCTCCTGTGGAACAAAAACGCGAAGAGTTTGTTTCCCGCCTCCCATCGCCTCCAGGCGAGCCACAATCAACTGGAAATGATGAATTACGTTGTCGTCCAGAACGACCACGTCAGGCGTGAGGTCGAAGTCCCGGTCATCTTCGCTGCCGTTGACGGTATGGTAGCGAACTTTGGCAGGTCTGGCGCGAAAGTCAACCTCCAGCCGAGAGGACTGCGGGCCCTTTAGTCTCCACGTATAAGTCAGCGGGCGGAGTTGGGAGTCGGCGACCAGGTCAGGGAAGCTTTGTACGGTCACCGCCTTGCCGTTCTTCTCCAGGTTGAGGCGAATCTCGCCCCGCGCCTCGATCCTGCCGGGCGAGGAGTGAATCCTGAAGGTCTCGCTGCCGATGGGGCGTCCCGCCATGGAGATCACAAAGACGCCTTCATCCTCCACGTTCACGGGAGCCGGGCTGCCCGCCGCCTCTTGCGGCCAGCCTCCCAGGTTGCCGGCAAACCTCGCGGCCAGAAGTTGCGACAGCAGAATCATTGAAGTGATATAGGCTAGTAAGGCGGTACCGCGGGTTCTTTTCAATCTACTACCCTCTGCTCCTCCCCCTCCAGGCGAAGAAGCGGCTCAATCCGTTCCGCTTAGAAGGTCCCCAGGCGTAGAATTTGCTCGGTAACTACCTGTGCGCTCCGTCCTTCCGTGGAGACTCTGAATTCCGCCAGACGATAGTAGGGAAGCCGGAGCTCGAGCAGACGCTGCATCGATATTGGGACCTCTATCATCGATGCCTTACTTTTCAGCTATCCTTGGGTGAGGCGCAGTGTCCTTGCCCTCTACGTTCCATTCATCACGGGCGGCGCAAGCGTTTATCCTTTCGGCCTAGCGCACGAGTTAACTACAGCAATATTGCTTGCCGCGATTGGCCCGTCCCTAATCTCGCAGAATCAGAAAGGTCTACCGATAAGGTCTCGACACACATTCTACCCCGGCGTTTTTTCCGCTCGTATGCTCTTTCCTCCAACCGTCAGCCAATTGCACGTGTTTGGAGGGCGAAGGATGAGTGTAGAGAGACGAGTTCCGCCAGCCGGTTCGGCCTGTCGACTGCAAGGCTCAGATCGGCTAGCCTCCTCTCGGCTGACGACTGCGCCTCTGAATCATCCGCAGCGCGGAGAGCAAACTCATCTGCTTTACTCTCCATTATTCGTGAGATTCCATTGGAGATGGGTTGAAGGACGAAGCTCACGCCTATTAGGATGGCGAAGATTACGGGAACACCTGCAGGGTCAGCTGCTCCAGTCAGCCCCAAGTTGCCCGCGCCCAACCTCAGAACGTAGTCAGCAATGAAGAAGGGCGGTACAATCAAGAAACCCGATAGAATCGCCTCCTTCCAAATATCCTTGTTCACATAATGCCCAAGCTCGTGAGCAACCACGGTAATCACTTCTCTCCGTGTGAAATTGCTTAACAACGTATCGAATAGTACGATCGCTTTGCTCTTACCGATTCCAGAGAAGAATGCGTTCGCTCTGACGGATTTTCTGCT
>CAVROP010000053.1:0-15221 GCA_963722675.1 uncultured Acidobacteriota bacterium
GCCGCGACATCGAGAATTCTCATTGTTGTCCCGGCCGCCGAAATGTGATAGCATGAGGCCATCGGGTTGGACATCACGGTAATGTAAACATATGTAGTCCGCATTGCCACTGGAACGGGAAGGGCGCGCGATCTCAAAATTGCGGGATACGTCGTGGCGCTCAGGATGACCGTGGCTAAACAGAGGCCCTTCGTCATGGGAGGCAAGGGATGAGTTTCAACATCGGCGACAAGCTTGGGGACTACGAGATCATCGGCATCTTAGGCGCCGGCGGCATGGGCAGGGTTTATAAGGTTAAGAACCAGATCTCCGACCGTGTCGATGCCATGAAAGTCCTGCTGCCCGATCTTGCCAACGCACCCGAACTCGCTGACCGTTTTGTTCGCGAAATCAAGGTTCTCGCCAGCCTGAATCATCCCAATATTGCCGGGCTTCATACCGCTTTTCGCCTGGAAAACCAACTTCTGATGATTATGGAGTTTGTGGAAGGGACAACCTTAGAGCAGAAGCTGAAGGACGGCCCATTTCCCGTCCCCGATGCGATTGACTACGCCTCCCAGGTGCTTTCCGCCCTCGGTTACGCGCACGCGCAAGGGGTCATTCATCGCGACATCAAGCCTGCCAACATCATGTTGACCCCACAGAACGTCGTCAAGTTAATGGACTTTGGAATTGCGAAATCCGCAACGGACCGCAAGCTGACCATGACCGGCACCACCATGGGTTCCCTTTACTATATGCCGCCCGAGCAAGTTCAGGGACTCGCCCTCGACCTCCGCTCCGATCTCTATTCCTTTGGCGTCACTCTCTATGAGATGGTGACCCGGATCCCGGCCGTTCAAAGGTCAAAGTGATTACGACTTGATGGTGGCGCACTTGCAGAAAACTCCTGCTCCCCCCATCGATATTCAGCCCGAATTGCCCAAAGCGCTAAATGACATCATCATGACGGCGCTCGAAAAGGACCCGGCTCAGCGTTTTCAGTCGGCGGAGGCATTCCGCTTCGCCTTGCAGTCTGTACACGGTGCAGTGGCGAGCCTGCCGGTCGCTCCGGCGCGTGCAGTTGAGCCAGGCTTGGGCGGACAAGACGCCGGCTCGGGCGCAGCGCCTTCCGCCACTGCGGTCTTGGGCGCGCCTTCCCTCCAGCCGCCCGAGGCGCAGCCTCAACCAACCACCCCTTACCCGAGCCCCGCCGTGGCGCCCGTTGCGCCGGCTGTGATTCCTCCACCACCCACCTCCAGGAACAATCGCCCTGTTTTTGTAATTCTCGGAGCGTTGGCGGTGATTGCCCTACTTGCGGTGGGGGCAATGCAGTTGTCGCGCCTGATGAAAGCGAGAGCGCGAGCCAGTCAGGTTGCGCCCCCGGCGGAGGCGGCCGCCGAGAGTCCCAAGATACCCCCACAGCCGGCCAGTACCCAGACCGCCAACGATGCCTCTGCTTCAGGCCAGTTGCCCGCCGCTCCCACGGACCAGCAGCCTGCTGCCGGGAGTGCGCAGCCCTCCGCGACTTCACCCGCGAATTCGACGGCCGGCGCGGTTGCATCTTCCAGGGTCCCAACCTCGAAAAAGAGCAAGGCGCCCTCCCATGCTGAGGCCGCGAGCGATGCGGCGAACAATGCCGCTTTGCCTTCATCTCCACCGCCGAACGCGGCGCCGGCTACTGCGGGTGGCCCGCCAACCAAGCTTTGGCTCGATCCCGCCGCCCGCCTTTTCATTGTGGTGAGTTCTGTCGATATCAAGCCGGACGGAAGTTTTAAATTTCATGGAAAACTGCTTCTTCCGGTCCCACAGCCTGGACCCATTCCACTCGACCGTGGTACGGAAGTCATCGGTGCAGGATTGATGAGCGGCGGCCAAACGTCGCTCGCCGTTACAGAAATTCTGGTTGGGGGGGCACGCTACACACTGAAGGGGGGAAGTGGTGCCGTAAGGGCTGAGACACCGGGAGGTGGCGGCGGTGTACGTCTTGATCGGAACCAGTTGCTCGATATGTGGCCGACGGCTACGGCGGCCTATGAAAAGGTTTCCGGCCAGAGCGCACAACCGTAGGCACAGAAATGAGCCGATCAGTGTTTTCGGTACAGCATTAGAGGATTGTGCAATTCACAGGGGGTTTTGCTTCGGTCGATGAAGTCGATAATCAACGATGCACACGACGAAGCAGTTATTTGGAGGTTAAACATGTCTGACAATCGAATTCCCAGGAAGCTGACAGTGCTTTTGACATTGGTACTAACGTCTGCGTTGGTTTGGGGCGGCCAGAAAAAGGGTTCTTCTGCGCCCAAACCTGCGCCCAGACCTGCGCCCAGATCTGCGCCTGCGAGACCTGCACCGCGTCCGGCGGCGAACACTGCCAAGCCGATGACCAACACCCGGACTCCCAGCAACACCGGAGCCCGGCCTATGACGAACACCGGCGTTCGGCCCACGACCAACACGGGCATGCGGCCAACCACCAACACGGGCGCTCGGCCCGCGACTAACACGGGCATGCGACCAACCACCAACACGGGCGCTCGGCCCACAACCAACACGGGCATGCGGCCAACCACCAACACGGGCGTTCGGCCCGCGACTAACACCGGCATGCGGCCTACCACCAACGCAGGCGCTCATCCCGCGACCGCCGGAGGCACTCATCCCGCGACCGCCGGAGGCGCTCATCCCGCGACCGCCGGAGGCACTCATCCCGCGACCGCCGGAGGCGCTCATCCCGCGACCGCCGGAGGCGCTCATCCCGCGACCGCCGGAGGTGCTCATGCCGCGACCGCCGGAGGTGCTCATGCCGCGACCGCCGGAGGCGCTCATTCGACCGCGCCGAGGCGCACTGTGTCGAACGTTTCCCTGCGAGGTGGCGGCAAGGCGGAGGTGAGCCGTGGTCCTGGCGGCAGGGTTAGGGAAGTCCATGCCAACGGAATGACTATTCATCAGAGTCTTCACGGGGGCGGTCGAACCGTTGTAGCGGAGCGTAATGGCCGTACCGTCGTGACCTACGGGCACGGACGCGGCGGTTACGTCCAGCGTTCTTACTACAACCGGGGTGGCCGGGCGTACTATCAACGAACTTACTACCGTGGCGGACATGCCTACGCGTACGCCTACCGCGGCTATAACTACCACGGCGCGCGCTTCTACGGGTATGCCCCCGCCTATTACTACCATCCCGCCTTTTACGGCTGGGCCTACAACCCTTGGGTGGCGCCGGTTTATTACAGCCCGGTGGCCTGGGGTTGGGCAGGTTCGCCTTGGTGGGGGGCCTACGGCGGGTACTTCACTCCCTACCCGGTGTACGCCACGGCCTCACTCTGGCTGACGGATTACCTGATCGCGTCGAATCTGCAAGCTGCGTACCAGGCGCAGGCAGCGGCCAATGCGGCAGTCGCCAACGCGGCGGCGGCTCAAGCCGCTGGGGCCAACGCTCCGCCCCCTGCCGAAGACGCGGCAGAGGCGAGTGCCCAGACTCCGCTCACGCCTGAAATCAAACAGGCCATCGCGGACGAGGTGCAACGGCAACTCGCGGCCGAAAAGGCTGCGGCGGCTGCTCCGCAGGGAGCTGCGCCCGCGTCCGCGTCCGCGGCCGAAGAGGTGCCGGACGCCTTGAATCCGTCCGAGCGTGTTTTCGTGGTGGCATCCAATCTCAACGTCACGGTGCCCGCGTCCGGCCAGGAATGCAGCCTGACCGCGGGTGACGTAGTGATGCGCCTCTCGGACACGCCGGACGACAATCAAACCGTCACGGCCAGCATCCAGAGCACCAAGAAGGCGGATTGCCCCACCGGGCAGACCGTGGCCATCGGCGTCCAGGACCTGCAGGAAATGCATAATCAGTTCCAGGCACAACTGGATGCCGGGATGAAGACGTTGGCGGAGAAGGGCGGCCAAGGCGGCTTGCCGAAGCCTCCCGACACCGGCACGATGGCTGGAGAAGTTCCACCTCCGGCGCCTGACTCGAGCGCCGCGGATCAACTTGCACAGCAGCAGCAGCAGGCCGATCAGACGGTGGCTCAGGTTTCGCAGAACCAGTAGTGGTCCGGCGATCCCCTGGGATTTTTTCGCTGGCCAGGAGCCAGTCGGACCTGGTAACAGGTTTACGGTTTGCATGCGGGGAGGGCCGGGCTCAAAGACGCCCGGCTCATCCCTGTTTGCGGTCGTCCGCGCGCTCCGCGCGAGTCCCGAGTGAGGGGCAGGACGGCCAATCTCTGAAGGAGGACATAACCATGCGACAGAGACTCGCAACCCCCGTTTCAATTCTCTCCATGCTTGTCACCGCGTTCATTCCGTGCTCCCTCACGGCCGGTCAAGCGGCTGCTCCGCCTTCCTTGCAGGAGCAGCTTCAAGCACAGTACAAGTTCGTGAAAATGGGCTCTGACTCGAACGGTCCCACGGTGCTCGAGGAGGGCACGGTACTGGCCATTCAGAAGGGCGGAATCCTGGGAGTTCCCTGGAGCTCCATGAAGGCTTGTCCTGCTAAATATGAGAACACCACCCTCACGCCGCCGGGCACTTTATGCGCGCAGGGAAGGGGCCAGGGCGTGAAACGCGGCTTCGGCATGCTGAAGAGCCACATTCCTGGCGGCAGTGCCGTGCCTGATTCCAAAACGAACTCCGACACACAGTATTTTAAGAAAGGAGATAAGGTCTACCCGTCGTCCCTCATGGTGGATCTGAAGAACGAGAAGGTTGACATCGGAGTGATAGCCTGCGACACCTGCAACAAGACGGATCCGCCAACCTACTACAAGTCGGAAGTGGACTTCCATTTCCCCGCCGGTTACCTGGAAAAGGCCAACGTCTCCGAAGGTCGAAGATAAGATTGCAGAGGTCTTTTCGATCGACAACTCCAGCTCCGGTGCCGACAACCAGCAGTCTGGCGGCCAGCAGGATCAGTCTGGCGGCCAGCAGGATCAGTCTGGCGGCCAGCAGGGTCAGCCGGCGGCGCAGCAGGATCAGCAGGCAGGCGGGCAGCAAGCCCAGGCGCCCGCCCCTCCCCCGCAAATTCAGTTAGGCCAGACTACCGATGAGGTGGTCGCCGCCCTTGGCCAGCCGGAAAAGATCGTGGACCTGGGCGCAAAGAAAATCTACGTTTACAAGGACCTCAAGATCACGTTTCTGAAGGGGAAAGTCTCGGACGTTGAGTAAGCGCCGCCGGCAACCGCACCTGTGCAATTTCGGCTCGCGGTGCGGAACTCTGCCCGGCGGCTCCGTCGCCTGCTCTGAGGCAAGGCTCTGGTCCCCCGAAGCACGGCTCTCCTGAATGACCTTCTCGCTAAGCGGGGTCATCTGTGTGCGCCCCGCGAGTTGCAACCCTCATCAACAGCGGCTGCCAGCTTCCTTGGCCGAAGGCTTGCTTCTCGCAGCCGCTTGCGCTACTCTCGGGGTTCAAAGGCGGCAGCCCGCCGGTTGTCCGGCCACGCTCCAATGCGCCGGGCGGCGGCAATGTAGTTGACGATCGACAAGGTAACCTCACATGGACTCTCCAGCGATTCTCAAAGGGCGTTATCAGATCAAGGAAATTCTGGGCCGGGGTGGGATGGGAATAGTGTATAAGGCCTTTGATTCCGTCTTGCGGCGCAACGTCGCCATCAAGACCTTGCTGGACGTTTCCGATCCCGGCGCGCTGCAGCTTTTCCACCGTGAATACGAAGTCTTGGCCCACATCAATCATCCCAACATCGTCGAGATCATCGACATTGGCGAGTTCGAATTCGAAGGCGGTCTCAAGCCTTTCTTCATTATGCCCATGTTGCCGGGTGTGTCTTTGGGCCAATTGATCAAGTCCGCCAGCCATCGTCTCACGGTGGAGCGGACGGTCGACATCATCTCCCAGACTTGCCGCGGACTTCACGCCGCGCACGAGAAGGGCCTCGTCCACCGCGATATCAAGCCGTCAAACATTATCGTTTTGGAAGATGACTCGGTAAAGATTATTGATTTTGGAATGGCTCATACGGCGGACAGCCACTCGAGCACCGGCCTCAAAGGCACGTTGCTCTACATGGCTCCGGAACAAGCCGAAATGAAGGCTGCTTCCTCCCTGTCGGATATCTTCGCGCTGGGCGTGGTGGCCTTTGAAGCTCTGACGCGACGCCGCCCCTTCGAAGGCTCGACCGAACATGACATCGTTCAAGCCATTCTCCATCACATTCCGCCCCCTGCCTCCGACCTCAACCCCATGGTGAGTCCGACCGTCGCCAGGGTCATTCACAAAGCCATGGCGAAGCAGCCCTACCATCGTTTTTCCACCGCGCGCGATTTTGGCGATACCCTGCAACGCGCCATGCGCAACGAGCCGATCGAGATCTTTGACCCGGCAAAAATCCGCCCGCGCCTGGAACGAGCCAGGAAGGCTTTCGAGCAGGCCGACTATCAATTTGCCGTCGAGATCCTGGCGGAACTCGAGGCGGAAGGCCACATCGACCACGACATGGCGATGCTTCGCGTCAAAGTCGATCAGGCCGTGCGCCAGAAGCGCATTCAGCAGCTTGTGGAAAGCGCTAAGACCCGTATGGAAGGGCAGGAATACCCGCTGGCCTTGCAGAAGGTGCAGGAAGCCCTCGAACTCGATCCCTCCCACGCCGGGGCTCTGAGCCTGAAGAATGAAATCGAGGAAAAAAGGAGTGTGGGAAAAATCGAGGACTGGTTGAGTCTCGCCCGCCAGCACTTGGCCAACCATGCCTATGCCCACGCCCGGGAAGCGCTGAAGAACGCTCTGCAACTGAAACCCAAGGACAACCGGGTCGGGCAGCTCCTCAACGAAGTCAACTGGCAGGAGCAGGAATACCAGCGGGTCCACGCTGAAAAGCACCAGCTCTACCAAGGGGCCGTCGAGGCCTGGAGCCGCGGCGAAGTGAGCGCCGCCCTCAGCAAGCTGCAACAGGTCATGTCGCTTGACGAGCAGGCTCCGGATTCTTCCGCGCCCGAAAGGGCGGCCTCCTACCGCTCGCTCTACAACCAGGTCCGTTCCGAGCACGACGCCATGAACAGCGCTTACGCGGAGGCCCGAAAACTGCTCGCGGAAGGTAAGTTCGCGGCCGGCCTCTCGGTTTGCGATCAGTATCTCTCCAAGTACCCAGGCCATGCCCTCTTTCAGGCTGTAAAGTTTGACATCGAGGAGAAGCAGCGGCAGGAGCTTTCCGCGCGCATTGCGGAGGTTGACCGCCGCGTCGAGGCTGAGCCGAACCTCGACAAGCGGGTTGACATCCTCAAAGAAGCCCTCGATCTTCATCCCCAGGAGCAGCACTTTGAACGCGCCCTGAGTTTGACGCGCGAAAAACGCGATTTGGTGAATTCCATTGTCGCCAAGGCGCGCCTGCACGAGGAGCGCAGCCAGTTCACTGACGCCTTGGCTCAATGGGAAATACTGCGGACCATTTACAGCCAATATCCCGGATTGAGCTTCGAGATCGACCGCCTGGACAAGCGGCGTGAGCAGCAGGCCCGCGTCGAGGGCAAATCGCGCTGGGTGAAGCAGATTGACCAGCAGATGGGCGCTGGGGACTACGACCGCGCGATGAGTTTGCTGCGCCAGGCCGACGTGGAGTTTCCCGGCGATGCCGAGCTGAAGGAACTCGAGAAGTTGGTTCAGCAAGGCAAAGACCGCGTGGGCGAGGCTCTGCGCTTGCTTGCGGAGGGCCAGGAGAAGTTGGCCGCCGGAAGATTCCAGGAGGGCGTCGAGGTGCTGCGAAAAGCCCATCGTCAGGATGAGCGCAGCTCAGTGGTCCAGCAGGCGCTCGTCGAGGCGCTGGTGGAACGCGCCCGGAACCTTCTGGACACGGACTGGCGCGCCGCCGAGCCGCTGATTCAGGAAGCCCTCGATCTCGACCCCGGCCACGGCCTTGCCAAGAGTCTTCGCACCCTCGCTCAGGACCGCAAGAAAGAAGAATTCATTCAACTCTGTGTCACCCAGGCGCGGCGCGCCCAGGCCCAAGGCGACCTCAGCGGGGCTCTCACTCAAGTCAAAGATGCTCTGACCAGTCATCCCACTGATCCTCGCCTCTCGCAACTTTTCAACACTTTGTCCAAGGATTTCGAGGACACGCGTCACCGCCAAGACCGCCATCGCGACCTGGAAAAATTGCACCGCCTCAACAGCGAAGCGCAAAGGGTTGCGGAACCTGCTGTCCTGAAGACGCTGGCTAGAGAGATTCAGTCGCTCTCCGCTCCTTACCGCGGAGATTCTGAATTCGAGGCCGCTGTCGCCAGCGCCTCCCGCCGCGTTTCCACCAGGATCGAGGCGCTCGAGTCAATCGGGCCCATGCCTACGCCTGCACTGGGCGGTGATGATCTAACGGTGAGTACGGCGCCTGGAGGGGTTTCCGGCGCGCCGCCCCTCCCCACTCCCCCGGCTCCGGCCAAGCCGCCGGTCTCGCCGGACAAGCCCGTTGCGGCGATGCCTTCTTCTGCAGGTCCCACCCCTGTCTCCGACCGCGGCAGCCCGGCCGCGCCGGTTGAGGCCGCGCAAGCCCGAGCCTGGCCTGCGGTCTCTCCAACTCCGCGCGCTCCCGTGACGCCGCCGGCTCCCCCGCTCGTACCGCCAAGTCAGCCGGAGGCGCCGCGGCTTGAGCCTCCGCCTCAGGAGCCTTGGTTGGAGAAATCCGTCCGGCCGCCGGCGGGCAAGAAAATGCTGTGGGTTGTTGTCGGCGTGGTCGTGCTGGTACTCGCCGCACTCGCCGCAATGCTGGTGCCCCGCTTTCTGAAACAACCCCCGGCCCAGCAGGCGGTGACCGTACCCACACCCGCTCCCGCGCCGGCTCCTCCGCCCGTGCCCCAGTTGCCGGAGTTGCGGGTTTATACGGACCTGGAAAAGGCGAAGCTGACTCTGGACGGAAACGAAGTGGGCGAACTCGAGGGAGGCCAGTTCAGTCTGGATAAACTTTCAGAGGGACAGCACGCGCTTGAGATCGGCGACGGCACTTCCCAGGTGAAGATCTCCGTGGCCAGTGCGCCGGATTCAATGCCGCAAATTCAAGGCGCTCTCGAGACCCAGAACCTGAAGGCGATTGTTGTCACCAGTGGCCCGCAGAACGGCCAGGTTGTGTCGAGCTATGGACCCATCGCAGCTTCCTTGGATGGTAAAGACATCGGCTCGCTCAGCTCCACTCCCTTGCCGCTTCCCGGTCTCGCTTCGGGAACACACGACCTCGACGTGGGCACCGGCAACGACGAAAAGAAAATCAGCTTCCAGTTGAGCCCCACGCCTTCTCTGATGGTTTTCCTGAGCGCCGACCGCGACGTGGGCAACCTGCTCGTGGTGGCCGGCCAGGACGGCGCCACGGTTCTTTTGAACGGCAAGCCTTACCCGCGTCTCACCAGGCACGGGCAACTGGTCATCGCCAATCTCGCGCCCAGGCAGTATGCGGTTTCGGTGGTTAAAGACGGCTTTCAACAGGCGCCGGCCCAGAATGTCAATATTCTGAAAGGGCAGGCCTCGAAACTTATCTTTGAGCTCCAACCCGCTCTCTCGGCGGCTTCTTTGGTCATCGTCGGAGCCATGCCCCAGACGGACGTCCTGCTGGATGGCGCTTCTCTGGGCGCAGTTCAACAGGATGGCAGCTTTACCGCCTCCAACATCAAGCCGGGAGCGCACACCATCGGACTGCGGCGGGAACAGTTCAAGCCCAAGGACTTGCAAAGACAATTCGCGGCGGGCGGAAGCGTCCATCTGAGCGCCGCCGATGTCGCCATGGCGAGCGCGACCCCGGCAGCCCCCGCGTTGCTCCCTCCCAAACTGGTGGTCCAGACAGTGGCCGGGGCCCAGGTCATCATCGACGGCCAGGCCTCGGGCCAGACGGATTCAAAAGGACGCCTGGAAATTACTCCTCTGGCTGCGGGCGATCATTCGGTCGAAATCGTGTTGAAGCCTTATAACAACTTCAAGCAGACCATAAGCTTTTCGGCGGGGCACATCGTGAGCATTGCCCCCAAGCTGCTCGCCTCTATGGCCGTCGAACATAAACACCTGGTCGGCGGCTGCAGCGGCACGCTTCTCGTTGGAGACGGCAAAATTCAATACCGGGCCAGTAGCGGAAGCGATTCGTTTGATCATCCCTTGACTGCGGTGAAGAAGACCGGTGCGGCGGATGGCGGAAAGGGATTCTTCGTCGAGATCGCCGGCGCCAAGCGCTACACCTTCCACGCTGCCGACGCCGCCACCGACTTGCAGATCATCCAAAACGCTCTGTCCAAGAGCCCAGGTGACGAGCCAAGCGGCGATCGCCCGAGCCTGCTCAAGAAGTAATGAGTGCAGCGCAGATCCTTTCCTTTTGCGCCAGCGGCTCAATACGCCCACTGTAGGAGGCAGCACTCTCCCTTGGGGAGTCCGATTTCTGGACCCCGATGGGGTCTATCGGACCCCAGAGATCGGGGAGGGTGTCCCG
Source organism: uncultured Acidobacteriota bacterium (assembly GCA_963722675.1). Lineage (GTDB taxonomy): Bacteria > Acidobacteriota > Terriglobia > UBA7540 > UBA7540 > CAVROP01. Next base: position 10,377 of record CAVROP010000053.1, read on the forward strand.
CTGCCACCGTTTCTCCTGACGTTATGGGCCGATGTCATTTCCCATATAGAAAGGGTAGAATACTATGTATTCAGTTGTGTTAGGGGTGCCTCATGGCAACGATTCCGGTAGTGACAGTGCGCTTGGAGCCCGACCTGCGCGAGCGGCTTGACCGGTTGGCGAAAGCGCAGCGCCGCAGCCGTTCGTATGTGGCCACCGAAGCCATTCGTGAGTATGTGAAGGTGAACGAGTGGCAAATCCTGGAAACCCGGAAGGCGTTGGCGGAAGCCGACCGGGACGAGTTTGCCTCACCGGAAGACGTCCGCCGCGTCTTGAAGAAGTGGACGAACCCGAAGCGGAGGGGCCGTGGCCGATAGGCCGCTGGAGATCCGCTGGCTAAAGCGTGCTCTCGCCAACCTTGCCGCCGAGGCGGCCTTCATCGCCCTCGATAATCCCGCCGCCGCTTCCCGCGTGGTCGACACGATCGCGCGGACCGTCGAACTGCTTGCTCAGCATCCCGGCCTGGGCCGCCCCGGGCGCGTCGAGGACACTCGCGAATTGGTTGTCGCCAATACCCCTTACCTGGTTCCCTACCGCGTGCGCAATTATGTTGTTGAAATCCTCCGCGTGTTCCATGGCGCCCGCAAGTGGCCGCAAAAATTGGTAGTGTCTTAAAGTTGCGTTGATGGCGGAGAAATATTTTACTCCAGACGGATCGCTAGCCTTGCTCAGGCTCGCTTAATTCCGGGAAAAGGAATGGCGCTAGGATTGCTCGTGCGGCATCTGGCAAGGATGTGGGCTTGCCGTTGACTTTTAGGCAGACTACGTTGTCCTCGCACACGTCGAAGGTGATCGTGTATGGCGCCCCGTCCACCGTAATCTTTGAGGCGTCCTTTTCTAATTTAATGCGCAGGCGTCTCGATACGGCTGATCGGCTCACCTCTTCGCCAAATGCTCGTGGAGGCTGAATTGGATCAGGAATGAGTATTACGCGCTCATAGGGAGAGCCATTCGCGGAAACGGGAATCTGCTTACTCCTGGCTTCGTCAACGCAGCGCTTGATTTCCTTCCACAAGTTATCAAAGATTTCTTCAGCGTGGGAGAGAATTAGTTCCTCGCGCTCTTTGCGCCTGCCTCGTTCGTCGAGTTTATCATCAATCCAGGTCAAAGCTCAGTCCTCTTTAGTCCACTAGCCAATCTTACTCAGCAATTCCTTCAATGTCCATACGTGATCTGTGAGTCCGGCTTCCATGGCGGGAGTAACGCGGAGAGACTGTGGATTCGCACGAAATTGTAATAGGCGAAGTACAGAGCGAGCGCCGCATAGTGGTTCTCCCACTTCTTGCTGAAAGCGTTCGTCAGCCGGGTGAATCGGCGAATCTGCATTCTCATGGTCAGGTTTTGGCGCTCGACATGGCTCGTGCAAATCTTGTTCGGGTCGGGGTGTCCGATGACTGGCACCACCTCCGTTGAAACTACTTCCGAAGGGGAGTAGCGGTGTTCGCCTTCGGGTGACGCGGCATACACTTTGATGAGTTGTGCGAAGTCAACGCGGGTTCCCAAGCTGAGACTGACGGCATCACGATAGGCCGCAAAGCCGTCCGTAGTGATCTGGAAGTTTCCCGCCGTGGCTTCGTTCACCTTTTCAATGAATGCCTCAGTGTCGCGAGCGGTGCGGCGTCCCAGGTGCCACGCCAAAACCAGCTTGGTGCTGCGTTCGATTCCCGTAAAGCAGTAGGCATCTCCCAAGGTCGCGTCATCACCGGCTTTGACCATTCTTTTCCTTCTTGCCGATGAACGACCAGATTTCATCAGCCTGAACTTCGCTCACCGGCACGTTGCGGATCATCTGCTCTGAAACCTTTTCGGCCTTCTCTCCCGCCAGCACCAAAACGCGCATGATCGTATTCCGATTGAGTCCGCTGATTCTTTCGGTGCTGCGAATCGAGTTGCCTTCCAAGCAGCATTCGGACGGCGAGCAACGCTTTGTCCCAAGGGATATTCATAGCGTCCAGCGTCTTGGTGTGAGCCTCTGTGAAGGTCCGTTTGCACTTCGGACAGCGGAAACGCCGCAAGCCGTTGCGGTGCTTTCCGAAGCGTTGACATTCGATATTGCAATCTTCGCAAGTCATTGTCGGGATTGATTTTTTATCGCTCATCATGGTTACATTATACAGCTAACGATTGGTGTTTGTCAAGAGAAAAGTGCATTGAAAATGCAACTTTATTTGGCTTATAATGAGCAGGTTACAGGCGGACAGCGGAGCCGTCCACCTGCAACCGAGTGCGTTGAAAAGTTAGCGCTTGACTGGTGGTGACCGGCAGCGTATTGTAGACACTTCGGGCGTCCTATTCATGGGGTGCCTCGAATTGGACGGCCAGCGAATTACGTTTCCTAGGCGAGTTCGCTGGCCGTTTCTGTCTTAGTTCCTTTTCCTCTCCTCATGGCCGCAGAGCTTGAGAATTTGGCTCCTTGCAATGCGCCAGTATTTCCCGCCAATCCGCGTAGCTCTCAATTTCCTGGTGTGAATTAACTGGTAGATCATCACCCGAGAGCACTGGAGAAGATCAGCGGATTGCTCAACGGTCAGAATCTCGCGGCAACGTTGACTCATGTCGGTAGTACCTTTCCCGATTCACACTAGAAACGAACTTTTGAGAAATCAAGCACTATTTTTTGGTGTACAATGCCGCGCATGAAAACCAAAAAGAGCGCGGGCAGGAAAGCAGCAGACACGAGGCGCAAAACCCAAAACGCGAAGTGGGCAGTTACCATGGCCAAGGTGCGCATCCGGCAAGCGGTTGCCAGAGCGCCGTGGCCGCACTGGCAATTACTGACGTTTGCCGGACCGAAAGGCGGAGAATCGACTGGCGTGGTGGACATGATTGCGATTCGGAAGGATCATGGGAAACCGCACCACGGAACGAAACGCGGGGATACCTTTCAGATTATCCTCATCCAGACCAAGGGTGGTTCTGCCGCAAGGCCCACAGAAATGGATGGTGTGCGACTCCGCTCAGTGGCTCAGTATCACGGAGCTTGCGGAATCCTGCTGGCAACATGGAAGAAAGGGAAAGCGGCTCGATTCTTCTCTCTGCGTGCTAAGGCTGGCGGTGCCGAAGGAGATTGGGAAGAGGTATCGGACCTTACTGAGATTTTCGGACAGTCAGGCCGTCTTGCGCGGCCTTCCCCCGCCGTGCGTCTTGCGAGCGGCTGACATCTGGCGATAGTGTTCCGAGCCGTGACGTCGAGCGGTCGTGCTGCCCCCCTTGTGGCCCATGGCGACGGCTGGCGCTGTCTGTTTCTGTTTGAGCAAGTCATCCGTGAGCGCCAGCGCGTCGCTAAGCAATTCGCGGCATCGTGGCGTGCGATTCTCAGGAAGCGGCGTGGTGGTGGACAAAAGCAGGTCGGTTTCAGACAGCATGTTTTTGAGTGCTTCGAGGCTTTGCCGGTTCGATTCGGTTTTCATGCTTTCAGGTTAAGGCGTGGCCGTGAGAGAAGCAAGGTTTCTTTCGAATCCATCAACGCAACTTTAAGACACTACCCAAAAATTCTGACCGCCCTTGGCATCCACAGGCCCCGGAGAAAAACGGTTCCTGACGCTGTTCCTCCCGGAATTGAGCATAATCGTGAAGCTCGCTGAGGAGCATCGCGAACGACTGATGAGGAGTTGGTATGAGTTCTTTGGCCGTGGAAGTCCAGGAGCCACGAGGCAAATCGGTCAAGGTGAGCGACGAAGGGCTGACGGTCGATCTGGTAGATGGCCGGACGATCGCTGTGCCTCTCGGTTGGTTCCCCCGCCTTTGGCATGGGACGCCGCAGGAGCGCAATCATTTCGAAATCTTCGGAGACGGCGCCTACATCCACTGGCCCGACCTGGACGAAGATTTGACTGTTGCGGGTCTGTTGGCGGGGCAGCGCTCCGGAGAGAGCCCGCAGTCTATAAAAAAATGGCTGGCGTCTCGTAAGACGAGAAGTAACCGCAGGTGATGACACCACGGTTTTCTCAAGCAAAGCCTTTCCCCACCAAAGAGAAAGGCGTGTCAGGAACCGTTTCTCCCCAAGATGCTCCGGTCCGCGCCAGCCCTTCAAACTGTCCGTTGAGGCGCCCAAATACCCCGCTACAGGGAAATTCCTTGGCAAACCACATCTAAGCTTATAGGCTAGAATCGGGCGTTCGACTGCCCGGAAGGGCCGCGGGCGGGCAGACGTTGCCTGTGAACGTCTGCGATGCACCGAAAGCGCAGTTCGGTCAGATTGAGCCGATCGCCTGACCTGTCCCTTCGGGACAGCGCAGACCCGGACAGCGGGGTCTGCGCCATCCGGGAACGGCATGGCTGGAGGTGAAGGCTGATCGTTGACACAGGTTTCTTGGCGAACAAAGCGAGAATGTCTATGAAAACAAAGGATGAGGCCAAGAAAGTCGAGAAGTCAAGGAGTCGAGGAGTTGAAGAGTTGAGCGGCAAGAGCCGGCACAAAGTCCCAGTCACAGTTCGGGAAACGGCCGTTGGCTTCTCAACTCCTCAACTTCTCGACCCTTCGACTGTAGAATTGACGGAACAAAGCGAGAATGTGTATGAAAACAAAGGACGAGTGCGCCGGGATAAACCGGCAGGAAGCAGAGAATGCAAATTTCTCACGAGAAAGGATTAGCGACCCGCTCGGCCCCGAGTTTTGCGCTGTGTGCCGCGAGGTGCGCAGTGAAGCGTAAACAGGGGAATAGGTGGGCTGGGTATCGAGCTTCGAAAATGTGCAATCAGGGTGCCGACGCTGTTTGTTCGGCGGAAGGCAACACGACTCAGGGCGCCACGCGAGTCCGGGGTCGGACCTGCGTAGTCAAAGACCCCAGACACGCCTAGACCGAA